>CACWOX010000003.1 GCA_902762615.1 uncultured Ruminococcus sp. | reverse complement strand
ACAGCCCGAAGAAGAGCCAGCCGAGCAAGAACAGCCCGAAGAAGAGCCAGCCGAGCAAGAACAGCCCGAAGAAGAGCCAGCCGAGCAAGAACAGCCCGACGAAGAGCCAGCCGAGCAAGAGCAGCCCGACGAAGAGCAGCCCGACGAAGAGCAGCCCGACGAAGAGCAGCCCGAAGAGGAGCAGCCCGACGAAGAGCAGCCCGAAGAGGAGCAGCCCGACGAAGAGCCAGCCGAGCAAGGGCAATCCGAAGAACAGATTTTAGCCGATAGAATTACGGATCTTGTGGACGGTCTGCAAGAAGCCTTTTCGGATAACAGCGAAGCCGCAGAGGAAGAGATATCGGCGGAAGAGCTTTGGCATATTGCGGACGAGCTTGCGGAAAACGACAGCCTTTCAATCAGTGAGCCTGCCGAAGACGATACAATGGAATTTGAGCCGTCGGACAATGGCGGCGAGATAGAGCTGAATGCTCTTGCAAGCGCTATGAGCGCACAGAATCTTGAGGCAAAATCCTTCATTGACGATGACGAAGACGATGATGTAAAGGTCTTTGTCAAAAAATCAGAGACAGAGAAGCCTTCCGTTGAGGAAGATGATGATGTGAAGGTGTTTGTCACCGGAGGCGATTGCGAACCGTCTGGTGCGGAATCCGACGATGACGGCGTAGATATATCCGCTCAGGAACAGGATATAGGACACACCAATGTGTTCCAGCCGGTAAGACCTGAGCCGACATACGGAGAGGCAGGTTCTTATTCGTCCTATTACGGCGACGATGACTCCTCTGCGCTACGCCTGAAAAAGCGCTACAGCTTTTTCAGGGGAGTCAAGCAGATCGCGGGACTTCTGGTAATTGTAACGGGAATCGCGTGGCTGCTGAGCTTTGTCGCCTTTTCCGTCATGGGGGAGAACGACACCGTGTCCGCCGAGGAGTATGATTATTCCACGACCAGCACGATCATTAAGCCCTTCAACGACGATCAGGAACCCGAGCCGATCATAGTGCCGGAATTCACTGCCGAAAAGCTGACGGAAGGCGACACGGGAGATATGGTGGACGCTGTGCAGAAGACGCTTGCGTCACTGGGCTACCTGTCTCAGAGCAACGTGAGCGGCACATATGACAAGGCAACCCGAACTGCGGTTATGCAGTTCCAAAAGGCAAATTTCCTCGAAGTCACCGGAGAAGTGGACAAGACCACCTATTCGCTGATTTTTGACAGCAACGCAACGGCTCCCACCACCAGAACCACCGACCTGCCTACTACCACGGAAACCGAGACGTCGGCAACCGAAGCGCAGACTTCCGCCAGTGAAAGTGAGACACAGACCACACCTTCCGGTCAGGAACAGACAACTGCGCCGGCTTCTCAGGAGGAAACAAAGCCTACCGCTGCCACATCTGCCGAATCCTCTATGGAGGAGAGCACGACGGCTTCATCCTCTAAAAAGGCAGGTAAGGATACCGCCGAAAACACCAAAAACACAACAGCCGCCGAAAGCGAGCAGGCATCATCTGACGCCGCCGCAAGCAGCGAGAATACGACTGAGGTTGACAGTAAAACTGAGGTTCCGGTCGGCTGATAATTCATACTATTACCAAAATGATCATTGTGCCGGGGGGAATCATGACATATGATAAAGATAACAATCAACGGAGAAACCAAAAGATTTGATTCGGGAATGACAGTCTCCGATATTCTTGAGGAATTCGATTCGCAGGATACCAAGTCTGCGATTGCCGTTAAGGTTGACGGAAAAAGACTGGGACTGGACAATGTTATCGACCACGACTGTGAAATAGAGCTGCTGACATTCAGAGATCTGACTGAAAAAAAGTCTGTTGATGAACTTCTTAGCGATGATTCCGTCGAGCCGTCGGAATATGAATTTGCTCCGAGTCAGGAGGAGATCGTCGAGTACACGATGCATGCTTTAAAGAAAATGCTCCGCAGAGGCGGCGACGATATGTTTTCTTTGTCAGAAACAGAGGAAGACGACGGCGACCCCTTCGACAACATTGCCAAGCTCATCGACAGTCTGGACGATATTTCCGGCGAGGACGAGCCGGCACAATGGCAGGAGCAACAGGATACCGTTGCGTCTGATGCCCCGGATGATACTGAAAATTCGGCATCGGAAGTTGACGATCTTTTTGACGAGAACGATCCTGTATTTGACGGCGAATTTGTTTCTGTCAGACCCGATGACGCGGTGGAAGAATTGACAGAGTGGCAGGACAATACGATTGACGAATCAGGCGAGATACCTGATTCGGAGGAAGCGTCCGCTCCGTCATATGATATCACACAGATACAGGATCTGCAGAGCAAAGCGGATGAAATGCAAATGCATCTTGGCGTCCCGAAAATTGACGATCTGGTTGCCGAGCTTCTCATTGATATGGAATCAAAGGAAAGCGACAGTCTGTCGCCGGCTTTAGCGGAAGATTATTCTGTGGACGACGGAGATATGGATGCATTTCTTGCTTCTCAGATACTTCCCGAGAACGTCGGCAGTGACAGTTCAGCCGATGAGACTGCATGGCTGCAAGAATCTCCCGAACCGCAGGCTGTGCCGGAAGCGGGAGATTACGCGAGCTATGATGTGGACGAGGATTCCATTGAAGATTTCGTCGATTACGGCAGGAGCAATGCCGCGGAGCCAATACCGTATTCGCGCAAAGAAGCTGACGACCGTCGTCGCAGAAAGTACGGCGTGCCGCTTTTTGCCAAGGCGGCTGCGCTTGTTGTGCTTCTGTTGGGGGTGGGATGGCTTGTCAGCCGAATTGCGATTCAGGCGGCAGGTTCTCCGGGCGTGATCAGACGGGACGACGGCAAAATCCCTGTTTCGGTGTCCGATGTTTCCAAGACAGATGAAGTCAGCTCCATGCCTTCCGAAAAGGAGCCGGAATATGACAAAAAACAGCTTGCTCCAGGCAAGAGCAATGCTCTTGTAAAGGCTGTGCAGAAAAGGCTCTGCGCATTGGGGTATCTCGATAAAGACGACGCGGACGGCAGCTATAATAAGGCTATGGAAAAGGCAATAGACGCATTCCGCAAGGCAAACGGCGTCAAGGCAACGGGCAATATTGACGAAGAGACCTTTGAAAAGCTGTTTGACGGGAAGGCAAAGACAACCGCTTCCACCGTCACAACCACAACGGTTTCAACGACTTCGACAACTTTAACTACGAAAGCAACGACCACAACCACCCGCAGAACGACCAAGGCGACAGCTGCAACGACCACGACCACCCGCAAAACAACCAAGCGAACCACAAAGAAGACAACGCAAAAAACGACCTCTGAGGACGTTTCTTCAGAGACCGAAGCCTCGCAGAGCGATCCGACTACGGCTGATACCACGCCAAACACTACGGCAAGTACCACAAAGAGTACGGCGGCAAGCACTGCCAAAAGTACTATTACTACCGCAAGTACCACGAAGAGCACGACGCAGGCGACAAGCGCTTCACACCCTGACGTTCCGTTTGAATACGACCCGAGCGAGGTCATGGGCTGATTATTTTTTCAAAAAAGCTGTTGACAAATCTGATTCTTTGAGTTATGATAGTGTAAACAAGATCACATCGGAATAATTGATAAAACGTTGAGGGAGAACAAACCTCATTGCTCCATGTCACAGAGATCTGCCCGTAAGCTGAAAGGGCAGACGGAGTTTTAAGGCATAAACCGCTCCCGAGTCCGAGGCGCAAAAGCGGCATATTTTCTGTGCTGTGCAAGTCTCGGCGCATGGCTGCGTTAAAGGTCTTTGAGCGGGAGCGAAAAAGTATTCGCTTCAACACGGGTGGAACCGTGGGGCTTATCCTTTGATTTTTGCCTCACCCCGAATGTACTTCAAGGTGCGTTCGGGGTGAGCTTTTTCATTTTCCGATGTATAAAAAATTTATTTTTTGGAGGTATTATTATGATCAAGGTAACGTTGAAAGGCAACGTCAGGGAATATGAAGCCGGAGTATCGGTCGCAGACGTTGCAAAATCCATTGGCGTGGGTCTTTACAAGTCCGCATGTGCCGCAAAGGTGAACGGAAATGTGTGCGATCTGCGCACCGTTTTGCATGATGACTGTGAGGTGGAGATACTCACATTTGACGATATCGACGGCAAAAAGGCATTCTGGCACACCACATCGCATATTTTGGCGCAGGCGGTCAAGCGCCTTTACCCCGCGGCGAAGCTGTCAATAGGACCTTCCATCGACAGCGGATTCTATTATGATTTCGACGTGGAAAAGCCATTCACGGCGGAAGACCTTGAAGCCATCGAGAAGGAAATGAAGGCGATCGTCAAGAGCGGCGTAGAGATTTCCCGCTTTGAGCTTGCTCCCGCCGAGGCAGTCAAGCTGCTCGAGGAAATGCAGGAGCCTTATAAGGTGGAGCTTTGCAACGAGCATGTTGACAAGGGCGAGAATATTTCCTTCTACAAGCAGGCGGAATTCACCGACCTCTGCGCAGGACCTCACCTCATGAGCGTCGCGCCTGTCAAGGCGTTCAAGCTCACCAACTGCACGGGCGCATACTGGCGCGGCGACAGCAAAAACAAGATGCTCTGCCGCGTTTACGGTGTGTCCTTCCCCAAGGCGGCGCAGCTGGAAGAGCACCTCACGATGCTGGAGGAAGCCAAGAAGCGCGACCACAGAAAGCTCGGCAAGGAGCTTGAAATCTTCACGCTGATGGAGGAAGGTCCGGGATTCCCGTTCTTCCTTCCCAAGGGCATGATTGTGAAGAACGAGCTGATCAATTATTGGCGCGAGATACACAGAGCGGCCGGATATGAAGAAATCCAGACGCCCATCATGCTGAGCCGTCATCTGTGGGAAACCAGCGGCCACTGGTACCACTACAAGGAAAATATGTACACCACCGTGATTGACGATGAGGACTTTGCCATCAAGCCGATGAATTGTCCCGGCGGTATGCTGGTTTATAAGATGAAGATGCATTCCTATCGTGACCTGCCGCTGAGAATGGGTGAACTCGGCCTGGTTCACAGGCATGAACTGTCCGGTGCGCTGCACGGGCTGATGCGCGTGAGAAACTTCACGCAGGACGACGCGCACATCTTTATGACGCGGGATCAGATCAAGGATGAGATCAAGGGCGTTGTGAAGCTGATCGACAAGGTTTACAAGCAGTTCGGATTTACCTATCACATCGAGCTTTCCACCAAGCCGGAGGATTCCATGGGCAGTGAGGAGGATTGGGAGGTCGCGACAGAGGCGCTCCGTCAGTCCATTACGGAGCTGGGCTATGATTACAAGGTCAACGAGGGCGACGGAGCGTTCTACGGCCCGAAGCTCGACTTCCACCTGACCGACTGCATCGGCAGAACATGGCAGTGCGGCACCATCCAGCTTGACTTCCAGCTTCCCGAACGCTTTGAACTGGAATATGTCGGCGCGGACGGGAACAAGCACCGTCCTATCATGATTCACCGCGTTGTATTCGGCAGCATAGAGAGATTCATCGGTATTCTGATAGAGCATTTTGCCGGCGCCTTCCCGACGTGGCTTGCTCCGGTTCAGGTCAAGCTCCTGCCCATTGCCGACAGACATCTCGACTACATCTATGAGGTGAAGAAGGCGCTCGAGGCAAAGGGAATCCGCTGTGAGGTCGACGACCGCAACGAGAAGATCGGCTACAAGATCAGAGAGGCGCAGGTCAAGAAAATTCCCTATATGGTCATCGCCGGCGACAAGGACATCGAGAACGGCACAGTTGCCATCCGCTCCCGCAAGGACGGCGATATCGGCGCTATGACTCCCGCGGAATTTGTCGATCTTATAGTGGAAAAAGTCGAGTCGAAGGTGATCGACTGCTGAAATTTTCATCAAAAAAACAAGTGAAAAAACTTGACAGTCATGAAAAATGTGGTATAATTTCAAGTGAGTGAACTTCACTTGAACTGAACCGGGAGTGATTGTCAGTGGCTATGACAGCTGGAGAGCTTTTTCGCAGGGTAAGCGAATCATTTGAATATGATCTGGAGATAACGGCAGGCAAGGATTTTACAGAGCTTCCGGTGCTCCGTGTGACAGTGGTGGAAGACCGTACATCCGCTGAAAAGGTGCAGAAGCATGACGTGGTCATCTTTCACACCACGCGCCACAGAAAGTGCAGTATACTCGACGCGGCGGAGCTGCTGAGCGTCAATGGCGCATGTGCTCTGATCATAAGCAGGGACGAATACAGCGCCTATGAGCTGGAGCAGCTCCGTCTGTTGAGCGACAGGCTTTCCATGCCGTTGATGGAGGTCGGCTCTGCCGATTGCCTTCCGGCGCTGATCAGTCTGGTTTATGAGGAAATCATCCGCTTTTATGAGCCGGTGATCAGCGTGTCAAAGCTGCTTCAGGAAATCATCGCAATGCCTGAGCTATACAGGTATTACGGCGGGATACTCACACAATACGGCTTTGCGGAATATTCCGACTACTGCGTTGCGGTGTGTCATTTTGTCGGCAAGGGCGGATTCTCTGACGCATGCAGCGGCATGACTTCAGTGATAAGGCATATCGAGAACGGTCTGACCATGCAGGATTCTTCGGCGGCGATTCTGGATATGGGTTATCAGGTGGCGGTGGTATTTGCCGATACCGATGCAGACAGCGCGATTGCCGTATTAAAGCAGGGACTTTCCGCAATCCCGCAGGAGCTTGGTGACGGATACAGCATTTATATTGGCGTCAGCTACAGGGCAAACGGCATCGTCAGTCTCCCTGTTCTCTTTGATTATGCTGCAAAGACTGCCATCATCCAGATGTGCAGGGGAAAGGACAGGTGTCCTTTCAGCTATTCCGAGCAGCGGCTCAACAGGTTCATGATTTCTCTCAAAGACCGTGAAGCGATTAATTTTTTGGTTCAAGAGACCCTGAACAAGCTGGCGGAATATGACAGGCAGAACGACACGGATTACATATCGCTGCTGAGGGCGTATTTCCGAAACAATTGTTCCTTGCAGAATACGGCAAAGGAGCTTTTCGTACACAGAAACTCGGTCAATTATGCCCTGCGCAAGATAGAGCGCATAATGGAATGCAGCCTTTCTGACATTAATACCAAAGCCGAGCTGCTTTTGGTTCTGGGATTTTCTGAGCTGTCGGATGACTATTCTTCTTTGCGCAAGGATTTGCCACCCGGAAAGGAACATGGCAGGAGGTAGATTGGGTGAAAATAACGGTTCTCGATATGGATACGGCTGCCGTTGACGGCGACGTTTCACTGGACGTAATTGCCGCGCTCGGTCAGCTGAGCGTTTTCGGCAAGACAGGCGGAGAGGACACTTCGGAGCTGATAGCCGACTCCGACGCGGTGATATGCAACAAAACCCGCATTACCCGCAGGGTGATGGAAAGCTGCCGCAATCTAAAATATGTCGGGCTGATGGGAACGGGATTCGATCAGGTGGATATCGCCGCTGCCGATGAGCTGGGAATTACGGTGTGCAACGTGCCGTCGTATTCCTCCGACGCGGTGGCACAGCACACCTTCGGGCTGATACTCAATTATTTCTGCAGGATTTCCGAATACACAGCCGACTGCGCTGCCGGCGGCTGGACCCAAAAGAAATACCTGTCGGTGTTCGGCAGACCGATGCATGAATTATCCGGCAAGACGATCGGTCTGATCGGCTGCGGCGGAATCGGGCGCAAGGTGGCACGAATCGCTTCGGCATTCGGCATGAATGTGCTGGTGTACAACCGTCACCCCGAACGGCTTAAAGACATTCCGGATATTATATGCGTGACGCTTGACAGGCTGCTGAGTGAATCGGACATTGTTTCTATACACTGCCCTTTAAATGACGGCACGCGCGAACTGATCAACCGCGGCACACTTGCCATGATGAAGCAGTCCGCTCTGCTGGTGAATACCTCACGCGGCGGCATCATCAATGAAGCCGATCTTGCGGCGGCTCTCAATGAGGGAACTATCGCCGCGGCTGCGGTGGATGTGCTGACCGAAGAACCGATGACCTCTTTCACCCCGCTTCGCGGCGCAAAGAATATTGTGTTCACGCCTCATGTGGCATGGGCGCCGGTCGAAACCCGCGAAAGGCTCTTTAAGACCGTCGCGGAGAATCTCAGGGCGTTTATCGACGGAAAGCCGCAGAATGCCGTTAATCACAAAGCATAAACTGATTCAAAACCCGGGACGGCAGGCATCATTTGCCGTCTTCGGGCTTTTTTGTTTGTTTTTGTTTAATGCATACCGAAATAATTCTGATAAAAAAACAAAAAAGTTATCAAAAAATACTTCAATTTTATGCAATTGTATGATATAATTACAATAACTATAGCTGCGAGAATGAATTTTCCGCGCGAGAAATAAATTTATATTGGAAAGGTTGTATAAAATGGCGATCACTTTCACTGTATCT
Organism: uncultured Ruminococcus sp.; assembly: GCA_902762615.1. Taxonomy (GTDB): domain Bacteria; phylum Bacillota; class Clostridia; order Oscillospirales; family Acutalibacteraceae; genus RUG762. The sequence continues at coordinate 103,834 of CACWOX010000003.1, read as the reverse complement.
CTTGCGAAGATCATCAAGGAATTTTCGCTCGAAACCGTTTATCTCGAAAAAAATCCCGAGGAAGTGCTTATCTCTTCCAACGAAGTCAACCGTCTGGGCGTTGAACTGACTGGGTTTTTCAACTTCTATGACAACAGACGAATTCTGGTCTGCGGCAATACCGAAATGGCTTATCTCGGCGGCTTCACCGCGGAACAGAGGGAGAAATGCCTCGACGATCTGATGTCAAAAGGCGCTCCGGCGCTCATTCTCTGCCGCAGCTTCGAGCCGTTTGATGAAATGCTTGCCGCGGCAAAGAAGTACAACATGCCCATATTCGTCACCCCTGAACCGACGTCGCAATTCATGTCCGATCTCATTGCGCTGCTCAATGTCGAGCTTGCTCCCAGAGTGACCCGTCACGGCGTTCTGGTCGAGGTCTACGGCGAAGGCATTCTGCTGCTGGGCGACAGCGGAGTAGGCAAGAGCGAGACCGCCATTGAGCTGGTCAAAAGAGGTCACCGCCTCATTGCCGACGACGCCGTTGAAATTCGCAAGGTCTCCAACAAGACGCTGGTCGGCTCGGCTCCCGCCAATATCCGCCACTTCATCGAGCTTCGCGGCATAGGCATCATTAACGCCAGACGCATTTTCGGTATGGGCTCGGTAAAAATCACCGAGAAGATCGATCTTGTGATTGCTCTGGAAAATTGGGATCCCGACAAGGTGTACGACCGCATGGGTATGGAAAACGAGTATACCGAGCTGCTCGGCAATAAGCTGCCTATGCTCACCATTCCTGTCAAGCCCGGTCGAAATCTCGCCATCATCATCGAGGTTGCGGCTATGAACAACCGTCAGAAAAAGATGGGCTACAACGCGGCGCAGGAGCTTCTGCACAATCTCGGCATGGACGTTGTTCCCACTACGCCCGAGGTCAAGGAAGAATGGGACAGCTTCAGCTGATTTTTGTTAATTTAAAGTCAATCGTTCGCAGGTAAAAATCATTGCAATTCATTCTGTATATTAATGCATGAGCGCCTTTGTTTCTCGGGCGCTGTGTGTTAACATAAATTATTAAATTGTTGAGGTGTATTTTTATGTACAATCTTGGTATTGATCTTGGCGGCATGAGCGTCAAGGTCGGAGTCGTGGATGAAAACAATTCGATCATCGGCAAGGCTGCCGTACCCACCAATTCCCCCAATCAGCCGCCCCGTCCCGCCGACGACATCATGGACGACATTGCAACCGCGTGTCATCTGGCTGTGGAGAATGCCGGCGTGAGCTTCGACGAGGTGGATCATATCGGTCTGGGCTGCCCCGGTTCGGTCAATTCCAGCACGGGCATGCTTGAATTCTCCGGCAATCTCGGCATGAAGAATTATCCTGTAGCCGAAAAGCTCGAAGAACGTCTGGGACGCAAGGTGTTCATTGAGAACGACGCAAACGCGGCGGCGTTCGGCGAATCCATTGCGGGCGCAGCCAAAGGAGCCAAGAACGCGGTGTGCGTCACTCTCGGCACAGGTGTTGGCGGCGGCATCATCATAGACGGCAAAATCTACAGCGGCTCCAATTACGCCGGCGGTGAGCTGGGACATATGGTGATCGTCGCAAGCGGCAAGCACTGCACATGCGGCAGAGACGGCTGCTGGGAGGCATATGCTTCGGCAACCGCCCTTATCTATCAGACGCAGCTCAAAATGCTCGACAACAAGACCTCTGCCATGTGGAATCTCTGCGACGGCGACCTGAGAAATGTCAGCGGCAAAACGGCGTTTGACGCTTATCGCATGGGCGACAAGGCAGGCGCAGAGGTGGTGGATAAATACATCTCGTACATAGCCTGCGGCGTTGCCAATGTTATCAACATTTTCCAGCCCGACATCATCTGCATAGGCGGCGGCGTGAGCAAGGAAGGCGATACGCTGATCGCGCCTCTTATGAGTTATGTCAATAAGGAACGCTTCGGCAAGAACCTTGCCAAGCAGACCGAGATTGTCACCGCCAAGCTGGGTAATGACGCGGGAATCATCGGCGCTGCCAATCTCTATATCAACGCGGAATAATTTTTTATCATGGCGCTAACCATTGCATTATTCTGAAATTATCATTACACAATCCGGAGGAATGAATACCTGATGGCAAATCAATATCTGCAATTCAAAAATCAGCTTGAAGGCTTTGGCTGTGAGGTCAGGGCAGACGAACCTATGAAAAACCACACTTCATTCAAGATCGGTGGTACGGCAGACCTGTTTGTCACAGTCAGCAATAAGGAACAGCTCGATTTTGTGATAAGATTTGCGAGACAAGAAAATATACCGCTCTTTGTGCTGGGCAACGGCTCCAATCTGCTGGTTTCGGACAGGGGAATAAGGGGCATCGTCCTTAAACTGAGCGGCGAATTCTGCGACATCGGTTTCCATTCCGACGGGAGTATTCATTGCGGTTCCGGTGCGCAGCTGTCCAAACTGTGCGCCTTTGCGCTGGAAAATTCGCTCACGGGTCTGGAATTCGCTTGGGGAATTCCCGGCTCGTGCGGCGGAGCGGCATTCATGGACGCGGGGGCGTACGGCGGTGAGATGAAGGACGCCGTTATCTCCTGCGAGCATGTTGATCTGAGCACAGGCGAATGGGGCAGCTTTGAGGGCGATGAACTGGATTTCGCCTACCGTCACAGTGTGTATTCGGGCGGCGGATATGTCATTACCGCGCTCAATCTGAGACTCGAAAAGGGAGATAAACAGGCGATCAGGGCAAAAATGGACGAACTCATGGCACGCCGCAAGGATAAGCAGCCGCTGGAATATCCCAGTGCGGGCAGCGTATTCAAGCGCCCTGTGGGATACTTTGCGGGGGGACTCATCGAGCAGTGCGGCTTGAAGGGCGCACAGGTGGGCGGCGCTCAGGTCAGCCCCAAGCACGCCGGATTCATCGTGAATGTGGGCGGAGCGACCTGTGAGGACGTTTTGGGACTGATCGAAAAAATTCAGCGTACAGTCAGAGAAGAAACCGGCGTGGAGCTGGAATGTGAAGTACGCAAAACAGGAGAATAAACATCCCAAATATCAAAAAGGAATTTCTGCGGAGGTAAAATATATGGAATTTCTAATAGTGACGGGACTTTCCGGCGCGGGGAAATCGCTGGTAGTGGACGCGCTGGAGGATATAGGATATTATTGTGTGGACAATATGCCTCCCGTGATGATACTGCGGTTCTATCGCATATGTCTCAATTCACAGGAGGAATTTGACAAGGTCGCTGTGGTCACCGATATTCGGGGCGGCGAACCCTTCCGCACGCTTATCACAGACCTTGAAGTGTTAAAAGTGGAAAAAAAACCGTTTAAGGTTTTATATATAAATTGCAGCAAGCATGTGCTGCTCAACCGGTACAAGGAAACCCGACGCAAGCATCCTCTTGCCGAGGATTTTGAAGGTTCGCTGGAAATGGCGGTCGAGGAAGAGATAAAAATGCTCGAGCCTGCCTATAAGATGGCGGATTATCTGATCGACACCACCGAGCTTTCCCCCTCACAGCTAAAGGAACGCGTCAAGGAGATGTTCGGCGGCAGCGTATCGGCGCAGATGGTGATTCGGGTAATGTCCTTCGGCTTTAAATACGGTCCGAATAAGGAAGCCGATCTGGTATTCGATGTTCGCTGCTTCCCGAATCCCTATTATGTGCCCGAGCTGAAGCACCGCACCGGATTGGAAAGCTGTGTGAGGGAATACGTGATGAACGACGAATCCACCATGGGATTCCTCAGCCGATTGTACGATATGATAGACTACCTGCTTCCGCTTTACAAGAAGGAGGGCAAGAGCGAAATCGTCATAGCAATGGGCTGCACAGGCGGCAAGCACCGTTCTGTGACAATTGCGGAGAATCTCGGCGGCTATCTCGCCTCCAAAGGCAATAAGGTGGTTATTTCTCACAGAGATATTGATAAGTAACCTACGAATCAGCCGTCATTTAAAGGTGGTATCACAAAGCAAATGTCATATTCAACCGTAGCAAAAACTGAATTATGCCGGATAAGACCGGAAAGCGACTGCTGCCAATTGGCTGAGGCTTACGGTCTTTTGCTGTATTCCAGACTGCTCAGCGAAGGGCATGATTCCTACGCCACAGACAAAAAGGAGATCGCAACCATTATCGGCGAAACGGCGGCTTCGGTCTGCGGTGTATTTGTCGATGTGCTGACCCTGCCGCATTCCGGCAAAAACGGCAATAAATGCGTCGTCAAAATCCCCGACGTAGGGCAGAAAAAGCTCATACTTGCCCGTTTTGCAGATGCGGGAGGGGGCATTCTGGACAAGGACTGCTGCGTGGCGGCTTTTCTCCGGGGCGTTTTCATCGTGTGCGGCACAGTTACCGAGCCGCGGAGGGATTATCACATGGAATTTCTCGTGGGCAGCGAACGCAGGTGCGATATTCTCTCCGACGCCCTCGGACGCATTGGCATTCGGGGACACAAGCTGCGCAGGGGAGACCGCTGGCTGCTGTATATCAAGGACGCGGACGACATTATTGCTCTTATGAAGAAAATGGGCTCATTATATTCCGTGCAGAGCATAGAGCAGACGCGGGACGTCCGTGACCTTCGCAACAATGTCAACCGCCGTGTCAACTGCGATCAGGCGAATATTGACCGCACGCTTTCAGCGTCGGAGCAGCAGTGCGCAGCGATCCGCCGGCTGATTGAAAAGCGCGGTTTGGCGGGTGTTCCGCCCGAACTCAGGGAGATAGCGCAGCTTCGGCTGGAGAATCCGGACATGTCGCTGAGGGAGCTGAGCGAAAGCCTGAGCGAACCTATCACCCGCAGCGGAGTCAACCACAGGCTCAAAAAGCTCATGGAGCTTGCGGAGGAAAGTAAAACGAATTAGATGAAATAGGCGATTGTAAAATTAGAAAAGAAAAAAAGAAAGCGCGAAGCTGATTAGCGAGCAAATGCGAGCGTGGGGAGTCTTAGCTGTCGACAAGCGACAGCCGGGGTCTGGACCTCCTCGCGGGTCAAGGGCAGCGCCCTTGCGGGGGCGGCGGGGGCAGAGCCCCTGCGAGGGAGGCTTTTTAAAGCCGACCGAGCGAGACGCGCTGCAATCTAAAACGGGCTTGGGCGAATACCAATATAGTGCCATATCAAGATATACTTTGCTGCGAGTGGAGAAAAAACTTGCCTAATAAAATTGTCAAAGCTCCGATTTCCCGCTTTTTTCATTTTTTTGTAATCGGCTAAGAGAAGACAAAAAGGAGAATTGATATGATCCATTCATTCAATATGAAAAACGGGGACAAGCCGTACCTCACCCGGTCGGAGAACGGAATGGACGGTTTTGAGCCGATCGTTGCCGATAGCCGCGTACAGCAGGGAGTCTGCCATATGTCTCCCTCAGAACTGTTTGAAGCGGCTCTGGCGAGCTGCACCAATATGACAGTGAGCGGAGTGCTGCGCAAGCGCGGGATTCCGTACGACGACATTTTTGTAGACGTCAGCATGGAGAATGTCGACGGCAGAACGGTGATTACCCGCAGCGTCAGGGTGATTTCCGACGCTCCCGAAGCCGACGTAAACCCGGCGGTGGAGCGGGCTAAAAACTGCCATCTTTACAAGGTGCTTACCGGAGAAATAGAAGTGCGGGACGAATAATTATCAATGACGAAGGATTTGCAATGCGGTTTTGGGCTGCATTGCAATTTGTGTATTATTGAGGGGAAAGGAGAGTTGAGATAAATTGTTCACCCATCTTCACCTGCATTCGGAATACAGCCTGCTCGACGGGGCTTGCAGAATAAAGGAGCTTGTCTCCGCCGTCAGAGAGCTTGGACAGGAGGCTGTCGCCATAACCGACCACGGCGCGATGTACGGCGCCATTGAATTTTACAAGGAGGCAAAAAAGCAGGGAATTAAGCCTATCATCGGCTGTGAAGTGTATGTCGCGCCCAGAAGCATGACCGACAAGACGCACGGTCTGGACTCGGAATATTCCCACCTTGTGCTGCTCTGCGAGAATATGACGGGCTATGGCAATCTGATCAGGCTGGTGTCGCAATCATGGACAGAGGGCTTCTATGTCAAGCCGAGGATAGACCGCCGCATTCTGTCGGAGCACACCGAAGGACTGATCGCGCTGTCGGCGTGTCTGGCGGGCGATATTCCGCGCTTCCTGCTTGCGGGGGATTATGCCTCCGCCTACAAAAGGGCGCTGGAATACCGCGATATGTTCGGAGAGGGGAATTTCTTCCTTGAGCTGCAAAATCACGGCATTGAAGAGCAGCAGACCGTCAGCGCCGGACTGATCAGGCTGCACAATGAGACAGGCATTCCGCTCGTTGTCACCAACGACTGCCACTACATCAGAAAATCCGACGCACGCACGCATGAAATCCTTCTCTGCATACAGACCAAGAGCACCGTTGACGACCCTTCGGCATTCAGATTTCCCACCGACGAATTCTATCTGAAAAGCGAACAGGAAATGCGGGCGCTTTTTCCCGAAGTTCCCGAGGCGGCGGACAATACGGTTGTCATTGCCAACCGCTGCCATGTGGAATTTGAATTCGGACACACCAAGCTCCCGCATTTTGAGGTGCCGGGAGGGATAGCCCACGCGGATTATCTGAGGAATATGTGCTATGAGGGACTTAGGGCGAAATATAATAACCCCGATGACGAGCGGCTTGTTTCGAGGCTGGAATACGAGCTTTCGGTTGTGGATAAAATGGGGTACACCGACTATTACCTGATCGTCAACGATTTCGTGCAGTACGCCAAATCGCACGATATTCCCGTGGGACCCGGCAGAGGCTCCGGCGCGGGAAGTCTGGCGGCTTACTGCGTGGGGATCACCGACGTGGACCCCATGAAGTATGACCTTCTCTTTGAGCGCTTTTTGAATCCCGAGCGTGTCAGCATGCCGGATTTTGATATAGATTTCTGCAATGAGCGACGGCAGGAGGTCATTGATTACGTCATCAGAAAGTACGGCGCGGACAATGTCGCCCAGATCATCACATTCGGCACTATGGCGGCGAAGGCTGCCGTTCGCGACGTGGGACGCGCTCTGGGGCTGCCCTACAGCGTACCCGACCGCATAGCGCGAATGATACCCAATGCCCTGCACATTACGCTTCGTCAGGCATTGGAGGAATCGCCCGATCTTCGTGCGGTCTATGAGAGCGACCCGCAGGCAAAGGAACTGCTGGACATTTCCATGAGCCTTGAGGGAATGCCGCGGCACGCCTCCACCCATGCCGCCGGAGTGGTCATCACACGGCTGCCGGTGAGTGAATATGTCCCTCTTGCGGTCAACGACAACGTCGCCGTGACCCAGTACACAATGACGGTGCTGGAAGAACTGGGGCTGCTCAAAATGGATTTTTTGGGAATCCGCAACCTAACGGTTATCAAGGACGCGGAGAATATGATCCGAACCAAACATCCCGATTTCAGCATGAAGAATATCCCTTACGATGACCCCGATGTATTTAAAATGATGGCGGCAGGGGAGACCTCCGGGGTCTTTCAGTTTGAATCGGCAGGTATGCGCAGCGTGCTTCAGCGCATGGAGCCGAAGAGCGTCGAAGACCTCACCGCCGTGCTGTCGCTCTACCGTCCGGGACCGATGGCTTCTATCCCTAAGTACATAGAAAACAGCAGGAATCCTTCAAAGATCAAATACGACGACGAGCGGTTAAAAAGCATATTAGAGGTGACCTACGGCTGCATCGTATATCAGGAGCAGGTGATGCAGATATTCCGCGCATTGGCGGGCTATTCGCTGGGACGTGCAGACGTAGTTCGCAGGGCGATGAGCAAGAAGAAGCACGACGTTATGCAGCGCGAGCGAATGATCTTTATCGAGGGGCTGAAGGACGACGAGGGAAATGTGATCGTGGAAGGCGCTGTCAACCGCGGAGTAGCCCGTGAGACAGCCGAAAAAATATTCTCCGAGATGGAGTCCTTCGCCTCGTACGCATTCAACAAGAGTCATGCCGTATGCTATGCGGTAGTGGCGTATCAGACTGCTTATCTCAAATGCAAATTCCCGGGTGAATACATGTCGGCACTGCTCACAAGCGTGCTCGACTGGCGGGGCAAGGTATCGGAGTATATAGACGAATGCCGCAGAATCGGCATTCCCGTGCTGCCTCCGAGCATCAACGAGAGCAATATTCATTTCACATACACGCCCGAAGGAATCCGATTCGGCTTGCTTGCCATCAAGAATTTAGGCAAGGGAGCGATACTTCATATCATCAGGGAACGTCAGGCAGGCGGCAGATACAAGACGTTCTTTGAATTTTGCAGCAGAGCATGCGGCGGCGAGGTCAACCGACGAGCCGTGGAAAGTCTGATCAAGAGCGGAGCACTCGACGGATTGGCGGACAATCGCCGGCAAATGCTGATTTCGGTCGGCAGGGTGATGGATTTCGTGGAAGAGGACAAGCGGCACAATTTAGAGGGGCAGCTCGATCTCTTCGGCGGTGAGCAGGGCAAGGGGCAGGACATAGAGCTTCCCAGAACGGAGGAATTTCCCCTCGGCGAGCTGCTTGCCATGGAGAAGGAGGTGACTGAGCTTTATCTCAGCTCTCACCCGCTCGAAGCATACGCCGATATCGGCAAAAAAATTCACGCCGTTCCGCTGCTGAAGATCATTGCTGCGGCAGAGGACGAGTCCGACACGCGTTATGCCGACGGAAAGCGCGTCAGGCTGCTGGTGATGATAGAGAAGATGAAGCTCAAGCTCTCCAAAAACAACGAAAAAATGGCGTTTGCCGACATCGAGGATTCCGGCGGTTCGCTGGAAATGATCGTTTTCCCCAAGATTCTGGCAGGCTATGCGGGGATCATCGCGGAGCATGTTCCGCTGATCATTGACGGCAGGATCAGCCTGCGTGAGGAAGAGGAGCCGAAGATCATCTGCGAGAGGATCTTTACGCCGGCACAGGCTGACAATCTGCCTCCAGCCGCATCCGACGCCGGCAGACCGCAGCGTACAAATTCCGCGCAAAACGAAAAGCGCCCTTCCGTTCGGGCGGAGCGACCACAGCACAGGGGAAATCCGATACTGTTCCTGCGGGTGCCATCGATGGAATCCTCCGAATGGCAGCGTGCGCTCAAGGTGATTAAGGTATTTGACGGCATATCGAGAGTGTTCATACGCTGCGCCGACAGCGGACAGCTTGTGGAGGCGCCGGCGGAATACCGCGTGATGATGAACAGCGTCATGCTCGACGAGCTGACCCGCATTTTAGGCGAGGGAAATGTCGCGGTACGGTACGAGAGTCAGTGAAATTTGTATGTCATGCGGCTTACTACAATTAAATTTATGAAAAACGGCAAAATTTTGAAAAAAATTGAAAATTACTTGTTTTTTGGCAAAAAGTTGTTGCTAAATTTTGATATTATGATATAATTGACATGAGCGTAAGATTGAACAGTTATATCTTCGGTCTTAAACGGCAACATAATTCACATCTCAGGGAGGATTATAATAATGAGCAATGCAAATTCTATCGCTGTTCTCACCAGTGGCGGCGATGCGCCGGGTATGAATGCGGCTGTCCGCGCGGTCGTCAGAACGGCTATCTACAAGGGCATGGACGTCTACGGCGTGCAGAGAGGCTACAACGGTCTGATTACAGGTGAAGTCGTCAAGATGGATCTCAGAAGCGTTTCTGATATTATCCACAGAGGCGGCACCGTGCTTTACACCGCCAGAAGTCCGAAATTCAGAACACCCGAGGGCGTCCAGCAGGCTGCGGATTACTGCCGCGAGCTTGGCATCAAGGGCGTTGTGGTAATCGGCGGCGACGGCTCCTACAGAGGCGCACGCGACCTCACCCATGCCGGAATTCCCTGCGTCGGTCTGCCGGGTACCATCGACAACGACATCAGCAGCACCGATCACACCATCGGTTTCGATACCGCTATGAATACAGCCATGCACATGGTGGACAATATCCGCGATACCTCGCAGTCTCACGACCGCTGCAGCGTGGTCGAGGTTATGGGCAGAAACGCGGGATATCTGGCCCTTCACACAGGCATCGCATGCGGCGCTACCGCCATTCTTGTACCTGAGATTCCGTTCGATCTGGAGAAGGACGTTATTCCCAAGATCACCAGAACACAGGCGACCGGCAAGAAGAATTTCATCATTGTTGTTGCCGAGGGCGTAGGTGGCACTGAGAACATAGCCCGCCATATCCAGGAGCTGACCGGCATCGACACCAGAGCTACCATTCTCGGTCATGTGCAGAGAGGCGGCTCTCCCACAGTGCGCGACCGTGTGATTGCCACACAGATGGGCTATCACGCCGTCGAACTGCTTGAACAGGGCATAGGCAACCGCGTTGTCGGTATCAAAGAGGATAAGGTCGTTGACTTCGACATCGACGAGGCGCTCGAGATGACCAAGCCCTTCGAGGAAGAACTCTTCAAGATTGCCGACGTTGTTTCCATCTAAGAATTATTATTATATCTGACGTAAAAGGCAAGATTTTCTGTTTGTACCTATATCAGTCCATCATAAGATGTTCTGTGCAGTAAAGAAAAACTTGCCTTTTGTTGGTTTTATATGATAAGCAGCAAAATCTTTTTACAAAAAGGAATGATTTTATCTATGTCTGATTTTTCCAGAAAAGTCGCAATTATCATGGGCAGCGACAGCGATCTGCCTGTCGTCAAGCCAGCCATTACCACACTGAAGGATTTCGGAGTGGAATATGAGGTCAGAGTCATGTCGGCTCACAGAACGCCCGACGCGGCTGCCGAATTCAGCAGAAACGCTAAGGCAAACGGCTTCGGCGTGATCATCGCTGCCGCAGGCAAGGCGGCTCACCTCGGCGGAGTGCTGGCGGCTCACACCGTGCTTCCCGTCATAGGCATTCCGGTCAAGTCCTCCACTCTGGACGGACTCGACGCTCTGCTCGCCACCGTTCAGATGCCGAGCGGCATTCCCGTTGCCACTGTCGCCATCGACGGCTCGGCGAACGCGGCACTGCTTGCGATACAGATGCTTGCCCTGTCCAACGAAGGACTTTCCGAAAAGCTGGAGGAATACAAAAAGAGCATGGCGGAGGGCGTCGCCAAAAAGGACGCTGCTTTGCAGGAAAAACTGAAAGAGCTTTAAGGGAGGATATTGCCCTTTGAATATATATAATAATGAAAATTATGATAATTTAAGCGAAGAGTGCGGCGTGTTCGGCATCTACTGCGCCGACGAAAAAAAGGTGCTGGAGCTTACGCACCTTGCTCTTTACGCCATGCAGCACAGAGGACGTGTCGGGGCGGGAATGGCTTTTTCCGACGGCAAGACCATCCGCTGCTACAAGGATCTCGGTCTGGTTGCCGATGTATTTACCGCCGACGTGCTCAAAAGCATCAAATCGGGCAAGATCGCCATTGCACATGTGCGCAATTCCAGCAAGGCTGTTGTGGAGCGTGTGGCTGCACAGCCGCTTGTCATGCGCTACATGGAGGGCGTGATGGCGCTCTCCAACAATGGCGCGCTGGTCAACGGCAACGACCTGCGTGAATATCTCGAACACGACGGAGCGATGTTTCAGGCGGGAAGCGACGCGGAGACCATCGCCTATCTGATCGCCCGCAAGAGAGTGCTTTCCGGCTCCATAGAAAAAGCCGTTGCCGAGGCAATGGAGCAGGTGCAGGGAGCCTATTCCATGGCGATCATGAGCCGCAATAAGCTGATTGCCGTGCGCGACCCGAGGGGAATGCGTCCGCTGTCGCTGGGACAGATCGGGGACGACTGCTGGGTGGTCGCCAGCGAGACCTGCGTATTCGACGGCATTGGCGCGGAATATGTGCGCGATGTGGAGCCGGGCGAGGTCGTTATGATAGACGATGACGGCTTCCACTCCGACAGAACCCACTGCGGCAAACAGAAGCAGGCGCTCTGTATTTATGAATACGTTTACTTTGCGCGTCCCGACTCGGTGATCAACGGCAAGAGCGTTCACGAGGTGCGCATGGAGATAGGCAAGCTGCTGGCAAAGGAGCATCCCGTTGCGGCGGATATCGTCTGCGGCGTGCCGGATTCGGGCATATCGGCTGCGATAGGCTATTCTCAGGCAAGCGGAATTCCCTACGGCACGGCGCTTATCAAGAACAAATACATCTCGCAGGCGCACATAGGCAAGGACGACGAGTCGTTCAGACGTGCGCTGAAAGTCAAGCTGAATGTGCTTGAATCCATCATCAGGGGCAAGCGCGTGATTCTGATAGACGACTCCATCATCAAGGGAATGACCGCCAAGCACATCATCGGTCTGCTGCGCAAGGCGGGCGCCACAGAGGTGCATCTGCGCATATCATCGCCGCCTGTTTTCAACACCTGCTATTTCGGCACGACCATCAACGACCGCGGTTCGCTTATCACCAGCAGTATGAAGGTGGAGCAGATCTGCGCGGCGGTGGGAGCCGATTCGCTGGGCTTTGCCTCGGTGGACGGAATACACTCTGTCGGCGGCATGGACGACATAGGCATATGCGACGCCTGCTTCACCGGCAATTATCCCATGCAGGTGGACGAGAGAGAGTATTTCAATAAATACGAACACAAGATCGGCGAGGAGCCGAAGGCATAAATTCAGGAGGTATTTTATCTATGAGCAATACAAAAAGCTACAGCAACAGCTACAAGGAAGCCGGCGTTGACGTAACCGCGGGTTACAAGTCGGTCGAGCTTATCAAAAAGCACGTCGCACGCACCAATATTCCGGGCGTTGTTTCGAGTATCGGCGGCTTCGGCGGACTTTTTGAGCCGGATTTTGCCGGTATGAAGACGCCCACCCTTGTCTCCGGCACAGACGGCGTCGGCACTAAGCTGAAAATCGCATTCCTTATGGATAAGCATGACACGGTGGGTATCGACTGCGTTGCCATGTGCGCCAACGACGTGGCTTGCAGCGGCGCACAGCCTCTTTTCTTCCTCGACTATCTGGCTGTCGGCAAGAACATTCCCGAAAAGGTAGCCGACATCGTCGGCGGCGTGGCGGAAGGCTGCGTGCAGGCGGGCTGCGCACTGATCGGCGGCGAGACTGCCGAAATGCCTGGCTTCTATCCTCCCGAGGAATATGACCTCGCGGGCTTCTGCGTGGGTCTTGCCGATAAGGAGAAGATCGTGGACTGTGCCAATGTCAAGGTGGGCGATACGCTCATCGGCGTTGCCTCCACCGGCTTGCACTCCAACGGCTTCTCGCTGGTTCGCACCACACTGAGAGTCAGCTCCCAGAATATTTCCAAGTATATTGATGAATTCGGCAAGACGCTCGGAGAAGAGCTGCTTACCCCCACCCGTATTTATGTGAAATCCGTCCTCGCCCTGCAAAAGGCAGTGTCGGTACACGGCATTTCCAACATCACAGGCGGCGGCTTCTATGAGAATATTCCGCGCATGCTGCCTGACGGCATGATGGCGAAGGTGCAGAGAAATACTGTTAAGGTGCTGCCGGTATTCCACTACATTCAGAAGATGAGCGACGGCAGAATTGACGATCACGACATGTTCAACACCTTCAACATGGGCGTGGGTCTGGTGGTGGCCGTTGACCCGTCCGAGGCTGACAAGGCAATCGAAACGCTCAAGGCAAACGGCGAGGAAGCATACGTGATCGGCGAGGTCGTCAGCGGCACAGAGGGCGTTGAAATATGCTGACGAATACAAGTGAAAATCGTGTAAAAAATATAGCCGTGTTCGTATCGGGCGGCGGCACCAACCTGCAAGCCCTGATTGACGCGCAGGAACGCGGCGAGATCAGAAACGGGCGCATCACCTATGTGCTTGCCAGCAACGACAGGGCGTATGCCTTGCAGCGTGCCGAGAATGCCGGCATTGAGCATGAGGTCGTTTCCCGCAAGGCATACGCCGCCAGCGAGGCGTACGACGCGGCGATTCTGGCGGCGCTGGAAAACCGCAGCATAGACCTGATTGTTCTGGCAGGATTCCTCTCGATACTGGGACCGAGCGTTATTGATAAATACCGCAACAGGATCATCAATATTCACCCGTCCCTGATACCGCTTTTCTGCGGCGACGGCTTTTACGGCAAGAAGGTGCACACCGCCGTCCTTGCCAGCGGAATGAAGGTGACGGGCGCCACCGCCCACTTCGTCAACGAAATCACCGACGGCGGGGCGATTATCCTGCAAAAAGCCGTTTCCATCGAGCAGGGCGACAATGAGGATATTCTGCAATACCGCGTCATGCGACAGGCGGAATGGGAAATTCTTCCGAAGGCTGTTTCGCTCTTTTGCGAGGAACGTATCCGCATTGAAGGAAATCGTACTGTAATTCTGGGCGATCGGAATTTAGAGAATAAAGAATAGAGAATAACGAATAGTGAATAATGTCGGAAGCCCTTCGGGCTTGTATAATAAAAAATAATAAAGGAGTTAATACCATGCCTGAAAATGAAGTAGTAGAGTACAAGTTTGACACACAGCTTCTCATCGAAGGACACGACCTTGACGAGGACGCAATCAACGATTATTTCGTAGAGAATTTTGTGGGCGACTGCCTGCTGGCGGTGGGCGACGAGGAAACCATCAAAATCCACTACCATACCAACGAGCCGTGGAAGGTGCTGGAATACTGCGCCTCTCTCGGCGAGATTCACGACATCATTGTGGAGAATATGCAGTTGCAGTCCGAAGGTCTGCACGGCTAATAGCAGTGTGGAGTTTGGAGTTAAGGAAGGGCTGCGCCCTTGGAATGAAGGAGTGAAGGATAATGGAAGCCGTTAATTTTCCCTTTGCAATTGGCGAGGAAGAAACAGCCGACAACGGGTTTGTGAAGTGCGAATTCCATTATCAGCTTCACGACCGGATTCAGTGGGGCAATATGCTTTGCGTGGTGCTGGCGGCTGTCTTCACATGGTGGCTTCGCGTGCGGTTTTCCGTGAGCCTGTGGTACTGTCTGGAACAAATGATCGTCGTATCTGCCGGATTAATGGCTTTGTTCAGTCTGCTTCACGGTCTGGGCGTTTTTCGCGCCGTGGGGCATTGCTGGCGGGAAGGCAACACAGTCGTGATCGAATGCGGCGAGCGCGAATACCGCATTGATTCGGTAAAAGAAATGATCGGCGGCGATACGCGGTTTTTCTTTGCTAAATGCTCGACCCTCAGCGTTACAACCGACAGAGATATTTTTGAAATTTATTCTATTCCGCTGAATTCAAATGAGCAATTTGAAAATTCATCCGTTTATCCGCTTTGTCAGTTCGTTCTGGGGAGCTTTCCTTACCTGCAATCCATTGAATTGCCCGGACAAAAGACAAAACACCGATATGTAAGAATTGACAAATAATCACCTAAATCAACAAAACAAAGGAGATTTGTAAAAAATATGGAAATCATCAATTACGCGCAGGAAATCGGCGCGACCACCTATCCCGGCAGAGGAATTGTGCTGGGCAAGAGCAAGAGCGGCAAATTCGCCGCCATCGCCTATTTCATCATGGGCAGAAGCGAGAACAGCCGCAACCGCGTATTTGTGGAGCAGGAGGGCGGCATTCGCACCGAGGCATTCGATCCCTCCAAGCTGGTCGATCCCTCGCTTATCATTTATGCTCCTGTGCGCGTGCTGGGCGACGACACCATCGTGACCAACGGCGACCAGACCGACACCGTCTATGACTTCATGGCACAGGGCAAGACCTTTGAGGACGCTCTGAGAACCCGCGCCTTCGAGCCTGACCCGCCGAACTACACCCCCAGAATCAGCGGAATTGTCCACAAAAACGGCGACTATCAGCTCTCCATTCTGAAAAGTGCCAACGGCAATCCCGATTCCGCGCAGCGCTTCTTCTTCGATTACAACAACACACCTGCCGGTCAGGGACACTTCATTCACACCTACCAATGTGACGGCAATCCCATTCCCAGCTACGAAGGCGAGCCGACATGGGTCGAGATCACCACCGACAGCCTTGACGAATTCACCGAGGCGGTCTGGAATGCCCTCAACGAGGACAACAAGGTTTCGCTCTTCACCCGCTTCATCGACCTTGCATCGGGCGAGGTTGACACCAGAATCGTCAACAAGAATGTGTGATTGGAAATGAGCATGGCAAGCATTGCACAGCAATATATAGAAGGGCTGAAAAATGCCTATCTCAATGCCGGCAAAAACGGCGCGAAAGAATGGGAGCATTTTGTCTCGGTGAAGCACGGCGTATCTGCCGAAGATGAAATGAAGCTTTTGCAACAATACCCTGAAATTCCGGCTTCGCTCGTGGAGCTGCTGGAATTCGCCGACGGCACCTACTGGCGCGAATACGGTGATGAGGAAATCGCTTTCTACTTCCTCGGCTCGGACGTGGACGAAGGCGGCTATCCCTATTATCTCTATTCAGCCGAGCAATTGATCGAGGACAACGACATGAATTACGGCGACAATTTTGCCGACCTGTTTTACTGGTACAAGGAAGAACAGGCAGAGGGCGGCGACGATCCTTACGGTCTGTTTGTTGACCCGCGCATCCGGCAGGACGGTTCGCGCTGCGAATGGCTATGCTTCTCCGACTGCATGAACAACGGCGGCACTTCCAGCCTCTTTATCGACTACACCCCGGCGGAATCCGGCAGGAAAGGGCAGATCATCCGGTTCCTTCACGACCCTGACCGCCTCGATGTGATTGCCGACAGCTTCGACGATTATTTAAAAATGGTAATAGACAAGAATTTTGCCTTTGTAAATCCGATGTTTTTTGAAGATTGATTAATGATTTGTTTGAAAGGACGCTTGAAAAACATGAACGAAATGATGCTCAAATACGGGTGCAACCCGAATCAAAAACCTTCCAGAATTTTCATGGAGGACGGCAGCGAACTTCCGATTGAGGTGCTCAATGGCAAGCCCGGCTACATCAACCTGCTCGACGCATTCAACAGCTGGCAACTCGTCAGCGAACTCAAGAAGGCGACCGGCTACTGTGCGGCAGCTTCCTTCAAGCACGTAAGTCCGGCAGGCGCTGCCATCGGCACACCGCTTTCCGACGTGCTCAAGAAGATTTACTTCGTGGACGACCTCGAGCTTTCGCCCCTTGCCTGCGCCTATGCCAAGGCGCGCGGCGCGGACAGAATGTCCAGCTACGGCGATTTCATTGCCCTCTCCGACGTCTGCGACGTACCCACCGCCAAGATGATTCAGCGCGAAGTCTCCGACGGCGTGATCGCCCCCGGCTACGAACCCGAAGCCCTCGAAATCCTCAAGTCCAAGAGAAAAGGCACCTACTGCATCATCAAAATGGACGAGAATTATAAGCCCGCCGAAATCGAGCGCAAGCAGGTCTACGGCGTGACCTTCGAGCAGGGGAGAAACGAGCTTGTCATTGACGACGAAATGATGAGCAACATCGTTACCGAATCCAAAGACCTCCCCGAGACCGCCAAGCACGACCTCATCATCTCGCTCATCACCCTGAAATACACCCAGTCCAATTCCGTCTGCTACGTCAAGGACGGTCAGGCCATCGGCGTGGGCGCGGGTCAGCAGTCGAGAGTCCACTGCACCCGGCTGGCCGGCAACAAGGCGGACAACTGGTATCTCAGACAGAACGAGAAGGTGCTCAGCCTCCCCTTCAAGCCCGACATTCGCCGCCCCGACCGCGACAACACCATTGACGTCTACATCAGCGACGATTACGACGACGTTCTCCGCGACGGGACATGGGAACTCTTCTTCACCGAGAAGCCCGAACCCTTCACCAAGGAAGAGAAAAAGGCATGGCTCGCGACCATGAGCGGAGTGTCCCTCGGCAGCGACGCGTTCTTCCCCTTTGGCGACAACATCGAGCGCGCCAAGAGAAGCGGCGTGCAGTACATCGCGGAACCCGGCGGCTCCATCCGCGACGACAACGTCATCGAGACCTGCAACAAGTACGGCATGACGATGGTGTTTACGGGGATCCGTCTGTTCCATCACTAAAGCGCTCGCATTCGCTCGCTAACTGAAGACTGAAAACTGAAGACTTTAAAATGAAAAATATCGGAGCGCTGCGCTGTGAATGATAAAATATGTGGTGGCGCGGCGCTTCGGTACAATTGAGTATATTTATGGAAAAATTTGCCGATTGGTTTTATCGGAATATAAGCCCGTGGAGCTGTGACGAGCATTTGATTCTGGCTTGCGTTGTCGGCTGTGTGCTGATCATGCTGGCGAGTATCGGCGTGATCGTGATTGCCTTTCGATTGGCTCGTGACAAGGAGGCAGGCAGCAGGAAGAAGCTGTATGATCTTCTGACCTGTTTGTGTACGCCGGTTTTTTCGCTGGCGTTCAGTCTGATGTTCCGGTGGTATATTTCCGCCGGAATATTGACGCTGCTGTTTGCGTGGATTTTCATTTCCGCAAAGAACAGTGAATTGATAAGCCGGAAGAATATCGCCTTGTTTTTTCTGATAAATATTGTATTCCCCAATCTTCTGATCATTCTGTTATCGCTGTTGGGCTTGCCATACAGGGTATGGTAGAATTTTTACGAAAGGAAGACACGAAACAATGACATATTTAGTAGTCGGCGGCGGCGGTAGGGAACACACCATTATCCGCAAGCTCAAGGAAAGCGCCGACGTTGACAAAATCTACTGCACGCCGGGCAACGGCGGCATTTCCAAGGACGCGGAGGTGTTCGACGTCGCCGCGACCGACATTGAGGGCGTTGTCGCTCTGGCGCAGAGGCTCAAAGTCGACTGCGTGTTCGTCGCTCCCGACGATCCGCTGGTTATGGGAATGGTGGATGCTCTCAACGAGCAGGGAATCCGCGCCTTCGGTCCCAACAAAAGAGCCGCCATTATCGAGGGCAGCAAGGTCTTTTCAAAAGAGCTGATGAAGAAGTACGGCATTCCCAGCGCGGCATACGAGGTATTCAACGACCCCAAGGCGGCTCTGGAATACATCAAGACCCGCGACAGCTACCCGTCTGTCATTAAGGCGGACGGTCTGGCGCTCGGCAAGGGCGTTGTGATAGCCGAGAATTTCGATGAGGCAAAGGCTGCCATTCACTCCATCATGGAGGACAAAATCTTTGGCAATTCCGGCAACAACATCGTTATCGAGGAATTTCTGACCGGCCCCGAGGTGTCCGTTCTCGCCTTCACCGACGGCAAGTGTGTCAAGCCGATGGTTTCCTCTATGGATCACAAGCGCGTGTTCAACGGCAATTTAGGTCCCAATACAGGCGGCATGGGAACCATCAGCCCCAATCCCTTCTACACCGACGAAATCGCACAGGAGTGCATGGACAGAATCTTCCTGCCTACCATAAATGCCATGAATGCCGAGGGACGCACCTTCAAGGGCTGCCTTTATTTCGGACTCATGCTCACGCCGAACGGTCCCAAGGTCATCGAATACAACTGCCGTTTCGGTGATCCCGAGGCGCAGGTTGTTCTGCCGAGACTCAAGACGGATTTCTCCCAAATCGTCAACGCCATCATCGACGAAAAGCTCTCCGATCTCGATATCGAATGGGACGACGGCGCCTGCGCCTGCGTGATCATGGCATCAGGCGGCTATCCCGGCAAGTACGAAAAGGGCATTCCGATAGAGGGTCTTGACCGCAAGGGACAGGTGGAAGGCGCGACCGTCTACCACGCCGGCACAAAATGCTCTGAATTTGCCGGCGGCGCGTTCCTCACCAACGGCGGACGCGTGCTGGGTGTGACCGCAAAGGGCGCAAATCTTGACGAAGCTCTGGCGAAGGCGTATGCCGCGGTGGACAAGATCAAATTCAAGGGCGCACACTTCCGCACCGACATCGGAAGGGCATACAAGAAATCATAATTTTTCAAAATAGTAACGGCAGGCAGCTTAAATATGAAGCGGTCTGCCGTGTTATGCTTTTTAACCATATACCAAAGGAGTGACAGCGAAAAATGAGTGAATTACAAACTTGTCTGGAAGAATTGATGGAAGAATATCCCGATATTGAATTGAAGCCGAGAGCATGCGGCGACGACATCATAGAAAGACTTCCCGAACCGCTGAGAGAATTTTATTCATTGTACGGCGGCGCGGATTTTCCTTTCGGGCATATTTTTTCGCCCGAGGTAGCGCTCAATGACCCTGTTGCAAAACAGGCTTTTGCGGAGGACGGATGGTTTGAATTCGGCTGCGACGATTTTTTTTCCTTCTGGCTGTGCCGATTTGAGCCGGACGGGGAGGGGCTGTGGTTTGACCCGTGGGATCACGATTCCGAGACCGATCCGGAGCCTGCCTTCGCCGATCTGCCGTCATTCCTGCGCTTTGTCGCAGAGGAATACGAGGCAACCGCATGGTATTATCAATCATGACAGTTAAAAATCCGCCAGAATGCTGCCGATGTCGGTGAGCGGGTATTCCGGGAAATATTTTACCGTCAGACCGCGCGATTCGATAAATTGTCGGATTGCCTCAAAATCGGGGTGTTTTGAAAGGTCGCCGTTGAAGATGATTTCGTTTCCCACCCTGCCCGAAGCCCCTCCTAAAAAGCCGTAGGCAAAGCCTTCCAGTCTCACAAAGCCCTGACTTATCGGCAGAACGTCGACGTCAGGGTATTTTTTTATCGCACGGATAATCCCGGAATCGGCGGTTATGATGGAATTGCCGTCCACGACAACGCAGCTGCATTTGGTGTAGCCCTGTTTTACGCTGATGCATTCCACACCGAGCGATTTTGCATGATGCAGCAGGGATGGCGAGGTGCATTTCAGATTGTGTATAAAATATCTGTCGAGGCAGACGGCGTTGAATCCGATATTATCGGGGTACGCCGCGCCGATTTCCCGCGGGTCGCCTTTGAAGATATGCGGGTGCCTCGTGACTCCCATTTTGCAGAAGTAAATATCGGGGTGCGCGTCCACTGCCGGATAGGTTCTGCCGCCCGAAGGGACGGTTTGAAGGCGGCAGCCGTAAGTGCTGAGATACCCGATGATTTTTTTGTCTGCTGAATGTGAAATATATATACTTTTCATAGGCTTCTTCCTTGTTGTAAGTATTTTATAGAAACAATTAAGCTGATTTTATAGAGAAACGAATTTCTAAAAAAATAGCAAGAATAGTATCATAAAAAAACTCAATTATTTTTGCCGTTGTTTTTAAGATAAAAAATGATTATTTTTGTCTTAGCCGTGATAATTTCGCTTCTATAAGTCTTGACAATCCCAAAGTGCTGTGATACAATTTCAAGTGGAAGCTGTGTAATTGCACCACTTACACTTCTTTCGTTCAGCAGGACAGGTGATTTTTTCATTTGTTCTGCTGTTCTTTTTATCATTTGTCGTGAATATAGTTTTTATTATTCTATTATATATCAATGCAGAGAGAATGCAAGGGTCTGTTTTTATTATGATGAATGCATGTATCAATGTGAGATAGGAATTCAGTAAATTTAACTAATTAGCTGTTGACAAATGAAGTATTTTATGTTTTAATAGACTGTAAGCATATTTCCGGGGGGGGTGAATTTATTATTGTATGTCGCTGCCAAGGCAGTGTATTTTGAGTTAAAAGCGCCTGAGCCGTTCTGTCGGAATGAAATATGCTGTATGATGACCGCAGAATGGCTGACGAGGGTGGAAGTTTATCGAGTTTTTCGGCGGATGCTTCCCGGCTTCACAGAGAAGCTGCATATCGGCATACAAAATCTTCGGGCAACCGGAGAACAGAAGTGCCGTTACTCTGTATATTATTGGAGGTAAGTTAAAATATGTGCGGTATCGTAGGATACATAGGTAATAAAAATTCAACCGAGATACTTCTGGACGGGCTGAAGAAGCTGGAGTACAGGGGTTACGACTCGGCTGGCGTGGCTGTCTTTGAGGGCAGCAGCGTCAACGTGATCAAGGCGAAGGGGCGCATTAAGAACTTAGAGGATAAGATCGGCGCCGATGTGCCGCAGGGCGTCTGCGGCATAGGTCATACCCGCTGGGCGACCCACGGTGAGCCTTCCGACGTCAACAGCCACCCGCACAGAAGCGGCAGGGTCACGCTGGTACACAACGGAATTATAGAGAATTATTCCGAGCTGAAGGAACAGATGATGGCGGAGGGACGCGTTTTCCTTTCCGAAACGGATACGGAAGTCGCCGCGCAGCTGATCGACAAGTATTACGACGGCGACCCGATTGACGCGATTTACACAGCGGTTTCCCGTATTCGCGGCTCTTATGCCTTCGGAGTGCTGTTTGACGATTTTCCCGAAAAGCTCTTTGCCATTCGCAAGGACAGTCCGCTGATCGTTGGCATAGGCGAGGGAGAGAATTTCATCGCCTCCGACATTCCGGCAATTCTCAGCAGGACAAACAGGTATTACCTGCTGGAGGAGAACGAGCTTGCCATAATCACAGCTGATTCTGTTAAGATTTTGGGACAGGACAGAAACCCCATTGACAAAGAAATATTCACCGCGACATGGGACGTTTCCGCTGCCGAAAAGGGCGGCTACGATCACTTCATGCTCAAGGAAATCAACGAGCAGCCCAAGGTGCTTGCCGATACGATTCTTCCCCGCCTGAAAAACGGCGCAAAGGGAATTTTCGCGGAGGAAATGCCGGATATTTCCAAGATCAAGCGCCTGCATGTCGTTGCCTGCGGCAGCGCGCTTCACGCCGGAATGGTGGGCAGACACATGATCGAGCGCATTGCGAAGGTTCCTGTCATCACGGAGGTCGCGTCGGAGTTCAGATATTCCAGCCTGCTCTTTGAGGAGGGCGACGCGGTTGTGGTCATCTCCCAGAGCGGCGAAACCGCCGACACGCTGGCGGCACTTCGCATCGCCAAACAGAGGGGCATTCCCACCATTGCCATCGTCAATGTGGTGGGGTCCACCATTGCCCGTGAAGCAGACATCGTGCTTTACACTTGGGCAGGACCCGAAATCGCCGTTGCCACCACAAAGGCATACACCTGTCAGGTTGCCGTTATGCTCATGATGGCGCTGCGATTTGCCTGCGAACGCGGCACGGTTTTCGATGCGGAGCTGGAGCATTATTCCGACCTGCTCAGACAGATTCCCGACGTCGTCGCCGAGGTTATCCAAAACGCTGATCTTTACAAGGAGATGTCCCAGAGCTACAAGGACTGCGAAGATCTTTTCTTCATCGGCAGGGGATACGACGCGGCGCTCTGCTGGGAGGCTTCCATCAAGCTCAAGGAAATTTCCTATATTCACTCCGAGGCATACGCCGCCGGAGAGCTCAAGCACGGCACTATTTCCCTTATCGAGCCGGGCATGCCTGTTGTAGCGATCGCTTCGGGCGATCAGCTCTTTGAAAAGACGGTGAGCAACGTCAAGGAAGTCAAGGCGAGAGGCGCGAAGGTGATTCTGCTCTGCCGGAAGGGCGCAAGCGTGGACAGCACCATCTACGACCACCTGATCGAAGTGCCTGCTGTAGATGAGTTTATCCGTCCTATAGCCGCGATCGTTCCGCTTCAGATATTTGCCTATTACACCGCCGTGGCAAGAGGCTGCGATGTGGATAAGCCGAGAAACCTCGCTAAATCCGTCACCGTTGAGTGATCGTGTGAAATCTGCCGCTATTGGTAAATAATTCATTTGTTATAAAAACGTCGGTATTTTCGCCAAGTGTGATTGTACCGGCGTTTTTTTATTTTTTTATTATTATTTATAGAAAAACGCAAAAAGGTATTGACAATCCATGATTGAGTGATATAATATACATATGAATAATTGTTCATTTGATGAATGGAGCGATTGATTATGGAGATTAACAACAATGACTTTGATGATGTCGATGAGCTGGTAGCCGGACAGTCGCACGGAGATTATGTCGATCTGGTGCGCAGCGATATGTACGACATCGACAATGTGTATGATTTAGCGGAGCTGTTCAAAATATTCGGCGACTCCACACGACTGCGTATCATGTCGGCGCTGCTCAATCACGAGCTTTGCGTCTGCGATATTTCCGAGGTGCTGGAGATGAATCAGTCTGCCATTTCGCACCAGCTAAGGGTGCTGAGAACGGCGGGGCTCATCAAGGTGCGTCGCTGCGGCAAGTCGGCGTTTTATTCGCTGGACGACGACCATGTGAAGAAGATCATTGAGATGGGCTTTGAGCACATCAATGAAGAGAATTGAACGGGAGGAAACAGGAAGAGCAATGGAAAAGATAAAATATACGCTTGAAAATCTCGACTGCGCGGGCTGCGCCGCCAAAGCCGAAGCCGCGATCAACAAGGCGCCGTGGATAGAAAAGGCGACGGTTGACTTCATGAACAAGCGGCTCACCGTCCATCTCAGCGACATCAACCCGAATGCCGACGAGGATATTCAAAAAATCGTGGACAGTGTGCTGGTGGGCGTGAATGTGGTGCAGTACGATGAATCAGCTGACAGCAATAATAAGCGTCATGAAGAACACTGCCACTCCGAATCCTGCGACTGCTGCGACGATGACGAATGTGAGCACCGACATGAGCACGGACATTCCCATGAGCACGGCGAAGAGGAAAATTCCCCTGCGATGATCATAACGACAATCCTTGCGCTGATAGCGGGCGCGGTCGGAATCGCGGCTCATTTCATGGCGTTCCCGCATCATGAGATCGTGTCGGCAGTGGGGGATATATGCGCCATTATTTTTGCCGGTTACGACGTCATGATAAGCGGCGTAAAGTCGATATTAAAAAAACGTCTCGACGAGAGCGCTCTGATGGCAATTGCGATGGTCGCGGCTGCCATTCTCGGGGAATTCTTCGAGGGCGCAATGGTCGCCGTGCTCTATCGCATAGGCGAATGGCTGGAGGACAAGGCGGTGGACAATTCCCGCGAGAGCATAGAGGCGCTCGCCGAGATACGTCCCGACACAGCCAATGTAAAACGCAGCACAGGCATGGCGGTTGTCCGTGCGGAAGAGGTCGAAATAGGGGAGACGATCCTCATTCGCCCGCATGAAAGGGTTCCTCTCGACTGCATTGTCACCGAAGGAAGCTCGGATATCGACAGCTCGGCGCTCACGGGCGAATCGCTTCCCCTTTCAGCCGAGCCGGGCAGCGAACTGCTCAGCGGCATGATGAACGGAGACGGCTCTCTGACGGCAAGAGTTACCAACAATTACGAAAATTCCGCCGCCGCGAGGATCATCAGCCTTGTCACCGAATCGGCTGAAAACAAGGGCAATGCCGAAAAATTCGTGACACGCTTTGCGGTGGTCTATACGCCTATTGTGGTGGGACTTGCCTTTATCATAGCTATCATCCCGCCGCTGCTGGGCTTTGGCACATTCGGGGAATTCATTTTCCGTTCGCTGACCTTCCTTGTCGCGTCCTGTCCCTGTGCCATCGTTATTTCGGTGCCGCTGGCGTTCTTTTCCTCCATCGGCGGAGCGTCGAAATTGGGCGTGCTGGTGAAGGGCGGCAATTTCGCCGAGCAGCTTGCTAAGGCGCGTGCGATAGCCTTTGACAAGACCGGCACCGTCACTGAGGGCAAGCCCAAGGTGCATGAGGTTGCGAGCGGCGAGGGCTTTACCGCCGAAGAAGCCGCGAAGCTGGCGGCAGCAGCCGAGATCAATTCGTCGCACCCCTACGCACAGGCGATCAGAGAATACGCCGGCGCGTTGGAGAATATCACTCAGTATAAAAATTACACCGAGCTTGCGGGACACGGCGTAGGCTGCGAGGATTCCCAAGGAAAGCAGATACTCTGCGGCGGCGCGAAGCTGATGAAGAAATACGGCGTAGCCATTCCGGAGGGCGCAAAGGCGCAGGCGTATGTATCCTATGACGGCAGGCTGGCGGGCAGTATCTTCATCAGCGACAGCCCGAAGGAGGGAGCGGCTGCCACCGTTGCCGAACTGAAGGCATTGGGCGCGGACGAAGTGACAATGCTCACGGGCGACGGTTTCGACAGCGCAAAGCAGGTGGCGGAGAGCGTGGGAATTGAAAGCTATCGCGCCGAGCTGCTGCCGGAGAACAAGGTCGAGGCTATCGAAGAAATGAAGGCAAAGGGCTTGATCACGGCATTTGTGGGCGACGGTATCAACGACGCTCCCGTGCTGGCGGTAGCCGATGTGGGCATCGCAATGGGGCTCGGTTCCGGCGCGGCGATTGAAGCTGCCGACATGGTGCTTTCCTCCAACAATCTCGGCACGCTGCCCAGAGCCATCCGGCATTTCCGCAGGACAATG
Source organism: uncultured Ruminococcus sp. (assembly GCA_902762615.1). Lineage (GTDB taxonomy): Bacteria > Bacillota > Clostridia > Oscillospirales > Acutalibacteraceae > RUG762. The sequence goes on along the minus strand of CACWOX010000003.1, from coordinate 77,699 downwards.
GGAATCATCAAATTCAACATAGCCTTTTCGCTTTTATTCAAGGCGGCAGTGCTGATCGCGGCGGCGTTCGGCTACGCTCCCATGTGGGCGGCAGTCTTTGCCGACGTGGGCGTGTGTCTGATATGCGTTGCCAACGCCTCAAGGCTGATCGAGCCTAAGAAATGAAAACCAAACCCCTGTTGACACAACGGGTGGAACGGAACGATACTAAAAAAGAAGAAGTAACCGCTGGGTTCAGGGTGCTCATGCGGTTACTTCTTTTTGCTCTTTTTTTGCGGATTTTGCGAAATACGCGGCAATCACGCCGATAAGGAACGCTGTTGCCGTTACGAACCAAAAGGATCAGATTCCTTCGCCTTTCGGCTCTGCTGTGGTATTGAAGTTGACAAATGTCACCCTGTTGTGTGTCGGAGGCAAATATCCGTCGTCGAGGGCGATCTCAAATTCGATGTATTGGTAAATGTTGTAGGGACCTCTCTTGTAGGAGAGAGTAGTGGAGCTTTCGCCGTTTTTTATCTCGAAAGGCTCGCCGTATTGGTCGATGATTTCCTGCACGGTGGTGAATTTGTCAAATATGAAATTGCCGGGGAGTATGATATACTGAAAGCCGTGGCTGAATTGCAGTTCCACTCTCGCCACAACCCCTTCCGAATAAAGGATTTCCCTGTCGGTGGGGTTGTAGATGTACGACCAGATCTCCGCGTCGCCCTTGCCGAATACCCGTCCCATTGCGTAGTAATCCGGCTTGAGAACGCCGTTCTCTCCCCGAAGCTCCCAGCCTTTTTCGGTAAGCTCCGTGACCTTGAACGGCACGGTGAATACCTGTCCGTCAACGGCAAACTGGAAGCTGTCAAGATCGTCGGCTATATCCGTTGCTGCCACGTCGGAATAATCGGGGCGTGTTTCTACGACAGCCGTCTTGCTGTTGGTGATGCGCACATAGCTGTCGTTGAATGTTTCGGATGTTCCCGGTTCGCGCAGGGTAAAGCTGATGGCAGCATCAAGGTCCTTGCCGTATTGGTAGGAAGTACTGTCGTTGTTGTCAAATATATCGTCAGGTTGTCCGTAAAGTGAGATCAGGTCGCTTCGCTGGGTGTATTGGTCAAAAAGCAGACCGCCGGGAAGAATGACCTTGGGAATTTCTGTGACATGCGCCGTTACATCATAAACGACGCATTTTGACATTTTTGCCTTTTCCGTACCGGCGTTGTAAATTCCGACGTGGAGCGAGTAGTTTGATTTTTCCATCGAGCCGAAATTTTCCGATTCGCCGGGAGCGAGGTCGTGATCACTTCTGAGATCCCAGCCGTTTTCAAGAAAATCGCTTGCCGAGCAGGGTACGGTGTAGGTGTGACCGTCAATATTGATCTGATAGCTGAAAAGGTCGTCAGAAATGTCTGTTCCGCTCACGACAGGCGCTCTTAACGAAGCAGGGTCAGCGCCGGACTTGCCGGAGCAGGCAGCGATGATCACGGTGAGCGCAGTCAAGGCGATCACAAGACAGAGGATTCGTTTTAGCTGTACTGTTTGGTTGGTGTCATTCATAATAAAAACTCCTTGTACTATTACTCGTCGTCGTCCTGAAGCGCGGAGAGTCCCACGGATGCGGCAAAATCGTCCTCTTCCTTTTCGTCCTCGGTTCGCTCGTCGATGGCAGGCTTTTTCTCGGGTGCCGGCGAAGCGGCATAACCTCCGCTGTACCGTGAAGTGTATTTGACTTTGTGCTCTTCGGTTTCCGAGAGGTTTGATACAATAAGATAGGATACAATCGCTCCGATCGCAGCTCCGGCGATGCCGAACGGCACTGCCGACAAAAAGTCGCCGCCGATGTTGTAGCCGACCACTCCCAAGCCTATTTCGCCCACGAACCAGAGAAGCGCGGTCAGCAAGCCGTAACCCACGCGGCTGCGTCCCTTATCCTGCGCGATATTGCCGATTTTGCCGGCGATGAAAATAAGCAATAATGTTTCTGCCAAGGTTTTCACCTCCTTTCATTTTGTTTGCAAAAAGTGGTTATTTATAAAAATTCTAACACATTCAGTGTAGTTTGTCAATACTTAAAGTAGACACGATTAACACCTAAAGTGTTGAACAGACTATACAATAAGTGTTGGGTGATGGCGCAATGATAAAAGACCTACCGGATAAACTCAAATCATTAAGGCAGCAATACGGACTCTCTCAAAAGCAGGTAGCGGAGATACTCAAAATCTCGCCCTCTGTGGTGTCGGCATACGAAACAGGGGAAAGAACGCCCAGCACAGAGGTGATATTGTCGCTGTCATGGCTGTTTCAGTGCAGCACGGACTATTTGCTTGGCCGTCAGGCGGAGCAGCCAAAGCCGGTACTGAATACCGACGGTCTGACGGACGAGCAGATTAAAGCATTGCAGGCACTGATCGACACGATGAAATGACAGCAAATGAATGCTGAGGGACTTGCTTCATTCTTTGTTTATTCCCCGGGCGTCTTTCTGATGATGACCGTGTGATACTCGGGGCGTGTGTCAGCATTATCCGGTCGGGGTATGCTGAATCTGATAAAGCTGCTGCCGCTCTCATTAAGATGGTATATCAGCTCGTAGCCGTTATAGTAGTTGTAGATCGGTTCGTCCGGCTGACCGTACTGGTTGATGACCTCCTGCGCGGTGGTCTGCTTGTCAAAGATGAAGTTGCCGGGGAGAATGACATATTCAAAGCCGTTGTCGAAACGAATATAGAATTCTGTAATCAGAGAATCTTCATGGGGCTGTTTCAGTTCCCCGGTGGTTTTCATACCGATCCATAATTCCTTATCGTTCTTTACGTAGGTTCCATAAGAATCCTCCTTGACTTTCCAGCCGTACTGCGTGAATTCATTGAACTTCATAGGAACGGCGCAGAGATTTCCCTCGATCCACACCTGACAGCTGTCCAGCTCATCGGCGATATCCACCTTCTGAATTTTGGAACGGTCAAGAAGTGACAAATCATTATCGTCATGAATTACCCAGCCATGCTCCTCAAATTCGCTGACCGGACAGGGCAGGGAATAGACGTGTCCGTCGATCGAAAGCTCATAGCTGAAAAGGTCGTCCGAAAGGGTCTTTTCAACGGCGGAGGAAGCGCTGTCCGCGCCGGTTTCTTCGGCATTGCTCTTGGTTTTGCGGCAGGCGGTCAGAGCCGATGTCATTATGATTACAGCAAGAAGAAGGGCGGTCATTTTTTGCGCTATTGTGTTCATTCAACTTATCGTTCCTGTACATTAATTATTCTACAACAAATAATAACATAGTATTACTAAACTGTCAACAGAATCCTTTTCTAAATTTATTCATAAAATTTTTTCTGATTATTTTGCCCGAATGTATTTACTTTTGGTTTTTTGTGATGTATAATAAAACCGTTTTGAGGTAATGATATGCGTAATGTGGGCATTGTTTTTTTTGGGGGAATCATCATAGCTGCGGGGAACTTTAAAAGCACATTTAAACGGGGCGCGACGGCGCTGCTCGTATTGACCTTGCTCCAGGAAAGGGATATGTACGGATATGAGATCATACAAACCCTGATCAAACGGAGCAACGGCAATTTTTTTATACCGGAGGGAAGCCTGTATCCGTCGCTTTATAAGATGATAGACAACGGATACATAAGCAGCCGCGAGGTGCTTGCCGGCAAGGCGTCCACCCGGGTGTACTATCACTTGGAGGAAGCCGGCAGACTTCATCTGCGGCAGCTGCTTTCGGACTATCAGGCAGTTAAAAACGATATCGAAACGATTTTGAGCAGAAGTGGAGAAAACGCGGAAGATGAAGAGTAACACTACAATGGAAAAGGATTTGGATAATTACTATAAGCAAATCGCAAAGGCGCTGCCTGCGGGCGGGAGAAAGGCGCTTCTTCCGGGCATCAGGGAGGGCGTGGAGGCTTATCTCGCCGAGAATCCCGACGCGACAATGGATGACGTGATCGCCTATGTCGGCACGCCGGAGTGTATCGCTAATGAATATTACGCCAATCAGGACGGCAGGGAGATCACGAAGGAGATCAAGGTCGGAAAGAAAATATTGATCATGTTTCTGATAGCTGCGGTTATTATTGTTTTGATTTTGGTGATTTCCGTCATCTTTTTTCTGATAGGGAGCAGCATAATTGAAAGCCGGTTTGTTCAGTATGACGGAGGCGTTGTTTCCAATCCCGATCTTTTGCCCGGTTACGGGTTTAACTGATATGAAAGAGCTGCAGTGAGGTGAAATGTCAGATGAATAAGGGTATTGAAAAGGGCTTGAAGAAGTATTACAGAGAGGTGGCAAGGGCGCTGCCGCGGGACGGAAGAGAGACGCTTCTTCCCGATATAAAGGCGGGAGTTGATTCCTATCTCGCCGAGAATCCGGAGGCGAGGCTTGACGATGTGATCGACTATGTCGGCACGCCGGAATGTATTGCCGGCGAATACTACGCCAATCAGGACGGCACAAAGATTACCAAAAAAATCAAAGCCGGCAGGATTATACTGATCGGCGTCGTGTCGGTTGTGTTGGCGGCACTGCTTTTCCTTACAGGTTTTACGCTTTTTGCGTTGATAAAGGGCATTCTGGGTACGCCGGCATATTCTGTAACCGAGCTTGAAATCGGGCCGGTTTTTGAAGATGTTACGCCGTCCGACTTGCTTTAGGGAGCGCTTTTATGCATCAGAAAAGAGTATCAAATCATACAAAAGCATTCCGCTGCGGAATCATCTACGGCAGCGAAAGCTCCAGCGGCGGAGGACGGGCAATATTTGACGAGCAGGTCGTGACAGTGGACGGCGGCATTTTCCACGATGTGCAGTACCGCGCTGAATACCGTGAAATCGAGCTGGCGTATTATTCGACTATTCTGCCGAAAATTAAATTTAAACTGGGCAGCGGCGAAGAAATTCCGCTCAGGCTGAATCTGTGGCACACGCAGCTTTACAAAATTCTGGATATACTGTGTGAGCATGGTGTAAAGACCGAAAAATATTCATTTCTGCCGCATATGGGAAGATGGTACCGCTTTTGGTACGGATATGTCAATCAGTAACATTGGCAAAGGCTGCTCGATGCAATTGTGTTGGGCAGTCTTTTTGTGCATTATGAATATAATGTAAATATATATAAGAAGCACTTGACAATTTGCCTGAATAACGATATAATTTAATCGAAATTCAATATTGCCTTATCGTTTATCAATATAAAATGGAGGGAGTGAACAGTACGGACATTATTCTCGCGCCATGCGCTCTTATTACCTCGGTTATTGCACTTGTGTGTTGTCAATCGAGACGAAATCTATGGATAATTGCAAGCTACAGTTGCATAGGGGCGGAAATGCTGCTTGGCTTTTTTGATATAAACAGTCGGATAGCCACAAATGACATAGCCGGTATAATGGACATTTATCCGACGATGGCAGTGGTATATTGTATACTGTTTGTATTGGTTACGGCTGTAAATTCGGCGGCGATCATTATGCACTCAAAAGACCAGAATTGACACAAACAAAAAAATTTACACGCCACAATTTAACGAATCGCTTGATTACGATGTGTGGAAATGAGTGTAACTAAAAAATGTTGAGGCGAAAATCCGTGCAATGTCAGGTTGTGCGGATTTTTGCATTTTCCTTAACAATATAATGCTTGCTTTTTTATACGGCATAGGGTATAATATTTCGGATAATAATTTAAATGGGGAGTATGCCCTAAATTTACGCAGATTAGGAAGGTATTGCATTATGGGATTTTTCAGTACGCTTGGAGACACAAGAGAAATGCTGCTTTACATTCTGACAATGGTGCTCATGCTGGGCTTCATCATGCCGGTGCATGAATGTGCTCACGGTCTGATGGCAAAGGCATTGGGCGACGACACTGCCGAACGCGCCGGACGTCTCACCCTCAATCCGATGGCGCATCTCAATCTGTACGGCGCTCTGATGATGTTTCTGATCGGCTTCGGCTGGGCGGAGCCTGTCCCGGTCAGTCCCGTGCGTTTCCGCAATCAGAAGCGCAGACAGGGCTACATGGCGCTTGTCGCCTTTGCGGGACCGCTCTCCAACCTCCTTATGGCTTTTCTCGGATTGATCATATTCCGCGCCGGACTGTGCTTTGACATGAGCTATGATTTTTTCTACGCGTTTTATTTTGTGATGCTGCGTGTGGTTTTGCTCAATGTCGGTCTGGCGGTATTCAATATGCTGCCCATCATGCCGCTTGACGGTTCGCGCATACTCAACTGGATCATGCCCGACAAGCTGATGTACAAAATCGAACAGGCAATCAGCCGCGTCAATCCCATTGTCTATATTGTGGTGTTCTATGTGGCGATTCAATTGCTGAGCGGACCGCTGTGGACGGTGGAATATTCGCTCTTTTCATGGCTTGGCGGCGTTGTCGACGGGCTATTCAACGCGCTTGGACTGAATGCCTCGGCGTCTGTCATCCGCTTTTTGTACGGCATTTGAAGCATAAAGCATAAAGCATGACGCATTGGCGGAAGAAGTGAGAGCGCACTAAATGGAAAAAATATCTTATAAGCTGGAGGTCTTTGAGGGACCGCTCGACCTGCTGCTTTATCTCATATCAAAAAACAAGCTGAATATTTACGATATTCCGGTGGCTCAGCTGCTGGAGCAGTACATGCAGCACATCGACATGATGCGGCTGGAGAATATGGACGTTTCCAGCGAATTCCTCACGATGGCGTCGCGCCTGGTCTACATCAAGACGGCAATGCTCATGCCCCGCAAAGAGGAAGCCGAGGAGCTGAAAAAGGAGCTGAGCGGCGAGCTGATCGAGTACCAGCTCTGCAAGCAGATGGCTGGCAAGCTGGCGGAGAAGGTGAGCTTTGACGGCTTCACCCGTCCCGAGATGAAGATCAGCCACGACCTGACCTACAGCCGTTCGCACGACGCGGCGGAGCTGGTGAAGGCATACGTCAGCGCCATAGGCAGAGGACTTCGCAAAAAGCCCCCTTCCAAAGAGAACTTCCGCGCGATAGTGGGCAAGAAGATCGTGTCTGTCACCGAGCGGATAGGCTTTGTGCTCAAGAGCATATACAAATCCAAGCGGCTTGGGTTTTCCACGCTGTTTGAACGGGCTGAGTCACGCAGCGAACTGATTGCCACATTTCTGGCGGTGCTCGACCTGATACGAAGCCGCAAGGTCAACATTGACGACAACAACATTATGACGATAAACGAGAGTGGTGGACGCAATTGGAATCAATCGGACTCAGAGCAACAGTAGAGGCTATGATATTCGCAGGCGGCGACCCGGTGAGCTGCGAGAGAATGGCGGACGTGCTGGGTGTGGAAAAACATACGATAGACAGCGTCTGCTCCGAGCTGAACGAATATTATGAGCAGAGCGGTTCGGCGCTTCGAGTGGTGAAGCTGGGCGGTCAGTATCAGATGACCACCCGCGACGAATTTGCCCCGATGATCCGCACGCTGCTTGACATGAAAAAGGACACGCCCCTTTCGGGCGCCGCGATGGAAGTGCTTGCGGTGATAGCCTACAACGAGCCTGTCACCAAGAATTTCATTGAACGGGTGCGCGGAGTGGACTGCTCGGGCGTGGTCAACACACTGCTGGCAAGGGGGCTGATTGAAGAGCGCGGACGGCTCGACCTGCCGGGCAGACCTATGCAGTACGCCACCAGCACGAATTTCATGCGCTGCTTCGGTCTGGAATCCATGGGAGAGCTTCCGGCAATCCCCGACGAAACCGAAGCCAACCTACAGATGACACTGGAGGAAGCCATTCGCGGCGCACAGGAAGAAGCGGAAGAAAAAGAATAAAGAATAAAGAAAAAAGAAAGCGCGAAGCGCCCAATTAGCGAGCGTCTTTTTTCCAGGCGAGCGTGGGGTCCAGGGGGCAAGGCTCCCTGGCAGGTCCAGGGCGGAGCCTTGGCGGGGGCGGTGGGGGCAGCGCCACCACGAGGGAGGCTTTTTAAAGCCGACCGAGCGAGACGCGCTTTGACACGCAACAGGCGCGGGCGAATACCAATATAACGCCATATCAAGACTTGCCTTGCCCCGAGTGGGGAAAAACGCAGGTATTCAAATTGATAAAGCCCCTGATTTACGCAGCTTTCATGTTATACCATGCCCCGAAAAAATACCTCGGAAGGAGAAGTGCTGTTGATTGTTTTGAAAATAATCGGTGTTTTGCTGAAAATAATCGGCATTCTCCTGTTAATCATACTGTTGCTGCTGCTTGCCGCCATGTGTGTGCCGCTTCATCTGGAAATCAGATATGAGCCGGACGTGACGTTTCGCATCAGATATCTTTTCGTCAAATACACGGTCGTGGGTGAAAAACCGCCCAAGAAGCCGCCGGGGGTCTTTCTCAAGGCGCTTGCCGCAGCGGGAAGATTTTTCGGCATGGCGCTGGCAGCGATAAAGGAAATTTTCTCCGCGATATTCCGGGGAATAGGGAAGGCGGCAAGATGGATTCAATCCAAAATACGCCGCAAGCCGAAGCCCCGCCCAAAGAAACCGCCCCAGCCAAAGAAACCCGAGAAAAAGCAGAGCTTTTTCGGCGCACTCAAAGAGCAGCGGGGCTTCTTCGGAGCGCTGGGATTCTTTGCGGATATCGGCAAGGCGCTGGGGGGCGCGATGGTTCGCATTTACCGCGGAATCAGAATCGACAGGCTGGTGCTGCACGCTTCGGTTTCGGGCAAGGACGCCGCCGACACAGCTATTCAATACGGCAGAATATGCTCGGGCGCGTTTCCGGCGCTGTCCTTCCTGCTGAGCAATACCCGCGGCTATGACCCGTCCAGCCCAAAGACCAGGGACATAGAGATCATTCCCGATTTTGCCGGAGAGGGCATTGTGATTTACCTCATAGGCGAATTGACGGTTTTCCCCATATTAATGATAGGAAATCTGCTGTGGGCTGTGATAAAATTCGCGGTGGCACAGATAAAATTTACATCAAAGCTGAAAGCAAAAAAAGCAAATCATAAATGAAAGGTCTGAATAAAAATGAGCGAATCCGAGAAAAAATCCGTTTCGGCTGAAACCGCCGAGAATTCCGCAGGCGAAAAGGCAAAGGCTCCCGTTCACCCCATCAAGGGCATGATGGACACCACCCTCTCCAAAATAAAGGAAATGGTAGACGTTTCCACCATTATCGGCGACCCGATTGTCAACGGCGACACCACCATTATCCCCATCTCCAAGATGTCCTACGGCTTTGCCTCGGGCGGCTCGGACTTCGACGGCAAATCGGGACACCGCTGCTTCGGCGGCGGCGGCGGCGCAGGCGTTACCGTGCAGCCGGTTGCCTTTCTGGTGATAACGCCCACCAATGTCCGCCTGCTCCAGATAGACAACAACATGAATTCTCTCGACAAGGCTGTGGGAATGATACCCAATCTGGTGGATCAGGTGAGCAGCCTTCTTGCCGGAGTCAAGGACAAAAAGAAGGAAGAAGAGCCGGAGGTAAGCAAGGAAATGGCTGAGAAAGCCGAGCCGCTTACCCTTGATGAGGAAATCTCCGAGTGATATGACGCGAAATTCCGTCATATTGCAATATTTTCCTCACCGAATAATTGACCCTTGTCGGCAAAGACTACACATAGCTGTTTGTATTCTTAATACAAAATGAAGGCAGGGTATTATTATGAATCATAAAAAAGAATCATTCAACAGTATCGGCGGATTTTTCAAACGCGGCGCGGCGCTGCTTATTGCGTCGGCGATGATGGCGGCGTTCGCGTTTTCGGTCAGTGCGGGAGGCAATACGCTCCCCGCCTCGGGCAATTCCGCCTACGACATGAGGACATCAAAGCGCACCTCCACCACAACCGCTTCGTCCGACGACCCGACCAATTCCACTACGAAAAAAACAACCGCCCGCGAATCCTCCACGACTTCTACCACCAAGCCCACAGGCGCGGAGGTCAACGAGAATGAGGTGGAGGAGGCGGTGCAGACCGCTACCGAGCTCAACGAGGACGGTACTCCCCGAATCAACGCGGGCGGAGCGGTTGTAATGGACTGCGACACCGGAATGGTGCTTTACGGCGTGAATGAAAACAGCCAAATGCCGATGGCAAGCACCACCAAGATCATGACCTGCATTATTGCCCTCGAGAGCGGCGATATCGGGCGCACCATCACCGTCAACGAGGAGTGCATGAAGCTGCTCGACGGCACACAGATAGGGCTCAAGCCCGGTTACAAAATCACGATGTACGATCTCTGCGTCGCCATGATGATGTATTCCGGCAACGACGCGGCGAATACCGCTGCCGTCGCCGTGAGCGGAAGCATTCCCGCCTTTGTGTCGCTGATGAATGAAAAGGCGACGCAGCTGGGCATGCTCAACACCCACTTCGACACCCCTTCGGGGCTGGATCAGTTCTCCGACGGCGCGCATTATTCCACCGCCTACGATATGGCGCTTCTGGGTAAGTATGCCATGCAGAATTCCGATTTCCGTCAGATAGTCAGCTTCAAGGCACGCAATATTTACTACGATGAATTCCCAAAGGGGCGAATGCTGGTCTCGCACAATTACCTCCTTCAGGGGCAGCAATACGGCTATGAGGGCTGCGACGGCATCAAGACAGGCGTGACCAACCTCGCCGGACAGTGCCTCGTGTCGCACGTCACCTCAAAGGAAGGTCTTAGTCTGGTGTGTGTGACGCTCAACAATCTCAACCGCTGGAACGACCACAAGACCCTTTACAATTACGCCAAGAGCCTGTATGAACAGGTTCCGGTCGATCCGGATATTTCCGCCTTTGACGCGACCGTGGTGGGCGGCAATAAAAAGCATGTGCAGGTGGAATGCAAGCCGGGAGAAACCTACAACGTGCTGAAAACGCAATCCAAGGACGTAGTGCGCGAGGTGGTTTTCGATGACTTCCTCTACGCGCCGATCGCCAAGGACGACGTTGTGGGACATCTTCGCTATTCGGTCAACGGCATTGTGATAGCGGATTATCCCATCACAGCCACCGAGGACATTCGCTCTGTCACAAACGGCTGGTTCACCGACTATATCAAGGCGATACGGGAACGGTCTAAAAACGCAGACTAAGTTTTTCAGAGTGCGGAGCCTTTTAAAAGTGTGAAGTGTGACACGTCAGCACAGCTGACAGGTGAAGTGTGAAGTTATGGAAGGCGCGGAGCGCCTTGGAATATATAACGCTGCGCTTCTTAGAAATGACTGCCGGTTTTACAATCGGGCTTTTGTGTGGACATATATTACAATGCCGACCAGAGTGGCACACTTCAAACCAAGAAGCGCAGCGTTTCTTTATTCCAGCGCCTCCGGCGCTCATTCACTTCACACTTCACACTTCACACTCTTTGAAGCTTCACACTCTTTGAAGTAACTCTACGCTCGTAAGAAAAGGAGTCAGATAAAATGGCAGAAAAAATCAGGCTTCAGAAGCTGATAGCCGACTGCGGGATTGCCTCGCGGCGCAAGGCGGAACAGCTCATAGCCGAAGGAAAGGTGCGTGTCAACGGCAGGGTTGCCGAAATCGGCGACAAGGTCGATCCCGCCGTGGACAAGGTGACTGTCGGCAGCCGGAAGCTGGTGCCGCAGAACAGCCGCAGGGTTTACATAATGCTGCACAAGCCGAGGGGATTCGTCACCACAATGGAGGACGAAATGGGTCGCAAATGCGTCGCGGAGCTTGTGGCGGACGTGGAGCAGAGAGTGTTCCCCGTGGGCAGGCTCGACCGCGACAGCGAAGGATTGCTGCTCATGACCAACGACGGCGATTTTGCCAACAGGATTTCCCACCCGCGCAGTCATGTTTCCAAGACCTACCGCGTCACCGTCCGTCAGCAGGTGACGGAGGATATGCTTGCCAAGCTCTCGGAGGGTCTGATGATCGACGGACAGATGACCCTTCCCGCCGACGTGAATCTTATCACCAAGGAGGAAAACCGCTGCGTCATGCAGATCACCCTTTACGAAGGGCGCAACAGGCAGATCCGCAAGATGTGCGAGGAGCTGGGGCTGGAGGTCATTCGCTTAAAGCGGACAGCCGTCGGCAACGTCAGGCTCGGAATGCTCAAGCCGGGCGACTGGCGGGACCTCAGCGACGACGAGCTCCGTTCGCTGATGGCGTCGGCGCAGATCTCCGCTTCGAGGCAGAAGCGTGCTGCCAAGGCAGCCGAGACCGCTCCCTACAAAAAGAACAACAAGAAAAAGCAAGGAAGGTAATTTGATAAAATGCTAGAAATACACCCTTTGACAGATGAAAAAGAGCTGCGCGATTACATTTCGCAAAATGCCCTTCCCGAAGACGCCGCCGTGCTTCGCGCCTATGAGAACGGCGAGGTCACCGGCAATATCTCGCTCACGCTGGAAACGCAGCCCGACCCGGAGGGCAGAATGCACGCGTTTCTCCTGATCAACACATGGGAATATCCCGACGATTTCACGGGGGAGCTTATGCTCCGCGCCGCCGCGTCGTTTGCCTTCAACCGCATGATTCCGGAGATCAGAGCAGATTCCGCCATGCGCAAGGAAATCTTTGACAGAGTAGGCTTTGCGGACGACGGAAAATATTTGACAATTGCTACACAAAATGTGGTACATTTCTGTAAAAAATAGGGAATTTGCGTCTTACGGCAAAATAACACCTTGTATATGCCGCCGATATGTAATATAATAATTGTAAAATATTAATTAATTACAGTGGGGGAGTAGGACTTAGCCGCTTTTCCGGCGACTGCTTGCCCGTCTGTTTTGAATTGTAGGAGGTTCAGCAATGAGTTTAGAAAGCAAATTGCAGGAGGTCAGTGATACCAAAGCCGCCGTCAAGAAAACCGTGGCTTACGATCGCCTCGCAAAGCTCTTTGACGAAGGCTCTATGGTGGAGTTTGACTCGCTGGTCAAGTCGGAGGGCGGTCTTGCCGAGGTCGTCACCGCATACGGCACGGTTGACGGTCTGCCGGCATACGCCTTTGCACAGAACGGCGACGTCACAGGCGGCGCTATTTCCAAGGCGCAGGCGCGCAAAATCAAGAAGGTCTATGATTTCGCCGCAAAGACGGGCGCACCCGTCATCGGCATTTACGATTCACAGGGCGCACGCCTCAAGCAGGGCGGCGCTATTCTGGCGGCTTACGGCGACATGCTGCTCTGGAGCAGCAGTCTTTCGGGCGTTGTCCCGCAGATATCCGTGATTGCCGGCACCTGCGTCGGCACCAATGCGCTGATAGCAAGCTGCGCGGATATCGTCATTGCCGTCAAGGACGCCGACTTCGGCATCGAAACCAACGGCAGCGAACGCAAGAGCGAGGACGTGGGCGAGAGCGTACATATTCTCACCAAGACCATTGACGACGCGCTTGCCAAGGCACGCAGGCTGGTCGCTATGCTCCCCTCCAACAATCTCAGCGCCGCTCTGAGCGCGGATTACAGCGAACCCACCGTTTCGGGCGATGAGCTGGACGCGGTTTCGGCGGCTGTCGGCACCGAGACGCGCGTGATTTCCTACATCATTGCCGGCATAGTGGACGAAGGCAGCCTGGTTGACTTCCAGACTGGTCACGGCAGAAGCGTTCTCACCGGTCTTGCCACCGTCAACGGACAGACCGTGGGCGTCGTATCCACCAGAAGCCGCTACAACAGCGGCAGGATGGACGCAAACGGCGCGGCAAAGGCAGCCCGTTTCGTCAGATTCTGCGACGCTTTCTCCATTCCGGTCATCACTCTGGTCGATACCTACGGCTTTGAGACCGTGCGCGACGCCGCAAAGCTGATGCACGCCTATGCCGAGGCGACTACCGTCAAGCTGGCAATTATCATCGGCGCGGCATACGGTCCCGCATTCGTCGCTCTGGCAGGTCGCGCGGCAAACGCCGACTTCACCGTGGCATGGCCCAATGCTGTGATTGCTCCCCTTGCGCCCGAGACCTTCACCGCCATCATGTACAACGACGAGCTGAAGGGCGTGGAAGATCCGGTTGCCAAGCGTGCCGAGATCGAGGACGATTACAGAAATACGCTCGCTTCTCCCGCGGCGGCAGCCTCCGAGGGCTACATCGACGACGTGATCGCTCCTGCCGGCACACGTTCCGCGGTCGTGGCAGCGCTTGACATGCTGGCTTCCAAGAAGGTTTCCCGCCTGCCCAAGAAGCACTCCAACATTCAGCTCTGATGAATGTGAAATAATTGACATACTTGACATATATCAGGAGGAATTTCCCATGAAAAATCTGAAAATTACCGTTAACGGCGTTGCATATGACGTACAGGTGGAAGAGGTCGGCGGCGACAGTGTTTCTGCCGCGGCTGCCGCACCTGCCGCTCCCGCCGCACCCAAGGCTCCCGCCGCTCCCAAGGCTCCCGCCGCTCCCGCCGCGCCCAAGGCTCCCGCGGCAGGCGAGACCGTCAATTCCCCGATGCCCGGCACAGTGCTTGACGTTCAGATCAAGCCCGGCGATTACGTAAAGTCGGGCGATACCCTGCTCGTGCTCGAAGCCATGAAGATGGAAAACGCCATTGTCGCTCCCAAGGACGGCAAGGTTGTCGAGGTTTACGTCATCAAGGGTCAGACTGTCGAATCCGGCACCGCACTTGTCACAATAGGCTGATAGCGGACGGGAGGCAACATTATGGCACAGATCAAAATTACCGAGACGGTGCTGCGCGACGCGCACCAGTCGCTTATCGCCACCAGAATGACCACCGAGGAAATGCTGCCGATGCTTTCCGATCTCGACAAGGTGGGCTTTCATTCGCTGGAATGCTGGGGCGGCGCTACCTTTGACGCCTGCCTTCGCTTTCTCAATGAAGATCCGTGGGAGCGTCTGAGAACCATCCGCAAGGCTTGCCCCAACACCAAGCTGCAAATGCTCTTCCGCGGTCAGAATATGCTGGGCTACCGCCATTACGCCGACGACGTGGTGGAATACTTCGTCCAGAAGTCGATTGACAACGGCATTGACATCATGCGCATATTCGACGCTCTCAATGACATAAGAAATCTCGAAACCTCCATCAATGCCGCCAAGAAGTACGGCGGACATGTGCAGGGCTGCATTTCCTACACCACCGGTCCCGTCTTTACGCTTGAATATTTCACCAAATACGCCAAGACGCTTGAGGACACAGGCGCGGACTCCATTTGCATCAAGGATATGGCAGGTCTGCTGACTCCTTACGGCACATACGATCTCGTCAAGGCGCTCAAAGAGACCGTCAAGATTCCGATTCAGCTGCACACCCACTACACCTCGGGACTTGCCTCGATGTCCATGCTCAAGGCAATCGAAGCGGGCGTTGACGTGGTGGACACAGCGATGTCCCCGATGGCTCTGGGAACCTCGCACCCCGCAACCGAGTCAATGGTCGCCGCCCTCAAAGGCACCGAATACGACACAGGACTCGATCTCAACCTGCTCGCGCAGATCAGGGATTATGTCGAGACGCTTCGCCAGAAGTATCTCAGCAGCGGTCTGATGAATCCCAAGGTGCTGGAGGTCGATTCCAAGACGCTGCTCTATCAGGTACCGGGCGGCATGCTCTCCAATCTGGTGTCGCAGCTCAAGGACGCAGGCAAGTTAGACAAGCTCAGCGACGTGCTCAACGAAGTGCCGCGTGTCCGCGAGGATGCGGGCTATCCGCCGCTTGTCACGCCTACATCACAGATTGTCGGCACACAGGCTGTGCTGAATGTGATCATGGGCGAACGCTACAAGATGACCACCAAGGAATTCAAGGGACTTGTGCAGGGTACCTACGGCAAGACGCCAATGCCCATCGACCCCGAATTCCGCAAGAAGATCATCGGCGATCTCGAACCCATCGACTGCCGTCCTGCCGATCTCATCAAGCCGGAGCTTGAGCAGCTGCGCGAGGAGATGACCGAATACCTCGAGCAGGAGGAGGACGTGCTCTCCTACGCATGCTTCGGACAGGTTGCCACCAAGTTCTTCCAGAACCGCAGAGATGCAAAATACGGCATCGACAGCGCCCACTTCGACGCGGCGGAGAAGGTACATCCCGTTTAATGATTTCCAATCAGTCCCCGACGTTTTTCTCGCAAAGGCGTCGGGGAAGTTTTGTTTTTTTGCCAACCTTTTTTGAAAAATGAAGGTTATAGTAATGAAAGAAAAGGAAAAAACGAGGGAGGAATTATCATGAAACCAAAAAAGACGGAAGTCTATGAAGCAGGCTACGGCGTGAGCGGAGCCGTGAAGAAGGCGGTTGCGGCGACAGCGGCAGCGGCGGCAATGCTGGGAGGGCTGACCGGCTGCTTCAGCAATTCGTTAGCGGGCGACACGCAATACCTGCCGCCGGATTACGACGGCAACATGACCGTTGAGAATGTGTCGGATTCGGATATTGGCTCGTCGGATGCATGTTCCTCGGACGATGAGACATTCACATTGGACGGCGACGTGGCTTATTTTCCCGACGCAAGCAATTGACGCGGAGGATTTCGCATGAATATCTCACTGATTCTCACCAAGCAGTGCAACCTCCGCTGTAAGTACTGCTTTGAGACGCACGAGAATGTCTTCATGACCGAGGAAACGGCGCTTCGTGCCATTGATATGGCGGTCGGGGAGAATGACGGCTTTGTGGGCGTCTCCTTCTTCGGGGGCGAACCGCTGCTGTGCAAACCGCTGATTTACAAATGCGTGGAATATTCCAAGCGCTTTGCGGACGTAAAATTTAGCTGGAACATGACCACCAACGGACTGCTTTTCGATGAAGAATTTCTCGATTTTGCCCGAAATGAGAATATCGACATCGCCATGTCGCACGACGGATTGATGACCCGCACCAACCGTCTCTATGCCAATGGGAAAGACTGCCTTGCCGCGCTGGACGAAAAGCTCGGGCTGCTGCTGCAATACCGCCCGGGCGCGTTCATCATGGCGACGGCGACTCCCGAAACCGTCGGCATTGTGAATGAATCCATGCAATACCTCTTTGCGTCGGGCGTAAGGCGGCTGAATTTAGCCATTGACGCCCGACCGTCTGCCGGCTGGGACGAGGACAGCATGGATATCCTGTCAAATCAGCTTGCAATGCTGGGCGAATACATATTGAAAAAATACACGAATGGAGAGGACGTCTATTTTAACCCCTTCGAGGAAAAAATACTCGCCATAACCAAGGACAGAAAATGCCATATCTGCCAATTAGGCATGCGAAAGCCGTACATCGACTGGGACGGGAACATTTACCCATGTATCCAGTTCGGCGGCATGGAAAAATACCGCATGGGCAGCGTGAAGGAAGGGATCAACTTTGCCCGCAGGGATTCCATCTATCAGAGCAGCCTGAAAAAGCCGTCCTTTTGCGAGGGCTGCGCCATGCGGAAGCGCTGCGTCAACGACTGCGCCTGTCTGAATTACCAGCAGTGCGGCGATACGGCTGAGGTCAGCGGACAGCAGTGCCGGTATCAGCAGATATTGATAACGCGTGCCGACGAAATGGCAAGGAAAATGCTCGAAGCGGACGAGCGGCACTTCTCCGAGAGGTATCTTTCACCTTCCAAACAGAAACAATAAAAATCAAATAAGCACTTCCCAACAGAAAAACCGGAGAGTCATTCCGACCTGCCTTTAACCGAAACCGTTCCGTGCGCGGACGGCGAATGCCGTATCCGGCTCCTCGACGCGGGCGGCGCGGCAAAGGGCTGCTTCGTGCGGGGAAGTGCTTTTTTTCGTCTGCCTGGTGCGGGAACAGCTCCAGCCTTTATCAGCCTGCGCCCCGCGCCAAACCTGATTCCAAGACGCTCTTCTAAAGAACAGACGGCGGATTATCCAAAAATCGGGGCAAATTGAAGGTGGATTTCCCATAAAGCCTTGATTTTTGCATTGCATTTTTTATAATTATCTGATAGAATAATACTTATGGTATTTTATCATGTCGTGAATGTATTACAGTGGGAATCATCAACGGCATTTAATTGTTTGACTGAGGGAGCGATAATATGAAAGAAAGGCTTAATCGGAAACTGCTTTCCTTTGAGGGCAACGATACGCTGAGGGCGGTATTGGAAATCCTGTTCCTTCCCGCGTCACTGCTTTACATGGAGATCATGGCTAAGCTGAAGGTATTCGGCAGCGTCTTTGACGGCACACTGGGCTACATGCTTGCGCTGTCGGCTGCCATGGGCTTTTTGCTAAGCTTTGCCGCCATGCTGTTTCCCGGCAGGGGACGAAGGATTTTTTACAGAACCGTACTCGCGGTGTTGGCGGTGTGGTTTTCGTTCCACGTCAGCTACTACGGTAATTTTCACACCTTCTTCTCATGGCAGACGCTGGGACAAGCCAAGGACGTCACGCAGTTCTGGCGGGAAGCCATCGTCGCCGCGGGAAATGTGTGGTATGTGATACTGGGATTCTTTGTGCCGCTTGTCATCATGTGCGCGATAGGCGTTCTGCTGATTCCGGACGGCAGCGGGAGGAATCTTCCCCTTGCCGGAGCGTCGCTGGCTGCCTTTGCCGCGCTGTATTTTCCGGCGCTGCTCATTATTAACGGCTCGAAGAAATCCACCTCTGAATACACGGCGCATTATTACTATACATACCTGCAGAACGATCTGGACACCAGCTTCCGGTATTTCGGCATCGTCAACGCCACTCGCATTGATGTGGGGCAGCTGATATTCGGCGCTCCGGTCGAGGAATTTGACGCAAGTGATCTCAACGCCGCCCCGATTGTTCTGTCGCCCTCCGACAAGGCGAAGGAATACGGTTACAATGTGATGGATATTGATTTTGACAAAGCTGCCGGCTCCACTGACAACACCATGCTCAAAAGCATGGACGAATACTTCAGCAATGTGCAGCCCACCCGTCAGAACGAATACACAGGCATGTTCAAGGGCAAAAATCTCATATTCATCACGATCGAGGGCTTTTCGGACAAAATCATTGATCCGGAATTCACGCCGACGCTCTACAAGATGTCCACCGAGGGCTTTGTATTCAAAAATTTCTACAACTCTGTCTGGGGCGGAAGCACCGCCACGGGAGAGTATTCCAATATGACAGGCAACTTCCATCAGAATGCAAACTGTCTCAAAAAGAGCGGAAAGACCTACCAGCCCTTTGTGCTGGGCAATCAGTTCTCCAAGATAGGCTATGAGACGCTTGCCTACCACAACAATTCCTACACCTATTACGGGCGGGACCTGTCCCATCCCAATTTCGGCTATAAATGGAAGGCAATCGGCAACGGACTCACCCTCAAGAGCAATTGCTGGCCGCGTTCCGACAAGGAAATGGCGGAGGAGACGGTGAAGGATTATGTCAATCTCGATGTGCCGTTCCATGCCTATTACATGACGGTCAGCGGACACGCCAACTACACCTACGAGGGCAATATGATGTCGGTGCGGCATAAAGCCGATCTGACCGAAAGAATGCGCCATTATCCCTCGGACGTGCAGGCATATCTCGCCTGTCAGTATGAGCTGGAGCTTATGCTGCGCGTGCTGGTGGACGAGCTGGATAAAGCCGGCAAGCTGGACGACACGGTCTTTGCCATGGCAGCCGACCATTATCCCTACGCGCTGGATGACGAGGCGCTCGCTACGCTGTACGGGCTGCCGAAATCCGGCATTCGCAATAATTTTGACCTGTACCGCAACGGCTTCATTCTGTGGAGCGCCTCCATGAAAAAGCCTGTGACGGTGGACAAGCCCTGCTCTACCATCGACATTCTGCCCACTCTCTCCAATCTGTTTGGGCTGGAGTATGACTCCAGACTGCTCATGGGCAGCGACATCATGGCGGAGGGCGACCACTTCGCTCTGCTGAAGGTGGGCGGCTGGTCGTGGATCAGCACGCAGGGAACCTACAGAGGCGTTTCCCAAAAATTCACTCCCAGCGCCGAATGTACCCTTTCCGACAGCGAGACGGAGGAATATATTTCGCGCATGAACAAGGTCGTCCGAGCCAAAACGACATATTCCAAGCAGCTGCTTGAAAAGAATTATTACGCGCACGTATTCGGCAAGCAATAATGATACAGCTTCACATAATCAACGCAGGAGGTTTGAATATTTTGAACGAGAAAATCTATCATTTAATCGACGCGATTGACAGAAACACGTATTTTAAGGATGTTGTCGGCATTCTGTATCTGCCGCTGACGCTGGTGTACATGGAAATGCTGGCAAAGGGGAATATATTCGGCGGCGTCTTTGACGACAAATACAAATACATGCTGTTTTTATCGCTGGCAATGGGTTTCCTTCTCAGCCTTGTGGCTTCGCTTCTCCCGGGAAAGGTGCGCAGGATATTCTTTAAGGCGGTGCTGGCAGTGCTGGCAGTGTGGTTCTCCTTCCATGTCAGCTATTACGGCAATTTCCACACCTTCTTTTCGTGGCAGACGCTGGGTCAGGCAAAGGACGTGACGCAGTTCTGGCGCGAGGCAATTGTCGCGATGGTGAGGGTGCTGCCCGTGATCGTCGCCTTCTTTGTGCCGCTTGTGCTGATGTGCGTCGGCGGCAGATATCTGGTTCCCGACGAATCGGAGAAAAATGTGACATATTCCGCGATATGCTTTTTGGCGTTTATTGTCATGTATTTTCCCATTCTTGTGTCGATCAGAAGCTCCAAGAACGATACGGATGATTACACGCCCTACTACTACTACACCTATCTGCAAAACGATCTGGACACCAGCTTCCGGTATTACGGAATATTCAACACCACGCGCATCGACATCAAGCAGCTCATTTTCGGCGCGCCTGTGGAGGAATTTGATTCGGAGGGCGTTATTGACCCTTCACTGCCTGACGACGGTAAAGACGACGACAGTAAGGGCGAAGAGACCATTGAGTACGGTTACAATGTGATGAACATTGACTTTGACAAGGCTGCCAAGTCCGCCAAGTCCACCCAGCTCAAAAATATGGACAAGTATTTCCAATCGGTGCAGCCCACACAGCAGAACAAGTACACCGGTATGTTCAAGGGCAAGAACCTCATATTCATCACGCTCGAGGGCTTCTCCGACAAGATCATCGACCCCGAATTCACACCCACGCTCTACAAGATGTCGACCGAGGGCTTCGTGTTTAAAAATTTCTACAATTCCGTATGGGGAGGAAGCACTGCAACCGGCGAATACTCCAACATGACGGGCAATTTCTACACCACAGCCAACTGCCTCAAGGTAAGCGGTTCGACCTATCAGCCGCTGGTGCTGGGCAATCAGTTCAAAAAAATCGGCTACAAGACGCTTGCCTACCACAACAATTCCTACACCTATTACGGCCGCAACAAATCCCATCCCAATTTCGGCTACAAGTGGAAGGCGATCGGCAACGGTCTGACCCTGAAAACCAACAGCTGGCCGCGTTCCGACAAGGAAATGGCGGAGGTGACCGTGAAGGATTACATAGGTCTTGATGTGCCGTTCCACGCATATTATATGAGCGTAAGCGGTCACGCGAATTACACCTTCAGCGGCAATTCCATGTCCACACGGCACAAGGGCGATCTCCCCGCCTACCTGAACGGCAAGTCGGAGGGCGTGCGCGCCTTCAACGCCTGTCAGTATGAGGTCGAGCTGATGCTCAA
The DNA here is from genome assembly GCA_902762615.1 of uncultured Ruminococcus sp. Taxonomy (GTDB): domain Bacteria; phylum Bacillota; class Clostridia; order Oscillospirales; family Acutalibacteraceae; genus RUG762. The sequence continues at coordinate 56,157 of CACWOX010000003.1, read as the reverse complement.
GGCGCTTGTGGACGCGCTGGACGAAGCCGGAGAGCTGGAGGACACGGTCTTTGCCATGGCTGCCGACCATTATCCCTATGCGCTCAGCGACGCGGATCTGGCTTCCCTTTACGGCATATCCCAGAACGACATACGCAACAATTTTGACCTCTACCGCAACGGCTTCATTCTGTGGAGCGCCTCCATGAAAGAGCCGGTCTTGGTGGATAAGCCCTGTTCCACCATCGACATACTGCCCACCCTCTCCAATCTCTTCGGTCTCGAATACGATTCCAGACTGCTCACGGGCAGCGACATCATGGCGGAGGGAGATCACTTCGCTCTGCTGAAGGTCAACGGCTGGTCGTGGATCAGCACACAGGGCGAATACAACGGTTCGACCAAGCGATTCACGCCGAATGCCAATTGCACGCTTTCCGATGAAGAAAGAGACAATTATGTGAGCAGCATGAACAAGATTGTCCGTGCCAAGACCACCTATTCCAAGCAGATACTCGACAGGGATTATTACAACCACATCTTCAAATTCATCGTCAAGGACGATACATCCGCAACCACCAATAGCACGGACGACGCCGCCAAGAACGACGGACAGACCGCAGCCGCCAAGAAATCGTAAGTTTACATAAGTCAATTCCATCATCAATAAAAATCACAAGGACGGTAAATCAATCATGCACACAAAATACACATTCGGCAGAAGCCACTGGCGCACGTTCGAGCAGGGTTATGAGAAGGAATGGATTCTCACCAACGGACTGGGCGGCTTTTCCTCCTGCACCGTCACAGGCGACACCGCGAGGATTCACACAGGCTATCTGGTCGCGTCGCTCCGCCCGCCCGTGGACAGAGTCAACGTCCTCTCCAAGATACAGGAGAAAATTACCTGCGGCAGACGCAGCTTTGACCTCGCGTGTCAGCAGTACAGCGGCGACACCGCCGACGGCTTCAGGTACCTCGAGCAGTTCCGCATGGACGTCGTGCCGACCTACTGCTACCAGACCGACGAAATCTCCATCGAAAAGACCATTGCCATGGAGCACGGAAAGAACACCGTCGCGGTCTGCTACACCGTCACGGGAGCGACGCAGCCGGTCACCGTTCATCTGACGCCGCTCTTTGCCATGCGACCCATCGACAGGGTCAATTCCCCCGCGGATATCGACAAATTCAACTCGTCGGTGTTCGGCAGGACGATGCTTGTCAGCCGAAGCGACGACAGCAGCTTCAACGCGAAATTCTTCATCAGCGAGGGCGAATACTTCGACCGTTCGACCATGCCCACCAGCATGGCGGCTCCCACCTTCGTTGCCGAGGAAAACCAGCTGCTCGCCATCGACGCGAGAACCGGATTCCGCGGGCTTGATTCACAATACACGCCTTATGACGCGGTTGTCAAGGTGTATCCCGGCGAGACCAGAAAATTCTTTGTCATCTGCTCCACCGAGGACGAGGACATCACCGCCAAAAACGGCTTTGATATCGTCAAGGCTTATACCGACCGCATGTACGGTCTTATCAGACGCAATCCCGCAAGGGATATCTTCTCGGCGCACTTCACATGGGCTGCCGATGCGTTCATCGTCGACCGTGCCTCCACAGGGCTTAAAACCATCATGGCGGGATATCCGTGGTTTGCCGACTGGGGCAGGGACACCATGATCGCCCTGACAGGTCTGACGCTCTGCACCCGCCGCTTCGAGGACTGCGAGAAGATACTCAAATCCTTTGCGATGTACGAAAAGAACGGGCTTATCCCCAATGTGTTCCCGAATTCCGCCGGCGACGAGCCGATGTACAACACAATGGACGGCTCCCTCTGGTACTTCTACGCCGTGGAACGCTACCTGCATTACACCGGCAAGGAGGAAAATTTCAACTTCATCAGGGACGAGATCTTCCCTGTGCTCAAAAAGATCATTTACGCCTATGAAAACGGCACGGATTTCTCCATCGGCATGGACGCCGACGGGCTGGTTTACGGCGGCAGCGAGAAGGATCAGATCACATGGATGGACGTGCGTGTGGGCGACTTGGTTGTGACTCCGCGTCACGGCAAGCCGGTGGAGATCAACGCCCTCTGGTACAACGCGCTCAAGGTCATGGAAATGCTCTGCGACAAATTCGACCGCGACGGTTCCCACTACACCGAGCTTGCCGAACGCGTCAAGGCTTCCTTTGTGCGCAAATTCTGGAATGAGCGGGGCGGCTATCTCTATGACGTCGCCGACCCCTGCGAGGACAGAATCCGTCCCAATCAGATCTACGCCGTGTCGCTGCCCTACACCATGCTCGACAGGCACAAGGAGCTGGCGATTGTGGACTGTGTGAGCCGTCATCTGCTGACGGTCTACGGTCTGCGCTCACTCTCCTACACCGATCCCGAATACAAGGGGGCTTACATCGGCAGGCTGATCGACCGCGACGCAGCCTATCACATGGGTACCAGCTGGGCATACCTGATGGGCGGCTACATTTCGGCATTCTGCAAGGTGCATGACCATTCGCCCTACGCTGTCAGACGCTGCAAGGAGATCTGCTCACGCTTCCTCGACCACATGAACGACGGCTGCATCAACGGTGTGGCGGAGATATTCGACGGCGATTTCACCTGCACATCGCGCGGGTGCTTTACGCAGGCGTGGAGTATCGGCGAGCTTCTTCGCGCCTACACCGAGGACGTTTTGCCGTATCTGAAGCGCAGCCCAAAAGAAGTAGAATAAAAAAGAAAAAAAGGAAAAAAAATAAAGAATAGCGAAGCTGATTAGCGAGCGAATGCGAGCGTGGGAGTCCAGGGGGAACTTGTTCCTCCTGGCAGGTCAAGGGCAGCGCCCTTGCGGGGGCGGTGGGGGCAGAGCCACCACGAGGGAGGCTTTTTAAAGCCGACCGAGCGAGACGCGCCGAGACGTAAAACGGGCTTGGGCGAATACAAATATAGTGCACCATCAAGATAAGCCTTGCCCCGAGTAAAGAATAAGCTTGGGTATATCAAGAATTCCCTTGCCCCGAGTGGAGAAAAATCTCGGGTATATCAAGAATTGCCAAAGCGCCCGGCTTTTCATGTGTCTCAATCATCTGTCAAAGAGTCAGAGCGTTTTGTGCATTAAGCATTAATCAACCAGCAATCAGCAACCAGCATCAACCAACCAGCATCAACCAACAAGCAACAAATCGGAAGTGACAGCCTATGCCTATCAAAATCATCAACGAACTGCCTGCCAAGAAGATTCTCGAGAACGAGAATATCTTTATCATGACCGAACAGCGGGCGACCATGCAGGATATCCGACCGCTGAAGATCATTCTGCTCAACCTAATGCCAACCAAAATCGAGACTGAAACGCAGTTCCTGCGCCTGCTGAGCAATTCGCCGCTTCAGGTGGAGGTAGACCTCCTCCAGACCGCTTCACACGAGGCGAAGAACACGCCGACACGTCATCTGCTCGACTTCTACAAGACCTTTGACGACGTGCGGGACAACCGCTACGACGGCATGATCATCACGGGCGCTCCGGTGGAAAAGCTGCCCTTTGAAGAGGTGGATTACTGGGAGGAGCTTTGCGAGATCATGGACTGGAGCAAGCGCAATGTGTACTCCACCATGCACATCTGCTGGGGCGCACAGGCGGGAATGTACTACCATTTCGACATAGACAAGAGCACGCTGCCGCAAAAGCTATCAGGCGTTTACCGCCACAGGGTCACGGCTCCGCTGCATCCGCTGGTGCGGGGCTTCAACGACTTCTACTGGGGACCGCATTCCCGCAACACCGAGGTCTCGCGCGACGACATAGACAGCCGCGAGGAACTGATCATTCTCTCCACGTCGAAGGACGCGGGCGTGTCGCTTGTGGGACACAAGAACGGGAGGCAGTTTTTCTCCTTCGGGCATCTGGAATACGACCGTCAGACGCTTGCCAATGAATACTTCCGCGACGTCAACCGCGGACTCAACCCCGAGATTCCCTGCAATTATTTCCCGAATGACGACGTATGCGCCGTGCCGAATCACTCATGGCGGGCGCACGCCAATCTGCTGTTCGGCAACTGGCTGAATTACTACGTCTATCAGCAGACTCCTTACAACCTCTCCGATCTCAGCGAGATTGATCTGTAAATAATAATAATAAAAACAAAGGAATGATTCACATGAAGAATTACAAAATTGCCGTGCTCAAGGGCGACGGCATAGGACCCGAAATCGTGGACGAAGCCATCAAGGTACTCAATGTGACCGCCGAAAAATGCGGCTTCACGGTGGAATACGACGAGGCGCTGCTGGGCGGCTGCGCCATTGACGCGACAGGCGTTCCGCTGCCGGACGAGACGGTCGCCAAGTGCAAGGCAGCCGATTCTACACTGCTGGGCGCGGTGGGCGGTCCCAAGTGGGACACCCTTCCCGGAAGTCAGCGCCCCGAAAAGGGACTGCTCGGCATCCGCGCCGCACTGGGACTCTTTGCCAACCTGCGTCCCGCAAGAATATTCGAGCCTCTGCGCGAGGCCTCTCCGCTGCGTGCCGACATCATCGGCGGTTCGCTGGACATCATGGTCGTGCGTGAGCTGACGGGCGGCATTTACTTCGGTGAGCGCGGCAGACTGGAGGAAAACGGCGTGCAGGCGGCATACGACACCGAGAAATATTCCGTTCCCGAAATCGAGAGAATTGCCCGCATCGGCTTTGACCTCGCCATGAAGCGAAACAAAAGGCTCTGCTCCGTCGATAAGGCAAACGTCCTCGAGAGCAGCCGTCTGTGGCGCGAAACCGTCACCCGAATCGGCAGGGAATACCCCGAGGTCGAGCTGAGCTATATGTACGTGGACAACTGCGCCATGCAGCTGGTTCGCAATCCCTCGCAGTTTGACGTGCTGCTCACCTCCAACATCTTCGGCGACATTCTCTCGGACGAGGCAAGCATGATCTCCGGCTCGATCGGCATGCTGGCTTCGGCTTCACTCGGCGCGACAGGTTCGGGACTCTATGAGCCTATTCACGGCTCCGCGCCCGACATCGCGGGGCAGAATATTGCCAATCCCCTTGCGACCATTCTTTCGGTTGCCATGATGCTCAAATATTCCCTCGGTCAGCCCGAAGCCTCCGATATGATAGAGAAGGCTGTCGCCGATGTGCTCAATGAGGTTCGCACTCCCGACATTTACGTGGAGGGCTTCCAAAAAGTCTCCTGCACCGAAATGGGCGACGCCGTCTGCGCCAAAATCAAGGCGATGTGAATTGAGTGTGAAGTGTGAAGTGTGAAATGTGAAATGTGAAGTTGAGGACACCTGCACTTTACATGTCATGCCAAATTGAAAAGGCGGCTCCCCGTTTGATTTTGCGGGAAGCCGCTTTTATATGTTTTGTCTTTTGCATCAGTGGCGTAAATATTAACATACTGTTGTTGAATTATCGGGGATGAATTGGTATAATATACTATAAACAGACAATTCAAAGGAGTTCAGTTATGAGTATTTTAGAAAATCATGCCAATTACACCCTTTCGCAGAGCGGCTTTATACGCGACCTCAAATGCGAAGTGAAAATTTACACCCACAACAAGACGGGTGCGCGGGTGATCGTGATGCCTGCCGACGACGACAACAGGTCGATCACTATCGCCTTCTCCACTCCCGCCGAAAATGACAAGGGCATTCCCCACATCATCGAACATTCGGTGCTCTGCGGCTCGGAGAAATATCCCCTCAAAGACCCCTTTGTGCAGCTGATGAAAGGCTCGATGTATTCCTTCCTCAACGCCATGACCTACAGCGATTTCACGGTTTATCCCGTGGCAAGCGCCAATGAGAAGGATTTCAAAAACCTTGCCGACGTATATCTCGACGCGGCGTTCAATCCCCTTATGCCCCACAAAAAGGAGGTCTTTTTGCAGGAGGGCAGGCACTTCGCCCTCAATGAGGACGAAACCGCTGTGAAGGAATTCAACGGCGTGGTGTTCAATGAGATGAAGGGCGTGGAAGGCTCCGCCGACGCGCTGCTCGAGGAGGCAATTACCGCCTCGCTCTTCAAAGGCACGCCCTATGCCTACGAATCGGGCGGTCTGCCGCTGGCGATCTGCGACCTCTCTTATGAAGAGCTGGTGGACTTCTACCACAGGCATTACACCGCATCCAACTGCTTTATTTTCCTCTACGGCAATATTGACGAGCAGCAGACCCTCGACAGAATCTCCTCCGAATACCTCGACAAATACGGGCGTTCCGAGGTCTACCGCATCGGGGAAATGCCTGCCGACTGCTTCGACGGTCAGTGTGCCGCGCCCTATCCTGCCGATGAATCCAAGCTGGAAAAGGGCTTCTATTTTGCCAAGAATTACGCCCTGCACATTCCTCACACTCCCCTCAACCTCGTGACCCTGCGCGTGCTGGACAGAATTCTCTGCACCTCTCAGGGCGCTTATATCAAGAACGCCATGCAGAAGGCGGGGATAGGCGAGGACTTTTACTCCATGGTGGACGAAATTCCCAAGGTGCCGTGGTTCGGCTTCGTCAGCGCGGGCTGCCGTGAGTCGGACAGGGCGGCATTCACCCGCGTCATCGAGAGCACGCTTGCCGATGTGGTCAAAAACGGCATTGACAAGGAGCGCCTCAACGCCACCCTGAATATTCTCGAATTCAGCGAGAAGGAGGACTCCGACACATGGAAGACCAAGGGCATATCCTACTCGCTGCAAATGCTCCCCAAGCTGCTCTATGACGAGGAAAATCCCCTCGAACAGCTTGCCGTGTTCGACGCTATCGACAGGCTCAAGGAGCTTGCCGACACCGATTATTTTGAGCGCTTTATCGAGACGTATTTCCTCCACAACACGCATAAAAACACCGTCACGCTCTATCCCGACACCGAATTCACCGCCCGCGAGGATAAGCTCATTGCCCAGAAATGCGCTGAAAATGCCGCCAAGGAGGATTTCAAAGCGCTGGTGAGCGATTACCGCCTGCTCAATGAATACCGCGGCTCGGAGGACTCCCCGGAGGACGCGGCGAGAATTCCCCTGCTGGAACGCGGCGACCTTTCCTCCGACCCGGATTATCAGCCCTCCCGCATCATTGCCATCGAGGGCGGCGAGCTGATTTATCAGGAGAGAGACACCAATTCCATCGCCTATATCGACTGGCGCTATGACCTGCGCAGGCTGGATCCATCGCTGCTGCCCTACTACAGAATCTTTACCGAGCTGTTCGGCGCGGTGGACACCCAATCCCACGGCTACGCGGAATTATCCGACCTGATGGACAGCTGCACCGGCGGCATCAGTCACGTTTTGCAAATGATCGACCCTGTTTCAGACGACCCGGTCGTTCCCGTGATGAGCTGGCGCACCAAATTCCTCTACCACAATGCCGACAAGGCTTTTGCCATCAACCGCGAGATACTTCTGGAGACAGATTTCTCCGATACCGACCATATACGCGACATGCTGCTGCAATTAAAGACAGGCTATGAGCGCGACCTGCTGGAATCCTCCAATGCCGTTGCTGCGGATATTGGACTCAGCGCCTATTCCGTCAAGTATGCGTGGAAGGAAGAATTGCGGGGCTATCCCTTCTATCAGTTCCTCTGCGGGCTGCTGGGCGATTTCGATTCGCGCAAGCAGGAGCTTGTCGAGGCGCTCGACGGCATCAGAAGCAGTCTCTTTGACCCGAACGGGTGGAAGTACGCCTATATCGGTGAAGAGAGCTTCCTGCCGCAGGCTAAGCGCATGACCGAGGATTTCATTAAGCTGCTGGGAGAGGGCAAGGCGGCTCCATTTGCCTCCGTACCGCTCGCTCCAAAGCAGAGCGCCGGATTGTATTCGCCGTCGCAGGTGCAGTACGCCGCGCTCTGCGGCACGCTCCCCAAGGAGGCTGCCGACAAATACGGATATCTGCTGGTGCTTCAGCATTTGCTCAATACCGACTATCTGTGGCAGAATATCCGCGTGCTGGGCGGCGCGTACGGCTGCGGGGCAAGATTTGAACGCACGGGCGCTGCCGTGATGGTCTCCTACCGCGACCCGAACCTCGACGAGACTTACCGCTGCTACCGCCGCGCGATTGATTATATCCAGTCGCTCGAAATGGACGAGCGCACCTTCCGGCAGTTCGTGATAGGAGCGCTTAACGGGCTTGTGCGTCCGCGTCCGGCATACGTCAGGGGATTGGAACAGATAGGCAGAGAGCTGGCAGGCATTACCGCCGAGGACGCCGAGAGGGTGAGAAGGCAGATCATTACCACTACGCTTGACGACATCAAGGCGCTTGTGCCTTATCTGGAGAGCTGGCTTGCGGGGGCAACCGAGACGGTCATCGGCAGCGAGCAGAAGATCAGAGCCTCGGCGATAAGGCTCGATGCGGTCAAACCGCTGATATAGAAAAGTGGAGAAAGGAGTCCGGTCATAATGGCAAAAATCAGATTAAATGAAAATCCCGACGTAGTGGAGACGGTCAAAAAGGGACTTAACGCGCGGGGAGGATACTGTCCCTGCCGTCTTGACATGAACGAGGACACAAAATGCATGTGCAAGGAATTCCGGGAGCAGATAGCCGATCCGAATTTTGAAGGCTACTGCCACTGCATGCTCTACTATAAGGAAAAGGAATAAATTATCATCACAGAAAGGAAGAACACTTATGAAGGAAGGCAGAGTGGCACACTTCCAACCAAGAAGCGAAGCGTTTCTTTATTCCAGTGCCTCCGGCGCTCATTCACTCCACACTCCACACTCCAAACTTAAAAAAGGGACGTGTTTATCATAGAACAGTACAATGTAACGGGAATGAGCTGCGCGGCGTGCAGCGCACGGGTGGAAAAAGCTGTGTCGCAGGTGGAGGGTGTCACCTCCTGCTCGGTGAGCCTGCTCACCAATTCCATGGGCGTAGAGGGCAGCGCCTCGCATGAAGCCGTCATTGCAGCCGTGCAGCAGGCAGGCTACGGCGCTTCGCTCAAGGGCAGCCGGTCGGAGGGCAGCGGCAGCGCTTCTCCCGACGAGGAGGCGCTTGCCGACCGCGAAACGCCCGTGCTTCGGCGCAGACTCATCGCCTCGCTCGGATTCCTTGCCGCGCTGATGTATTTCTCCATGGGTCACATGATGTGGGGATTTCCTCTGCCGTCCTTCTTTGACAACAATCACGTCGCAATGGGGCTTGTGCAGCTGCTTCTGGCGGCAATCGTCATGGTTATCAATCAGAAATTCTTCATCAGCGGCTTCAAAGGGCTGCTCCACCGCGCCCCGAATATGGACACGCTGGTGGCTTTAGGTTCGGGCGCGTCGTTTGTCTACAGCGTCTACGCTTTGTTTGCCATGACAGCAAGGCAGGCGAAGGGAGACTTTGCGGGCGCGGCGGTTTACATGGACGAATTCTATTTTGAATCGGCTGCCATGATACTCGCCCTGATCACCGTGGGCAAAATGCTTGAAGCGCGTTCCAAGGGCAAGACCACCGACGCGCTGCGGAGCCTGATGAAATTAGCCCCCAAGACCGCCGTGCTGATAAAGGACGGAAAGGAAGTCGCCGTCCCCATTGAACAGGTGCGCAGGGGAGACGTTTTCGCCGTGCGCCCGGGGGAGAATATTCCGGTGGACGGAGTGGTGCTGGACGGCAGCAGCGCGGTCAATGAATCGGCGCTGACGGGCGAGAGCATCCCCGTGGACAAGGCGAAGGGGGACGCGGTTTCAGCCGGAACGGTCAACCAGTCGGGCTTTCTCCGCTGCGAAGCCACCGACGTAGGGGAGGACACCACCCTTTCCCGCATCATCAAAATGGTGAGCGACGCGGCAGCCACCAAGGCGCCGATAGCCAAAACAGCCGACAAAGTGTCGGGCATTTTCGTTCCCGCAGTGATTGCCATTGCCGTGGTGACCGCCGCCGTGTGGCTGCTTCTGGGCAGGAGCGTCGGCTTTGCGCTGGCGAGGGGCATTTCGGTGCTGGTGATCAGCTGCCCCTGCGCGCTGGGGCTTGCCACTCCCGTCGCCATTATGGTGGGCAGCGGCATGGGCGCGAAAAACGGGATTCTCTTCAAGACAGCCGCCTCGCTCGAACAGACCGGCAGGGTGCAGATCGTCGCGCTGGACAAGACCGGAACCATCACCGAGGGCGAGCCGAGAGTTACGGATATACTGCCTGCCGACGGCGTGAGCGAAAGCGAGCTGCTTGCGGCGGCATTCGCATTGGAGAGCAAGAGCGAACACCCGCTGGCACGGGCTGTCATCAATGAGGCAAGGCAGCGGGAAATGTCCGCCCAAGAGACGACCGATTTTCAGGCGCTTCCGGGCAACGGTCTGACGGCTGTGCTGGACGGCGTGAGCATTTCGGGCGGCAGCATGCAGTTTATCAGCCAAGCCGCGGAGCTTTCCGGGCAGATGAAGCGCAGCGCGGAGCAATTGGCAGCGCAGGGCAAGACGCCTCTCTTCTTTGCCGCGGACGGACAAATAATGGGCATCATCGCGGTAGCCGACACATTGAAGCCGGACAGCCCGCAGGCAGTCAGCGAACTGCGCAATATGGGCATTCGCGTGGTCATGCTCACGGGCGACAATCAGCGCACCGCGAAGGCAATCGGCGCACAGGCAGGCGTGGACGATGTGGTGGCAGGCGTGCTCCCCGACGGCAAGCAGAGCGTCATTGAGCAGCTCAGGCAATACGGCAGGGTCGCGATGGTGGGCGACGGCATCAACGACGCTCCCGCACTGACGTGCGCCGATGTGGGAATCGCCATCGGCGCGGGAACCGACGTCGCCATTGACGCGGCTGAGGTGGTGCTGATGAAGAGCAGACTCAGCGACGTGCCGGCGGCAATCCGACTCAGCAGAGCGACGCTGAGAAATATCCGGCAGAATCTCTTCTGGGCGTTTTTCTACAATGTGATAGGCATTCCGCTTGCGGCAGGCGTGTGGATACCGATATTCGGCTGGGAGATGAATCCCATGTTCGGCGCGGCAGCGATGAGCCTGTCGAGCTTCTGCGTGGTGTCCAATGCCCTGCGGCTGAATCTTTTCCATATACGTTCGGCAAAGCACGACAGGAAATTACAGCCCATTGATAATATTCAAATCGAATCAATACAAGACAAGGAGAATGAAGACATGTTTGGAAAGAACAAAATCACCATGAAAATCGAAGGCATGATGTGCGGTCACTGCGAGGCGAGAGTCAAGCAGACGCTCGAAGCCATTGAAGGAGTCGCCAAAGCCGACGTCAGCCACGAAAAAGGCACCGCCGTCGTCACACTCAGCGGCGACGTCTCCCTCGATACCCTCAAGCAAGCCGTCAATGCCCAAGGCTACAAGGCTTTATAAAAAGTTAGTTTATTGTTGTTGTTTATTGCTTATTGTTACCGTTTAACACATCGGACGAAACTGAAAAAAGCGGCTTCCCGTTTGATTTTGCGGGAAGTCGCCCTTTTTTTATTTTATAAATTCAGATTTATGTTTTCAGTCAGGGAGCAAACGCGAGCGCTTTTATTCCCACTCGACCAAGACTAAACAATTCTGTTTATGTGTTTTTGCTTCTCGTTAGTCCTGATTTTTTTGATACACGATGTATCTGTATTATCCTGTGTTAAACCGCCCTTGTTATCATTTTGTTATCGACGTTGATAACAAGAATAATTTTACCGTGGATAATTTGGACTTGGGATTGAATATATTATAAACGATTTTGCTTAGAAATTCAAGGGGCTTTGCTTAATTTGATTCACCTTTCTTTTGAATTCTAAATTTCAAAAGAAATTGTTTTGCAATCCGACATACACCAACATATAGAAGATACCCTATCATTGCTCCAAGGGTATTGATCCATAAGTCATCAATGTCCGTACCTCTTGCCTGCGGAAGTTGACAAAGCTCAATGAATAAAGATATCAAAAAACCGACCAGAAGTGTTTTTGGTAAAGAAGATTTATTCCACAGAAGCGGCACGCAAAAGCCAATGGGAACAAACAAACATATGTTACCGATAAAGTTGATTGCGAAATACAACCAATATCCACCAACCATACTTTCTCTCCACGTATCAATAAACACTTTGCCGGGAATAAGGTTTATTTCTCCCAATAAATTTCCGTTAGTTATACTTATACCGCCAACTCCGAAGTCGAATTGCGGTATGATCGTCTGCGAGAAAAGTCCAACGAGAAATAAGAAAAATAGGCATACTCCTAATTCGTGCCAAACCGTTGTCTTATGTTCTTTTTTCTTTAAGAAGCTGCAAGAAATCACACGAATCAGAATTACTACCGGTATGGCTATAAGCATATATGGAAACATATTTAATATATATCCGAAAATTCTATTCATTTTCAATCCTCCGTTTTTCTTTTAACCTAACCCAATCTTTAGCAATACTTTCATTTCGAATAATGGATAGTATAATTCCAATTAGGGCAAGGTCATAAATAATAAATACACCGCCGGTTGTCACAAATGGAAATATAGGAAAAATACTATCCGGAAACCTCAAAATCTTCTCACTTCTGAATAATCATTTTAAAGCATTACGATACAATTGTCAATTTGCATTATACATAAAAATCAAGAGAAAAAATGTGCCCTTTGCCCAATTATGCCAATACAGACCCAACGCTGCCGGCTGTTGATCCAAACTCACTTGACAAAACATTTGTTATCCATTATACTCAGATTAAAAATAAGGTCAAGGAGATTGTCAAATTGAAGAAGTCCATCGTAAGAATCATCAGTGCAGCGGTTGCGCTCTGCACGGTGTGGGCGTGCTGTGCCTGCGGCAAGGGAAATGACGACGGTACGCAATCCACGGAACGCGGCATAAAGACCGTCACCGAGGAAATCATTCTCAGTTACGCAGAGGGCGGCGAAGAAGCCGAAGAAAAGACAGAGCGGCTCTTTGAGGAGCTTGATGGGAAGAATCCCGTCATTGCCGCGAAATGGAGAAGTATTCTCTCCCTCTGGAAGGAATCAAACGACAGCCTCCCGCTCCATTACAAGGTGCTGCCGGACGGTCTGCCCGACACCGACGAATTGTGCATGGTGGCGCTGGGCTATCAATTGAATGCCGACGGCACGATGAGGGACGAGCTGATCGAAAGACTCAAGGTGGTCAAAAAAAGCGCCAAGAAGTATCCTCACGCCCTTATCGTCTGCACCGGAGGACCCACGGCGATTGCAGACGAGACTGCGACCGAAGCCGGAAAAATGGCGGAATGGCTCGTTGAAAACGGCATTGACAGCGAACGCATAATAGTCGAAAAGAGATCGCTTACCACCGCGCAGAATGCCAGATACACCCTCGGAATCCTCACCAACCAATATCCGCAGGTGACGCAGCTTGCCATTATTTCGAGCGATTATCACATCGCCACAGGCAATCTTGTCTTTGGCGCGGAGTCCACTCTCAGAGCCGAAGAAGCCGGCAAGGAGAAATACAGGGTCGTAGCCAACGCCGCCTGCAAGGTCCCCGGCTCCCTCTCCGCCACGTTTCAGGCGGGAGCGCTCATCGAACTGACAGGCGACAGGCAAACCGCGCAGCAGCTCTACAATCAGACTGATGAATAAAGGCTCCACACTTTTAAAAGCTCCACACTCCACACTATACACGCACACAGTGATAACAGGCGGTCTCCGGTCTGATGGACAGGGAGCCGCTTTTTAAATTACCGTCAGAACGTTGAAATACCCCTCAAAATTACCTCGTAATTACCTCAGAATGACCTCAGAATTACCCTTGAATGCCCCGCAAATGCCTGAAATCGGGGCTGAAATTACCTAATTACCTAAATTCTTACTATAGAGAGCTATATATAATAATATATATATATCTATAAACATAAAAAAGGTAATTAGGTAATTTTCAACACTTTAAAATCCCCGCAAGGCTCTTCCAGAGAGCGTTCCGAGATGATTGTTGAAAACTTTCAAGGTAATTTCAAGGTAATTTCAGGTAATTTCAGGTAATTTCAGGTAATTTCAGGTGATTCCGTGTCGTGTTTCAGATGCAGCTTAATAAAGCTGCCGTTCATTCCTTTGGGCGGCATGCAGCAATATTTGCCTGCGGCATTTTTCTGTAAAAAGCCGCATTGCGCCCATTCCTTCTTGACCGCGTCGAAGGAGTAGCCGCCTTCCTCCAGCCACCTGACAAGCACGCTTTTGTTGATATAAGCCGCGCTGTCAGTCAGCTTGCCGAATATCATGCCGCCGGGCTGATGTCCCCAGCCGTCGCTTACCGTGCCGTCCGACTTCCGGTACACCCCCTGAAAGTCGTTCTGATGAACGGATATCATGTTGAGCGTGTAATCCATAGCGCGTCTGGGCTTGGATATGTCGTCGGACGTCAGGGCATAATGCATCACGTCGCGGGGAGTGAGCGGATTGCCCGTGTGATAGACCGTTATTTCGGCGAATTCGTCGGCTGCCAGCAGCGCCGCCAGTATCGCAGCCTGCTTGCCGGAGGTGGGAGCCGCCTGCAATATCTCGCTGAGATGATCCTTGTATCTCCCCCTGAGAGCGGCAATGATCTCGTCGCAGCGGGAGCCGTCCCTCAGAAGTCCGCTGACGAACATCGCGCCTGCCACGCCGTAATTTTCCTTGATCACAGCGACCGTCTCGCCGCCGTTGGAAATAATATTTCCCGGCAGGTCGTCCACGCAGAGCTGGAGCACGCGGTTGACGGCGCCTGCTCCGCTTTCGGGCTTGAGAAGCGGCTCTTCGCCTGTGAAGAGGGCAGTATTGTGCCACTCGTTGGTTTTCCTGGCGGAGCCGTCGCGGTCGGCTCTTCCTCTGCCCACGCCCACGCCGAGCTGCATGATCAGCTTGTCGTAATTGCCGAAGCTGTCCCTGACGGTCTGCAGCTCGTCCAGACACAGCGGAACCGACCGCAGCGCCGCCGCCTGTGACTGCATGTAATTGAGGGTGCCGTTCATGGTGCCGAACAGCCTGCCGTCCGGCTCGCCCCACACCGAAGCCGCCAGCATGAGCGCCACCGACTTGCCCGAACCCGTGCGTCCCCAGAGGTGCGCAACGAAATTTTGCAGACCCAGCGGCTCGATGATGGCAGAGGCAAAGCTCGCCGCCAGATAGAGCCTAAGCATGGTATTGCCGTCGAGCAGCGCGACCACGTGCTCCCGCCACGCCCGTAGGCTGCCCGCGCTGCGAATGACGCCCCGCAGACCGCTGCTTTCGGCAAGCCTGATGCTGTCGCTGTAGGGAATAAAACAGCCGCGAAACCAGCCCAGACGGTTAATGGACTGTTCGCGGCGTATGAAATCGAGGTTGCAGGCGATAAAGTCGTCGAGATAGGTGATCATCGCCCTTGCGGTCTCCGATGTGACGGGAAGTCCGCGGTCTGCCAGCTGAATGATGCGGCTTCTGTCGGCAATCTCCGAGCGGGCGCATTCTATAAAATGCCACATTCCGCGCAGCTTAAAGGCAAGCTCCACCCCGTGCAAGCCCGTCTCGGCATTTTCGATCAGCTTGGTGACCGCCAGCGGGGCGCGGCATGCGGTGACGACCTTCACCCCGCCGTTGGGAAGCTCGCGTGTGGTTCGCACGCCGTCCCTGTCCACCAGCCAATTACCGGTATCGGGCAGCGGTTCGCCGAAGCCGTAGAGCGTCTCCAGCTCACAGCGGTAATTCTCTGTCATAGCGATGATTTCCTCGTCGCTCCTTGCGAAGTTCTTTGTTGATTGATTCAATTCAATGCCCCCTTGGAGCCTGTACAGGCTCTTATTTTTGTACACATTCATCTTATCACAGGGGCGTACTGCAATTCAATGCAAAGAGAAAGGGAGCGCCGTTGTGTGCGGGGCGCGGAAAAATACAAATTCGCCATTGACTGTGCATAATTTTTGTGCTGTCATATCAAACAGAAAGGAAGTCATCTCTCCCGAAGGCATTCACAACGAATCCGCATGGGAACCCGTCTTCAAAGACTTCCTGCACCGTTTTTTGAATTAGCGTACAAGCGTATAAGCGTATAAATAATAAAAAGCGGCTCCCCGCTTGCTTTTACGGGAAGCTGCTTTTTTCTTTATTCTTTTGAGCCGGGCTAATGCGCCGCGCTTCAGTCGTCGATGCCGAGGAGGGCGACGCGCTCTATCTCGGGGCGAATGGAGAGGAACACATTGACGATTTCGGGGGCGAAGTGACCGCCGCTGCCCTTTTTGATGATATCGAACGCCTGATCAAAGGACATCTGCTGCTTGTAGCTGCGCTTGCTCACCAGCGCGTCGAATACGTCGGCTACCGCCAGCACACGGGCGCAGAAGGGGATTTTAATACCCTTGAGTCCGTAGGGATAGCCCTTGCCGTTCCACCATTCGTGATGATATGCCGCCATATCCTTGCCCAGCATCAGGTAATAATTGTCGTCGATCTGCTTGGCGCATTCCTCGAGGATCTTTGCGCCCTCGATGGTGTGGGTCTTCATCAGCTCAAATTCGTCCTCGGTGAGGTCGCCCTGCTTTTTGAGCACCGAATCGGGTATCTTGATCTTGCCTATGTCGTGCAGAGGCGCGGCTAACGTAATGCTGGTGACGTAGCGGTCGTCGAGGAATTCGGGATACATGCCCTCGTCCCTCATTCTGCGCACCAGCGTCTCCACAATGGAGCTGACGCGGTGAACGTGTATGCCCGTCACCTCGTCGCGTGTATCTATCATATTGGCAAGCACCATGATGATCTGCGACTTCATTTTTTCGAGCTGGGCGCGCTTCTTCTCGTTGTCAAGCTGGAGCCGCATGCGGTAATCCTCCAGCTCGATGGCACGGGCAATACGCGACTTCATGACCTGCGGGACGAAGGGCTTTGCGAGAAAGTCAACGGCTCCCATTTCCAGACACTCCACCTCGGTCTGCGGATTATTCTCCACCGTCAGCACGATAATGGGAATATCGCACCATTTTTCGTTGGACTTGATTTTTCTCATCGTCTGCTTGCCGTCCATTTCGGGCATATTCAGATCGAGCAGAATCAGATCGGGCGTGTCGCGCTCGAGAAATTTGAGCGCCTGATATCCCGAGATAACGGCAATGACAGAATATTCATCGCCGATAGCCTGTTTAGCCATGGCGAGCGTGGTCTTGTTGTCGTCAATGACAAGGATTTTCTTCATCTCGACTTTTCTCCTCCACAGACAACCGTTGTCTGTCAATAATTAAGATTCATTATACACGTACATTATTAACACATTGTTAAATCCCCTATACAATTTGGAAAATAACTATTTGTACAATTGTACAGTTTTCCATAACCTGTTACAGCGTGGCGAGTGCCTGTGCCGCACCGTCGAAGTCGTAATTTTCCAGCAGCTCCATTGCCCTGTTAAGCGCTGCCCGGTCAGCCGGGTCGAGCTTGCAGCCGAGCAGTTCGCTGATGCCTTCCATAGCCGCGTCGCTGTCGAAGCGGTCTATCAGGCGGCAGATATTGACCGCGTCGGCGTGCTTTTTCTGCGCCGAGATGGGCTGCATCTCCGACGGTTCCGCCGCGCCGTTGCTGCCCGATTCAAGCAGACCGCCGGATTGCAGGTAATTCTCCACATTGTTCAGAAGCTCGTCGTATTGCTCTTTCAGCTCCGTGTAGTGCTCGGCGACGAAGCTCTCGTCCCCCTGCTTTGCCGCGTCCTCGTGGTCTCTTGCCTGCATGGAAAGCGCCGTCGCGCCGATGCTGGCGGCAACGCTCTTGAGGGAATGCGCCTCTATGCGGTAGGAATTGACGCTGCCCGCCTCGGCATATTTGCGCAGCAGCTTCGACTGCGATCTGCCCTCGCTGAGGAACACATTGAGAATGTGGTTGTACGCCTCCACGCTGCCGCCCATATTGAAGATACCCTGCGGGACATCCAGCCCGGGAATCTTTATGTTGCGGGCGTCCCTGCCGACAGTGGCGGCGATGTATTCGCTGCGGGAACGGCTGACCTTCATCATGGGGTCGATCTGTTCGGCGTATTCGGTGAGCTGCTTTTCGGGGGGAATGTATTTTTTGAGCACGCCCGCGAGCGTCTCGCTGCTCATGGGCTTTTCGACAAAATCGTCCATGCCGTGCGAGAGGAAAAGCTCCCTCGCCGCCTCGCCCACATTCGCCGAGATGGCAATGATCGGGACATGCTTGTAATAATCGCCGTCGATGGCGCGGATATGCTGCACCGTCTCAATGCCGTCCCAGTCGGGCATCATGTGATCCATGAATATCATATCGTAATGCGGGTCGCGCAGAAGGGCTTCATATGCCTCCCGTCCGCTGGCGACCATATCGACGTGCGCCTTGTAGACGTTGAGCAGACCGGCTGTGACGCGGAGATTGACATAATTGTCGTCCACCACCAGTATTCTTGCGTCGGGGACGAAGAGGTGATTTTCCGTCTTTTTGGTGCGGCGGAAGCTGTCGGTATCGTCTCCGCGTACGATGGAAGCCACATGTCCGGTAAGCACGGGCTTGTGCATGATGAGAATATTCTCCTTCACGCCGTCGTCCACGAAGGAATTGTGGTCGACCATAGCGATCAGGCGCATGCGCTTGATCTTGGAGGCGAAGGAATTGACGCCCGCCACGCACGCGGCATAGTCAAAGAAGAGCATTGCGCCGAAGCGGTCGGCATTGTAATAATCCCACACCGCGACGTCGTTTACCGCGATCACGGCAACTCCCATGCTCTCTAAGATTCTCCTGAGATTGTCGGCATAGAACGGATTCGGCTCGCAGACATAGGCGAGATATCCGTCCGGGTCGGGGACAAAGCCGAGTTCGCGGCGTTTTTTGACCCTTTGCTCCACCACGACCGAGAAGGTGGAGCCTTTGCCGGGTTCGCTCTCGACGTTGATGGAGCCGTTCATTTTGTTGGCAAGGCGCTGCGAAATCACCAGCCCCAGTCCGGTACCCTCCATGCGGCGGCTGCGGTCGGTATCGACCTGTGTGAACTGGGTAAAGAGCTTCTTCTGGTCCTCGCGGGAAATGCCCACGCCGGTGTCGGATACTTCGATTTTCAGCCAGAAGCGTGCGGATTCGTCTATGCTGCATGTCATGCGCAGCCTGATCATGCCGCTCTCGGTGAATTTGACCGCGTTGTTGAGCAGATTAATGAGAATCTGGCGCAACCTTGCCTCGTCGCCGATCAGCTCCGCCGGAATATCGGGGGCGATGTCCGCGACAAAGGCGATATTCTTGTCGCCTATGCGCACATTGATGATGTTCGCCACGTCCGAGACTAAATTTTCCACACTGTAGGGGGCTTCCTCAAGGCTCATGCGGTTTGCCTCGATTTTGGAGAGGTCGAGGATATCGTTGACCATGCTCAGAAGGTTGTGGGCGGAATTCTGAATGGTGGCGACGTATTCCTCCTCGAGGGGAGAAAGGTCATTTTGCAGCAGAAGCTCGCTCATGCCGCAGACCGCTATCATAGGCGTGCGCATTTCGTGACTCATGTTGGCAAGGAAGTCGGCTTTTTCGCGGCTGCCGGCTTCGGCGTTGATTTTTTCCTGCTCCACCATGCGGTAAAGCTCGGTAATGCTCTGGGCGCGTGATTCCATGATCTTGACGGCGTTGCGGAACCAGCTGATCATGGCGATGACCGCGACGCTTCCCAGATAAAAGAGCACCAGCCGCGCCACCGCGCTCAGCGGCATTTCGAGATGGGCAAAGAATTTGTCGGGGTGCATCAGATAGAGCCACGCGTAGAGCAGCGTCACATAGATAATTTGCAGCACGGTCAGACCTATCCTGCGATAGAGCGCCGCAAAGCACATGATCACTAAGAATATGCCGTGGCTTGCCGAGATGGTGTTGTTCTCCCAGATGTAAGCGGTAGCTCCGGCGATCATGCACGCCGTCGCCGTGTAAGCCTGCGGTGCGCCGTTCAGGAAGGGAACAAATGTAAAGATTCCCACCACAGCCGGAATGGCAAGCAGCATCTCCCACAGATAATCCGGCATTCCGCAGACCAAGCAGAATAGCGCCGCAAGCGGGAAGAAAAAGAGAAATATCCAGAAAATGATTTTTTCCACCGAGCGGTGAGTGATTTCCTTATGCTTCATATAAAAAACCCCCAATTATACATATTTTATCCCATACCAGCCCTTTTGTCAAGCGCCCGCCACAAACTCCCAGGGCAAATCAAATTATTTATGCATCTCCCGCAAAAAGAGTGAATTACCACTTGTAAATCATCACAAAGTATGATATAATCACAAAAAAGGAAAACAAATCAGCCGTTCGTAAAAGCAACGATAAGTGTGGAGGGTGTATGTGTGACATTAAGTGAAGCAAAAGCGATTATAATGGGGTTTGAGGCAGACCCGGACTGTCTGTCGGACGAGGATTTTTTCTTCTACACCGAGGCGATGGGCGTCGCCATTCAGAAAACCCAAAGCCCGTTGTACATGATGGAGCTGGGAGGCGCCTACTACAGCCGCAGGGAGTATGACCTCGCGCTCAAATATTACGAAATGGCGGCGGCATTGGGGTATGAATCGGCTATCCTCGGGCTGGGCTACATCTGGTATTACGGCAGGACAGGCACGGTCGATTATGAGAAGGCATTCGGGTACTTCTCCGCCCTGCCGGACGACCTCAACGCGCGGTACAAGGTCGCCGATATGTACAAAAACGGTTATTTTGTAGCGAAAGATTACGAAAAATACAAACAGATCATCGATCAGCTCTATAAGGAAGCAAGGCGTCTGTCAAATCCCAACTCGCCTTTGCCCGAAATCACCCTGCGGCTTGCCGGTATCCGTGCCGCGCAGGGGAGGGAAGAGGAGGCGATTCTGCTGTATCTGAGGGCAAAGAAGCTGCTTGTCCGGCGGCTGACGGAGAATCCCTTCTTCGGCAATCTCAGCATTATGAAGCGCATTGTCCGCGAACTGTACGCTGTCAGAAAGCAATATCCGGGGAAGCTCGACCTGAGCGCGATTGATTTGTACGACCTGTTTGAATTGTTCCGGGAGCCGTGCCGAGTGACCTTCCTTTACATCGGGGAGGAGCATTATGCCGCAGCGACGCGGGAGGACGGACGGATGGTGATTGAATTCGACGGCAGGTGGTACCAAAGTGTGGACGATTTCTTTGAAAAGGCTGAAATCGACGGGGAAAGATTAACGTCCCTCGCGCCAGCCCTTCAAAACATCACAGCCACTTTATAGAGGGTTTCACGCTGAATCTAAATGGAGGTGCAATGCATTGGAAATCAACAGTGAAAGCTATATTCAAATGCGGGAGGAATACGAAACGCTGCTCTTCCGCAGGGACTTTGTGAAAAAGGAAGCCGACGAATATCTGGCGCTCTACATCAGCGAATTCGGAGAGCTGACGACCGAGCTTTTCCGAATCAAGATCAGCTGCATAGAGAAAAAGAAGATCATTGCCTACTGTCAGGCGAGCATCAATCACGGCGTGCGGGTAGACATGGAGCAGATGAACAGCTTCATTCAGGCGGAAATGGCGGATTACAACCGGCAGCTTGAGCAAATGCTGCGCCAGAACGAGCTTTGCAGGTCGGGCAAGACCATCAGTCAGAGCGATTACATATCGGTCAAGCGGCTCTATCGCTCCATAGCAAAAAAAATTCACCCCGACCTCAACCCTCTGACGGACGACAGCCCCGAACTGGGCGAGCTTTGGGTGAAGGCGGTGAGCGCTTATCGCAGCAACGACCTCGAGGCGCTCGAAGTGCTGGATATTCAGATCGACAGCGTGCTTCGCAGGCTCGGGCAGGAGGTCAGCGAGCGCGAGATTCCTGACATCGCCCGAAAAATCGACGCTCTCGGGCGCGAAATCGAGGAAATTACCACTACCGACCCCTATCAATACAAATTCATTCTCGAGGACGAGGGACAGACAAAGGAGCTCAAGGACGACCTTCTGGCGCAGATAGAGGATTACAAACAGTACGAAGCACAGCTTGCGGATATCATCAAATCGCTTATCGAAGGAGGCGTACAGTTCACATGGGAGAGCTGATGATCAAAAACGACGGTCTTGCCCTGCTGACCAGCGAAAAGGCTCTGGGCGACGTGATCAAGCCTTTGGTGAAGGAAATACACCTTTTTGATACATACATCGCCGGCACCACCCATCTTACGGACGATTCGGTGCTGGAGCAGGCGACCGAGGGCATGCAGCTCACGCTCCGCCGTGAGGACAACAAATTCGACAGCAAGGCGATTCTGCTGCTGCTGCCCGACGGCAGAAAGATCGGCTATGTGCCGGAAAAGGACAATGTGATATTTTCCCGCTTGATGGACGCCGGCAAGCTGCTCACCGCAAAAATCACTTCCGTCAAAGACCGCGGACACGGCTTCAAACAAATCGCCATCAGCATCTATCTGGTGGATTTCTGACGCCGCTGATTTTTTGAATTTTCCTGAGCACACAGCCAAAACAGGGCATTTCCCCGCCGTTTGAGAGAAATGCCCTGTCTGTTTTTTTGCATTATGTCGGCTCAGCTAACCCTTTTGAAAACCTCGGCTGTGTCGGCGCTGCCCTTGAGCATTATGTAATCGCCGCCCTCGGTGCGAAGCTGCCATATGCGGTAATCCGGCTCATTCTTGAGCCTGCCGAGCCGCCTGCCGACCGACGCGCCGCTCCTGCCTACCGAAAGGGAGAAGTCGCCGTCCTCGCTGAAGCCCACAAAGGTGTATTCCGCATCGGCTTCCCACACGGTCTCGCCGTCCTGACTCAGCTCAAATTCAGAGTGCGCCAGCGGCAGAAGCTCCTTGGCGTTTGCCACTGCATGTGCCAGATGTCCCAGACCCGTGATGGCAGCTGAAAATATAACTGACATGTATATTACCTCCGATTGTTCACTGATTATTTTTTTTGAAGATAAAATATCACAATCTGCGTTTCGATAAACATATGATATCACTCCTATGCGTGTTTGTCAAGTAAAATTTATTGAAAAACAACAAGTTATTTTTTTAACAATCTCTCCACCAAAAAAGATTCAATAATTTTCAATTGCGTAACATTTTTCTATTGGAATTATTGTAAAATCTTATTATGTATGCTATAATTGGAGGCAATTACTATGGGTATCATTCAAAAGATATTCGGAAGCTATTCCGAACGCGAAATAAAACGCGTGCAGCCCATCTGTGATCAGGTTCTCGCACTCGAGGAAAAATACGCCCCGATGTCCGACAGCGAGCTTCGCAGCCAGACACAGATTCTCAAGGACAGGCTCGCACAGGGCGAAACGCTCGACGATATTCTCCCCGACGCATACGCCGTCTGCCGCGAAGCCGGCTGGCGCGTGCTGGGCATGAAGCACTTCCCGGTGCAGGTCATCGGCGGCATTATCCTGCATCAGGGACGTATTGCCGAAATGAAGACAGGTGAAGGCAAAACGCTGGTGGCAACCCTGCCCTCTTATCTGAATGCCCTTGCCGGCAAAGGCGTTCATGTCGTCACGGTCAACGACTACCTCGCCAAGCGCGACAGCGAATGGATGGGCAAAATTCACCGCTTCCTCGGTCTGAGCGTCGGTCTGATCCTGCACGACATGAAGAACGACGAGCGCCGCGCGTCCTACGCCTGCGACATCACTTACGGCACCAACAACGAGCTGGGCTTCGACTACCTGCGCGACAACATGGTCATCTACAAGGAGCAGAAGGTGCAGCGCGGTCACAACTTCGCCGTGGTGGACGAGGTGGACTCCATTCTCATCGACGAGGCGAGAACGCCGCTTATTATTTCGGGTCAGGGCGACAAATCCACCGCCCTTTACAACACCGTCAACGACTTCGCCAAGAAGCTCACCTTCGTCAAAATCACCGAGGTCGACGAGAAGGAGGAGCACGACGATAAATACGGCGACGCCGATTACATCGTGGACGAGAAGGCAAAGACTGCCACACTCACTCCCAAGGGCGTTGCCAGAGCCGAAAAGGTATTCGGCGTGGAAAATCTGATGGATAACACCACAGAGTCCATCACTCTGCTTCACCACATCAATCAGGCGATCAAGGCGCACGGCGTCATGACGCGCGACGTGGATTATGTGGTGCAGGACGAAAAGGTTCTCATTGTCGATGAATTCACCGGACGCATCATGTACGGCAGACGCTACAACGAAGGACTTCATCAGGCAATCGAAGCCAAGGAAGGCGTGAAGGTCGAGCGCGAATCCAAAACCCTTGCCTCCATCACCTTCCAGAATTACTTCCGCCTGTACAAGAAGCTCTCGGGCATGACGGGTACGGCTCTCACCGAGGAGACGGAATTCAACGAAATCTACAAGCTGGACTGCGTGGAAATTCCCACCAACAAGCCCACCATCCGCAAGGATTTGCCCGACCGCATTTACTCCACCGAGCGCGGCAAGTATCACGCCGTCATCGAGCGCATACTCGAGGCGCACGAGAAGGGACAGCCCGTGCTGGTGGGTACCATATCCATTGACAAATCGGAAATGCTGGGCGACGCTCTCAAACGCCGCGGCATCAAGCATTCCGTCCTCAACGCGAAATATCACGAGCGCGAAGCCGAGATCGTCGCGCAGGCGGGCAAATACGGCGCTGTCACCATCGCCACCAACATGGCGGGACGCGGTACCGACATTCTGCTGGGCGGCAACCCCGAATTCATGGCAAAGAGCGAAATGCGCAAGCTGGGCTATGACGAGGAGCTGATCGAGGAATCCACCGCCTACAGCGACACCGAGGACGAAGCCATTATCGAAGCCCGCGCGAAGTTCGCCGAGCTTAACGCCAAATACAAGAAGATCACCGACGAGGAAGGCGACAGGGTCCGTGAAGCGGGCGGTCTGGTCATCATCGGCACCGAGCGCCACGAATCCAGACGAATCGACAATCAGCTGCGCGGACGTTCGGGACGTCAGGGCGACCCGGGCGAGAGCCAGTTCTACCTCTCTCTCGAGGACGACCTCATGAGAATCTTCGGCGGCGACCGTTTGCAGGCGATGATGACCACTCTCAAAATCGACGAGGATATGCCCATCGAGGCAAGAATGGTCTCCAAGAGCATCGAGAGCGCTCAGGCGAAGGTCGAGGGCAGAAACTTCTCCATCAGAAAGAACGTTCTCCGATTTGACGACGTTATGAACCGTCAGCGTGAAGTGATCTACAACGAGAGGGACAAGGTGCTCGACGGCGAGAATATGCGCGACAATATCATTAAGATGATAGACGATTCCATCACCGACAACGTCAATCTCTACCTCAACGCCGACGAGAAGGACGACTGGAATTTCGAGGGTCTGCGCCAGACCTATCTCAACCTGCTCACCACCGAGGACGATTTCAACTACACCTTGCAGGAGCTGGATTCGCTGGATAAGCAGGACATCATCGACGACCTGATCAAGAGGGCGCATGACCTTTACGAGAAGCGCGAAGCGGAATTCGGCGATGAGATCGCCCGTGAGCTTGACCGCGTGGTCATGCTGCGAGTGGTGGACACCCTCTGGATGGATCACATCGACGCCATGGAAGAGCTGAAACAGGGCATCGGACTGCGTTCCTACGGTCAGACCGACCCGGCTGTCGCCTACACCAAGGAAGGCTTCGACATGTTCGACGAGATGATCGCCCAGATCAAGGAGGACACCGCGCGGCAGATACTCACCGTTCAGGTCAGACGCGCCGAGGAACCCAAGCGCGAACAGATTCAGAAGCCGATGGAGCCGGATGCGGATGCGGAGGTCATGCCCCAGAGAGCCGGACGCAAAATCGGACGCAACTCCCCCTGTCCCTGCGGCAGCGGCAAGAAATACAAGCAGTGCTGCGGCAAAGGCAAATAAAGCGCGGGGCATTCGCGCCGCTGACTGAAAACGGAAAAAGAAAGCGCGAAGCGCCCAACTAGCGAACGAATGTGAGCGTGGGGTCCAGGGGGCAAGGCTCCCTGGCAGGTCAAGGGCAGCGCCCTTGCGGGGGCGGTGGGGGCAGCGCCACCACGAGGGAGGCTTTTTAAAGCCGACCGAGCGAGACGCGCTTTGCTGTACATCAGGCTTGGGCGAATACCAATATAGTGCCATATCAAGATAAGCCTTGCCCCGAGCGGAGAAAAAACTTCCGTATTCAAATTGGAAAAGCTCAAAATTTACGGTATTTTTCCTGTTTAACAATCGGCTATATAAAAATGTATAAAAAAGCGACTTCCCGCAAAATCAAACGGGGAGCCGCTTTTTTTAATCAGCCGCTTTGCGAACACAAGGCGGCTGATTGGTTATTCAGTTTTCGGTCAGCGGCACGAACGCGCCGCGCTTTATCTGTAGATGACTTCGTCTCTGCCGGGACCGTTGGATACAATGTCGATCGGGAAGCCGATCTGTCCCTCGATGAATTCGATGTAATTGCGGCAGTTTTCGGGAAGCTCGTCGTAGGAGGTAATGCCTCTTACGTTGGTCTTCCAGCCGGGAAGCACCTGAAGCACCGGCTTTGCCTTGGCTAAAAGATGGGTCACAGGGAATTCGTGGGTAATCTTGCCGTCGATCTCATAGCCGACGCACACGGGAATTTCATCGAGATAGCCCAGCACGTCCAGACAGGTCATAGCGACCTTGGTGGCGCCCTGCGCCATGCAGCCGTAGCGGGTGGCAACGCAGTCAAACCAGCCCACGCGGCGGGGTCTGCCGGTGGTTGCGCCGAATTCGCCCTTGTCGCCGCCGCGTTTGCGCAGCTCGTCGGCTTCGTCGCCGAATATCTCACTGACGAATTCGCCTGCGCCGACAGCGCTGGAATATGCCTTGGTGACGGTGATGACCTCGCTGATGGCTCTGGAGGGAATGCCCGCGCCCACAGCGCCGTAGCCCGCAAGGGTGGAGGAGGACGTCACCATCGGGTAAATGCCGAAGTCGGTGTCCTTGAGGGAGCCTAACTGTCCTTCCAAAAGAATATTCTTGTCCTCGCGCACAGCCTTCTGCAAAAATTCAAATGTATTTGCCACATAGGGCGAGACGATCTCCTTGCATCTCATGAGGTAATCGTATATCTCCTGCTCAGAAATCTCCGGCTTGCCGTAGAGGTATTTGATCATGGTGTTCTTGATATCCAGCACCTTTTTGACCTTTGCCCTGAGATAGTCCTCGTCGGCAAAAAGCTCGTTGACCTGGAAGCCGATCTTGGAATATTTGTCAGAATAGAAGGGAGCAATGCCCGACTTGGTGGAGCCGAAGGCTTCGCCGCCCAGACGTTCCTCCTCATACACGTCAAACAGCACGTGATAGGGCATAATGAGCTGAGCACGCTCCGAAATAAGTATCTTGGGGGTGGGAACGCCCTGTGCCACCACGGCGGCAAGCTCCTTTTCAAATTTAAGCAGATCGAGTGCCACACCGTTGCCGATGATGTTGACGGTGTGCTGATGGCACACCCCCGACGGCAGCAGATGAAGTGCAAATCTGCCGTATTCATTTATAATAGTATGTCCTGCGTTGGCTCCGCCCTGAAAGCGAATCACCACGTCCGACTCGGCAGCAAGCATATCAGTGATCTTGCCCTTGCCCTCGTCGCCCCAGTTAGCTCCGACTATAGCCTTAACCAATCACGCTCATCTCCAATTTCTTGATTTAATGGAATCATGCGCAGAATTAACATTGCTTTTTATCTGCAACTTAAATATTATAGTACATAATTTGCCTACTGTCAACGACGAATTTTGATTTTTACGGCAAAACTCACAGTTATTTTCTGATCTGACAGCCGGAAAGGTCTTTTTTGAGCTGTGCGAGGTCCTCCTTGGAGACCTTGGTTCCGGTGAGATTCAGCTCGAGCAGCCCCTTGAGACTGCTGAGGACGGAAACGTCGCTGAGGGGATTTCCGCTCAAATCAAGCATGGTGAGTGACGAGAGGGACTTGAGCGCCTTGATGTCGGTGATGTTGTTTCCGCTGAGATCAAGGGTGGAAAGGTTGGAAAGGTTTCCGACGGGCGAGATGTTGGTGAGCTGATTGTTGGCGGCTTCCAGCGTGGTCAGATTGCTCAGACCGATAATGGGCAGGAGGTCGGAAACGCTGTTGTCCGAAATGAGGAGCTGTCGGAGTGCAGAGTCGTCCGCAAGGGGCGAGAGGTCGGATATCCGGTTCTTTCCGGCACTCAGTCTTTCCAGCGCCGGCAGCCGTGAGAGAGCCGAGAGGTCGGATATCTGATTATTGCTCACGTCGACGTCCTCGAGCTGATTCAACCCCGAGAGTGCCGAAATGTCGGAAATCTGATTGGAATTGGCGTCGATGGTTTTGAGCGAAATGCAGTCGCCGATGGGCGTGAGGTCGCTGATGCTGTTGCCATTGATGAAGAGACTGTTGACAAGATAGCAGTAGGAGAGGTCGCCGATGTCGGTAATATCCATCTCGGAAAGCTCTATGTAGTCGGAATCGGTCTGAATCTCGGCGCTGCCTATCTTGACGCTGTCAGGAATTTTATATTCGTATTTTGTGCCGGTTCCGGTGACTTTCGGCGTGGTTTTCTTTTCGCCGGCAGAGACCACGGAGAAGATAATGACGGTGATGATCAAAGCGGCGACCGCGAATACGGCGATAATGACCGGCTTGCCGAGTATGGCGGAGGCTGCCGCGGGAGTAGAATTGGCAGCCGGAGCGTCGCCCTTGTAGTTGATGTCAAAGGAACCGAGGTTCACCTTGCCTTCGCCCATACCGTCGAAGCGTCCCGTCCTTTCGGTGCGTCTTCTGGGGTCGGTCGCCCTTGGGGCATTGTAGAAATCGTCGTCGTGGGCTGCCGCGGAATTGCCTGTGCGTTCGCGGCGAAGCTCCTGTCCGCCGGTTCGGTCATCGTTGCGGGAGTCGAACCTTCGCCCGCCGCGCTGCGCGTTCTGTCCGGCGGAGTCGCGGGAATCGGGTCTGCGCGATTCTCTCTGCGCGCCGTTCCTTCCGGCGTCCTGACGGGAATACCTGCCGGACTGCCCCTGACGGTTCTCCGCGCCGGCGTCCTGAAGGTCGGCACGGCGGCTGTCACGCGGTCTTTCCTGTCTGACGGAATTCTGCCCGTCGTATTGGCGGGTGCTTCTCTGTCCGTTCTGCGCGCCCTGCTCGCGGGAGCTGAATCGGCGGGAGCTGCCGCTTTCCCCGTTCATGACGGATTGACGGGGGTCCCTGCGCTGCTGCGGACGGTCGGGAAGGTCATATCTGCGCTCCGGCGCGCGGGAATTCTGCCCTGCGCGGGGATTCGTGCGGGAGCTGCCCTCCGGCTGACGGGAACGTTCTCCGCTGCGGTCGTAGGATAAGTTGTCGCGCTGCTGCCTGCTGTAATCGGGAGCGGGCGGGCGCTGGGGATTTCTGTGGAAGCTCTGCTGGCTCTGCCTTTGGCGGGCGTTATCCGAATTATTACGGTCGTTTCTTTCCAAAAAAACTACCTCCGTATCAAAATTGCATAATTATACAGACTTACTCTATCATATATTTGTTAACACACTATGAAAAATAATAGAAAGAATATATTTTGCCGTTATGGATATTGAGAATTGTAATTGCATAACGGCAGGACAAATGCTATAATTAGGAGTGACAGGAGTGGTTTGAGATGCTTTACAAAAACGGATACATTGTGACTCGCCGTTTCACCCTTGAACGGGCGGACGTGAGGACTTCCAAGGGGCGTATTCTGGAGATACTGCCGCCGGGAGCAGTCTCCGACGGCGAGGGGGAGACCGACCTGTGCGGCGACGTGCTGGCGCCGGGATTGGTGGATATGCACATTCACGGCTGCGCGGGAGTGGATTTCAGCTCGGAGCAGGACACCGCCGCCTGTCTCGGTAAGATGAGCCGATACCTTCATTCGCGCGGAGTGGCAGCCTTTGCGCCTGCCGCCATGACCATGCCTTATGACGCGCTCTGCCGACTGATGGAGCGGTACCGTGCCGTCTCGGTGAATCCCATGAGCGGAGCGGCGCTGGCGGGGGTCTACCTCGAAGGTCCGTTCCTCTCTGCCGCAAAATGCGCCGCGCAGCCGCCGGAATACATGATTCCTCCCGACATTGCCAAGCTGCGGGAGCTTCACAGGCTGAGCGGCGAGAACATCCGCATCGTCTGCGTCGCGCCCGAGGCGGAAGGAGCGGAGCGCTTCATCACCGAGGCGGCAAAGCTCTGCCGTGTGTCGGCAGCCCACACCGATGCGGGCTACGAGACAGGCGTTCGGGCAGTGAAGGCAGGCATATCCAACGCCACCCACCTTTACAATGCAATGAACGACGTGACCCGCCGTGAGCCGGGCTGCGCGGCGGCTCTGCTGGAAAGCGGCTGCTTCTGTGAGCTGATCTGCGACGGGGTACATCTTCACCCTGCGGTCATACGGCTGACGCATCGAATTGTCGGCGCGGAAAGGCTCTGCATTGTGTCGGACGGCATGGCGGCTACGGGACTGGGCGAAGGCACATTCCGCCTCGGCACCCAGACCGTCACGGTCAAGGGGAACGAAGCGCGGCTGGAAAACGGCTCGCTTGCCGGCTCGGTCACTGACATACGCGCCGCTTTTTGCAAGGCTGTGGAATTCGGCATTCCTCCCCTCGACGCGCTTCGCGCCGTGACGCTCAATCCCGCGAAGGCGCTCGGAATCGACGAAATGCTCGGCACTGTGGAGGTCGGCAAATCCGCAAGGCTCATCAGACTCAGCGCTTCCATCTTCAAATAGGTGGCACGTCAGCAGAGCTGACAGGCGCAAACAGCCTGTAAGGAAAAAGATGGCTTTCATACGACAAAAAGGCGGCTTCCTGCACATTTTGAACAGGGAGCCGCTTTTTCATTTGACAGGTGAATCTGTGCCATGCTGCTTGATTTACAGGGTCGCTTTGATGATGGAGACAAGGAGCGGAAGGGTTAGCATGGAGAAGATGGTGGTCATTGCCACCAGACGGCTTGCAAGCTCCGAATCACGGCTGAATTTGGTGGAAAACAGGGCGCAGGAGGCTGCGACAGGCGCTCCGAACATCACGGCGAGCGTCAGCTTCTGGTAACTGTCCAGCCACGGCATCGCGATCACCGCGGTCATTATCACGCCCGGCAGCAGAATCAGCCGCAGCGCCGCCGCGGGATAGCAGCGTTTGTCGGAGATCGTGCTGACAAGGTCGGTCTTGGCGAGGTGTGTGCCAATGACGATCATTGCAAGCGGCGAATTGAGCGCGGCAAGCATTGACACGGCGTTTTCGACAGGGGAGGGAACGCTGACCGACAGCAGGAAGATCGGCAGACCGGCAAGCAGTCCCAGCACGCAGGGATTGATGACCGCCTTTCTGAGCGAGAGTTTTTCGCCGGACATCATGGCAAATCCGTATGTCCACTGGAACAGATTGAAAAGCACCACGAATATCGAGGCGTAGAGCGTGCCCATTTCGCCGCAGACCGCTCCGGCAAGAGGAATCCCCATGAATCCGCAGTTGGAAAATACGGCTGCAAATCGCAGCACAGCGTGCGAATGAGGATCCCCGCCCCGATAGAACAGCATTCCTATGAATATGCAGAGCGTCAGGAACGCGGCGCTTACCGCCGCAAATACCGCTATGGACAGCGCCGTCGTCGGGTCAAACGGACGGTTGAAGGCGTTGATGACCACGCAGGGAGTCACCGCGTAGAGCAGCAGATCGGTCATCTGCGCAACGCCTGTGTCAGTGATCCGCTTCGCCTTGTACAGCGCGAAGCCCACCGCTATCATGATAAAGAGCGACAGCGCCTGACCGAAAACTATTGAAAAACCGTGTAACATGGAACTAATGAACGCCTCCGTTTGGGGATAATGATTGCCGATTGTAATACATAAAAAGCCGCGTAAATTCGGGCACTTTGCCAATTGATATACCCGAGCTTTTTCTCCACTCGGGGCAAGGGATATCTTGATATGGTATTTTTTCTGTTGCGCCCAAGCCCGTTTTAGGTCGCGGCGCGCTGCACGCTTTTTTTCTTACCGGAGCAGCACGCCGATGCCGATGAGTCCCGGACCCGTATGAACGCCCAGAGCGGCGCCGATCTGACCTGTGACCGTGACTGTGCCGCCCACAATGAATGCTTCGGCACGTCTGCGGGTGGCTATGCCTTCCGCCTCCGCGTATCCGTTCATGACGGCAAGCTCGCTGTGGCTCGCCTGTGAAGCGAATTCCTTTGCCAGGTCGAGCACCTTCTGTATGGAACGCGCTCTGCCGATTGCCTTTGCGGCGGTGTAATACACGCCATCGGCATTGCACGAGATAATGGGCTTTATGCTCAGCGACATGCCCAGCATTGCCGAGACAAGCCCTATTCTGCCGCCCTTTTGCAGGTATTTGAGGGTGTCGAGGCAAAAGAATACCTTTGATTTCGGCACATCATGCTTTATTCTGAGCAGAAGCTCCTTCCACTCCATGCCCTCGTCGTTGACCATCTGTGCGGCGCGAATGGCAATGAGTCCCGAGCCTATCGAGATATTCTTTGTGTCGAGCACGGAGATTTCCAGCTCCTCGTATTCCTCCGCCGTCAGACGGATCATGTTGTAGGTGCCGCTGAGCCCCGATGAAATGGTGACGGCAAGCACCTTCTCATAGCCGTCGGCTTTGATGCGGTCGAGCAGATCTCTCACCATGCCGCCGTCGGGCAGCGAGGTTTTGGGAATTTCCGTCGGAAGCCTGTCGTACATCTCGTGCGGCTGGATATCCACGCCGTCGAGATACTGTCCGTCGGAGTAATTGATGAGCAGCGGCAGCCAGTAAATGCCGTACTTCTCGCGGTAATTCGGCGGCACGTCGGTTCCGGAATCCGCCATGATCGCAATTTTCTGCTTATTCATAATGCAGAACCTCCTTTTGGTTTTTCGTTTCTCATAAATAATCTCACACAAAATACAGTGGCAGCCGGAATTATTTTGAATCCTCCGGCTCGGATTTGGATGTATTGTCCCGCAGAATGGAGACCATTTTGGCAGTGACGATTTTAGTGGCGAAGGAACTGACCGCCATTGTAATTAACGCGTGTTCGGTATTAAAGGTGAAATTCAGCGTGACGGTTTCGTCGCTGCTGACGGCGCTTTGCACTACGGTTTTCACCGAACGCTCCACATAATCGCAGAAGCTGTCATAGTTGCTTTGTCTGTCGCCGCTTTTGAGCGCTGTATCTATCCCGAGACGGATGTCTCCTATGGCGGCAGCTTGCTTGAGCACGGTAATGACGATCAGACTGGCGATGTGTTCGCGGCTGTATTTTTTCTTGTCGGGCTTGCGAACCATGCCGAGCTTGACGTAATTATTGATCATGGAGGGCGTGATGATCGCCTCGTCATTGAAGCCTATCAGGGGGGACAGCGCCTGATCTATCACGGTCACCACCTGATCCATATACAGCCCCAGGGTGGGAATTTCCTCCCATCGCGGCAGCCTGAACCTTGACAGGGTATCGGCGTAGGCGATCATTCGCTCGTCGTTCCAGAATGAAACGTTATCCATTCCGATATCATCTCCTTTAAAATAAAAAACGACATAATCTGGTTCTTACAATTAGATTATATCGTTTATTCTTATTATTGTCAACACAATAATTATTATTTAAATATTCATAACATTCCTGACAAAATTAATACAAGGTCTGATAAATCCGCTTGGTGCGTTCCACCTTTTTGACATAATGCTCGGTGTCGGGAAAGGGGATAGTGTGAAGTGTTACGCCGTCGCTGGAAAATGAAGCGTCGTCCAGCCACGAGCTGACCCTGCCCATTCCGGCGTGATATGCCGCGATCACCAGCTGTTCGCTGCCGAAGCGCTGCCTGATGATCGACAAAAAGCACAGCCCGTAGCGGATATTGGTTTCCGGGTCGAATATATCATTGTACTGCTGAGCGCCTTCGCTGTCCTTTGAACGCAGCCACTCGAAGGTTTCGGGCATGAGCTGCATAAGCCCGCAGGCGCCGAGATGAGAGACAGCGTTGCTGTCAAACCCGCTTTCGGTGTGAATAACGGCGTAGGCGAGGTCCGGATCAACGCCGTAAATGCCGCAGTACTTTTCAACGTATTCCGAGTAGCCCCTCGGAAAAAACTGCTTCCTGAGGGTGTTTATTCCCATATAGGCGCAGCCGGCAAGTACCGCCGCCGCAAGCAGCAGCGCAATTGGCTTTTTGCATTTTTGCATGGATATTATCATATAGCCGACCCCCCTTACTTACGGAGTGTGAAATGTGAAGTGTGAAGTGTGAAGTGTGAAATGTGAAGTGTGAAGTGTGAAGTGTGAAGTGTGAAGTGTGAAGTGTGAAGTGTGAAATGTGAAGTTTGAAGTGTGGCACGTCAGCACAGCTGACAGGTGGAGTGTGGGGTTTCACACGCTAAATAAACTTCAAATTAAATAATATTCTGTCTGTTTGTTCTTTCAGATGGGAAAGATCGCCGTCGTTCACTATGGTGTATTCGCAGCGTGAGGTGTAATAAGCATCGTCGTGCTGACGGCTGAGCCGGCTGCGGATTTCCTGTTCGGTCAGTCCGTCCCGCTGCATGAGCCGGGCAATGCGCACATCTTTCGGCGCAACGACGGCTATGCTTGCGCCGCATACCTCGTTGAGTCCGGCTTCCAGCAGCAGAGGAGCGTCAAAGAGACAGTTTTTGCCTTCCTTTGCGCATGCTGCCGCAAGCTCCTTCATGCGGCGGCAGATTTCGCCCAGCATGATGGCGTTGAGGGAGTC
Organism: uncultured Ruminococcus sp.; assembly: GCA_902762615.1. GTDB lineage: Bacteria > Bacillota > Clostridia > Oscillospirales > Acutalibacteraceae > RUG762. The sequence goes on along the minus strand of CACWOX010000003.1, from coordinate 21,604 downwards.
GGTGCTCTGCTGCGAAGCAAATGCCTTCTGTGCCAGCCGCCGCCGGTTGAGGCTGCCGTCAGGGTTGATGACGTCGTCGCCGAATTTCTCCGCCAACGCCGACAATGCGGGCTGCCCCGGCAGCACTACCTCGCGCGCGACCCGGTCGGCGTCGATCACAGCAAATCCATGCCCTGCCAATATCTCCGTCACACAGCCCTTGCCGGCTCCGCTCGGTCCCGTTATACCCAGCAGCACTTCATCGACCTCCCGTCTGCAAACCTTTTATCTACATAATATTATACAATCGCATTTAATTCAACACGGTATTTGTAAATTATTTTGCCCCTTGAGCGCAGGGTCAAATAATAATCGGTAAAAAAAAATCAATATTTCGACCATATTGTTGTTGACAATTTTAATGAAGTATGGTTAAATATATATGAATAATTCAACTTAATCAATGGAGGAATTGTAATGAATGTTCAGTTAAATGACAGCGGTGTGCCTATTCTGAAACAGAAAACCTTTGGGCAGAAGGTCAAATCCTTCCTGCTTTGGACGATTCTGGTGATACTCACAATCGCCGCGGCGCTGCTGGTGTATCTCTGCTTTGCCGGAGCAAGCGAGATGGCTGCCCTGACGACGCTCAAAAAGGTCAGCAGCCACCCGTATTATACCATGAACTACGACAATTTTGATTATTCCGATCTGGTCACCAAGGAGTGCGACAGCAACGACGCCGTTATCAAGTATTTCAAAGCAAAGTTTTTCAAGGGTCTGGCTGGCGTTTTCCCGGGCGGAGCTGAGAATGATCCGGTCACAAAGGGTTCGCTTGCGTTCAGCAGCAGAACGGTCGTAAACGCTCAGGTCAGAGGGCGCATCTGCAATTCCTACGATACCCCCATCGTAATGGTCACCGCCAAGCCTGAAAACGGTTACAAATCATGGAATATTGTTGATATGGCTGACGTGGGTATGATGTCCGGCAAGTCGATAGACCAGTGGTATTCCAACGCGTTCCAGACCGTTGCCGCCACCTACTGCGTATCGGAGGGACTGAATTCGGAGTTCTTTGGCGTATCGCTTATCTCATGTCCTGTAGCCGAGTGCGACGATACTTCCAAGGTCAATCTTACTCCCTTCCTCGCCGTAAGGCTTTTGCTTGACAGAGCCGCTACGGTTGAAAGCGCTGTCACGCTGCTCAAGGAATATGATATCGACTTCAGCTGCGGAACCTATCACTTCTTTGTCTCGGACAAGGAAGGAAACAGCGCTGTTATCGAATATGTGGGCGGCAAGATGTCGGTGACCTATCAGGATCCTCAGGTGCATCATCAGGTCTGCACCAACAAGATGGAGGACGGTACGGTGAGAACTGCCGAAAAGGATTACAGCAATCGTTTCAAGGAGATTTCTCTTTACGAGTCCTTTAACAAAACCTTTAATTCTATGTATGATATCGGTCTTGGCGTTGACCGCACATATGCCGGTCTTATGCTGAATGACGCCGCGCAGTCGATGGCTCCCTCAGATGAGGAGCATTTCGGCACCAATATGTACGGCACGCAGTATACGGTAACATATGATTCGGGCAAAATGCAGATGCGTATTGTCATAGAAAACGATACAAAATCCCAGTCTTACACCTACGACCTTGTGTGAGATGAAAGGCTGCCCTAAGCACGTAAGCACGTAAGCACGTAAGCACGTAAACCCAATATTTAAAAAAAACAGGCGCCGATTTCGGAAGGAATGTTCCGTTGTCGGCGCTTTTTTATTTTATTTTGAATTTTATTTTGAATTTTATTTTGAAGCCATTCCGAGCAGCGTTTCGGCGCACTTCATGCCGTCCACGGCAGCCGACATAATGCCTCCCGCAAATCCGGCGCCTTCTCCGCAGGGATAAAGACCTGCCGCCGCCGGCGACTGCATATCCTCTCCGCGCAGGATTCTCACCGGAGAGCTGCTTCTGGTCTCGGGCGCGGTCAGAACCGCGTCGTGATGAGCGAATCCCTTCAGCTTTTTGTCCATGAGCAGGATGCCGGTGCGCATGGAGTCGGTGATGAAGGCGGGCAGACAGCAGCCTATTTCGCCGAGCGCAACAGAGGGACGGTAGGTGGGGAGCGTATCTCCGAAGCTCACAGAGGGCTTGCCCTCGAGAAAGTCGCCCACAAGCTGCGCCGGCGCAGCGCTGCTGCGTGTGCAGGCAAACGCGGCGCGTTCTATCCTGCGCTGGAATTCCACGCCTGCCAAGGGGTGCTCGCTGCCGAAATCCGACGTGTTCACGCCCACCAGAAGGGCGCTGTTGGCGTTGGAGCCGTCCCGCGCAAAGAGGCTCATGCCGTTGGTGGCAATGCTCTCCGGCTCGCTTGCCGCTGCTACCACATAGCCCCCGGGACACATGCAGAAGGTGTAGACCCCTCTGCCGTCCGGCAAATGAACGGCGAGCTTGTAATCCGCCGCGCCCAGCTCGGGACGGTCGGCAAATGCGCCGTACTGCGCGGCGTTGATCATGCGCTGAGGGTGCTCGATTCTCGCGCCCACCGCGAAGGGCTTGGGGATCATGGGGATTCCTCGGCGGTAGAGCATTTCAAAGGTGTCGCGGGCGGAATGTCCCGTTGCGAGTATCACGCTGTCCGCGGGTAATTCCTCGTCCTGTCCGTTGTGCGAGACCGTCACGGAGTGCAGCCGTCCGTCCCTCACGCACAGGTCGGTGAGCCGGGTGAAAAATCTGTATTCGCCGCCTAAAGAGGTGATGCGGCTGCGCATATTTATAAGCACGTTCATGAGAACGTCGGTGCCGACATGCGGCTTTGCGTTGTAAAGAATCTCCTCGCTTGCGCCGGCACGGACGAATTGCTCCAGCACGAAGCGGATGCGTCTGTCCTTGGTGCCTGTGGTGAGCTTGCCGTCCGAGAAGGTGCCCGCGCCGCCTTCGCCGAACTGAATATTGCTCACGGGGTCAAGCTGCCCGCCCGCGAAATATTTCTCCACGCAATCGCGCCGGCTTTTCACGTCGCCCCCGCGTTCGAGTATGATGGGCTGCTGTCCGCTCAGAGCCAGCACCAGCGCGGCAAAAAGTCCCGCAGGTCCGCTGCCTGCCACAATCGGGCGATGGGGAAGAGGCGCGGTCTTTTTCACGCTGTAACTGTACGGTACCGCCTGCGAGATATTCCTGATTTTGCGCGAGAGAACGAGCTTTTCGATGGCAGGGCTTTTGAGCCGGCACTCCACCGAGCAGACGAAGTGGACGTTGTCCTTCTTGCGTGCGTCGACGGATTTCTTGGTGAGCCTGACGTTTGTCAGCTCGGAGGGAGATATTTTCATCAGCTTTGCGGCAGCCGACGTCAGGTAGGGGATATTCATATCCCCGACAGGAACTTTTATATCTGATATCTGAATCATGGTTGGCAATAATTCCTTTACGGGTAAAATATTTATTTAGCCGCGGCGCTTCTGCCGGCAAGAATGCCGCTGCTCCACGCCCATTGCAGGTTGTAGCCGCCGCAGAAGCCGTCGACGTTCAGCACCTCGCCCGCGGCATAAAGCCCCTTGCAGAGCCGCGACTGCATGGTGAGTCCGTCGAATTCCGACAGCCGCACGCCGCCGCTGGTCACCTGTGCGCTGTTCCACTGCGCCCTGCCGCTGACAGGGAAACGCCAGCCCTTGATGACTGCCGCTACTCTGCGTATGTCGCCGTCGCTCAGCTCCGCGACCGAACGGGAAAGCGGCGCCATGCCGGCTTGCTTGAGCAGGCACATTCCCACCCGCTTGTTGAATACGCCTGTGAGGTAATTTTCCAGAGTGAGGTGGGGAAGAAGCGTCCTTCGGCGCTTGAGCATCGCCGTCAGCCCGTCGCCGTCGCGTTCGGGCAGCATGTCCAGCTCTACCCACATTCCGTCGCCGCGCAGGTTGGCGGCAGCCGACGACAGCTGGAATATCACAATGCCGGACAGCGCCTTTTCCCCGAACTGCACCTCGCCCGAGTCGGAATAGATCTCGCCGCGCTCATCACGAATCGAGGCTCTGGCATGTGCGCGGATTCCTTTGAGCGAGCTGAGATGGGGCGATTCCACGGGAATGGGACAGAGCGCGGGATTGAGTCGGGTCACACTGTGTCCCAGCGAGCCGAGAAGGTCATAGCCCCAGTCCACGCCGCCCAAATTGGGAGCAGCCTTGCCTCCGCATGCGACGATAACGGATTTGGCTTTGATCACGCCGAGAGGACTGTTCATGGAGAAGCCCTCGGCGGTGCGGCGGATGCTTTCCACGCGGCAGCCGCAGACCTCCGGAATATGCAGCCGCTCCAGCTCCAGCCGCAGCAGGTCGAGCACCGCCGAAGCCTGCCCGCAGGAGGGATAGATCCGCCCCTCGTCCTCCTCGCGGCAGACCAGCCCTAAGTTTTCAAAGAAGCTCAGCGTGTCGTCGACATTCACACAGCTGAATACGCGGTTGAGCGCGTGTTTGTCGTCGGTGTGATAGCAGTCCGGCTTTGCGGAGCGATTTGTCAGATTACAGCGCCCGTTTCCGGTGGCAAGCAGCTTTTTGCCGCATCTCGGCTGCGCGTCAAAGAGGGCGATTGTCGCCCTGCCGCCGCTGTCACGTCCGGCAGCCGCAGCCGCGGCAAGCCCCGAAGCGCCGCCTCCGACCACGGCAATATCTATATCATAGGTAGTTTTCATCGTTGACACCACACTTATAAAATTCCGACGGCTTTCATGATGTCGAGGGCGACAAAGCCGCGCGGCTGATTGCCGTTGACGGTGTGGTCGGCTGCCGCCCGGTAGAGCGCGTCACGCTTGGCGTACAGTTGGCGGATCGCCTCCATTTTGTCCTCGCATTGCAGAAGGGGGCGTGTGGCGTCGTACTTCAGACGCTCGTAGATGACCTCGGGAGACACGTCGATCAGCACCAATTCACAGCCGTTTCTGAGCGCCTCCACATTGCGCTGAAAGGTCAGAGCGCCGCCGCCGGCGGAAATAATCAGCCGCTGCCGTCCCGACAGTTCGCAGCATACCCTGTGCTCGAGGTCGCGGAAGTAGGGCTCGCCGTGCTTGGCAAAAATGTCGCTTACGCTCATGCCTTCCTGCCGCTCTATCAGCTTGTCGGTGTCCACCAGCTCACGCCCTGTGTTGGAGGAAAGCTCCGCGCCCACGGTGCTCTTGCCGCAGCCCATGAAGCCGAAAAGCACTATATTTCTGTTCATCATAATTTGTCGCACCTCGGTTTATTTGTTGCCGTTGAAATGCTCGTTCATGTACGCGGTGGCAGCGGTGATCACCCGTTCCACATCGGACTGCTCAAAATTCACGCCCAGCCAGATTTCCTGCGCCGCCGCCGCCTGCCACACCAGCATGGGCATGCCGCCCTGCGCCTTGCAGCCGCATTCACGCGCGGCGGTGATAAGCGCGGTGTTTTCGGGATTGTAAACCGCGTCGAATACAGCCTTGCAGCCCCTGAGCAGCTCCTTCTGAACCGGCATATTGTTCACCTTGGGGTACATGCCGACAGGCGTTGCGTTGACCAGCAGGTCGAATTCTCCCGAAAGCCCGCCTATTTTGACGATATCGGCTTTGAAATCCGGATGATGCTTCGATATATCGGCAATGATGCCCTCCGCTGCCGGAATGTCGCTTTCCAGCACGCCGAAGGTCACTTCACAGCCCGCGCGGGCAGCTTCTCCGGCGAATACTCTGCACACGCCTCCCGCGCCGAGCACGGCGACTTTGCCCTTCAGCTCAATGCCGGCAGCCCCGAGCGCACGCACGAAGCCGATGGGGTCGGTGGTTCTGCCGGATCTGTCGGAACATCTGACGGTGTTGACCGAGCCGTATTCCTCCGCCACGCCTTCCACGCCCGCAAGAAATTGAATGACCGCCGATTTGTAGGGAATAGTCACGTTGAAGCCGTCCAGCTCCCGCAGCAGACGGGGAATATCGCTGTCGAGGGAATCGGGGGAAATATCCGCCACGGTGTAATCCGCGTCGATATGGTTGAGCCTGAAAAGCTCGGCGTGAATGAAGGGGGACATAGTGTGTCCGATGGGATGTCCGATAACGGCAAAATGCTTTGTACTCATTGCATGCTTCTCCTGTCTTTTGGTTTTGAAAAAATAATGAATAACCTGAAAAATCTTGAAAAAAAAATAAAAAATTTAAATAAAAATATTGACAAAAGCGCTTTATGCTAATAATATCTTAGTAGTGGCTTTTATCTGAAAATTGAATTTGCACTTGCGCTTTCATATGATAACATATTTACGCGCAAAATTCAACAGATTTTATTTGCTGCCGGGCAGCAAAGCCCGAATTATCCTCAGAGGGAGGTGCTTTTTGTGGTATTTGAAAAGGTTAAGAACATTCTTGCAGAGCAGTTCGATGTTGACGAGGAGTCCATCACCATGGAAACCGACATTTTGGATGATCTCGGTGCGGATTCGCTCGACGTGATGGATCTGATGATGACTTTGGGCGACGAATTCGACATGCAGGTTGAAGAGTCCGAGATTGAAAACATCACCACCGTAGGCGCTCTGGTCAATTTCATCGAAGCCAACTCATAAGGCTTGGAACCAATTGAAAAAAATAAACAACGGATACCTCCGACCGCTTGACTGTTGCAGTATGGTTCGAGGGTATCCGTTATTTATTTGGAAGAGGGTTTATGAATAAAGGCAGTTATTTTCTATGACCAGTAGCGCCAGTCAACGTCGTAGGATATGTTGACCCATTCGCCGTTTTCATCGCGGCGGAAGGCGCTGTAGGGCGGAGAATCGAGAAGCGAGAGCGTATCGGGGCAGTAATTGACCACAGTGTTGAGGTCATACACGCCGTTGCAGCGGGAATTGGCGAGGTAATCGTCGCTCTCGGTGCCGGTGAAGAACCTCCAACCGCTGTCATAGAGCGATGAAGGCATGACGCGGTAGACCAGCGCCACGGGAATGCCGTCCACCAGCACGGTGTCGGGAGCAATGCACAAGCCCTTGTTGCGCACGAAGGTTTTAAGCTTCTCCCGCGGAATCCTGAAATTCTTAGCTGCCGCCATGCTGTCACGTCCCCTCCATTGATTCTGCTTTCAGCATACAGCATAAAATATTATATTTTGAAGCATTTTTGTAAACTTAATATAAACAATTGAAATCTGTTTAAATAATATTTTCCAACAAGATCACTCGTTGTGATTTTCGCTGTCCTGCGTCTGAGGCTCGTCGAATTCCGCAGAGCGTTCGGCTTTGAGATTGTTCCAGCTGAGCAGCAGATAAATCAGAAAGACCACCAGAACGCCTCTTGCAGCCCACGAACTGACGGGACTTTCGGCAAATCCCCTGATGAATTCGCGGCAGAGCAGGTAGATTCCTCCCAGAATCAGCAGAATGCCGGTGGGAACCGATACGGCAGCCTGATCGCGGAAACGGGTGAACATCAGCACCGCGCCTGCAAAGCAGCCTATAGCTATGATAATGAAATAGGGTGAAAACTGTACGGGCATAAACCGCATCTCCTGTCGGGATTATTTGTCACTGATATCTTCCTCGTCGTCCTCGTCGCCGGGGACGTACTCCAAAATATCGCCGGGCTGACAGTTCAGCTCCTTGCAGATGGCGAGCAGGGTGGAAAATCTGATAGCTTTTGCCCTGTTGTTTTTTAATATTGACAGATTGGAGAGCGTGATGCCGACCCGTGAGGCAAGCTCAGAAGCGCCGACCTTCCGTTTCGCCATCATCACGTCGAGATTAACAATGATAGGCAACGTATTTCCTCCTTACTCAGACCGTGAGGTCGTTTTCTTCTTTGTACCGGATAGCCGTCTGGAACAGATTGGCAAAGACCGCCGAGAGCAGCGCCAGCAGCAGGAATATCACGGTGATGATGACCGGGAAAAACGAGGTGAGAAACGTGGAAAAAAACAGCACCATTACCGCGATGACTACGCTGCAAACGCTTACCACCCTGAGATAAGTCACATTTTTCATTATAAAGGACTTGCCGCGACCGATGTTCATGGTGAGCAGCCACGCCATTGCCAGAGTGATGAAGGTCGGCACGCCGATGGAGTAGAGCATGGAGATCATGACCTTCTGCGAGTTGGGGGAGATTTCCACCGCTGTGTTTTCGATGTAAAAGTCGATCAGCCATGGCAGTGCAACATATGCCGCCGCGACCACAAGCATGATGATGCTGATAAAGAAGCAAGCCATATGGCTCAGGTTGAATTTCAAAAACTTCTTGATTTTGTTCAATATCATTCGTTCCTTTCATTTGCCCGTCGGGCTATGATAAATTTGTGTCGACAACCCGCGGATGACGGCAATACGCACGCCTTTGAGGGGCGAATTTTGGATGTATTGCCAAATTTCTCAAAGGGTATTGTACTATAGGGAATTATTGGATTATAATATAGGAGAAAAGGAGAAAGCGGGGTGTCGTGCGCTGTTGCATTCTGCGGACTTGGATCCGCCGCTATCATATAGAATAGCACAAAATTGCCGTCTGTTCAAGAGTTATTGATGATTTCTTGAATTAAATTGCATTTTTTCGCTTGATTGACGTGTAAAAAATTATTTTTGCCGAAATGCCCGGTTGCACAAAATCCGATAAGAATGATTTTGGTTTTGGGAGATTACTCACAAGCGATGCGGCTTTTTTTCATTTGTTTTAAGAGGGAAAATGGAAAATGCAGGTGCAAATTGCACAAAAAAATGCGATTTTCTTTTACGGAGATCACTTTTCTTTGGTTCATTTGACGAAAAGATTACTTCAAAACTATTGACATTGACGGGGAATGTGGTATAATGACAACGGTGATTGCGAAGGGAGCAAATGCAGGGAAACCAATTCCCACGCAGATGTGACCCGCAGACTAAACCTGTAATCAGCATTATTACCAAGGTCATTTTTTGAAAGGATGATTTATTATGAGTACAGTATGGTCACTTAGCAATGTAGACGTCAACGAATTCCTTGCCATCATTGACAAATGTCAGGGCAACATTTATCTGGTAACCGATGAGGGCGACAAGCTCAACCTCAAGAGCAAGCTCTGCCAGCTGGTCAGTCTCCAGAAGCTCATCGAGGGCGGCATCATCTCCAACGCAACTCTGGTTTGCGACAACATCAAGGACGAGGAGATTCTTGTCAAGTATAAGCTCTACAAGATTATCGAGGACTAATTGCACGTTCAATGACAGTCCGTCGCAACCCTGTGCGGTAGTTAATTTCACATTTCATACAACTGCGTCGGGAGGCTATGCGATTAAATCCGCTGGCCGCCCGGGGCTGACAGGCAAAGTCTTCTACGCATCCTCAGGATGCAGGGCAAAATCACCACTTACCGCATGATTGTTCCTGCCGTCAAATGCCAATCGGCTTTGAGGCTTAGATATATTCAATACAGACTCGAGGCGTTTGCCTTGAGCAATCAACCACGACATCCCCTTTTTTCTTTTTTTCATTATAATCCCTCTTAAAATTTCAGCTCCCGATTTGCATGATGGCGTCGGGAGCTGAAATTTTTCTTTTTTTACGATATTTACATACAATTCTCCCAATAGTGTGGTATAATAATCGGTAAACAGTTGGAAGAAGTAAGGAGATAGTTTTACTTGAAAAATAACGGCAAGAAATCCTTTGACAAAAGGAAGATAAGAAAAATTGTCATCATTCTTTTGATTTCCGTTGCCGCAGCGGCGCTGATCATTCCCAATATGGTGTACCGCATCAATGAGGGACTGGTGGAGCAGGACGCGACGGTGGAGGATATCGACGTGAGCGGTTTCAGCGAAAAGACCTTCACCGGCTCATATGCGTCCGGGCATATGTACGCCAATGTGGAGGTGACGGTGGTCAACGGTCAGTATACCGAAATCAATCTTACCCAGTACTCCGGAATCAATCCTGCCCGCGCGCATAAGGTGATCGACTCGATCATACGCCACCAGACCCTCACGCCGGATGAAGGCGATATAGGGCAGCAGTTTACCGATATAATGGTGCAAAAAGCAATCTATTACGCTATAAGATACAATTACAGCGCAGGATAACAGACTGTATAAAATATTCCCGAAAAAATATGATTAATTGTTACGGAAATATTTAAAAATTGTTGATTTTTTTGAGAGATTGCATTATAATTTAAGTTGTAATTGTATAAATCTGTGGTAGGGCGGTCTGATACGGCTTTTGTCACAGATATACAGTCTTTTCCGCGCGACGGAAAATGATTATTTAAGAAGGGAGTTCATTGTTTTATGAATCATAAAACGCATGGAACCTGTAAGGTAAAGCTGTTTGTTCTCTTTTCGGGCATTCTGATGCTGCTTCTGCTGAGCGGATGCGCCAATATGGGCACCGAAATCAAGCTCGACGGCAGCAGCTTCAGCGGCAGCCGTGTGATGTCGGTCACATTTGATGTGGACGAACTCAACACCAAGCTCCCCGGCGGCGTGGTTGACCTGAACGGTCTGATCGACGGCGCCATTCCCAAGGAACTCAGCTATAAGTATGACGTCAGGGACAACGAGGCTGTCTACGACTTCACGCTTTCCTTTGAGTCCAAGCAGGACTATATCGACAAGCTGAAGAACCTTCTCAGCAAAGCGCCGGAGGTCACCTTCTCCTATTCCACGGGGGTCTTTACCCGAGGCGTGCTCTACAAGGAGAATTTCGAGAGCCGTGAGCTCTTCGGCTGGCTGGACAGAGTCATCACCGAAAACGGGCTGACCAACGCCTCCCAGACCTATTCCTCCGAAAAATTCTGGAAGCAGACCGGCGTGAAGGTCATTCTCGACGGCGAGGAATTCAAGTCGGACGGCGGTCAGGTCAACATTGAATCGGGCGGTCAGTCGGTCGTCACAGGCGTGAATCTCTCCACGGTGCTGAGAAGTTCGGGCGATATCGAGCGCGTGATGCAGGTGACAATGCCCTCCTCCGTCGAGGCAAGGCAGGTCGATCTCATCGACAGCTTCTTCAACGACAACGTTCCCGACAGCGGCAGATGGTCCAAGAGAAAGCGCGGCGGCGTGCTGACCTATACGGTGGAATTCTCCGCCGGCAATCCCTCACAGCTGCAAAGCTATATGGCGGATCTCACCAACAGAACCTCTGCCATTTCGCTGGGAAGTGTCAGCGACGCTTCGCAGCCCCTCGCGCAGAGCACTGAGCTTGCCGAGGAGCTGGATTTCTCCTACTTCGGAGGGGAGAGCAATGTCAGCGTCACCTATGCCATCAGCTCCGAGATAGGCACACCCTATCAGATCAACCTTGACGACGGCTCACAGGAGAGGACCGCCGACGCGGTTGCCGAGGGCACTAAAATGACCGCAAGCGGCAGCTTCTCCGGCATTAAATTCAAGACCGTGCTCCGCAGAATGGCACTGGTGGACGAAATAGACTACAATCTGATACAGAACGGGAGCAACAGCTTCATACGCGAGGTTGTCATCTATCTCGAAAAAGGCACCGACCCCGTGATCCTCGACAATATTTCCGAATACTACAATGTCAAGGGCGCCGCCAACACCGAGATCAAGGTGGAGAATGAGACCACTCCCACCGTCAAGATCTACATTGAAGGCAGCGCGCGCAAGGTGGTCGCCGCCGAGACGGTGCTCTTCGGAGGAGTGGGAGCACGCGCTTTAGGCTACGACAGCAACTGGGGCATCTTCAAGATACATCCCACTACCAAGCTGATTGACAGCTACGACATCACATCGCTCCTTTCGCTGATGAATGTCAGAGGCTACATCTACACCTACAGCTGCGAGGGAAACAATATCACACGCGTCACCTGTACCGTTGACGGGGAACAGACCTCCAAGACAATGGAAAATCAGGAGGACGTTATAGGCTTCGGTCTGAGCAACGGCATACAGACCATTACCATCGACGGCAATTACTTCAACGGCTGGGCGATATTCTTTATCGTGCTGTTTGTGCTGCTGCTCATACTTCTTGTGGTAATGGCTGTGATGCTCTATCTCTACAAGACAGGCAGAATAGATATTCCCGACCGCTTCAAGAGAAGGCAGCCCGAACCCGTGCCGCAGCAGCCGGTCTACATTCCGATTCCCGTACCGGCGCAGCCGATGCCGCTGCCCGAGCCCGAACCCGAGCCGTATTATCCCGAGCCGGAGCCTGAACCGCGCGATCTTACCGCGGAGTTCGAGCCGGAGGAGGAATTTGTTCCCTTCGACTTCAGCCTGATATCCGAGCCTGAGCCGGAACCGGAACCCGAACCCGAACCGGAGCCGGAACCCGAGCCTGAGCCGGAACCGATTCCCATGCCAGCCGTGCCGGATATGGATCCCGTCATCAGCTATCCCGAAAAGTATCAGCCGACCGACGAATTTGCCGAGAAGGATCCTGAACCCGAACCGGTTGTCGTTGTGGAAAAGCTGCCTGTCGTGGAGCCTGTGGAACGCACCACACCGACGGAATACACCGACGACGACATGATCAGCGATTTCGACGCACTCGGCATGCTTGGCGAATACACCCGCCGCGTGCAGAAGGTCAAGGTAAAGGTGCGCAAGGTCACCGTTGAAGTGGAAGACGACGAATGAGACGTGTTTGCGTGTTGGCATGTGTGCTTGTTTACGTGTTTAGCTGACAGTAAATCATTTATAAATAATCAATCCCCCATTGCATTTACATCCTGCATTGGGGGATTTTATTTCGGGCAATAAAAAAAACATGCGTACCGATGCTAAAACGATACGCATGAAATATAACGATGATAGCATAAAAAGCTGACTCAGAGAATCATGCCGAAAAGACGCGAGACACTGCGCATGGCAGGAATGAAATTGACCATCTGATTTTCCTCGCTCAGCATTTCACTGATCTGCTCACCGAAGAAAAGATAAATCAACAAAGCAATGAGTGCCATAACGCCGACGACAAGCACCGCGTTTAAAAAGGATCTTCCGTTTTTCTGGCGCTTCTGCTTTTTGGCGGCAGTAGCGGCTTTGGCAGCGGAGGCGGCGGATTTCTTAATTGTTTCGTTTTCCTGGTCGGTGTTGTTGACAAACGATTCCTTGTTGGCGTTTTCCTGATTGGGATACACCTCGTCGAGCAACTCATCGTATGTAAGTACGCGCTCTTCGATTTTTTCCGGCTCCTGGCAGTCGGTGAGCAGCTGATCCATGACCTCCATCAGGATATCGTCGTCAATTTCATCGAGCCGAATGCCCTTGACGTCGGCGCCGAACATACGGGCGGCAGTGTCGGCAGTTTCCTGACCGTCGAGATACACCAGAAAGATATTGGCTTCAAATGACTGCGCCATTTCAAGCTGATTGACCACATAGAGGGACTGCATAGCCTTCTGCGAAAGAAACGCCAAAAACACCTCGCAGTTTTTGATATTGTGCTTGCGAAGGGCGTCAACCTTGACCTCTTCCTGATTGCATTCGTCATATCTGACGCGGTATCTGTTGGCGTCGAGCTTTGTCAGAATGGGGAAGACAACCTCGCTGTCTTCGAGTGAGTAGCAGACGTAAACAAATTTGCCGTCGCCTTTAAAGGATTTAATTGGCTTCTTTACTATATTCAATGCAAAAACCTCCACAACATAATTTTATTATATTATACACATTCCAATGAAAAAAGTAAAGACTTTTATCAAAATTTATGCAAAATCATGTTCCGCACTTTATCCGAAATACGCCCACGCAAAATACAGATATACAAGGATAAGAACTGTCACCGAAACAATCGACAATGTTTTGAACAGCAGAATATTTCTCTTTGCGGTTACGTTGATGTTGGCGCATATGTATTCGGCGCTTGCCGATGAATTGACAAGAGCGCTTATTCCCAGCACAATGACCGAGCAGGTGGTGAGTGATCTGATGATTCCCTGCAACATATCCGCCCAGCCGAAAAGCAGGTGAACAAGTGTGAGAACGGCGAGAAAATACACCAGCAGCCTGTTCAGATAGTATAAGGTGCCGAGCCGTGCCTTGCCGCTGACAGGCGTGAAGAAAAGCCGGTCGGCAAATTTGACGCACCGTTTGTCGATCAATTGCCTGCTGCATGCTTTGAGCACCTTGCGCTCGAGCATCCAATAAAATTCGCAGTAGAACAGCCAGCAGATAAGCAGGGCGGCGATTTCTCCGATGTAAAACATAGTGCTGCCACTTCCTTGTGGAAATTATTCGAAATTGCCCAGTGCGTTGAGGCTCTGAGCCTTGAGGTAGGCGTTGATGAAGCCGTCGATGTCGCCGTCCATCACCGCGTTGATGTTGCCCATTTCGTAGCCGGTGCGGTGATCCTTTGCCAGTGTGTAGGGCATGAATACGTAGGAACGGATCTGGCTGCCCCATGCGATTTCCTTCTGCACGCCCTTGATGTCCTCGATCTTCTCGAGATTTTCGCGCTCCTTGATCTCCATGAGCTTGGATTTGAGCATCTTCATCGCCATAGCCTTGTTCTGCACCTGGCTGCGCTCGTTCTGGCAGGCGCAGACAATTCCGGTGGGAATGTGGGTAATGCGCACGGCGGAGTCGGTTTTGTTGATGTGCTGACCGCCCGCGCCGCTGGAGCGGTAGGTGTCAATGTGCAGATCTTCGGGGCGAATCTCCACCTCAACGTCGTCGGTGATCTCGGGCATGACTTCCAGTGAGGCAAAGGAGGTGTGTCTGCGTCCCGAGGAATCGAAGGGGGAAATGCGCACCAGACGGTGTACGCCCATCTCGCATTTCAGATAGCCGTAGGCGTTGGTGCCTTCGATGAGAATGGAAGCGCTCTTGAGTCCGGCTTCGTCGCCGTCGAGATAATCTATGGTCTTGACCTTGAAGCCGTGGCGTTCACCCCAGCGGTTGTACATTCTGAAAAGCATTTCCGCCCAGTCCTGCGCCTCGGTTCCTCCGGCTCCGGCGTGGAAGGTGAGTATCGCGTTGTTGGCGTCGTATTCTCCGGTGAGCAGCGTGGTCAGGCGAAGCTCGTCAATGGATTTTTTGATGGACTCCACCTCAGCCTGCGCTTCGTCCAGTAGCTCCAGCTCGCCCTCCTCGTCGCCGAGTTCTATGAGGGTCATGGTGTCGTCGTATTTGCTCGCGATGGAGTCGAATGCGTTGACCTTCCCCTTGAGCGTGCTTGTGCGCTTGAGTATCTTCTGTGAATTTTCCATATCGTCCCAGAAGTCGGGCGCGGCTGCCTTCTGTTCCAGCTCGGCGATCTCGGCTGTGAGCTTGTCGTAACCCAGAGCCTCCTTCAGGTCGTCCATGTCGGGTTTCATGTTGCGCAGCGTCAGCATTAATTCTTCAAATTGCAGCATATTTTTTCATTCAGCCTTTCTGTTCCTTAGTTCATATAAAATATATTATACATTACATGAGGAAAAAAGTAAAGCGTCTGATGAAAAGAATTTGAAAAAATCAATACACAAATTGAATAAAGAATAAAGCTATCGCTGTGAAAAGGCAGGCTGTGCCGCCGTATTTGGCTATCGCGCGTTCGGTGGCGTACTGCTCGCCCTGCATTCCCCTGTACAGCCGCACCTGTCCCAGCCACGCGGCAAGCAGGAGCAGAATGATTGCCGTTGGTAGTTCGATTTTCATTTGGTTATACCGCCTCCCGCAGCCGTACAATTGACGGTGATGATGATATTGGATGAAGGATAAATGATCTCCCAGTTGTTCTCGTGGCTCCTGTACCAGTCGGGCTGTCTCTGCCGGATAATGTCCTGAAAGCCAAGCAGCGACGAGCCAAGAGATTTTTGGCTTCTGTCGGCAAGCGCTTCCAGGCGAGCTCCGACCGTCTGCACGGCGCTTTGCTCGATGTGCCTGATGGCTTCGGGGGAATACCCGCCGCCGTCCATTCCTCCCGCGTCGAGCGGAACGAGCACCAACTCCAGCCTGAGCCGGAATTCGGGAGTGTCGCCCGAAATGCCGCATTTTACGGAGCAATCCGACTGTCTGACCTGACAGCAGAATCTTTCGCCCTGTCCGTCATAGACCGCAAGAGCGCCGCCTGTTCCGGAACCGCAGGTCAGCCGCAGCAGCTCCAGTTCGTCCTCGGTGATATCCCCGCGGTAATTTCCGTCACGCCCGTAGGCGGAAGCTCCCGAGAGCGTGAGAATGGCTCTCTTCCCGCCGTCCTGGGAATTGTCCGGGGTTTCGCCCGCAATGGCTGTCATTTTCGGCAGGTAGAATTCGTCGCGGTTTATCAGCGTCTTATAGAGCGAGAATAAATCCATCGAAATACCGCCGCCCGAGTCGTAGCTTTGCAATATGCTTGCCGCGTCGGCGGAGATCGCCTTGTCGGTCGCGGAGAAACCGAAGAAATCCGCCGCATTCCCCTCACACACCGCAATGCAGCTCTGTCTGCGCACCGAAGCCCTTCGGAAGAAATAGTCGGTCAGTCCGACAAAGCCCTTTTGGGACAGCTCCTCGCCGATGACAATAAGACTCAGCTGCTCGAAATTGATCTGTCTGCCGAGATCCTTCTCCAATCTGCGGACTGCCGCCGCCGGAGTGACCTCTCCCACCGTGCGGGCGGTGTATTCTATCGAGCCGGAGGAATCGCTCTCGCCGCTGACGGGTATGGCAAGCTGAAAGGTGAATTCATACACCTCTTCGCCGCCGTCGGCTCCGAAGCCGAGCACGAACGCGCGCCCGTTGATCTCCGCGTCGTCCCAGCAGCCGGTCATCATCAGAGCGCAGAGAATGACAGCCGACGCAAAGGAAATTCTTGTGAATAATTTAATGCTCATCTTGCTTTTCATGCTCTTTTTGCTTAACCTCCCGGTAATTCCTGACAAGAGCCGCCGCAAAAATCAGCGGAATCAGACCGCACAGAAACAGCAGCTTGCCCCAATTGGCGATGAATTCGGCTATTGTGCTGTCCGACAGGCTGAGATAGGACAGAGCGTAGATGACCGGCAGCAGCAGGAAATTAAAGACGCTGTGGCTCTTTACATTAAATACGCCGCAGAGCGAAATGCAGCAGCAGTAGAGCAGAATCCCAGCCGAGAGCAGCGTGACGGCGTTGTAAATCATGATATACAGAATATCGAAGCGGTGATTGAGAGAAATGCCGCCTATGCTCACCACGCGCGAAAGCTCTGTGAGAGGGAAGGAGAGGTGCTTTGTCCCCTCGATGGAAAATACGCCCGTGCAGCATATCAGCACGCCCACGCACAATACAGCCAGCGCCGACGAGCCTGACAGAAGGCAGCGCCGCAGCCTTTTTTTGTCGTAATAGCCGGCGAAGTACGCCGCCGCCGCGACCCCGCCGAGCGGAGAGAGCCATTCGGGCAGCGAAGCGACGGGAAGCTCATTCGGACGCAGCAGGGGAAGCAGTTCGCCGTAATCGAGTGAGAATAATCCCATCGCCAGAATGAAAATAAGGGGAATGGCGACGGCGGGAAAAAGCAGTTCGGCTGCGCGAGCCACCTGCCTTATGCCTGAGGTGATGATGAAGCAGACGGTAAGCAGCGTGACTGCGGGAATGACCTGCGGAGGCGTTTTTTCCAGCAGGAAGAGTCCGGTCATCTGGGTTTGCTTCACGGTAACGCGGCATATCTCGGCGGCAAAATACACCGCCGCACCTGCCAGAATGATTTTTGCGGGGATATAACCGAGCTGTTCGCGGAGCAATCCGGGGAATGAAATGCTTTGACTGAGTGAAAAGCATTTGGCGAGCATTCCCATCGAAAGCAGGGCGAGGGCGACAGCGATTGCCAGAGAGAGTCCCGACCATCTGCCGAAGTTTTCGGGGTAGAAATACATGCCGCACATTCCCGCCGCCATCACCAACACGGTGAGCTGCCATTCGGAAAAGGTAGATTTTGATTTGTCCATTGGCGTCTCCCAATTCAATTATCATTTCATTTAGGCGATTGTAAAACTACTAATAATAGCAAAAACACGTCGGGTTCGCGCTTGTATTGGAAGCTGTATCTTCTCCGATAAATGAGAATTTATAAAGTGTGGAGTGTGGAGTTTGGAGTGTGGAGTGAAGGAAGGCGCCTGGGAAAAATACGCGCCTTAGAATATAAAACGCTACACTTCTTAGAAATGACTGCCGGTTTTACTATTGGACTTTTGCGTGGAAATAAATTACAGTTATAAGCAGAGTGGCACACTTCCAACCAAGAAGCGAAGCGTTTCTTTATTCCAGCGCCGATAGGCGCTCATCAACTCCACACGCCACACTCCAAACTCCACACTTTTAAAAAACTCCACACTTCTATAAATTTCCATTTACTTTTACAATCGCCTAATCATTTCATTCGTATCAGATCGACCGGCTCGTAGTATTCCGGACGGGTGTCTCGCCGGAATATCGGCAGCTCGATCAGACTTTCAATAAATCCCTTGCTGTAGGCAGGGGAAAAGGGCGCGGTGAATTCCGTGCCGTATGAATACAAAGCACAGAGCTGCGAGACAAACAGCACCAGTCCCACGGTCAGCCCGAATATGCCGAATATTGCCGAGAGCGCCAGCAGAAAATATTTCACCAGCCTAAGCGACGATGCAAGCTCATAGGAGGGTATCACAAATGAGGTCAGCGAGGTAAGACCGATGATGATGATGAGCAGCGGACTGACCAGTCCGGCGCGGATCGCCGCGTCGCCCACGATAAGACCTCCCACAATCGACATTGCCGAGCTTATGCTGCCGGGCAGCCGAATGCTTGCCTCCCGCAGCAGCTCTATGAAAAATTCCATGATGATGACCTCGGTGACGGCGCTGAACGGCACATTGATCCGGTTTGCCGCCGAAAGCAGGAGCAGATCGACCGGCAGCAGCCCGGGATTGTATGCCACGACAGCCACATAGAGCGACGGCGCGGTGATCGAAATGAAGAAGGCAACCCATCGCAGTATTTTCAGAAAGGACGAATAGGTCCAGCGCTGGTACCTGTCCTCCGTCACCTGCATCATGGAGGACATCGTTGCGGGAGCAAGCAGCACGTAGGGACTGCCGTTTACTATGATCGCGGCACGACCCTGACATATCTCCGCTGCCGCCGCGTCGGGCTTTTCGGTGCCGTCGATCTGCGGCAGAGGACTGAGGGGATATTGCTCGATCATCTGGGCAAGCTCTCCCGAATCGTTCAGCAAATCCACCGTCACAGCCTGAATGTCGCTTCTGAGCGTATCGACCAGCTTGGGATTCGTCACGCCGTTGATGTAGCAGAGAGCGACGGCGGTATGGGAACGCAGCCCCACCTGCAGCATTTCAATCGTGAGATTCGGGTCGGAAATCCGTCGGCGGATAAGCGCCGTGTTGGTTCGCAGATTTTCGGTGAAGCCCTCGTGAGGTCCCACCACCGAGCCTGCCGTTTCACTCGGAGAGACCGAACGGGACTCTATGCTGCGCGCGCCTATCACGAAGCCGACATTCAGCCCCTCTATGCAGAGAAACAGATCGCCCGTCAGCGCCGCGATCAAGCCCTTGGAGAGACTGGGCTGTTCGCTCAGCTCGGTATTGAGGATAATCGAAGAAATCTGCTGCATCGGGGGTATGCTGTCGGGACTGCATGACAGCCTGAGCTGCATGGCGGGAAGAATGAGATTCTGTTCGGCGCTCTGCTTGGAGCACATTCCGTCCACCAGCAGCAGAAAGCTGCGCCGTCCGTCGGCAAGTGAAAACTGACGTATCAGCAGGTCGGCATTTTTGCCCTTGTGCTGTGTGCAGTAGTCCAGATTGCTCTGAAAATCGGGGGAGACAGGCATGTCGTATTCCGGACTGATGTCAAAAAGCGACGGACTTTCGCTGGAGTTTTCATTTCCGCCGCTCTGAACGCCCGTAGGACAGTCCCTCGGCTGAGAAAATCCGATCAGGTCAAAAATCATATTCCCCTTCAAAGAGATACCACCTTCCTTCGGGTCGAAGAGTGAAAGGTGAAGGTATGGCGCAATCAACGCGGCTTCTGTTCGCATCCTTTCGCCCTTTCGTTGTATCACTATTTTTTCCGGCTTTTCATGGGATATTCCGGTATAACAATAAAAACAGAAAAATAAAAAACGGAGCGTCGCGCGGACGTTCCGTTCTGAGAATATTAATATTTGACGTTGTCGGCTGGATTGACCTTTTTGATAAGGTGTGTGTGGGGCAGATAGTAGAAGGTGTATTTTTTGCCTACACTGAAAGCGCTGCGGCTGCCGCTGTATCTCAGCGTGATCATCTCGCCGCTTGTCCCCTTAATGCGTATCACCGATTTGCCGGGACCGGTGAGAAAACCCGCGTAGGGCGAGGTCTGCACCACCGTCGCCGTGATCGCCGAAAGCTCGCTTTCCTTCACCGAAAGATCGCTTACCGCGGGAATGGCTGCAGATATCAATACCAGAGCAATAAGTCCGATGATCCCCGAGGCGATCCACGCAAAACGCCGGCGTATCTTGTGACGTATCACTGAGAAAAGGAATATCGTTCCCGCAATCACGAGCAGCAGCGCGGCAATGGTAAACAGCCTGACCGCGTACATTGTCACATTGTCGAGCATCATGCCGAAGCCCAAGCCGATCACAGCCATGCTGATGAGTATTCCTCCGGCGGCAATGAAGATGGGGTGTACCCTTGTCGAGCCGATGGCGAGCGAATTGTTGTCGCTGAGGGTGTTTCCTTCGGAATCGACAACACGCATGCGGGTGAAAAAGATAAAGTACTTCAGTATAACGACCGCCGACGCCAGCGAAAGCAGCAGCCCGATGACAGTGACCGCCAGTCCCGGATAAAACAGCTTCGTCAGGCTTTCGGGCAGCATGGCGCCGAAGCTCTTGCCGAAGAAGATAATTCCAAGAAGCAGGCAGAATGTCACTGTGCCGCATATGACCAGCAGGCTTTTTAAAAGCTTGTTGAGCATTCGTTTTCCAATCCTTTCAATTGCATCATAAACAACAATATCGTAACGAAAAATTCTTGATTTGTTAACAAATTATCATTTACAACAGCACCATTTTATAATTCATCTTAACATATTATTAACGCTTTGTCAACAATATTTTTATTTTCTCATAAAAAAATGCAAAATTTATTTCTTTACATAATTCATATATATACTTACACAGTATATCTGGTGCTAAATTATCATATGCTGATTTCATAATGCTATCATATTTTATTAAACTTAATTTTATATTTTGTATTGCTTTATCATCAGATATAGGAGTTTTCTTTAGCAATGAAGAAGCATCGCAAGTTATATCTTTTTCTTTTAATTTGTTGAATATAGAATTAATACGAACTATAGTATACAATATATATGGCCCTGTATTTCCTTCAAAGGATAAAAATCTATCTATATCAAATATGTAATCCTTTTGTGCTTGATTGGACAAATCGCCATATTTCAAACTACTAATAGCCACTTTCTTTGCAGTGTCGTCTAGTTGTTCTTTATCTTCAAAACCATTTGATATTAATTTCTCTTTTGCTTTATCTATAGTTTCATTGATTAAAGATTCTAGTCTCAACACTCCACCTTCTCTTGTCTTAAAAGGAGTATTATCTTTTCCATTCATAGTTCCAAAACCTATATGTATAAGTATCTTTTCTTCCGGAACTATTTTTGTCTTTTTTGCAGCTCTAAACATCTGCATCAAATATAGACTTTGTCTTTTATCTACTATATAAATATATTCATCTGGATTATATTCTTTTTCTCTTTCCAAA
>CACWOX010000002.1 GCA_902762615.1 uncultured Ruminococcus sp. | reverse complement strand
AATAGGTCGAGGGCTTGTCCAATTTCTTTTGGATGGCTCGTTGCAAATAAACCCCTTTCCTTATCCCTTCCCCTTTGTTCGGTTTTGAGTGTACCGAATCAATCAAGTACGCTTGTGGTGACACAAAAACATGCACCATTAGCTCAGTTGGTAGAGCACCTGACTCTTAATCAGGGTGTCCACGGTTCGAGCCCGTGATGGTGTACCACGTGTTTTTCGTTAAACACTCAAAACACGGTTCAGTTTTGCAGAGCAAAACTGAACAGCTCACAAGAGCACGGCCCGTTGGTCAAGCGGCCTAAGACTCCGGCCTCTCACGCCGGCAACATGGGTTCGAATCCCGTACGGGTCACCAATTCACAAATAAATCCTTGACAAACAGGGTTTATATATATTACAATATTATAAGTATGTTGCCGTTTCTGAAAAGAAACGTACAATATAGTCGGTGTCGATGACGGTGAGGGTCCACCCGTTCCCATTCCGAACACGGAAGTTAAGCTCACTTGTGCCGAAAATACTTGACTGGTGACGGTCCGGGAAGATAGGTAGACGCCGACATTCTATATTCCTCAATAGCTCAGTCGGTAGAGCATGCGGCTGTTAACCGCAGGGTCGTTGGTTCGAGTCCAACTTGGGGAGCCACGAAAGCCTTTTGTTTGACAAAAGGCTTTTTTCTTGTAGGGAGGTATGAAATGATATTTGAAAATGTCTATTTTATTACCGGAAACGCATATGCCGGCAAGTCTACGATGGTAAAGCGTCTTGCGGAAAGGTACGACGGCATAGCTTGCGAGGAAAACTATCACGACATTCTTTTGAATGGTCTGGACAGTGAAAAGTTCCCTTGTCTGACATACACCCGCGATCTGAAAGACTGGCACGAATTTATCCGCAGAACGCCGGAGGAATATGAGGTATGGATTGAAGGCGTATCAAAAGAGTGCGAGATTCTGGAGATCAGACTATTGAATGATCTAAGAAAACTGGAAAAGCCGATTTTTGTTGATACCAATATTTCTATTGAAACACTCAGCAAAATTGCATTACCTGATCACGTGCTTGTTATGCTTGCTGTTCCTAATATTTCCGTCAGTCGATTTTTTGATCGTCCTGACAGGGAAAAGCAGTTTCTTTACAGACTTATCATGGAAGAACCTGACCCGGGAAAAGCGATGGAAAACTACAGGCAGGGATTAATGCGTATCAATTCACAAGAAAAATACAACCAATTTGTGGATTCCGGCTTTCATGTGGTAGTGCGTGACGAAAACAGAAGTATTGAACAGACCTTACATTTAGTTGAATTGCTGTTTGGATTAGGAGATTCACAATAATGATTAAACAGGCAGATAAGTCAGACGGCACCATTTTAGCGGAGTTGGCTGTTCTATTGTGGAACGGACATTCTCTGTCCGAATTGGAACATGAATTTGAAGTTCTTACTGAAAATTCCGACGCGGCTTGTTTCATAAAATATGTCGACAATAAGCCGATCGGTTTTGCGCAATGTCAGCTCAGACACGATTATGTGGAAGGTACATGTACCTCGCCGGTCAGCTATCTGAAAGGAATTTTTATTCTGGAGGAATACAGGAAACGAGAGGAATACAGGAAACGAGGATTTGCGAAGGAACTGCTTGCGTATTGTGAAGAATGGGCTTTGAATAAAAAATGCACGGAATTTGCGAGCGATTGTGAAATTGATAATGAGATCAGTCTGCAATTTCATCTTGCAATGGGCTTTAAAGTTGCCAACCGTATTATTTGTTTTAATAAAAAATTAATAAATGATTGACAAATCAATCTTTATGTTATAAAATAAGAATATAAGTTCATTTGAAAAAAGAAAGGTTATAATCTGCATTTTAACGGATGTTTTGTATGGTTTGAAAACACGCCGTTGAATAAATATTATTTAAAGGAGTATCTTTATGAAAAAATTTCTCTCAATTTCACTTGCTGCCTTGATGGCCGCGCTTACGCTTTGTTCCTGTTCTGCGCAGAAAGGGGATACTACTTCCTCTGCGGCTACCGATGACAATACTTCGTCTGTTGAAAGCGTGGAAAGCAAAGAAGAAGAAACCCAGAACATATTATTCACATGGAAAATCAAGCTCGACGGAGTTGATTACACCTTGCCATTTGATGTTTCCGAGCTGATCGCCAACGGTTACGTAATTGATCCTGCCAAGGATGAAGATTTGAACAGCAGAACCTATACAATCGGTGCTCCAAATCCCAAAAAGGATGACAAATCTCTCAGTGTTCAGTATTGGAATCCTACCGATAGCGCTAAGAAGTATTCAGAATGCAAGATCGGTCAGATCAGCGTAGATGTGCAGTCGGAGCATGAACTGATTCTCCCTGGTGACTTCAAGTTTGATTCAAGTACTACTGTTCAGAGTGTTCTTGATAAGTACGGTGAACCGGAAAGATTGAATGAGCAGGAAGAATACACCACCATCACTTATAAAGAGGATATTTATAGTACAGTTGAGTTCTTTATCTATACCAAGGATGAAAAGATGATGAAGTATAATTCCGTAAAACTTCAGAATCTCGTCTGATGCAGTTTATGCCGATATCATTTACCGCGTATTAATTCGCAAAATTAATAAAAAGGGTCTGGGCGATTTTGTTCAGTCCCTTTTTTGTATTTGTGTCAGTCTGATATGAGTAAGATGTAATATTTGACAAATTTTTACCTTCTGCTGACTCATAATCATTGAAAAAAGATTGCATTTTTAAATCATCATTGCTATAATATAATCAAAAGCTGTGCGAAAGAGGTTTTATGTTATGATTTTTGAAGTAAAGCAGACCACATCAGCGGGAAGTAATAATTTTGACATTATCAGTGGGAGCAATTTGCTTTATCGTGCAAATGCCACATGGTTTCCAATGGGGATTGATAAGAATAATAAGGTAATCATGACAGACCCGAACGGGAATATGGTTTTTCAGACCAAATACAGCCTGATAGATAATCTCGCGGAGTCATCAGTGCCATTCAAGTATCTTATCGAAGGCGAGCAGAAATTCAGCCAGTATCAGGTTGTTGACGCTAACGGAAATGCGATAGGGTGCTTTTATGACGTGCGAAAGAGCTTCCTTGATTCCAGAATGTGTATCTCATTCGGAGACAGGATTATTTACGGATACGACAGAGAACTCGGGTACCGTGAGGTGGTTTCCCTCTACGAGAATGATGTTCAGATCGGACAGATAACACGCACCCGGAAGGTGGTTGACAATCTTGACTGGTATATTGTGCATATCGTTCCGCAATACGACTCTCTGCTGCCTTTGATTGCAATGTTTACGGTGTTTTATGATTACTGTTATCACAATAACAGCGGTCAGTTTGTCAAAGGGACATATATCAGCAAAAGTTATACTTACGATTACAACAGTAAGAAATACAATAAGGATTTTATCCGCAACGCCTTCGGCGAGCAGGAGCATGAACGTCTTGAAGCCTTTGTCAACCGCAAGGTGGAGATGAAGGTCGGCAGTCTGACCATGAAGCAATTCTGGATTCTCTTTGCCGCTGTCTGGGGGATTTCGCTGGCGGTTGTCGGCATCATTCTGTTGATCGTATTGCTTAAATTTGGTTCTTGATTAACGGTATGAATTTCTATTATTGGCGGGAGGAGCTGATTTTGTAATGGCTGATACAGCTACTGAAAGCCGCAGGGAAATGCTAATGAATCGTCTGAAGGAAAGCGGAGCGGAAGATTTTTGTAACCAGGAGCTGATAGAACTGCTGTTGCTTTATTCGGTGAGAAAAGGAGATACCGACACCGCTGCCTTCCGTCTTTTTAATTATTTCGGCTCCATGAGCGAGGTGCTGGAAGCTCCTGTGATGGAACTGTCCCATATTGAAGGAATCAGCCGGAACAGCGCAGTGCTGCTGTCGATGGTACCTCAGATCGCTCGTCGGGTTCAGGTCGATCACGACGTTAAAAAGAAAATTAAGGGTATGGATGAAATTAAGGATTTTGTACCCAAGTGTTTTATTGGCAAGACGGTCGAGCATTTCCTTTTGGTATGCCTTGACAAGAATGAGAAAATGATAAGGTTTGATTTTGTTTCAAAAGGGACAGTCAATTCGTCAACCGTGGATTTGCGGAAGATCGTGCATATTTTGCTCGATTCAAATGCCGTGTATGCCGTTGTTGCGCACAATCACCCAAGAGGATGTGCTTATCCTTCCAGAGATGATCTGAAAACGACACAGGTTATTGTCAACGCTCTCAACACGATTGACGTTAAGCTGCTGGATCATATAATAGTCAGCTCAAGAGAATGTTTTTCGATTGCCCAAGCGCCATCGGATATCAGCAGCTGTATGAAGCCTGATTGACGGCGGGAGGTTGGATCTTTTGAGCAAAGAAAAAATATGCCTTGCCATAACCGTAGCGATTTGTCTTTTTGGCTGTGCATTTTTGTCGATATTTAACGTGTTAGAGGCAAACTACAGCGCATCCGAAATCATCCGCCAGTGTGATTACAATGTGGGAATATCCGTTTCAAGTAATTCAGAAGAAGCCGAAAGCTCTGCAGAGCGAACAGAGGGCGCAACCGTTAATATTAATACTGCCTCCGCTGCACAGCTTGCCGAATTCCTGCCCGGGATCGGAGAAATCAAAGCCCAAAGGATCGTAGAATACCGTGAGCAGGCAGGGAAATTTGTATCGGTGGACGAGCTGATTAAAGTGGACGGCATAGGCGAAAAGACGCTGGAAAACATAAGACCATATTGCAGATTAAGTGATTAATGGATTGAGGTGATTTTTATGAGTGAGGAAAAAAGTGAAATCATGGAAGATGAGGCATCCTTCGACACGGACAGCAACGCATCTGAGAACGGCATAGAAGAAGCAGCTATTGGCGTAACGCAGGAGGAATTATCTGACCAATACAGCAAATTGCCTGTATGGAAGCAAGCAGTGCTTTTGATTCTTTTTCTTGGCGGCATGACGGCTGTCATAATGCTCATCAATTTCATTGTGGAATTTGGAGCCGAGATGATTAAGGCTCTTATAAAATAATTTTTTCATCGTGAATTCAAAGCCCATCGGTTTGATATTGCAAAAAGCCGATGGTTTTTTCGTATCATGTAGAACAATCAGTGAAGCATACTGATTCGCTCTGCTATTTCTTTAAATACTGGTCCTGCCGAGCCGCCTCCGGAGGTTCCGTCCTCGGCAAGTACCACGCAGGCATACTGTGGCGCTTCATACGGAAAGAATCCGGCGTACCACGCCTGGTTAATCTTTCTTCCGTTTTTAATAATTCCCGTCTCAGCCGTGCCGGTCTTGGCGGCGGAAGTTATCCTGTCGGAGGCTCCCGCTTTTGCCGTACCTTCCAGTACCGCAGTGCGCATACATTCTCCTATAATTTCGGCAGTGGATTTGCTCATTGCCCTGTGTTTTTCCGGCGCGAATGGCTGAGAGATAATATTCATCTGCTCATCGGTCAGTCCCATGACAACAAATGGCTCGATGTATTCTCCGCCCCTTGCAATTGCGGTGATCATGCCTGCTACCTGAATGGGAGTTACAGTGAGACTGCCCTGCCCGAATGAAAAATTGGCAAGCTCGGCAGGACGGCTCAGAATGCCGGATTCCGGAAGCGTTCCCTTGGAAGCACTGTAGTGACTGCCCAATTTGGTTGGGCTGCCAAAACCTAACTTCTCCGCCATTTTGAGAATGGCGCTGCCGCCTGTCTGCTTCGACAAATTGATAAAATATGTGTTGCAGGAATGGGAGATGGCTTTCTCCAAATTGACTGTACCGTGCGGAGTGTGTTTAATGCACCCCATTGTGGTATCGCCAATCTGCACGGTACCTGCACATTCGTATTCATCATCAGGGTCAAAGCCGTTTTCAAGCGCTGCTGCGGCTACTACCGGCTTGAATACCGAGCCGGCGTTGTAGGCTGCCACAGCTCGGTTGACGAGCGGAGAATGATTGTCGTTTAACACGGAGGCAATGTCGTTGCGATTGTAGCTCGGGAAACTTGCCAGCGCCAGTATTTCGCCTGATTGTATGTCCGTAATGACAACGGCGCCACATTCGATGTGCTTTGCTGCGGCTGTTTCTGCGATATTTTGGATATTGCTGTCAATGGTCAGCATAACTCCTCGGTTGGAATTGCGTGTGGTATCGGTGATTTCTCTGTCTGCTCCGTCAAGGCTTCTTCCTGATGCGCTTACACGGCATGTTACCGATAATTCACCTTCAGCATCACTCAGCCAATCGTCATACGCCCTCTCAATGCCGCTTTCGCCGCCGTTCTTGCCGCACCATCCCACCAGATGAACGGCGAGTGAATGGTCGGAATATCTTTGAGGCACGCGATAAACGGTTACCCCGTCACATTCGCAGCTGCCGTCTTCCACGTCGGTGACAAATGGATAGACCTCTCTCATTTTGTTTTCAATAGATTTGTATTTTTCGGGCTGAAGTTTTCCCATCAGCTCGGCGGAAACCTTTGATGACGGTATGATAAGCGCTTTGAGGCAGGAGGCTCCGCCGGCAAGTGCCACTCCGTCGCGGTCGTAAATCTTTCCTCGTGTTTTGGCAAGCGTCAGACTGTATGTGCTGTGGTTTTCGGCTGCCGAAATGTAATCGTCATGGGTGTCGATAATGACAATTCTTCCGATCAGTACTGCACAAATGAACAGCATGAAGCAGAATAACCCTGCGATGCGTTTTTCCATAAAAAAACCCCTTCAAACAATTTCTTTACTATTGTTTGAAGGGAAATGGCATATTATGCGAAATTTCATTGTGATGCAGCGGTACTCTGTGTTGTTGAAGCCATTGGTGAATACTTCCAGATTCGCTTGATGCTTTTGTTCAGATCGGAAAAAGAATAGTCTTTATCAGAGAGCTTTTTGCTGAAAGGATCGTTGATTACGAAATAACCCTCTTTATTAATGCCTTTAATCACTATAAATTGCGATAGCTCCTGACTTTTAAGCATGCATATGACGGCACACCCTTCTTCAGTGACTGCTTCTCTAAGGCGTTGATTGTTGCGCGGAACCTCCGCAACGCTCATTCCCATGGCACGCGCGCCGCCGGAAAGCAGCTTTTCAGGATTACCTTCACAGTTGCTTCCTATCGCGTATTTGGTAACGTGTACAGGAGTCATTTCGGTATTATGCAGCACATAGACAGCGACCATCGAGAGGCATGTTGGCGCACTTCCGGTCAGTCCGAATACATTGCCGTTGTATGTCATATATCCCCAGCGCATGTCCCATTGCATGAAATGCGGTGGCTCAGTGCAATCCTTGTATTCGCTGAAGTCCAGCTTATCAGGCTTGAAGTGGGTGATTTTCTTTGGGTAATTTGTCACGAATTGTCTGGTTTCATCGTTGCGTACAAGCATTTCTCTGATGTCCATAGGGTAATCGTCAAGTGTAAAGCCATTTTGACTTGCATATTCTGTGATGATCTTTTCAGCAGAATTGTTCTGCCCAAGACCGCTGGAATATTTCAATATAGCGTCAAGGAAAAGAATCGCCATAACTACAGCGAGTGCTTTCCAGAATGAAATTTGAGGTAATTTTTTCTTGGCTGCCATTCATCATTCACCTTTTTTGTTATAATAAAGTTAGTTTAAAAAAATAAAAACATAAAAACATTATACCATAAAAATCAAAAAATGCACTACTTTTTTGTTCTTAAATTATTAAATATTATATTTTATAAATGCCATTATCACAGTGGAATTTTTACGTTTATTCAATCATATAATGAATTGATTGCAGGGTTAAAATCGGAGGATGATTATATGAACGATGAAAAAAGAGCTGTGCAGATTCCTCACAGCATTGTGCTGAACAGTCGCAAGGATTTGTCGGTGACAGGAGTCCAGGAGGTAATAGGATGCGATGAAGAGGTTATGACCGTCAGAACCTCAATGGGGGAGCTTACTATTACAGGTCTGAGACTGCATATCGGCAGCTTCAACAGAGGAACAGGGGAGCTAAAAATTGACGGCAGAATAGACGAGCTGATGTATGCTGATGCAGAACCGGAGCAGAGGGGCTTTTTTAAGAGGCTTTTTAAATAATTATGGAATACACACACTATACAGACTTGAATTCCATGCTGCAGGCGCTTGCGGCTGGAATAATAATGGGCGTTTACTATGACGTTTTCAGATTTATGCGCAGAATGATTCATTTCAGCGATTTTACAGTAGCTTTGCAGGATATATTCTTCTGGCTTAGTTCTGCCGTGTATCTTTTTTTTGTTTGTATCAGGCTCAATAACGGATACATCCGGATCTATTTCGTATTGTTTGCTCTTACCGGCTGGGCGATGTATTATGGCACTCTGGGGAGAATCATCTTTACGATTTTTGATTTTGTAATAAATCATCTGCGCGGAGTTTTTAATAAAATTAAAAATTGCATAATGTCTATATTAAGTAAAATATATATAATTATAAAAGGGGAAAGTTGACTCGTTTTGTTAAAGTATACAAAGTTTTAATAAATTGCAAAATCACCCAAATTCTTTTGAAAAGCTCTTGAAATCAAATTCAAACATGGTATAATTAGAGTACAGGTTTTTTATAAATTTGATGATTTGAGTTTTGATAATAAATTGGAGTTTAAATATAATGTCAATAAAGAAAACGGTTCGCAGAAAGACCGTGAGTAAGGACGGTTTTTTGCATAAGGCTAAAAAAAAGCTGCGTTCTTCGACAAATTTCGTCTTAAAACAGCAGTCGGAACTGGTTAGGGCTTTTAATTACGCAAAAACAAGCACTAAGGTGGTTTTAGTATCATTATTTATCGGTCTGTTCTTGTTTGGGATAGTATCTATTACACGTTCATTGACCTCAATATCAGATAAACGGGCTGAGCTTGACGAAATAGAGCGAAAGATTGCTGCTCAGCAGAAGCTGAATAAGGAGCTGGAAAACGAGCTAAAGGGCGATCTTGATGCTCTTTTTGAGGAAAAGGCACGAGAACAGGAAATGATTTACCCTGATGAGCAGGTATTTATCAACAATGCAGGCTGACAATTCACCGATATGTCGGTGAATTTTTTCGGCTGCTTTAGTTAGCAATTTTTTTCTGGAGGATTTTAAACATATGGCATTTGAAGCAGGACAAATTGTCGAGGGCAAGGTTACAGGCATCATGAATTACGGTGCCTTTGTAGACCTTGGCGATAATACTTCCGGTATGGTTCATATTTCCGAGGTGGCGTCGGTTTATGTCAAGGAAATAAAGGATCATTTGACAGTTGGGCAGACTGTCAAGGTCAAGATACTTGGCATTGATGAAAAGGGCAAAATAAGCCTTTCTATCAAACAGGCTGAACCCAGACCACAAGGCGGCAGACGCATGGGTGGAGGACGTCCACAGGGGGGAAGAGGCGGCTCGGACAACGGTGAATGGAACCGCAGACAGAATACCTCTGACAATTTTGACGACATGCTCTCTAAGTTTATGGCGTCAAGCGACGAGAAGATATCCGGGCTCAAGAAGGACAATCGCCGCAGCCGTAAGGGTGGCAATGGCGGTTCCAATCAGTGGTAATTGGTTTCCATGGTTTAAGTGTCCATCATCCGGTTAGTACATAAATCTAAAAATACAGCAGGGCGGTTACCGCATACTTTCCATTAATGTGCGGCAATCGCCTTTGGTGTGTATTGAGGTTTTTATTTATAAATTGAAAGGGTTTTACTTTTGAATTTTATCAACGCATATATTTACACAGCCGAGGGTCAACCGATTTCAAACGGTTACATCACCGTTGAAAATGGAAAGATAACCAAGGTGGGGGAGATGGAGGACTTTTCTCCCTTTGCCGATGAAAAAATCATTGACCTCAAAGGCAAACGAATCTATCCGGGATTTATCGACGCTCACACGCATCTGGGCATGTGGGACGACGGTCTTGGCTTTGAGGGCGACGACGGCAATGAGGACGGTGAAACAGCTGCCGCTTCGCTCAGGGCAATTGACGCCATCAACAGCTTTGACCGATGCTTTACCGAGGCGCATGAAGCGGGGATCACATCGGTGGTCACCGGTCCCGGCAGCGCCAATCCCATTGGCGGCACCATGGCTGCCATCAAGACCACAGGCGGCAGAATAGACAATCTGATTATTCAATCTCCTGTGTCGATGAAAATGGCTTTGGGCGAAAATCCCAAAACCACCCATCACAACCGCGATGAATCGCCTATGACCCGCATGGCGACCGCCAAGATCATACGCGAGGCGCTCATAAAGGCAAAGCGGTATGCTGACGATGTACAGAAAGCGTCGGAGGATGAGGAGTACGATCTTCCTGACTTTGACGCGGATTGTGAGGCGCTGATTCCCGTCATACGCGGGGAGCTGCCTGTACACATTCACGCCCACCGCAGGGACGATATTTTTACCGGAATACGCATAGCCGAGGAATTCGGTCTGAAATATGTGCTGGTTCACGCTACCGAAGGCTACATGGTGGCTGACGAGCTTGCCAAGTGCGGAACCGTTATTTTCAGCGGTCCATTTCTGTGCGACCGTTCCAAGCCGGAGCTTGTCAATCAGACGCCGGCAGCGCCGGGAATCATTGCGGCGGCTGGAATCTGTTCTGCGATAGTGACCGACCATCCGGTTATACCGATACAGTATCTTCCGCTTTGCGCGGGGCTTGCCGTTCGCGAGGGAATGGATTACGACAGCGCTCTGAGAGCCATTACAATCAACCCCGCAAGAATACTCGGGCTTGACGATAGAATCGGCTCCATTAAAATTGGCAAGGACGCTGATTTTTCGATATTTGACACTGATCCGCTTACGCTTGCCGCAAAGCCGCTTGCGGTATTGATTGACGGCAAAACAGTTTATGACAAAGGAATTTTAAATGGATAACGTGGAACGGAGGGTATTATAATGAGGATCATTAAAACGTCCGAGATTACCGAAAAGGTGAGAGATCTTTGTATCAGTGCCAACAAGGTGCTTCCCTGTGATCTTACCGACAGAATAAAAAAGTGTTCCGCATGTGAGCAGTCTGTGCTCGGCAGGTCGATATTTGACGACATGAAGGCAAATATCGTTGCCGCAAAGGAGCTGGATATTCCGGTCTGTCAGGATACCGGAATGGCAGTGGTTTTTGTAGAAGTGGGACAGGACGTGCATATCGAAGGCGGTCTGCTGGAGAACGCCATCAACGAAGGTATACACAGGGGATACACCGAAGGTCTTTTGCGCTGCTCGGTGGTGGGCGATCCCCTTCGCAGAGTCAATACCGGAGACAACACGCCGGCAGTTATTCACACCCGAATAGTCGCCGGAGATAAAATAAAGCTGACAGTCGCGCCAAAGGGCTTCGGAAGCGAGAATATGAGCAGATTGAAAATGTTTACTCCCGCATTCGGCAGGGAAGATATAATACAATACATAGCCGAAACGGCAAAGGTCGCCGGAGGCAATCCCTGTCCGCCAATGGTGCTTGGAGTGGGCATAGGCAGTGATTTTGAGGGCTGCGCACTGCTTGCCAAGAAAGCGCTCTGCCGCAGTCTGGACGCGCCAAATCCCGATGAATTTTACCGCACGATGGAAGCCGATGCGCTTGAAGCCGTTAACGCAACGGGAGTGGGACCGCAGGGCTTTGGCGGCAGCATTACCGCTCTTGCCGTGAATATTGAAGCCGCGCCCACCCACATTGCAGGTCTGCCTGTGGCTGTAAATGTCGGCTGTCATGTGACTCGTCATGCCAGCGCCGAGATTTGATATTTATAATTTTTCTTTGTTGAAAATCCGCCTCATGCAATATGCTCGTGAGGTGGATTTTGTGCTTTTATTAGCAACAGACATAAATGTTAAATTTTATTAAATTCTCGAATATATATAGCATATTTTTGTTAATTATGTTATAATATAAGCGGAAATGAAAAAGGCGTAATTATCGCCCTGTTTCCGCACTTTCATTTATTTCTCTTAATGAGAAGGGAGCATACATTTATGAAATTGACAATTACAGGAAGAAAAATCAATCTCAGAGATTCATTCAAGGAAAGAGTTGACAAGAAGTTTACCAGATTTGATAAATTCTTTGACGAGAACGCGGACGCCGATGTTACCGTCACAATGGAACGCAACAGATACACCATTGAAGTGACCGTCCGCAGCAAGGGCTATATTTACCGCGCCGAGAAGTCGGGACTTGACCTCGACGAAGCACTTGATCTGGTGGTAGACAGCCTTTCGGCACAGATTCGCCGCAATAAGAAAAAGCTCGCCAAGAGATTCAAGAATACCAATACGGTTGAGATGTTTGAGCCCTTTGGCGGTGATTATGAGGAAGAAGGAGTGGAAGACGAGCAGTTCCAGATCGTTCGCACCAAGAAATTCCCCGTATTTGCAATGGATGTTGACGAGGCAGTGCTTCAGATGAATATGCTGGGACATCAGTTCTTTATGTTCCGCAATGTGGAAAACGGCGCCATCAATGTAGTGTATCGCCGCCGTGACGGAGACTACGGTCTGCTGATTCCCGAGGACAAATAACCGTTTGTTGCTTTTGCAGATAATTAAATAAAAAGGCGGCTCGTTGCATTTTCGTTTTTGGGAATGCAGCGAGCCGCTTTGATTTAATTTGAAATAGTCAGCGAGTCGAGCACGGTATCATTGTACATGACTGAAATCACCGAACCGTTTGGAACCTCGTCGTTCTCGCTGAGATCTTTTCCGCCGGGAGAAGTGAAGCGATAGGTCATCACGCCCTCGTTCTTGTATTGCTCCGGAGCGTTAGGATCAATATAAAGCTCCAGCTCCACCATAATTGACACTACCGTGATCGTGCCGGAACGCTGCGCGGTCGTTTGTGTGTTCAGCAGCTTTCCGTAGAATCGGTCAATGGAAAGCTGAGAGCCTTCCCGAACAGCTATGCGAACCTGTCTGACTGCGTTTTCATAGGCTGTCACCGCACTGAACATCTTATTGCTAAGCGCGGGATCAAGGCTGGCGCGGTCACTCTCACTGAGGGAATTGTATGCCTCTTTGACAGCCCTTATCTGATTGGCGTCAAATGATGTGGGCTGCTCCGGAAGTGCTTTGATCATGTTTTCCAGCTCTGTGACTTGGGAATTTGCGTCCTCTTCTGAGGTGAAGTCGTCCTCGGAGGAAACATCAGGCTCGGAGCTGACAGGCGGCTGCGCAACAGAACTTGTTTCACTGGAAGAAGCACCGTCCCCTGTAAATTCGGGTTTCAGACGAAGTCCGTAGTGCTCTGCAATGCCGTCAGCGTCGGCTTTGCCGAGAAGAGCAAGGTCATAGTCGCTGTCGAGAAAATCCGAATCCGCGTCAATGAAGGCATGCTCGACCAGAATTCCGGGAATCCCAAGGCGGCTGATAGGTTCGCCTACCACATAATAATAATCTCCGATCTCGCTGGTGCCGTCAGAGAATCTGTAGACTCTGCCGCCGCCGCTTTTTTTGGTTTTAATGCCGCGACTGTTAAGACCGAGGGCTGTCACTTTTGATATAATGCATTCGCCGAGATGTGTGCATTCCTCATTGTATTTGCGTTCATGGGTAGTGGCAGGAACAAATACCTCGACGCCGTTTGCGGTTTTGCTGGATGCGGAATTGATGTGCAGACTGATAAAAATATCCGCGCCCACATCGCCTGCCACACTGACACGTCGGCTGAGAGAGGATTTTCCGTATGTACTGTCCACGCCGATATGAGTCATGTAAACACGCACGCCTCGGTATTGATTCAGGCGATCCCGGCATGCCAGGGCAATTTTGAGATTAATTGCCGCTTCTGACAGACCGAGCTGCCGGTTTACAGCGCCGGTATCCGAACCGCCGTGTCCCGGGTCGAGCACTATCACAAGATCGTCGCTGTTGCTGCGGTCATATTTGACCAGAGCAGTCGTTACACCTGTTATCACCAGAGCGCCGCACATGATTATTGCTACGAAAACTCTTGCTATTCGGCTGGGAACAGAATACTGCATTTCCTGCGGCGGCTGATTTTTCCGTCGGTTTTCAGAAGAAACGTTGTCTTGAATTTTTCCGTTCAAACATTATCACCTTGCCATTGATGTGTATTAACAGATTCAGAAATACTGATAGTATTATTATAATATCAATATGAACATTTGAAAAGAGATAATGATGAAATTCAATGTTAATTTTTTTGCCGAATAATATGCACAATTATTAAAAATGTTTATGCATAACATAAATTATTCATAATTTCGACAAAACTCACCGATTCTTGTTGCATTTTCAGAAAATTGTGTTACAATTATACATGCTAAAATCCACAGAATACAAGCGGGATTTTTGGGAAATTTGTTTTTATTTTACAAGAGGAAGATGAATAATGTCATTCCAACAAAAGGCTATCCGCAGAGCAGTCATATTGGCAGCTGCCCTTATGATAACTGCGGTGGTCAATTGCTCTGTCACTCCGATCAATGTATCAGCCGCAAGTCAGATCAAAGGCACGGTAACTGCCGATGCTCTCAATGTGCGCAAAGGTCCCGGAAAGACCAATGCCATCATTAATGTGATCTATAGGGGCGAATCGGTTACTATAACAAAGACCGATAACGGATGGTATAAAATAAAGCTCGACAACAGCAAAGTCGGCTGGGTCTCGTCGGATTTCGTTAAGACTTCGGGCAAATCCAAGACCACCACCACCACTTCAACCGCAAAGAGCAGCAAAACAGCCACAGCTTCAAAGACCAAAACCCCCGACAAAACCAACGGCACATTTACCGTTATCGGCAGCTACACCAATCTCAGAAAGGGCGCCGGAGCAGGTTACGGCATAATAAAAAGAATGTATTACGGCACAACCGGAAGCATACTCCAGAAGGACGGTTCGTGGTACAAAGTTAAACTTGAAGACGCAAAAGTTGGCTGGGTCTATAAGAAATACATTAAGGTATCCAATTACAAGGCACAGGTTATATCGACCTCAAAAGCGGATAAGATAACGGTCGATGTCTCATCGGTAAATGTTCGCAGCAAAGCGTCGACTTCGGGCAAAATAGTGGCGACCATCCGGCAGAATGAAGTTTACAGATATTCTGAGGTGAAGAACGGATGGTATAAGATAGTGACGCCTTCGGGAGAATCCGGATATGTCAACGGCAATTTCGTCGAGAAGTTCTCCGGCTACGCCATCAACGGCGGGGGCAAATACATATGGCCTACACAGAACGCAAAGAGAATCACCACTTATTTCGGCACACATAACGGCAAGACGCATTACGGAATAGACATTGCCGCTCCCGGCGGTTCTCAGATCATTGCCGTAGCAGACGGCAAGGTCAGTAAGATATCCTATAATCCGGACGGTTTCGGTCATCTGATAGTCATTGAACAGAATGACGGCATAATGGCATATTATGCTCACATGCAGAAGGCGAGCTTCCTCAAAAAAGGCGATAAGGTGAAGGCTGGCGATACAATAGGCATCGTAGGTTCCACCGGAAAATCAACAGGCAATCACCTTCACCTTGAATTCCGCAAGAACGGTAAGCGCATTGATCCGCTGGATTACTATCCGAATATAGACTAAATAAAAAAGAGGTCTCAATTTTTCATCGAATTGAGCCTCTTCTTTTTTTGCTTTCTTTTGCATAGAATTAAGTATCATTAATTCCCGGGAAAGGATTGTGGGTTGAATTGGAAATAACGGAAAGTGCTGAAATGAGTAAATCTCAACTGAAAACAATCTCCATAATAAAAAACAGAATGGCAGAAATGGCATCAATTGACAGGTATAAATTTGAACTCACTGTTTGTCTGTCGGTGGGAATTATTTTCGGATGTATCACGCAGGCGCTTTACGGCAGCAAAAGCGAATGGGCTGGATTGCCGGAGGGATATTGCACCGGGTTTCTGTCTGCTTTTTTGGCGGTCGCTCCGGTGACGCTTGGCTATACCGCGGGGATATTTGCCTGTGCTCCCTTTTCCATTGCCCGCATGTTGATTTACCCTGGGGCGGCCATCCGTGGAATGGGACTTGGTGCGCTGTTCTGTGGGGCAATGCAATGCGGCAGTCTGCGGGAGATGTGCTTTGATGCGATCGTGATGCTGCCGTATGCCGCCGCAAACTGCGTTTTGGCAGTCTATGCAGGGGAATATGCCCTCGGACTCAAGGAGTCCTTTACAAGCGAGAATGAAGGTCTTACAGGGAGCCTTGTGCTGCACACAATAAAAATGCTGTCGTTTTATCTCGCTGTGGCAGCCTTGTCCTGCGTTGCTTTTGCCGCGAGCTGCCTGCTCTTTGGGAAATATCTCATCTGACGCTGGTGCTGCCAAATCCCCCGTCACGCAAACCGTCAGCTTCATCGTCCTCGGTGATTCCAAACGGCGTAAAAATCCCCTGGGCAAAGCAGTCTCCCGCTTTGAGCGAAAGAATTTTGCCCTCGTTTGAGTCGTTGGTGATTTTGATAAAAATATGTCCCTCGTTGGAGGAATTGTAATAATCGCTGTCGATAACGCCGACGGTGTTGTTGAGCTGCAAACGGTATTTGAAGCCAAGACCGCTTCGCGGATAAATCATCAGTACCCAGCCGTCGTCAATCCTTGCGCGTATTCCTGTGGGAATTTTGGCGGTCTGCCCGGGTTTTAATTCCAGATCAAAGGGAAGCGCGAAGTCGTACCCAGCGGAACCGGTTGTCGCGCGGCGCGGCAGAGGGATTGTTGCAAGTGCCTCGGCTGCGCCTTCGTATGTACCGAAAATATCGTGCCAGCCTTCGGCGAACTGTTTGGCACTGACCTTTTCAAATTTAGCGATTCTATTCATAACGCAAAATTACAGCTCGCCGTTTTCGATCGCGGCAATCTGAGCGATTCTCGCGGCGTGTCTGCCGCCTTCAAATTCAGTGTTGAGGAAGAGATCGACCAATTCCACCGCTACGCCGGCGCCGATGACTCTGCCGCCCATGCAAAGGACGTTTGCGTCGTTGTGCAGACGGGTATATTTTGCGCTGAAGTGATCGGAGCAGCAGGCGGCGCGGATTCCCTTGACCTTGTTTACCGCCATGGACATGCCGATTCCCGTGCCGCATATGAGAATACCCTTTTCGCATTCGCCGCCCGCAACGCTGCGTCCCACAGCGGCGGCAATCGGCGCGTAATTGACAGAAGCCTCGGAGTCTGTGCCGAAGTCCTTGTATGCAATGCCGTTGTCATTTAAGTATTTGATTATCTCCTGTTTCAGGGCGAAACCGCCGTGATCGCAGCCAATAGCTATCATTTTATGTGATCTCCTTTGTTATTTTCTCAGTTTAAGATTCATTTTTTCCCGTTCCGCCTGCGACGGTCTGAGGTAGGTGGGAATAAGTCTGTCGGGTGTTACTGCGCCGTCGTTTGCAAGAATCCTCTGCGCTGCCATTGCGACGCCGAATCCTCTCGCGTAGCGAATATGCTCCGGCACAAGCCTCACGTTTGGAAGTATATCGCACATTGCGTTATAGCAGAGAACAGCGCCGTCTCCGGCGAGATATACCGTGCGCTGGTGAATTTTGAGTTCGTTTGTAAGCTCCTCTATGGAAATTGCCCTGTCGTCGCAAAGTCGGTGGATGCTCTCGCCGTCAAAGGTGAAAAGAGCGTTGTAGACCTGCTGCCTGCGTGCGTCCATAACGGAGCATATCACACCGTCGAGAGCATAGCAATTCCACGCAATTGCCTCCAATGTGGATACGCCTATACAGGACGTATTGTTGGTGAATGCCATTCCCTTGACAGCCGCAACGCCGATTCGTATTCCGGTGAAGGAGCCGGGACCTGACGACACCGCGTAGCAGTCGATGTCGTCAGGCGTGAGCTTTGCGTTGGCAAGGGTATTGGAAACCATCGGCAGCAGCGTCTCGCTGTGAGTAAGTCCCACACGCACGAAACTTTCGGCAATAACGCCGCCGTCCTCCACTATCGCACAGCCAGCCGAAATAGCCGAGCTGTCAATTGCCAGAATTTTCATTTTTTTCAGATCGCTTTCATTTATTTTTATCATTCGAGCTCGATTCCGTTTATCCTGAATACACGCGTATCGTCATGATCGGGCGCGGATATTTCAATGGTAATGCGTTCCTCAGGAAGAGCGCCCTCGATATTCTCGCTCCATTCGGTCACGATAACGCCGTTCCCGATGTAGTCAAAGAATCCTGTGGAATACAGATCATCCCAACTCTCCACACGGTACATGTCGAAGTGGTAGAGCATTGTTTTACCTTCGTGCTCGTGAACGATGGCAAAGGTCGGACTGGAAACCTCATTCGGGTCAATGCCGAGACCTTCGGCAAGACCACGCACAAATGCCGTTTTGCCCATGCCAAGACCGCCGAAGAGTGCGATTACCTCATCGCCTTTCAAATTTGAACCGATCTTTTTGCCGAGGGCTTCCGTTTCCTCTGCCGAATGGGTGATGATTGCTGCGCCCATCAGAAAAGACCTGTGATCGAGCCGCTGCCGTCCACGTCGATCTTGTTGGCTGCGGGAACCTTCGGCAAGCCGGGCATGGTCATGATGTCTCCGGTGAGAGCCACCACAAAGCCTGCGCCGTGAGAAAGTCTTACTTCCTTGACGGTTATCTCAAAATTCTCCGGTCTGCCGAGAAGCGTCGGGTCGTCCGAGAGGGAATACTGGGTCTTTGCGATGCAGACGGGCATGTTTTCGGCAAGCTGCTCAAAGGAAGCAATCTGTTTTTCGGCTGCCGAAGTGTAATTGACCTTTGAAGCGCCGTAAATATTGGTGGCGATTTCGTTGATTTTTTCCTTGATAGTAAGCGAAGTAGAATAGATGGGAGCGAAATCCGAAGGCTTCTCGACTGCCTCCACTACTTTAAGGGCAAGCTCCTTGCCGCCTTCGCCGCCCTTTGCGAACACTTCGGAAAGGGCGAATTCCGCGCCCTTCTCGCGGCAGTAATCCGCGATGAAGTCAAGCTCGGCCTGTGAGTCGGTGAGGAAGCGGTTGATTGCAACAACGACATTCACGCCGTATTTCTTCATGTTTTCGATATGGGCGCCGAGGTTGACAATGCCCTTTTTGAGCGCTTCGAGATTTTCACCCGAAAGCTCGGTCTTCGGAACACCGCCGTTGTATTTGAGAGCGCGGACAGTTGCCACCAGCACACAGGCGGCAGGTTTGAATCCAGCGAAGCGGCACTTGATGTCGTAGAATTTCTCGGCTCCGAGGTCGGAACCGAAGCCGGCTTCGGTGATGCAGTAATCCGCGAGTTTAAGAGCGAGCTTAGTCGCTCTGATGGAGTTGCAGCCGTGGGCGATATTGGCGAAAGGACCGCCGTGCATAATGGCAGGGGTGCCTTCCAGCGTCTGGACAAGGTTTGGCTTGATGGCGTCCTTGAGGAGTGCAGCCATAGAGCCTTCCGCGTGAAGGTCGCTTGCAAAGACAGGCTTGTTGTCGTAGGTGTAAGCCACAAGTATTCTGCCAAGGCGGTATTTAAGGTCATTTAAGTCGGCTGCAAGGCAGAGAATTGCCATTACCTCACTTGCCACCGTGATGATGAAGCCGTCCTCTCTGGGAACGCCGTTCATCTTGCCGCCGAGACCGACCACAACATTTCTCAGTGCGCGGTCGTTCATGTCAAGACAGCGCTTGATGAGAATTCTGCGGGGGTCGATTCCAAGCGCGTTGCCCTGCTGCATGTGGTTGTCAAGCAGCGCACAGAGCAGGTTGTTGGCGGATGTAATGGCGTGCATATCGCCTGTGAAGTGCAGGTTGATGTCCTCCATCGGTACAACCTGAGCGTATCCGCCGCCGGCAGCGCCTCCCTTTATGCCGAATACCGGGCCGAGGGAAGGCTCGCGCAGGGCGATGATAGCCTTCTTGCCGATTTTAGCCATAGCCTGTCCGAGTCCCACCGAGGTAGTGGTCTTGCCTTCGCCGGCGGGAGTAGGATTGATGGCAGTTACAAGAATGAGCTTGCCGTCCGGTTTATCGGCAAATCTGGAATAAAGCTCCTCGCTGAGTTTTGCCTTGTACTTACCGTAGAATTCCAGATCGTCGGCGGTAAGTCCGAGGTCTGCGGCGACCTCCTGAATGGGACGCATTTTGGCCTGCTGTGCAATTTCGATGTCAGAAAGCATATAACTCTCTCCTTTGGTAAATAATTGAAGATCATGCGCACACATCATGCACATAACTTAAAATATCAAAATCATTATATCACACATTAATGCAGAATTCAAATAACTTTCACGATTTCTACTTGAAGTATTTGATTGAATAAACTATAATATTTCATACAAATTAACTATATTCAAAAATAAAACAAAGGAAAGGAATGTTTCAAAAAGATGTCGGATAAATTACAGGCTATCAAGAGATTTGCCATAAAAGCCGCAAACGCCTCGGTGGATTACATAAGAACCACATACATTGCGATGTGGGCGCTCATACTTACCTGTACGATTTACGGCTGTATGCTGATTCACAGCGCAAGACCCATAGCCATCAAAACGCAGGTAATGGCAGCCATGATCGGCTTCGGAGGCGCGTTCATCATTTCACTGATGGATTATCACAGACTGGGGCAGCTCTGGCCGCTTGTAGGCGGTGCGTGCGTATTTTTAGTGGGACTGACATTCGTTGTGGGGCAGTCGGCAATCGGCGGCAACGCTGTAGCCGATGACGTGGCGTGGCTCAATATTTTCGGCTACAGCTTCCAGCCGTCAGAGCTGATGAAGATCGGCTTTATCATCACGTTTTCGTATCATCTGTCATATGTAGTGGAAAAGAACACATTAAACACCCTGTCGAGCGTTTTCATGCTTGGCGGACATGCTCTTGTTCCGGTGGGCTTGTGCATATTGCAGGGAGATGACGGTACGGCGCTCATGTTTATGGTGATGTTCCTTATTATGTTCTTCTCAAGCGGTCTCAGCTGGAATTTCATTATGCTCGGTCTGTCCGCGATCGTCGCAATGTCTCCTATTTTCTGGCAGAGCATGAGTCCCCATCAGCAGAAGCGCTTTTCCGCAGTTTACAATCCGCAGGAGGGCGACGAAATGGGGATACTTTACCAGCAGACTCTCGGCAAGGTGGCAATAGGCAACGGAGGAATAACGGGCGAGGGTCACGGCACCAGCACCATGATACAGTCGGGGCTTGTTCCTGAGGATCACAACGACTTCATTTT
Source organism: uncultured Ruminococcus sp. (assembly GCA_902762615.1). Taxonomy (GTDB): domain Bacteria; phylum Bacillota; class Clostridia; order Oscillospirales; family Acutalibacteraceae; genus RUG762. The sequence goes on along the minus strand of CACWOX010000002.1, from coordinate 201,857 downwards.
CACTGTGGCGTGTGAGGAATTCGGATTCGTCGGCGCGGTGCTGCTGCTTGGTCTGCTCTTTGCAATCATGATGCTTTCGCTCTACGCGGCATTCAAGGCGGTTGATATGATGGGAAGGTTTATGTGTATAGGCTTCTTTGCCATGATCGCCACACAGACTATATTCAACATAGGAATGTGCGTCTCGGTATTGCCGGTTATCGGAATTACATTGCCATTCTTCTCTGCCGGCGGATCGTCGAGCATGTGTCTTTACTTCGGAGTCGGAGTAGTGCAGAGCGTCTATATGCGAACAATGGAGGCAACAGGAGCGGCGCTTGGCGGCAGGCGGAGAAACATGCGGGTACGCTACAGCTGAGTTTGATTGGGAGAGTGTATAATATGAAAAATCGTTATTTCAAAAAAATAATCGCGGGACTAATGATTCTTATGTTGTTTGCGTTTTCAGGAATCTCAGTTTTTGCCGACCCGATCAGTGAAAAGAATTACGGTTCAGGCGATGACAATTATTCCGATTGGAATGACGAATGGAATACAGTAAGCGGCAAGTGTGGGGACAGCATGGACTGGGTTCTGGACGCATCTGACGGTGCGCTCAATATCAGCGGTTCTGGGCAGATGTGGAGCAGGACTTCGCACGGAGACGATCTGTGGCGTTCGGTCGATGTAAAGAGCGTGTCATTTTCGGGAAACATTACTTCAATTGGCGCTGAAGCCTTCTCAGGCGCCGTGCAGCTTACTTCAATGGTACTGCCGCGAACGGTTTCCAAGATAGGGACCAGAGCATTTGACGGCTGTACGTCGCTCAAGAGTGCCGAACTCGTCAATACGCTCACAAGCATGGGAAGCAAGAGCTTTGATGGATGCAGCGGTCTTACCGATGTGTATTTTACCGGCTCGAAGCAGGACTGGCTGTTTCTGACTGACGGTGTGCAGACCGGAATAGCATCCGGCGTTAAGATTCATTACAGCAGCACCGTTTCAATTACGGCTCAGCCTGCCGACGTAAAAGCAAGTGCCGGAGACACTGTGAAATTTACAGTAAAGGCGCAGGGAAACGGTACGCTGAAATACCAATGGTATTTCAGGAAGAAGGGCGTTTCTAATTGGAGCATCTGGAATGCTCACACCACTGCGACCACTTCCGCAGTTGCCAACGATACATGGGACGGCATGCAGGTCTATTGCCGCGTTGAGAACTCGGATAATTATGTTTCGTCTGATCCGTCAGTCATTACGCTGCTTAATTCGGTAGTCATAACCTCCCAACCGGCAGACGTTGTCACTAATGTCGGCGACACCACCCAATTTGCCGTAAAAGCGCAGGGCAGCGGATTGAAATACCAGTGGTATTTCAGAAAGGCGGGAGTGACCGCATGGACGCTGTGGAAAGGACATATTACCGCGACCACCTCGGCAGTTGCCAACGACACATGGGACGGCATGCAGGTGTACTGCAAGATAAGTGACAACCTCGGCGCGTCGGCATATTCTCAGCCTTCGACAGTCAGGCTCAACGGAATGTTGAAGATCACGACACAGCCCTCCGACGTTGTCACTAATGTCGGCGACACCACCCAATTTGCCGTAAAAGCGCAGGGCAGCGGATTGCAATACCAGTGGTATTTCAGAAAGGCAGGAGTGACCGCATGGACGCTGTGGAAAGGACATATTACCGCGACCACCTCGGCAGTTGCCAACGACACATGGGACGGCATGCAGGTCTACTGCAAGATAAGCGACAACCTCGGCGCGTCGGTAAATTCTCAGCCTTCCACCGTCAAGCTCAATGGAATGCCGAAGATCACAGCGCAACCCTCCGATGTTTCAACTAAAGTCGGCGAAACAACGAAATTCACCATGAAGGTACAGGGCAGCCATCTCAAATATCAGTGGTATTTCAGGAAGGCGGGCGTGAGTGCGTGGAGCCTTTGGAATGGACACATCACAGCCACCACATCAGCAATTTCCAATGCTACATGGAACGGAATGCAGGTCTATTGCAAGATTACAGACGGCTTCGGAAGGACTGTTTCATCAAAACCTTGCACCGTTACCATAACAAAATAACAATAAAAAACTGCGGCGTTGCTCAATTGAACGATGCCGCAGTTTTAAATTACGTTGATCAAATATAATTACAGAAAGGTTATGCTTTCAAGCCTTCAACAATTGACTTAGTGTCTCTTGCGATAACCATTTCCTCGTCAGTGGGAATGACATAGACTCTGACCTTGCTTTCAGGAGTGGAGATTTCAGCTTCCTTGCCGTGGATAGAAGCGTTGACCTCTTCGTCAAGCTCTACGCCGAGGCATTCGAGGTAACGGCAGATCTTGGAGCGATGAACGGTCTGGTTCTCGCCGATGCCTGCTGTGAATACCAAAGCGTCCATGCCGCCGAGAGCCACATAGTAGCTGCCGATGAATTTGGCGATCTGATACTCAAGAATCTGATGGGTAAGAATGGCTCTCTCGTTGCCTTCCTTGGCAGCGGCGGTAACGTCACGGTCATCGCTGGAAACGCCGGAGAGACCGAGCATACCCGACTTCTTGTTGAGAATGGTGTCCATCTCGGAAGCGCTCAGACCTTCCTTCTCCATGATGAAGGTGACAACCGAGGGATCGAGCGAACCCGAACGTGTACCCATGATGAAGCCGTCAAGGGGAGTAAGACCCATGGATGTGTCGATTACCTTGCCGTCCTTGACAGCAGAGATGGAGGAGCCGTTGCCGAGGTGGCAGTTGATGATGCGTGTGCCTTCGGGGTTTTCCGCCTTGCCGAGCAGTTCAAGGCATCTGCCGGTTACGTATCTGTGGCTGGTGCCGTGGAAGCCGTAGCGGCGGATGGAGTACTTCTCGTAGTACTCGTAGGGAATGCCGAATGTATATGCCTTTGCAGGCATGGTGGAATGGAAAGAAGTATCAAATACCGCTACCTGAGGCACGTCCTTGCCGAAAACGTCGATGGCTGCTTCAATGCCCTGAATGTGGGCAGGATTGTGAAGGGGAGCAAGGGGGCTGAGTTCGCGGATACCTTCGATAACCTCGTCGGTGATAAGGCAGCTGTCCTTGAAGAGAGCGCCGCCCTGAACAACTCTGTGACCGAGAGCGGAGATTTCTCCGAGATCGTCAACTACCTTGCCGTCGCCGGAGGTAAGAGCTTCCTTAACAGCATTGAATGCTTCTGTGTGGTTGGGCATGGGAACCTCTGTGACATATGACTCGCCGTTCACCTTATGGGTGAGCTTGCTGCCGTCCATGCCGATTCTTTCGCAAAGACCCTTTGCGATGACAGTCTCGTTGTCCATATCAATAAGCTGATATTTCAGTGAGGAGCTGCCTGCGTTGATAACAAGAACTTTCATTGGATTTATCTCCTGTCCGAAAAAATATGTGAGAATACTGCGAAAAAACAATTGAATTTGCATATTCCTAATTATATAATATATCATAATGCGGGAAATTTCAAGAAGTATTGCTAAAACATATAAAAAAATTTACCAGAGAAAGCTGATTGTGTGAAAATGAATACCGATTTTTATGGAAAAACCGCCGCCATAATAGCCGAATACAACCCGTTCCACAACGGACATCAATTACATATTGCCCGTACAAAGGCGCTTTGCGACGCGGAGAATACCGTTGTCATCATGAGCGGCAACTTTGTGCAGCGAGGCGATTGCTCGATAGCGGATAAATTCAGCCGGACGCGTATGACTCTCGCTGGAGGAGCCGATCTTGTGCTGGAGCTGCCGCTGCCTTTTTCCTGTGCGGGAGCGGAAAAATTTGCAGCCGGCGGCGTCGGGATTGCCGATGCGCTGGGGTGCGTGGATTATCTCAGCTTTGGAATGGAGTGCAGCGACATAGGGCAATTGTTAAAAGCCGCCAATGCCGTTTCTGACGAGGCGATAAAGTCCGAGCTTGATCGGCAGCTTTCTGACGGAAAGTCATTTGCAGCCGCGCGAACCGAGGCGGTACGAAGCGTTTACGGTGACGATATTGCCGAGGTGATCTGCATGCCGAACAACACCCTTGCGGTTGAATACATACGCGCTTTAAAGCGGCTGCATTCGGACATAGTACCAATCGGAATCCCGCGAGAAGGAGCACCGCATGATTCTGAGCAAATATCGGGAGACATTGCCTCTGCAACAGCTGTCCGGCACATGATAGCCGAGGGACAGCTTGCGGATGCAGGAAGGTACATGCCAGAATACACGTTTCATGAGCTTGAGGTGCTGATAAATGAGGGCAAATCTCCCGCAGACATTAATTCAGCCGAAAGGGCTATTCTCTCACGTTTGCGCAGTATGACAAGGGAACAGTTCGGACGACTGCCGGACATTTCCGAAGGTCTGGAAAACAGAATATTCGATTGTGTTCGCTCGGCAAAATCTTTGGACGAACTGTACCTGTCCGTCAAATCCAAGAGATACAGTCATGCACGCATTCGCAGAATCATACTCTCGGCATTTCTCGGAATACGCAGAGAGCACTCCGAGAGCCTGCACTATATCCGGATACTCGGAATGAATGAAAAAGGAAAGAAGCTGCTGTCAGTCGCAAAGCCGAAGCTCCCTATGATTTCGTCCTACAAGCAGGCAACCGCTCTGCCTCAGGAGGCTCGGAATCAGTATCTGCTGGAATGTCATGCCGATGATCTGTGGGGACTGATGACTCCGGCAGTTCAGCCGTGCGGTATGGATATGACCGCAAAGCTGATCGTTATTTAATGATATTTTCGTAGGCGTAATTAAGCACATCGTCACATACTCCAAAGACGGTGTTTTTCAATCTGGGAGTGGTTGCACCCGATGTAATCACTACAATGCCGCTTTTGTCGGAAGGATCAATTGCCATCAGAGAGAAAATGCCGTATGCCGTTCCGTTGTGAAAATACATTTCTCGGTCTTTCAGTACTTCTTTCGATTTGCGAAGACCTATGCACTGGTCAAAATTCTTTTTTGTATTGACAGGCTGGACCTTGAGCATTTCATTGACAGAGCTTTCCGATAAATATTGTCTGCCGTTGTACTGCCCGTTGTTAACCAGTATTGTGAATACCGAAGCGAGATCCTCCGCGCTTATCAGCAATCCACCCTGTCCTAAATGAAAGGTTTGTCCTGGCTTGCCTTTTTCCTGTGAGCGGCAAAGATACTTGTTGCTGCAATCTATCTCCTTTCCGGAATAGCAGTCAGCTACCAGCTTTGTGTCCGAGAGATATTTTGCGTCATAAGAGGCGTCGATTTCCATCGGGTCAAAGAATTTTTCCTTGGCATACTGTGAGATAGTTTTGTCCGAGCTCTTTTCGACAACCGCACCGGCAAGTCCCATGCCGAGATTGGTGTAGAGAAAACCTGCGCCTGGAGCCGAGCAATAGAAATCCTTGTTGTTGGTGACATTTTGTATCTTGCGGTCAAACATGCCGTCACCGTCTTTAATGCCTGCGGAATGTGTGAGCAGCATTCTGGTGGTGACAGGCGTTTTGGAGTAGGAAGGATTGTAGAATTTAAATCCCATAATATCGGTCAGACTCTTATCCAAATCCAGCTTGCCGTCATCGACCTCGGACATGGCAAGCATTGAAGTGAAAACCTTGGTAACGGATGCAATGCGGAATTTAGTGTTTTCTGCCACCTTAACATTGTTTTCTTTGTTTGCATAGCCGTATTCAAAATGGTATGCCACCTGTCCGTTCTGAATGATGGCAACGGATGCGCCCATTGTGACATAGTTTTTCAAAAACTGGGCAATATCGTCACCCTCTTTTGTGCCTTTAAGGTCTAAAGGTGCTCCGGATATGTATTTGCCGATATGTTTGATGATGATTTCTTTTTCCACCAGATCGCAGCAGGTTTTTGGCACCCACCCTTTTTTCTTTCCGGCGTATTTCACCTGATAACGTGTTGCGCTTTCTGACAGGTATTCCAATTCCGTACCTTTTGTTAGAACCGCGATCTTTTCCGATGTGGTACTTTCGCCGACGCGAAGGTTGGTAACGGTTTTGATGACAACCAGCTTGACCTTGACCTTTTCCTCGGCAGGAACGGTCGGTTCCTCTTCTGGAGCAGATGAATCGGTTGGAAGCTCGGTTGGTGAAACATACTCAGAAGCTGTCGTATCGGTCGGAGTGACTTCGGGCTGACTTACGTAGGAAGACTCCTGAAAAGGCAGTTCATCATCAAGCTCATTGTTTTGATGATCCGCTGTTGGCAGATTACCTATGTTAATAATGGAAATCCACCCCGAAACAATCAATATCACAGCTATTACTGCCGATGAAATGATTTTTGCGATTTTTGGATTGATTCTTGTCATATGAAGTCCTCCGGCGGCAATTAAAGAATTCCATCGTAGCAGTAATTCAGAACTGCGTTGCACACCTCAAATATAGTATTGTCTTCTCTCGTAGAATGTGCGCCAGATGTAATCACAATTACACCGCTTTTGTCGTTGGGATCAATAGCCATAAGAGCATAAATTCCGTAATAGCTTCCAGTGTGATAGTACATATCGCGGTCGCCTATAAGATCTGTGTATTTGCGTATGCCAATGCATTGCTCGTACTTGGTTTTTGTGTTGACGGGGTGGACGGTCAGCATTTGCTCCACAGAATCATGCGAGAGATACTGCTTACCTTCATATTTTCCGTCATTGAGCAGCACTGTGGAAATCTTGGCAAGATCAACTGAACTAATTAATAATCCGCCCTGTCCGAGATAATAAACATCTCCCGGCTTTCCGTTTTTTCTTTCGATGGCTCGGGTCAGCGCTTCGTTTGATCGCTTCAGACTTCCGTTGTTATAGCAATCTGCCACCAGCGACTTATCCGACAGATAGCTTGCGTCATAGGATGCGTCAATGCCCATTGGCTGCAAAAATCTGTCGCGTGCATATTGAGAGATGGTTTGATTGGAGGCTTTTTCCACAGCTGCTCCCGCTATACCCATGCCGAGGTTTGAATAATAAAATCCGTTGCCCGGCTTGTAAATATAATAGTCCTCTCCGCTGGCAACTACATTAAGCGGCTGGGAGTACAATCCTTCCTTGCCGGAAAAACCTGCGGTATGTGTGAGCAGCATGCGCATTGTGACGGGAGTGTTAGGGTATTTCGGATTATAAAAATTAAATCCGAATAAATCTGAGAGTTTGGCGTCCAGATCAAGCTTGCCGTCTTCTACCTCAGCCATTGCGAGCATAGAGGTAAATACCTTTGAAACAGAGGCTATGCGGTATTTGGTGTTTTCGGTTATGCTGATTTTGTTGTCAGCCTTTTCTTTGTTCGCGTATCCGTATTCGTAGTGATACGCCACCTTGCCGTCTTTGATGATTGCCAATGAAGCGCCTACCGTACCGTAGCTTTTAAAAATCTCTCCAAGATCATCTCCTTCTTTTGTATCGGTCATTGGAAAGGGATCTCCGATCGGATTCTTTGGAATATGTGTGATTACAACGTCTTTTTCAAAGAGTTCGCTTCGCTCCTTGAGTACCCAGCCATTTTTGCCGTCGTCGCAGAGAATATTGTAATAATCCTCGTTTTCGTCGAGATAGCTGCATTCGGTACCTTTATCAAGTAAAGCGATATGCTCAGAGTTATAACTGCTTTTTTTGCGAAGATATGTGTTAGTCGTTATTCTGACAAATTTTTTGTTCACCGTTTCTTCTGTTGGGAGAGAATCGTCAAATTCGGTAGTGTTGCTGCTGTCTATGTCAGTGTAAGAAACGGGTGTGATATCATTGTCGTCAGGTGTTTGTCCAATAAAAACACTTGCATATCCAAGCCAGACCGATGCTGCCAATGCTGCTGCGAAGACAATTCCGGATACGGTCCTGATGACTATTTTGACGAATTTATCCATGCTAATCCTCCGAATGCCATAAATTTACCAAGCTGTTAATATTACATACGATATAATGTAACATATGATTTTGTATTTTTTATTAACAAAATATAAAACAAGCACTGCAATCATCTTGCAGTGCTGCAAATATTTATTTTTCTATTGTGATGGTGACAACTTCCGAGGCTACAGATGTGCGGTTGTTGTCTGTGATCATGCAATAGACCTGCATTCCGTTCCAGCTTTTGTTGGCGTCGGAAGATGTTTTGGCTTTGTTGTGACCTCTCCATAAATGCCACAGCTGATCGCCTTTTTTCTTGTAGTACCACTGAAATGTAAGATTTGTACCTTCTGCGTCAACGAAGAACTCGGCTGGCGTCCCCTCTTTAAGATAGATGTCCTCAGACTGGGATATGATGCGAATGGTAGTGGCACGTGACTCGGCAGAATGACTTGCAAGAAATCTGTCGATAAACAAAAATCCCGACAATGCAAGCAGCGCTGCGGCGAGCATAACAATCACAGCTGACAATTTGCCCCCGCTGACAGTGTAAACGTTTGTTTTTGTCTCTTGTTCAGAGATATTATCCTGTGTGTCAATGACATCGGGCTGAACTGCAATATCCTCTGAAGATATTTCTTCGGTGAAGTCGCCTTCACTGAGCAATTCGGTTTCTCCTCTTTCGACTTCTTCCTCGACTTCTTCGTCGTATTCATCATCTTCGGGATCGTTGTCAAAATCGTCCGTATCCCCGTCAGTCAGGTATGATTCATTGTTTTGATCAAAACTGATTGTCATTTCATCTTCAGCGATATCGGCAGAATCTTCATCTTTGAATTCGCTGCTGTCAAGACTTTTACCGCAGGATGTACAAAACAGTGAATCGTTTTCAAGTTCATCTCCGCAATATTTGCATTTCATGTTAATTCCTCCAAATACATAATGATTACCAATTATTATAACATATGTTTTACAACAATGCAATATTTTTTTTGATAAATACATCCAATTTACAAATTTAATATTTTTAAACTGTACAAATCGTATGGCTCAGATAATCAACAAATACCCTGTCAGTTCAAAAGGGGAAATGACAGGGTACAAAAAGCATTAAAATTATACGTTGATTTCTACCGTCACGCCGAGGTCATCCCTGTACTGCTCTAAAATGGGATTAACGCATTCATTGAGGAATTCTGTTACCTGTTCAGGGCTTCTTCCGACGTATTTTGCAGGGTCGAGAATGTCTTTAAGCTCGTCGAGCGTCACGCCGAAGGTTTCGTCGGCAGCAATTCTTTCAAGAAGATCGTTTTCCTTGCCTTCGACCTTGACCTGTCTGCCTGCCTCCATGGAATGTACGCGAATGCGCTCGTGGAGTTCCTGACGGTTGCCGCCGCGTTTTACGGCGTCCATCATGATGTTTTCGGTTGCCATGAAGGGCAGCTCCTTCATAAGGCGCTGCTCGATGACCTTGGGATAAACCACCAGACCGTCCACAACATTGAGATAAAGGCTGAGAATGCCGTCCACCGCGAGGAATGCTTCCGGAATGGAAATGCGCTTATTAGCGCTGTCATCAAGGGTTCTCTCAAACCACTGGGTTGCGGCAGTGATGGCGGGATTGAGTGCGTCGACCATGACGTACCGAGCAAGGGAGGCGATGCGTTCGCTGCGCATAGGATTGCGTTTGTATGCCATAGCGGAGGAACCGATCTGCCCCTTCTCAAAAGGCTCCTCGATTTCCTTGAGGTGCTGGAGAAGGCGTATGTCGTTGGAGAATTTGGTCGCCGACTGCGCTATGCCGGAGAGCACATTGAGAATTCTGCTGTCGAGCTTGCGGCTGTAGGTCTGACCCGAAACGGAAAAGCAGCCGGTGTAGCCCATTTTTTCAGCGATGCGTCTGTCAAGCTCACGGCATTTTGCGTGGTCGCCGTCAAAGAGTTCAAGGAAGCTCGCCTGCGTGCCTGTTGTTCCCTTGCAGCCGAGCAGCTTTGCGCCGTCTATCTGATGCTGCACGTCCTCGAGATCCATGACCAGATCCTGAAGCCAGAGCGCAGCGCGCTTGCCTACGGTAGTGGGCTGAGCAGGCTGGAAGTGGGTAAATGCCAGAGTGGGAAGATTCTTGTACTGATCGGCAAATTTAGCCAGTTCGGCAATGACATTTACCAGCTTTTTGCGGATCAGCTTCATAGCCTCGTTCATAACGATGACGTCGGTGTTGTCGCCGACATAGCAGGAGGTTGCGCCAAGATGAATGATGCCGGCAGCCTTGGGGCACTGCTGACCGTAAGCGTAAACATGGCTCATGACGTCGTGGCGAACGATTTTCTCACGTGCCTGAGCGACTTCATAATTGATATCCTCGGCGTGCTGTTTAAGCTCTTCGATCTGCTCGTTGGTTATCTCCAAACCAAGTTCCTGCTCGGTTTCGGCGAGGGCTATCCAAAGTCTGCGCCATGTGCGGAATTTCATGTCGGGAGAAAAGAGATACTGCATTTCCTTGCTCGCGTAGCGCGAGCCGAGTGGAGTTTCGTAGATGTCTTTCATTTTCCGTCAGTCCTTTTCTTATATTAATTATATTGAATTAAAGAATTTCGTCGTCCTTGTTCATGTGGTGGGAAGTAATGCCGTCGGGGTAACGTCCGTCAAAGCAGGCTGTACAGAGCGGCAGATTCTTGCCGCAGGTGAGTTTTACAATCGAGTCGAGGTCAAGGAAGTCGAGCGAGTCGGCTTCGATGAGTTCGGCGATTTCATCAATCGTGTGCTGGTTTGCGATGAGGTCGTCCTTGGAGGGAATGTCCACACCGTAGAAGCAGGGGTTGCGGAATGCAGGAGAGCTTATTCTGACATGAACCTCGCTCGCGCCTGCCTCGCGCAGCATATTGACTATGCGGTGCATGGTGGTTCCGCGCACGATGGAATCGTCCAGCATGACCACTCTGCGTCCTCTGACTATGGATTCAAGCGCGTTGAGCTTGAGACGGACGGCATTGGTGCGCTGCGACTGGTCGGGCTTGATGAAGGTTCGGCCTATGTAGCTGTTTTTGACAATGCCCTTGGCGTAAGGAATACCCGATTCCTCCGCATAGCCGATAGCAGCGTCAATGCCGGATTCCGGCACGCCGATCACTATGTCGGCTTTTACGGGCTTCTGCTTGGCAAGCTGACGGCCTGCCTGTCTGCGGGATTCGTAGACCGAAACGCCGTCAATGACCGAATCGGTACGCGCAAAATAGATGTATTCAAACACGCAGTGGGCGATGTCGCCTTTGCAGAGCGAACGGTCGCTGTGTATGCCGTTCTCGTCGCAGGTGATGATCTCGCCGGGGTCAACGTCACGCATGAATTTGGCTCCCACCGCGTCAAGCGCGCATGTTTCGCTGGCAAATACGATATCGTTTCCGATGCGTCCCATGCAGAGGGGGCGGAAACCCTTGGGGTCTCTGGCGGCAATGAGTTTGCGGGGACTCATGACCAGCAGGGAATAAGCGCCGTGCAGTTTTTGCATAGCTTCCTTGACGGCAAGCTCGACCTTGTGGAATTTAGGTCTTTCGCGTGCGACTAAGTAGGCGATTACCTCCGAGTCGATGGTGGTCTGGAAGATAGCGCCGCGCTGCTCCAGCTCACGGCGAAGCTCATAGGCATTGGTCAGGTTGCCGTTGTGGGCAAAGCCGAGAGTGCCCTTGACGTAACGCATGACAAGCGGCTGGCAGTTTTCGGCGACCGAGCCGCCGGCTGTGGAATAACGCACATGACCGATGGCAATCTGACCGGTAAGCTCATCCAGCTTCTGCTTGTTGAAAACCTCGCTGACCAGCCCCATGTCCTTGTAGTGGCTGAATTTGCCCATATCGCTGACGGCAATGCCGCAGCTCTCCTGACCTCTGTGCTGAAGCGCGACAAGGCCGTGATAAACGCAGGGCGCAACGGATATTTCCCTGTCGTAGGAATAAATGCCGAATACGCCGCATTCCTCATGCAGCTTGGAGCTGTCAAGTTCGGAAAAATCCACGCCGCAATTGCTGCAATCGCGGCAGCCGCCTGAACAATGTCCCGATTCCATTTCAAAAAAATCCATTCTCATTTTCCTTTACGTTTTTAATCTTTACATTATTACACGCTGTCGGAATACTGAATGCACGTGATGCATCAGACTATTATTATAAAATATCCGAGGAAAAATGTCAAATAATTGATAGAAAAAAGCATGCCGATTTATTATGAAAAAAATGGATAATGATTGTATAAGAGTCATAAAACGGAAAACCACAATCAATTGGTGTGGAGTTATGCAATAGAAACTGCATTATAAAGCAATAAAGCAATAAAGCGAAGCAAGCGCGGTTTGTGAACTTGTTAGTTACAGACCGCGCCTTTGTGTTATTATTTAATATAAAGAATGGTTGAGTGAAATGCAGCGCCGCCTAAAAAAACTCCACTGCCACACTGTATTTAAATGCCCTTTGCCTTGTTGGTGCATGCCTTCATAGCCTCGAATACCGCGCTGCGCATGCCTTTTTCTTCAAGAACGCGCACGGCTTCTATGGTGGTGCCGGCAGGAGAGCAGACCATGTCCTTTAGCTCGGCGGGGTGCTTTCCGGTTTCGAGCACCATCTTTGCGCTGCCCATGACAGCCTGAGCCGCGAAGCGGTAAGCCTGCGCTCTGGGCATTCCGTCCGCAACGGCTGCGTCAGCCATTGCCTCGATGAACATGAACACATAAGCCGGAGAGCTTCCGCTGACCGATACGACAGCGTCCATCAGATTCTCGCTTATGACCTCGGTAATGCCGAAGCCGCCGAGTATTTTTTGCACGTATTTCAGTTCGTCGTCGGTGACATTTGCGTTGGGCGTTACGGCTGTGATTCCTGCGCCGACCATTGCGGGCGTGTTGGGCATGGTGCGTATTATCTTGAGACTGCCGCTGCCGAAGCGGTCCGCAAGTGAAGCAAGAGTCTGCCCGGGGGCAATAGTGATAATCAGCTGGTCATCAGCGACAAAGGGTGCGATTTCTTTGATGACCTGCGTATAATACTGCGGTTTGACCGCCAGAATAATCACGGCGGAATTCTTTACTGTTTCGACGTTGTCGGAGGTGGTTTCCACGCCGTATTTTTCCCTGATGAAGGTGAGTCTGTCGCCGCTCACGTCCGACATAATGATCTCGTCAGCGCCGAAAATGCCGCCCGAGACAATGCCGCTCATCATGGCGGTTGCCATATTTCCCGCTCCGATGAAGCCTAATTTTTTGCCGAATCTTTCAATGATGCTCATACTATAAACCGTCCTTATGAATGAATTAAGCCTTGCCGGAGTGGGACAGCTCCTCTTTGTTCCCGTTATGTTCCAATATTTTCAGTGAGAAGATGTAGACGCCGTACTGCATTTTCTCGCGGTGTAAATAATCCGCCATGTGCCGGTATATGACAGTTGCGGTGATCATAGCGGCGCCAATAAGCAGCGAAGTCCGTGAGTCAAAAAAGAACGAGCTGCCCAGCATGGCACAATAGCTGATCATCACCCGAAGGCTGTGGGGAGTAATTCGCAGCACCGTCGAAAATAACACCATCGGCACCGCGAGCATAAAGAGCAGAAGCGAGTGCGGACATAATCCTATCAACGCGCCGAATGTAACTGCGATCGCCTTGCCGCCGCGTCGTTTAAGCATGGGACTGAATGCGTGACCCAGAACGGGAGCTGCCATCACCCCTGCGAACAGGATATTGTCGGGACTGACGAATTGCAGCGCCAGCCACACAGGGAACGCTCCTTTTGCAAGCTCGAGCAGCAGACATAGAATACCGCAGGGAATTCCCACACAGGTGAATACGTTTCCGCAGCCGGGATTGCCGTCCTTGCTCAGCTTTGTGATGTCCTTCCCGAAAAGACACTTGGGTATCAGATAGCTGTACATCACGCTTCCCGAGAAGAATGAGACAACCGTCCAGAACAAATACGTCAGCATTTCGATTAATACCTCCGTGCGGCAGACATTATAACACAGCGCTGCCGATTTGTCAATTTATTTGGAATACTTCTCAATGATAAATCTGCATATCTCGTCAGCCGCGTCGGGATTGATATTTTCCCTCTGAGCCGTGAGCATTTTCTCCTGCGCCTGCCTGTCCAGCCACAGTGAATGGGCAGCCTCGGCTAATTCACCGTGTCCTGCATTTGCTCCGGCGCAGACCGACATGCCGCGTGAAGAGAAGAATTGGGCATTGATGGTTTCGCAGCCGGGAATGGGAGGTGTGTGTACCAGAAGCACGTTTTTGACGGCAGCCTCGGTAGAGGTAAGTCCGCCGGGTTTGGTAAATACCATGTCGGCAGCGTCCATGAACAGACTCACCTTGTCGGTGAATGGCTGAAGAATGATATCCGGATTATCCGCGAAAGCCTTTTTCAGATGTTCCCTCATCGACTCATTGCGGCCGCAGAGTATAATTATACGCGCGTTGCGGTCAAAGCCGGCATAAAGCGAGCGCGCCATTTCCTCAAGACCGCCGAAGCCCATACTTCCCGACATCATAAGCAGAATAGGCTTGTCGTCCGGCAGACCGAGCGCTTCGCGTGCTTCTGCGCGGTCGGTCTTTTCTTTGAATTTATCGCTGACGGGTATGCCGAAGGGCAGCAGCTTGTCCTGAGGAATCTTGCGGGAATAAAAGTCCTCCGCGAGGTCGGGATGAGGAATGACAAAATAATCCGGCGCGGTTTCCTCCCAGAAAGGAATGCAGGCGTAGTCGGTCGCCACGCAGATAAAAGGAATGTCGAGCATGTTGTGCTTTTTGAGCGATGTGAGGCACTCGGCAGGGAAGAGGTGCGGCATTACCGCCACATCATAGCCGCCGTCCCTGATGAATTTAGCCAGTTTTTTACGGTAGAGCGTATTGGCGGCATAGACAGGCGACTTTATGTGCAGATGCTGCGTGTTCATATCGCTCACTGTTCTGCCTATGGAATATATCATGCCGAATACCGCAGGCACCGATGTCGTTATGCCGACATAGGAATGATTGACCGCACGCGAGGCATTCATGCCGGCAATAGAAAGCGTATCCACAAAATCACATTCCACACCCAGCTGCAGGAATTTATGATAAATTGCTTTGCCTGCCGTGTTGTGTCCTTCACCTGTATTGCATGACAAAACTACTGCTTTCATTGTTTCATCACCTTGTTAAACGATAATACTTGAATTAAAATCATAATATCTTTATATTAAAAAGATATTAATTTGATGTGATAATACGAATCTAATTGTTCTATATAATTATAACGAATCAAAAAATATCAATATTGCCAATTAAAATGTTAGTTTTATGTGTATTCCGTTGACTTTTTGAAATTAATGTTTATAATAGATATAACAGAATGGTTTAAAAAAATTGGTTTAAAAAAATTGGTTTAAAAATAATTGGGAAATTTTCGGAGGGCGTTATGATCTGTTCCGGTTTATTTCATATTTTTAATAATTCAAAATCGTTTCGCAGGACAATTGGTGTGATAGTAATGGTTGCCTTGGCAGCATCTTTGTGCTTCTGTGTCTGTGCTCCCACTGTCAGCGCTGAAAAAGAAACGCTTTTGCCCTCTGTCGATTCTGTGAATCTCAGGCAGGATAAATGGGTTTATTCTGTCTATGTGGACAAGAACAATAACCGCTATTCGGCAGTTACCAGATACGACGGCGACGAGATTGATATTGAGATACCTGCCGAGCTTGGCGGAGTTCCGGTGAAGCAGATAAGCCGTGAGGCTTTCTGTAATGGGAAATACATCACATCGGTCGTTATTCCGGACAGCGTGACCGATATCGGCAAATATGCTTTCAGCGGCTGCATAGGTCTGAGCAGCGTCACTTTTCCTTCTTCGCTCAGAAGTGTCGGAGAGGGAGCTTTTTACGGCTGCCGTTCGCTCACAGGAGCGGAATTTCCTGAAGGAATGACGCGGATCGACAACTTTGCTTTTTTTAATTGCATACACTTAGAAAAAGCCGTTTTTCCATCCACTCTCAAAAGCATCGGCGCAAGTTCATTTGAAGGGTGCGGCAGGCTGGAAAGCGCTTCCTTCGGCAATACGCTTGAGTCTATAGGCGATACTGCTTTCAAGGGGTGTAAATCAATTAAGGGAGCCGATCTGTCGGGAATAACCGAACTCGGTGCGGGTGCATTCACGAAGTGCGATTCGCTGGAAAAGGTCGTGCTGGGAGATGGGATTACCGAGATACGCCCCGAGACATTTCGTGATTGCGCAAGTCTGCATAAGGTTTCTTTCGGCTCGGGGATATCCGTTATTGATGTGTCGGCTTTTGAAAACTGTGTTTCACTCAGGAGCGTTCCTGAAATTGACAGTCTGACCGAGATACGCTCGCTCGCATTTAGCGGCTGCGTGGCGCTGAAAAAAGCTGAGATGGGGAAGAATGTGCAGCAGATAAGGCTTGGCGCCTTTGCCGACTGCACTTCCCTGACAAAGATAGCCGTGTCGGCAGATAATGAAAACTATGCTTCCGTGAACGGGTGCCTGTACAGCAAGGACGGCACAACGCTTATTTTATGTCCACAGGGCTTTAAGGAAACGCTGACTCTTTCCGAACATGTTGTGTCAATAGCTGATTATGCTGCGATGGGCTGCAACGGCATTTCAGAGGCTGCGTTGAGTGAAGGTCTTACCGCTATAGGAAGGGCTGCATTTTTTGGCTGTACGGATATGGCTGCGATCTCTCTTCCTGACAGCGTGGAAAGCATCGGCAGCGCGGCATTTGGCAGGTATTTATCCGACGGCAGAATAAAGAAGACGGAATATCTCAGGGTATTTGCTTCAAAAGGAAGCATGGCAGAAAAGTATTGCGCCGACCGCGAGATTTCATTCACTCCTTATTCAGACACGCTCTTTACCAATTCAGAACGTGTTGTCATTGCCGCAGGACAAACATTTTCTCTGACAAGCGGATTTGTCTCTCGCAGGAGAGCGGCAGTTTCATGGGAATCGTCAGATGAATCGGTGGTAAAGGTTAATGGCGGCAGACTTACCGCCGTTTCAACGGGAAATGCGGAAGTAACGGCTTCGGCTGAGGGGTTTGAACCGTGTGTGGTGAAGGTCTCAGTCGTTTCACCTGAAGATATAGGTACAAGCAAAGAGAGAACATTTGATACAAGACTGATATACTGTGGAGAAAGCGAAGAATTAAGCTCGATTATCAGCCAGATCATAGATCCTATTTTTTCAGCCAACAGATTCTGGTATTCTTCCGCACCGTCTGTTGCTACTGTGACGAATGACGGCAAAGTCACCGCCCACAGCAGAGGGACGGCAAATATCACCTGCCGTATGCCTGACGGCAGCGAGAATAACGTGCTGGTGACGGTTACCGAGAAACCGACAGATTTATCCGTTACTTCGCCGGAAAAAGAACTTGTGACAGGTGAAAGCACCGCAATAGAATGCACATTGTGTCCGTCATTCTCGAAAGATGAAATAACATGGGAAAGTGACGATAATACTGTGGCTGCCGTGGACGGGAACGGAGTGATCACAGCGACAGGTCAGGGAAAATGCAATATTACGGCAACTTCTTTGAGTGGGCTTAAAGCTTCATTTGCAGTGAAATGCGTCAATCCGGCGGAGAGTATTTCTCTTGACAGGGAGATCAGAAACGTCTATCAGGGAAAGCAATTCAATCTGAAAGTATCGGTTACTCCAGAGGACTCCAAACAGCAAATCACTTGGAGATCATCCGACCCGTATGTGGCGTCAGTCAATTCCAAAGGCAAGGTAACGGGAAAGTCATTTGGAAGAGCAACAATATATGCGGAGACCGCCGGAGGTCTTGTCGCCGAATGCCGTGTGAATGTCATAACCCGCGCAGAAGAACTGACGCTTGACGTTAAAAAGCTGAAAATAAACAGAGGCTCGGTTTATAAGCTGAACTCCATTGTTCGTCCGTCTTATTCACCCGAAACCACTGATAAATGCACATGGAATTCTACCGATGAGAATGTGGCAACGGTGGACGAAAACGGCACCGTTACAGCAGTGGGCGCCGGCAAATGCATCATCAACTGCCGGACAAGCGGAGATCTTATCACCAAATGTCAGGTTCAGGTAAGGCTTCCGGCAGATTCGGTTGAAATTAAAGCGGAAAAGGACAGCATTTATATCGGAGAGGTTCTTTCGCTTAATGCGGTAATGGAGCCGAAAAACACCACCGACTCAATAGAATGGCTTTCGGACAACGAGGAGGTGGCGCGTATCACGTCCGGCGGCACGGTCAAGGGAAAATCGTCCGGAATTGCCGTCATTACCGCCAAGCTGACAAATGATGTTACAGGCGAAACTGTCACATCATCATTTGAGATAATTGTCATGAAAAAAGCCGATTCCATCAGGCTCAACAAAAAAAGCCTTTCCATGCTTTCGGGAGAAACCGATTCGCTTGTTTTCACCGTTCTGCCTGATGACAGCAACGACACTGTGAGATGGTATTCCACCGATGAAGCGGTTGCCACTGTGCGAAGCGACGGTCTGATCACTGCGATTTCAGCAGGCAGCTGTTATATCTGCATTGAGACCGGAAGCGGTGTTTCCGCAAGGTGCAAGGTGACTGTCAATTGATTTTGAAAAAATTTACTTGATTATATAAACGACTTGATGTATAATTGCATTTAACACTTGTATTTTTGAACTGAACGGAGGTGCGTTCAGGGCGTTCGGTGACAAGAATTGCCCTTTTGAATATGAAGGATTATAAAAAAATGTCCTGCGTAAAATGCGGGGAGCCTTTTGATGAGCAGTCGGATGTGGTAGTATGCCCCGAATGCGGAGCGCCTCATCACAGAGAATGCTGGAAAGAACTCGGTCATTGCGCATGTGAAGACAAGCATGCGGAAGGCTATGAGTGGCAGCCGGAGAAAATGTATATTGGCGACGTGAAACTGACGGATGAGAGCGCGAGGACTTATTCAGACACAGACTCCGATGAGCGTGTCATATGCCCCAACTGCGGCAGACGAACCACAAAAAGCGAAAAATACTGCGAGTACTGCGGATATTATATGTATGAAGAAAAAGCTCCGTTTTCAGAAGCAGCCATGCCGGATAATCTGGAAGAGCTCTTTCCTTTTGACCCCGCTGAGCCGCTCGACGGAGTGCCGGCTGGCGATATCAAGCGTTTTGTAGGGAACATGTGGATTTACTATATTCCGAGATTTGTCAGAATGGCTCGCAGTAAGCTTCCGGTTAGCTTTAATTTTACCGCGTTTTTTATGCACGGCTTCTGGTTTGTTTCACGCCGGATGTATCTTCCCGGCATTCTCATGATAATGGCGGTTACCGGAACGTCGCTGGTTCAGGCATATTTTTCGAGCATTTTCAGCAGTCTTTCAGGCAATAAGCTCGCCGTGGTTTCAATGCTGTCATTGCTTCTCTCGGGTCTGGAATTTATTTTAATGATTGTCTCGGGACTCTTTGGAAATCGCATATATATGAGGTACTGCGCCAAAAGGGTAAAAAAAATCAACGCACAGGTTACAGCCAGAAACGCCGATGCCGAGGAATTCAACCGGGAGCTTGATGAAAAGGGCGGAATCACTTTGCTGCCGGCATTTTCCATGGTGCTTTGCTATTTGGCAATTTTGTATATATCAGAGAGAGGAATTTTGTTTTGAATATTTATAAATTCTGTTGTAAAATTTTTCCAAATATGATATAATAACATAAATAAACCTAAAAGGACGATGATATATATGAGTATAAAAGTGCGTAAAGCCGTCATTCCTGCAGCCGGTCTCGGGACGAGAGTGCTTCCTGCCTCTAAGGCTATGCCAAAAGAAATGCTCCCGATAGTTGACAAGCCTGCCATTCAGTATATCGTGGAAGAGGCTGTGGCAAGCGGCATTACCGATATTCTCATTATTACAAACCGCGGCAAGGGCGACATAGAAAACCATTTTGACCGCACACCGGAGCTTGAGGAAAGACTTCTTGCTGCCGGCAGACAGGACGCATACGATCAGGTCGTAGGGCTTACCAAAATGGCTAATATCTGCTTTGTGCGCCAGAAGGAGACAAAGGGACTGGGTCATGCTGTCAACTGCGCACGCTCTTTTGTGGGCAACGAGCCGTTTGCTATTCTTTTCGGAGATGATGTTATCATCGGAGAAAAGCCTGTTACCGCACAGCTGTGCGAAGCGTATGAAAAATACGGTCTCGGTGTTGTAGGCACAAAGGAGATGTCTCCTGAAGCCGTGATGAGAGGCAGTTCACTCAAGCTGGAGCCGCTGAACGGCGAGACCAACATTTTCAGATGCATCGATCTTGTCGAAAAGGTGAAGCGTGTCGAGGATCTGCTGAGCAATTACACCATACTCGGCAGGTGCGTATGTCCTCCCGAGATATTTGATATTCTCGATCACACACCTCCCGGAGCCGGCAACGAGATACAACTTACCGATGCGCTTGCACAGCTTGCCAAGACC
Source organism: uncultured Ruminococcus sp. (assembly GCA_902762615.1). Taxonomy (GTDB): domain Bacteria; phylum Bacillota; class Clostridia; order Oscillospirales; family Acutalibacteraceae; genus RUG762. The sequence goes on along the minus strand of CACWOX010000002.1, from coordinate 181,546 downwards.
AAGGGTCTGACCGCTGTGGATTTTGAAGGCAAGCGTTATGACATGGGAAACAAGCTGGGCATTTTGCAGGCGACTGTAGACGTCGCTCTTACACACCCCGAAGTCAGTGATGGCTTTAAGGCTTATCTGAAAGAAATTGCGGATAAGCTTTGAGTATATTATTAATTTTAAGGATGGTATAATTAATGAGAACAAACAAAAAATTGATCACTACCCTCACAGCGTTTGTGCTGATGCTTCTTGCAAGCATATTCTGCATGAATGCATTTGCCGAAAGTGCCGAAGAGGAAGAGCCGAGCGTTGTCTCGACCCAGACAATCGTTTCCGGCTGTGACCTTAAAAAGGAAGAGCTGCAGCTGACGACTGTCAAGATGGCCAACTTCAAGATGCTCGTTCCCAAGGGAGATATTCTTTCTGTAGAAAGCCCGGCTGACGTTTTTGCCAAGAGCGATTTTGACCGCAGCACACTTATTAATGAGAAAGTGTTTTTCTACTTTAATAACAACAAGGACAATTACTGCCAGGTTTATGCCGGTATTGAAGAGCTCACTCCTCTCGACAGTTACTACGCTGATTATTCCAAGCTGACAAAGGCTCAGCAGGACGAGCTTATTGCGCAGAATGTCACTGCCGGCGATACCACTTCCCAAGCCAGCTTTGAAAAGATCAACGGCAGAACCTATCTGATGATTTCAAGAACCGACACAGACAGCTCTACAGGCAACAAATATGTGGTTTACGGTTTGTATACTGTTATCGGTTCGTACAAATACATCATTCAGATAGTAGTTATCAATCCAAACAAGACCGATCTGAGCGTTGTCAACGATATGCTCAATTCCATTAAGCTCGGCGGCATCAGCAATCCTTTGTCTGTTACGGAAATGGTTCTGATCGTATGCGTTGTCATACTGCTTATCGCAGTGGCTTTTGCCATCTTCACGCTTTACAGAATCGACAGATTTGTCAAGACCGGCACCGCTATCAAATCTGTTTTCGGCTTTGATATGCCTGCTGTCAATACTGCCGAGGAAGATGTCGTTGACGCGGATGACGGCGATTATGATGAGTTTGAGGACGAGGCAGACGAGAATGTCGAGGAAACAGAGGTTCTTGATTCAGATGAAAAGATCATAGATGACGAATCTGATTCCGAGTAATCCACACAAATATGCGTTTGATCCGACAGGGGAAATGTCTGATGCATTTCTTCTGCCGGATTTTTTTATCAAAACATATTGACAAATCATTTTCTAAGTGCTATAATGCGAACAAATATTAGGATAAGGCTTTGATGAGGAGTAGTAGTTACCTCACCGCATCAGTCGTTGCCGGGTTCGGCAGCGGCGTCAGAGAAGAGACGGCAGGTGCAAGTCTTGATGCAGGCGGCAGCGAAGTAGCCTCGGAGCTTTGGACTGAACGGGTGTTTTGTGCAGGGGTTAGCCGCTGCGATCAAAGACCTCAGTAGATTCCAACGGAGCTTCACCGTTATCATAGAAGGCGGTATCGGATTGTTCATCAGACAGTCCCGTATCCGGCAGAGTGTGCGAAATTCTATTGTTTCGCAAATTCAGGTGGTATCACGGATCATATTACGGTTCGCCCTGAGTCGCTTGTTGAAGCGGCTTGCGGCGGACTTTTTTGTTTCTGGGTGCCGCTGATTGCTCGTAAAATAAAGTGTTTATCCCGATAATTATTTTGAAAGGATTTGATACGCATGGCAAAGGAAATGCCGAAAACCTACGAACCGCAGGAAGCGGAAGACAGAATTTATCAGAACTGGCTTGAAAAAGGCTATTTTCACACGGAAATAGACCGCAGCAAGAAGCCCTACACCATTGTGATGCCTCCGCCAAATATCACAGGGCAGCTTCACATGGGTCATGCACTTGACAACACCCTTCAGGATATTCTCATTCGCTGGAGAAGAATGCAGGGCTACTGCGCCATGTGGCTTCCCGGCACCGATCACGCCTCCATTGCTACCGAAGCCAAGGTTGTGGAAAAGCTGCGCGAGGAAGGCAAGACCAAGGAAGAACTCGGCAGAGACAAGTTCCTTGATGAAGTCTGGGCTTGGAAAAAGGAGTACGGCGGACGGATCGTCAATCAGCTCAAAAAGATGGGCTCCTCCTGTGACTGGGATCGTGAGCGCTTCACAATGGACGAAGGCTGCTCCAAGGCAGTTACCGAGGTTTTCAACAAAATGTACGAGGAAGGTCTTATCTACCGTGGCGAGAGAATCATTAACTGGTGTCCTCACTGCAAGACCTCCATTTCGGACGCCGAGGTTGAGTTTGAAGAGAAGGATGCATTCTTCTGGCACCTGCGCTATCCGATTGCGGACGGCAGCGGATATCTTGAGCTTGCTACCACACGTCCGGAAACCATGATCGGCGATACAGCCGTTGCGGTTCATCCGGCCGACGAGCGCTATAAGCACCTCATCGGCAAGAATGTCATTCTGCCGCTCTTTGACAGAGAAATTCCGATTGTCGCCGACGAATATGTTGAAATGGACTTCGGAACAGGCGTTGTCAAGATCACACCTGCCCACGACCCGAACGACTTTGAGGTGGGTCTGCGTCATAATCTTCCGGTCATCAATGTGATGAATGAGGACGCTACCATCAATGAGCAGGGCGGCAAGTACGAGGGCATGACCCGCGAGGAATGCCGCAAGGCGATAGTTGCCGATCTTGAGGAGGGCGGCTATCTTGTCAAGATCGAGCCTTTGAAGCACAATGTCGGCACCTGCTACCGCTGCAAGACCATCGTTGAGCCGAGAGTTTCCAAGCAGTGGTTCGTTAAGATGAAGCCGCTTGCCGAGCCGGCAATAGAGGCTGTCCGCAGCGGCGAGACACAATTTGTTCCCGAGAGATTTGACAAGATATACTATAACTGGATGGAGAATATCCGCGACTGGTGCATTTCCAGACAGCTCTGGTGGGGTCACAGAATCCCCGCATGGTACTGCGATGACTGCGGAGAAATCACCGTCTCAAGGACGGCTCCCGGCAAATGCTCCAAGTGCGGCAGTGAGCATATTCATCAGGACGAGGATACGCTTGACACATGGTTTTCTTCGGCACTCTGGCCTTTCTCCACTCTGGGCTGGCCCGAAAAGACGGAGGAGCTTGATTTCTTCTATCCCACGAGCACTCTTGTCACAGGCTATGACATTATTTTCTTCTGGGTTGCCCGAATGATTTTCTCCGGCGTTCACAATATGAACAAGGCGCCCTTTGACAATATCTTCATTCACGGTATAGTCCGTGACAGCCAGGGTCGCAAGATGTCCAAGTCGCTGGGCAACGGCGTTGATCCGCTCGAGGTTATCAACAAGTACGGCGCGGACTCGCTCCGCTTCTCGCTTGTCAACGGCATCAGTCCCGGCAGCGATATGCGTTACAGCGAAAAGAAGGTGGAATCCTGCCGCAACTTTGCCAATAAGCTGTGGAACGCAACCCGTTTTGTCATGATGAACGTCGAGGATGGCGATATGCCCCGCATTCCCGAAACGTTGGAGCTTGAGGACAAATGGATTCTCGACAGACTCAACACACTGATCAAAGAAATGACCGAGAACATGGAGCATTTTGATATCGGCGTTGCGGTTGCCAAGCTGTATGACTTCATATGGGACTGCTACTGCGACTGGTACATCGAGCTTGCCAAGACCCGTCTGAATGCCGGCGGCAAGACGGCAGCCGATGTTCGCGCCGTGCTGCTCTATGTGCTGACCGACATCATCAAGCTGCTCCATCCCTTCATGCCATTTGTCACAGAGGAAATATTTACCATCATTCCTCACGAAGGCGAAACGCTCATGCTGGCTTCGTGGCCTGAATTCAGGGCGGATTTCGTATTTACAGAGGAAGCCGCAAAGATGGAGCGTATCATGTCTGCCATTAAGGCAATCAGAACACGCCGCAGCGAAATGAATGTTCCTCCCTCCAAGAAGGCGCATGTCTATATTGAAACAGCATATGGCGAGACATTTGAGCACGGCGCTAAGTTCTTTGACAAATTAGCTTCCGCGAGTTCTGTCGAGGTGGGCGAGAGCTTCCATATCGAGGGTGCTGTCACCATTATTTCCGACGGTGCGAAGATCCTCATTCCGCTCGATGAACTGGTTGATAAAGAAAAGGAGCTTGCGCGTCTGCAAAAGGAGCTTGAAAAGGTCGAGAAGGATATCACCATGCTCAGCGGCAAGCTTGCAAATGAAAAATTCGTTTCCAAGGCTCCTGCAAACATCATCGAAGCCGAGCGCAGCAAGCTGTCCAAGGCGGAGGAACGCAAGGCAATCATTCTGGAAACAATGGAAAAATTCAGATAATTGTAAATAAATCACACATTTATTAAGCGTATTCCGGCGTCGGTTCATCTCAGGAACGTCGGAATATTGCTTGAACGAGGTGTTTTTGTGAATTATACAGAGGCAAGAGCTTATGTAGACTCAACCGCCAAATTTGGCATAAAACCGGGGCTTGAACGCATAACCAAAATGATGGCATATGTGGGAAATCCTCAGGATAAGCTGAAGTTTGTGCATGTGGCAGGAACCAACGGCAAAGGCTCCACCTGTACCATGCTTGCATCCATCCTCACCAACGCCGGGTATAAGACGGGACTTTTCACTTCGCCCTATGTCATAGATTTCCGTGAGAGATTCATGGTGGACGGAGAGATGATAAGCGAAGATGAATTTGCCGAGCTGATGACCAAGGTGCGTACCGTCAACGATTTGCTGGAAAAATCGGGATGCAGCCTGACGCAGTTTGAGCTTATAACAGCCGTGGCTTTTCTGTGGTTTGTGCAGCAGGAATGTGACGTTGTTGTACTGGAATGCGGTCTGGGCGGCAGGCTCGATTCCACCAATGTGATTAAGGAACCGCTCTGCTCGGTTATAACCAAAATATCGCTTGATCATACCGACATTCTCGGAGATACGGTGGAAAAAATCGCAGTCGAAAAAGCCGGCATTATCAAGCCGGGCTGCCCAGTGGTACTGGCTCCCAATCAGCCCAAGGCGGCGGTTTCCACCATTGAGAAAAAGTGCGCGGAATTGGGCAGTCCTCTGACAGTCAGCGGTATGGATACTGTTTCGGTCAAGACAATGCTTCCCACCATGACGGAAGCTGTCTATGGCGGTCTGCGGGTAATGATTCCTCTTGCGGGACCTCATCAGGTGGAAAATGCCGTAACGGTAATCAATGCCGCACGCGAGCTGAACGAACGCGGTTGTAAGCTGTCGGACGATAAGATAGTAGCGGGCATAGCAAAAGCCAAAATTCCTGCGCGTTTTGACATTATATCCCACGATCCGCTGGTCGTAGTGGACGGCGCGCATAATCCGGACGGTATTGAGGCGCTATGCAGTTCGATAGATGCGCTTTTGGGCGGCAGAAGCATCGTTGGAATCATAGGTATGCTGCGCGACAAGGCATACGAATCGGCACTTGCTCAGATCGTTCCGCGCTTTGACAGGGTGCTTACCGTCACACCGGACAGCCCGAGGGCGCTCAGTGCCAGGGAGCTTGCCGCCTGCGCTCAGCAATTTGCGGGAGAAGGCGTTTCAGTCAAGCCTGTGGAAAGTCTGAAAAAAGCAGCCTCCATCGCACTCGACATGACGGATGAGGCTACTGCGGTGGTTGTGTGCGGTTCGCTCTATCTTGCTTCGGATATTATGCAGAATTTATTCAGTCATTTTACGCTGAAACAAACAGGTTGCTTCGGCGTTTCAGCAATCGAAATGTATTAATTATTTCTGCATAATTCCTAAGCATGATTCTTATTAATAAAAAGTAATAAGGAATGATTAAATGCCTTTAGACGGAAAAAAGCACGGAGGTCACAGAGACCGGCTGAGAGAACGCTTCATCAGAGACGGACTCGACAGCTTTGAAGAACACAATATCCTTGAATTGCTGCTCTTTTATACCATACCTCAGAAGGACACGAATGAGCTGTCGCACGCTCTGCTCGACCGGTTCGGCAGTCTCGAGGGAGTATTCCATGCCGAAGTGGAGGAGCTTACGCGGGTTGACGGTATTGGCGAACATACGGCGCGTTACCTTAACATGTTTTCCACGCTGATTGATTCATATATCATTGACCGCATGCAAAACGAGATAATCAGCGGAATACAGAATATAACCGAATTTGCCGTGAGAAAGCTTGCGTTTTCTCAGACAGAATGCCTGATGATTATTTTTATTGACAACAAGCAATCCATGCTTAACTGGCAGTATCTTCAAGAGGGATTTGTCACGCCGGACAGCCTTGACAGGCGTGCCATTGTGCGCATGGTGATGGGAACGAATACAACCCATGTGATGCTTGCCAGAAATAAAATCAAAGGCAAAACCAGATTGGATAAGAACGATCGAATGATTGCACAGGAGATATCCGACACGCTGAGAACAATAGGCGTAGAGCTGTTTGATTACATATTGGTCGGCGGAGACCGGTCTTATATCACATTAACAGGCAAATCCGAGGCGGTGCAATGAGATCAAAGGCAGGTGTTTTTAATGGAACTGCACAACCGTTTTATCCTTGATATGCGGCAGATGCTTGGAGAAGAGTATGCGCAGTTTGAGGCATGTATGAATTTGCCGCATGTCAGAGGTATTCGTATCAATACGCTTAAATTCTCACCGGATGTCTCGGACAGTCTGTGCCTGCCCATACGGAAGTGTCCTTTTTATGACAGCGGATTTTACCTCGACTCCGATGATGTGAGCATAGGAAATTCACCTTGGCACCATGCCGGAGCCATCTATTCGCAGGAACCGTCGGCAATGTCGGCGGTAACGATACTTGCGCCTCAACCGGGGGAGAAGGTGCTGGATATGTGCGCTGCTCCCGGCGGCAAATCAACCCAGATCGCAGCGGCTCTCAACGGCGAAGGGCTGCTGTGGAGCAACGAATATGTACGCAAACGCGCGCAGATACTTCTGTCAAATGTGGAGCGTATGGGCATAAGAAACTGTGTGGTTTCGAGTGCTCATCCTGACCGTCTCGCCGAAGGTCTGAGCGGCTTCTTTGACAAGGTACTGGTAGACGCGCCCTGTTCGGGCGAGGGAATGTTCCGAAGGGACCCGCAGGCGGTTGCCGACTGGTCGCCTGAACATTCCGAGGCGTGTGCCGTGCGTCAGCTTGTCATTCTTGACAGTGCGGCAAAATGTCTGCGCGAAGGCGGCGTGCTGGTGTATTCCACCTGCACATTCTCCTTCCGCGAGAATGAGGACGTTGTGGCAGCATTCCTCGACGGCCATCCGGATTTCATGCTTGAACCGAGCGGAGTGGGGTTTGGCAGACCCGGCTTTGACCGCAGCGACAAATACGACCTGACCATGACGCGCAGGATCTTCCCGATGGACGGCGGCGAAGGACATTTTGCCGCAAGGCTGCGCAAGGCAGGAGAGTCCTGCTCAGCTTCGGTTTCGCAGGTGAATATAAAGACAGGCGATGACGAAAAACGCGCGGGCGAGCTTTACGCTTCCTGTTTCAAAAACGCTCCCTATGGCAGGATAAGCCGGATAGGGGACAGCTGTTATATTCTGCCCGAAATGATGCCGGAGGTAAAGGGACTTGGCGTGCTTCGCGGCGGAGTGCTGCTGGGCGACATGATGAAGAACCGCATAGAGCCTTCCCATGCGCTGTTTATGGCGGCTAAGGCGGAGGAATGTGTATCGCTGGCTTCATTTGAGCCGGATTCGCGGGAGCTTGCTGCATTCCTGCACGGCGAGGAGATTATGGTCGATGAGAGATTCAAAGGGTACACAGCAGTCGCCTGCAAAGGCACTGTCACAGGCTTCGGTAAATGCTCCGGAGGCAGGCTTAAAAACCGATATCCAAAGGGACTTAGGTCGTTATAAATTTTTTGTTATAATTGGCTTGTAAATTCCGACCGTTCATGATATAATCAAAATATGAGCAAATTGTTGAAAACATTTGCCCGATAATATCATGTTGAAGGGTTGGTTGTTATTTTGAAAATGAAAAGAATTCTCGGCGTCGCTCTCTGCGCGGCAATGCTTCTGTCGTTAAGCTCATGTCTCCGCCTGATTGCGGGCAGCATGCGTTCGGCAAGCTCCGACACTTCTTCGGAAGAGTACAGTTATTCCTCAGAGGAAACAGTATCTTCCGAGGATGCCGCGTCGTCGTCCGATTCTGCCGTTACCGAATACGGAAACGACACGGTGGGCTGGATGACACTGGACGGTACATTCTTCAAATGGTACACTCCAGGCAATACAGAAACCTGCGTGCAGTACGCGAAATCTCCTTCCGAAATACTGACGATGGATGTTTTCGACTGCGCGGCTGTCAAGGAACAGACAGGCGTTGATTTTGACTCTCTGATGGCTGCCAATACCAAAATGTATCAGCTGGAGCAGGATTCCAAGACACAGAACATAGAAAAGCTGACCGGCGCGAGGGAACCTCTCGGCAGTTATCCCGCCTATCAGGTGTATTGCTACTATCCCGATGACGATCAGTATCTTGTCACATGGTACATGGATTCTCCCGACAAGACGAAGGTTTACTATGTCGCGGCTGAATTCAGATCGAGTGAAATGAGCTTCTTCAATTACGCGCAGACCTACAAAATGCCGGGCAATTGACCATTTTTTAATATTTCGGACGGTTGGCGGAACCAAAATTCCGGCGCCGTCCGATTTTTTTTATTATGTTATTGCGATAGCATATTGACATTTTTGACGATTTCAAGTAAAATATAGCTTAAATGATTTTTGAGGAGATTTGCAAAATGCATTGGTCAGAAGAAATAGCACAGCGCATTATTGAGCGCAATCCCGATAAGGAAGAATACGTATGCGCCGCAGGCATCAGCCCCTCCGGCTCTATACATATAGGCAATTTCCGCGATATAGCCACCAGCTATTTTGTGGTACGCGCACTCAGGGCAAAGGGCAAAAAGGCAAGACTGCTCTTTTCGTGGGACGAGTTCGACCGTCTGAGAAAGGTTCCTGTCAACGTCGCAAAGGTGGACAGTGATTTTGAAAAGTTCATTGGCATGCCCTATGTCGATGTAAAGAATCCCTTCACCGATTCCGACGCCAAGACCTACGCCGAGTATTTCGAGAAGGAATTTATGGCGTCCATCGAGAAATTCGGCATTGAGATGGATTACCGCTATCAGGCGGATATGTACCGCAGCGGCAAGTACAAGGACTATATCCTTCACGCTATTAGGCACAGAGGCGAGATTTTCGATATACTCGACAGCCACCGCACGCAGGACGCGCAGGAGGGCGAGAGAGAGGCATATTTCCCGGTAGGCATCTACTGCCACGAATGCGGCAAGGACACCACCAAGATCACAGCCTTCGATGAGGACAGCATGACTGCCGAATACGAATGTGAATGCGGTCACCACGGCAGCTTCGACTTCAACACCGAGCACAACTGCAAGCTCGCATGGAAGATCGACTGGCCTATGCGCTGGAAGTTCGAGGGCGTAGACTTCGAGCCGGGCGGAAAGGATCACGCCACCGTCAACGGCAGCTACGACACCAGCAAGGAGATATCCAAGGCTATATTTGACTACGAGCCGCCGATATTCCAGGGATATGAATTCATTGGCATCAAGGGAACCACCGGCAAGATGTCGGGTTCATCAGGACTCAATCTCACACCCGACGCATTGATGAAGATATACCAGCCGGAGGTCATTCTATGGCTTTACTCCAAAACCGAGCCGCTCAAGGCGTTTGATTTCTGCTTTGACGACGGCATTCTGAGACAGTACTTTGAATTCGACAAGATGTACAACGCTGTCAAGGAAGGCACTGCCGACGATTATGTCAAGTCCATCATGTACAACACAACCATCGGGGACCGCACTATCGAGACCGTCCCCATGGGACTTCTTGTCCAGCTGGGTTCTGTTGTGGACTTCAATGTTCCCATGCTGGAAACCGTCTTTGAAAAGATCGGCACACCCTATAAATGCGAGCAGTTTGCCGACCGTCTCGACAGGGCGAAGTACTGGCTGGAGCAGTGTGCTCCCGATCAGGTGAACAAGCTGCGCGTTACCCGTAATTTTGATGTGTACAACACGCTTTCCGACGAGGAAAAGAAGGAGATAGAGCTGCTTCATGATTATCTCGCCAAGGGCGGCTATTCTCTCGACGATCTGAACACGCAGCTTTACGACATTCCCAAGCAGGTGTTTGACGTCGCTTCCATCACCGACAAGGAGCTTAAAAAGCTGCAGGGCGCGTTTTTCAAGAGCGTCTACAAGCTGCTTATCGACAAGGAGAAGGGACCGCGTCTCTATCTCTTCCTCTATGCCATCGAGCCGGAACGTTATGTCGGACTGCTCGACTTCTCCTATCCACAGACCGAGGAAGAGAAGGAACTGGACAAGCCGCCTGTGGAGGAAACCGAAGCCGCGCCGGAGAAGGTCTACGGAGATCCTGATCTGGTGGCGGAGATCAAGGAAGAAATCGACATCGACACATTTTCCAGGATCGACCTTCGTGTATGCAAAATCCTCAAGGCGCAGGAGATCCGCAAGTCGGCTAATTGCCTCAAGCTCACCCTCTTTGACGGCATTAAGGAGAGAGTCATCGTATCGAGCATCAAGCACGACTACACGCCCGAACAGCTTGTCGGCAAGAAGATCATCGTTGTCGCCAATCTCGCTCCGGCACGCTTCTCCGGCGTACAGAGCAACGGAATGCTGCTTGCCGCCACCAATAACGCCTGCGGCTGTCAGGTGATCTTCGTCGACGATATTGTTCCCGAAGGCACCGCTATCAAATAATTTCAACCGAATATTTGCGCACGAGTTTTCCGAATATTATTAACATATTGAAAATTCGTGCGCTTTCTATTGTACAGATGAGAAAAATTTGATATAATTAAACGATAAGGAGTGTTTTGATTTTGGACAAACACAATCTGATCGTCATTGAGGGTCTCGACGGCAGCGGCAAGGGAACGCAGACCGCTCTGCTGAGGGAGAGAATTATTTCTTCGGGACATGCCGTGCGGCATATTTCCTTCCCGAATTATGAGGAAACCTCCGCCGCTCTGGTCAAGAGCTATCTCGCCGGGGAATTTGGCACTTCGCCTGATTCGGTCAACGCCTATGCCGCGTCCAGCTTCTACGCGGTGGACAGGTATGCCGCCTACAGGAAGCACTGGGCATCGGATTACCTCGGCGGCGTGAATATTCTTGCCGACCGCTACACCACATCCAATGCGGTCTATCAGATGACCAAGCTCCCTAAAGACCAGTGGGAAGGATATCTCACATGGCTGGAGGATTATGAATACAACCTTCTCGAATTGCCCGCGCCCGATGCGGTCATTTATCTGGATATGCCGCCGCAGGTCTCACAACGACTGATGTCCGGCAGATACAGCGGGGACGAATCCCGCAAGGACATTCACGAGGCAAATATATCTTTTCAGGAGCAATGCAGAGGTTCTGCGCTTTATGCAGCCGAAAGGCTCGGCTGGAACGTGATCAGCTGCTGCGAAGGTGAGCAGCCCCGCAGCATTGACGCGATTTCGGATGAAATATGGAGTGCCGTGAGCGGCTGTCTTATATAGAATGGCAGGAAGTTAAAAATGCTTGATTTTCATATACCGACACTTGACGACAAGGCATGGATAGACGAAATATTTGATGGAACCGAATACTTTGGCTGTTTCTGCACCTTCTCAACGCTGTGGCTGTGGGAAGAACGCTACTTCACCGAGGTGGCGCGTATGGACGACTGTCTGCTGCTGCGCGGTGTGGATGATGACAAGAACACCTATTACATGTACCCGATGGGCAAAAATTATGATATCCGAAAAGCAATTGCAGCCCTTCGTGAGGACGCAGAGAGCGTTGGTACCCATCTGCTGATATACTGCGCGGAGAGCTGGCAGTGCGACGAGCTGCGGAAGGCTTTCCCCGGGGAATTTGCATACGCGGAGCAGCGGGGAGATTTCGATTATATTTACCGCACGGAAGATCTTATCGACCTTAACGGCAAGAAATACCACGCCAAGCGCAACCACATAAGCAGATTTGTCAGAAGCTATTCCGACTGGCAATATGAAAATATCAGCAGAGCCAATATCGGCGAATGTATGGAGTTTGCCGGAAATCTGCTGGAAAAATCCATTGTCGGGCAGGACGGGGAAGAGGTTCGCGAGCTGTGCATGGAGAACACCGCCATTGCGAAGGCACTGAGGAATTATGAAGCGCTGGGCATGGCGGGCGGACTGCTTCGTGTGGGTGGCAAGGTAGTCGCCATGACCATAGGCGAACCGATCAACAGCCGCGTATTCGTCACACATTTTGAAAAAGCCGACACTGATTACGACGGCGCTTACACCATGATTAACAATCAGTTTGCCATAAACCGTCTTTCTGATTACGAATACAACAACCGCGAGGAGGATATGGACAAGGAAGGTCTGCGAAAGGCAAAGCTCTCCTATTATCCGGCTATTCTGCTCGAAAAATTCAGCGCGGAGGACGTCTCCGGCAATGCGTAATTACTTAATTGAAGGAGTGACACAGCAGCATGATAGTTTTTCCGCAGGACAGCATGAGAAGCGATCTGGAACGTCTGTGGCGCACCTGTTTTGGCGATTCCGAGCAGTATATACGTTATTTTTTTGAGAACAGATATGTTCCTGAAAACTGTCTTGCCTATGTGGATGATGCAATACGCCGCCCTGTTGCCATGCTTCACCTGCTGAATGTCAGCATTGCGGAGGACGGGGGGCTTGTGCCTTCGCAGTACATCTACGCCGCCTGCACACGTCCCGATTATCGCAGACAGGGCATCATGCGGCAGCTCATTGAGACCGCGCAGAAGTTAGGGGCGTACCGTAAGCTGAAGTATTCCGTCACAGTTCCCGCGGAGCCGAGACTGTTCAGATATTATGCACGGTATGGCTTTGAAAAGTGCTACAAAAACCGTGTCATTTATATGGATCGCTCTGATCTTGTGTTTCTCAGCAAAGATGCTGTGAATGTTCCGGACAGTGTGCGTGAGACCATGATGAAGCTGAGCGAGGTGTATGCTTTTCGCCGTGATATGCTGGTAGACCGTGACGGCTTTGCGATATGGGACAGCACTGCGCTGCGCTATGCCGTCAGCAGCCACGAACACGACGGAGGACATATCATCACCCTTTCTTATGGCGGCGATTACGGTTATGCCTTTTGCAGCGAGGAGGACGGCACGGTAAAGATAACGGAATTTATTGTGAAGGAGCATTTTGCCTCTACTCTGCTTAGAAGAATATTAAAAAGCTATCCCAGGGCAAAGCGATTTGTTTTCCGGCTGCCTGTTTATGATACCTTCTTTGAGAAATACGGCGAAGTGGTTGATTTTGCTATGATCTGCCGGAACGACGGCAAAAGTCCGGTGTCGATAACCACTCTTGACGGCATCAGAACGCCCTATTTGGGACTGGCACTTGACTGATGCTGTTAAATTTGCGAAGATTTTAAATTTTGCTTATTGCCAAATGTAATTTTCATGTTATAATATACATTGATATATTGATAAGGAATGATAAGTTATGGTTTATGTTATGCTTGCAGACGGCTTTGAAGAGGTCGAAGCGCTGGCTCCTGTGGATATGCTCAGACGTGCGGGAGTGAATGTCATGACGGTAGGCGTTATGGGGGAGGCGGTTCGAGGCTCTCACGGCATCGTTGTTGCCGCCGATATCACTGCCAAGGAGATGGATATGTCGGGTGCCGAGATGATCGTGCTTCCCGGCGGAATGCCCGGAACACTGAATCTCGAAAAATCCGAATACGTACAGGCCGCACTGGAATATTGCTGGGAAAACGGTATCCACATTGCTGCTATCTGTGCGGCTCCCTCGATACTGGGGCATAACGGATACCTCAGAGGCAGATATGCCACCTGTTTCCCGGGGTATGAAAGTGAGCTGAATTGCCGCAAGGTCTCGGATAAGCCTGTTATTACGGACGACGGCATTACCACCGCCAAAAGTGCAGGCTACGCGGTCAACTTTGGCTGCGAGCTGGTCAATGTGCTGCTCGGACCGGAAAAGGCAACAGCCGTATCGGATGCGGTGTATCAGCCGTGAGCTATTACATAAAAGAAGACATCAGGCGTGTCAAGACAGGTATGAGGCAAAGCATAAAGCAAATGCGGGCAGAGCTGGATCCGGAGCTTAAAAAGTACATGGACGATGCAATCACCGATACCTTTCTTGGCAGCACATCTTACATTCGCAGCGATGTGATACTGACATATGTTTCCACTGACATCGAAGTCAGCACCGAGCGCATCATTCAAACGGCTTTGGATGACGGCAAGCGTGTAGCGTGTCCAAGATGCATTGACGGCACGCGGGAAATGGAATTCTACTATATTGAATCGCTTGACGAGCTTCAGCCGAGGACATTCGGCGTACGAGAACCGGAAGATGATCCCGCAAGGCTTTACAACGGTACAGGCTATCCGATATGCATAGTCCCGGGACTTTCATTTGATCGGTGGGGATATCGTCTGGGCTATGGCAAGGGCTACTATGACAGGTTTCTGTCACAATACGACGGTTGGACGGTAGGTCTCTGCTACAGCGCTTGTGTGCAGTACAAGCTGCCGCACGGTCGTTTTGACAGACCGGTAGATCGCCTTATCACCGAAAAATATCTTCGACTCTGCGAAGATATACGTCCGGTCAAGGGCGGAAAAAAGCGTAAATGACATCAGGGAGGTAACAAGTATGAGCGACAATTACAGAGAAATCGATAACGACGGAGCTTATAAAAGCCGCCACACCTCGGCGGGACAGGGCAGCTCCGGCGCTAAAAGCGGCTCCCGAAGCTCCCGAACCTCGGGGGGCAGTCAGTCCGGCAGCAGAAGTGCAAGCAGCCAGACGGGGAGCAGTCAGAGGGGATCACGCTCTTCCGCTGTAGGAAAATACACAGGCGGCGCCGCTAAGGCTGAACCTGCCAAGCAAACAAACCGTCAGAGCGGATTTCAGGTAAGCATCTCTGAAGATGATTATTTTGACGGTGAGGCTGCAAGAAAGGAAATGAGCGCTGCCAGAAGAGCGGCTGCTCAGCCTCAGCGCAGTAAGGTTGGCTCACCTGCCAATCGCAGGAAAAAGCCTGTCGAAACCAGAAATCCTGCCACAGCCAAGCGTGTGGTGACAGGCAGCATGGGCGACACATACCAGATCGAGGACGACAGCGTTATGGCGCCAAAGCAGATACGCAGCAAGCAAAAGTCGATCCGCAGACGCAACCGCGGCTGTATGATCGCGCTGGTTTATTCCGCGGCAGTGCTTTCCATTTCCATACTTCTGTCCTACTACCTGATCGTCGGAGTCAACGATATGTTTGCACTCGTTAAGGATGAGACTGACATTGTCATAGATGTGCCTAAGGATGCCGACCTTAACGAAGTAACACGTATTCTCGATGACAACGATGTGGTGGAATATCCGTTCTTCTTCAAGACCTACGCAAAGGTCTCCAAAAAGGCGTCGGGTTTTAAGGCTGGCTCCTTTACCATTAATACCAAATCGGACTACAATCAGATACTTCAGAAGCTCAGACGTCCTGCCGGAGCCGACAAGAGTACAATAACCGTGACGATTCCGGAAGGTCTAACCGTACAGCAGATTGCCGTTATCATGGAAGAGAACAGTGTGTGCGATGCGGAGGCATTCATCAAGACGGCACAGGAGGTCACATTTACCCAGAAATTCATGTCCAATGTCAATACCAAGAACAAGAAGCGCACCTATAAGGTGGAAGGCTTCCTTTTCCCGGATACCTACAACTTCTATCTCAATGAAGGCTCTGTGAATGCTATCAACCGTCTGCTTAATGAGTATGAGAAGCATTGGACGACGGAATACGATACGCAGGCAAAGAAGATAGGCATGTCGATGGACGAGGTTATCACGCTTGCATCTATTGTGGAACGTGAAGCGAGCAAATCCGACCAACGAATGATTATTGCTTCGGTATTTTACAACAGACTGCACAACAGCAAGGGTACAGGCGGCAAGCTTCAGTCGGACGCCACGCGCTGGTATCCTTATGCTACCAAAAAGGAACTGTTAGCTTCGGATAAGCTCACTCAGGAAGAAAAGGACGACTGGATCAACAACAACAAGGGTTCCTGCGATACCTATCGTCTCAAAGGTCTCCCGCCCAGTCCGATATGCAATCCGAGTATTGACTCTATTGAAGCGGTTCTGTATCACGATAAGACTAACTACTATTACTTCTGCTCCGATGCAAAGGGCAATTTCTATGCAGCGGCTACACTCGCCGAGCACAACAGAAACCTCAAAAAGGCGGGACTTGCTTAAAGCAATAATTAAATAGTTTTAGCGGCGTATGCGTTTTCACAGACGTATGCGCCGCATTTGTTTTTTATGCAGATTATTTTGAATTTTTGACAACTTGCTCTTGCAAAATCATATGGTGTTTGCTATAATGGATATCGCGTCACAACAGGGGAATCCTATTGGGAAGATTTCGTGACGTTTTTATGCGTTTATTATCTTTGAGGTGGTTTTGGAAATGATGCGCTTAATAAGCACAAAAAGCACAAAAAACGGCAAGTGCGATAAAAAATACCGTTGGGGAATTGTCGGTACCGGCAGAATGGCAAATACATTCTGCAAGGTACTTGCTCAGGCTGAGAATGCTGAGATAACAGCCGTATGCTCCCGTACGCTCAAAAATGCGCAGAAATTCGCCGGGAAATTCGGCATTGACGCTGCATACGACAATGTGATAGAGCTTGCTTCTGACGAAAATGTGGACATAGTCTACATATGCACGCCGCATACCAATCACGCCGACAGCTCACTTGCGGCTATTGCCTGTGGAAAGGCGGTTCTCTGTGAAAAGCCTATGGCACTCAATTCCCGTCAGGCAAAGGCGGTCATAGAGGCGGCAAAGGAAAAGAATGTTTTCTTTATGGAGGCGATGTGGACACGCTTCCTTCCGTCTGTCATCAAAGCAAGTGAGTGGATAGAGGAAGGCCTTATCGGCGAAGTAAAAGAGGTCAACGCCTCCTTCTTCGGCAAAACCAAATACGACACATCTAACCGCGTCATTTCGTTTGATCTGGGAGGCGGCGCACTGCTCGACCTCGGAGTTTATAATATATTCCTCGCACAATGGCTGCTGGGAGGCAGGCCCGGCGACATCAGGTCGACTGCGGTACATTGCGAAAACGGAATTGACTGGCAGTCGGCTGCCGTCATGAAATTTTACAAGGGCGGAACAGCGTCGGTTTCCTGCGGTTTTGAATACAGTGCCAATCATGCGGAGATTACCGGAACAAAGGGCGTCATCATTCTTCCCGATTTCGTATGGGGAAGTACCTCCTATGCCATAAGAGACGGCAAAATAATCAGAGAATACAGCGATTCCGACAGCACTGAGAAGAAATACGGCTGTGAAATCAAGCATGTGATGGAGTGTCTGGACAAGGGACTTACGGAGTCTCCGATGTATCCTACGTGGATGTCATTTGACATTCTCGACACCTGCGACAGACTGCGTTCCGACTGGTATCAGGTTTATCCGGGCGACAATCATATTCCGACCGTTCCGGAAATAGCAGTTAAGAAGACCGAAAATTCTTCTGAACTGCCCAACAATGCAGCCCGCACGGTTCTTCCTGCAGAGCTGCCTGAGCTGCCAAAGGCGGCTCGAATGAGCAATGCACCCGACTGGTATCGTGACGCTGCTTTTTATCATATCTATCCTCTCGGTTTCTGCGGAGAAAACCGCTATAATGATTTCACGTCACAGCCGACCGGGAAAATAAGAAAGATTATCACCTTTGTCAATCATCTCAGACGGCTCGGCGCAAATGCAGTCTATTTCGGACCGGTGTTTGAATCCACAAAGCACGGCTACGACACAGCCGATTACAGAGTGATAGACCGCCGACTCGGCACCAACAGAGATTTTGCCGACGTTTGCTCCGAGCTTCACCAAAACGGCATCAGAGTGGTGCTGGACGGCGTGTTTAATCATGTTGGCAGGGACTTCTGGGCGTTTAACGATGTCAAGCAGCACAAATGGGATTCCCCCTTCAAGGATTGGTTCAACATTAAATTCGACGGCAATTCCAACTACAACGACGGATTCTGGTACGAAGGCTGGGAAGGGCATTACGACCTTGTCAAGCTCAATCTGCGCAATCCAGACGTCAAGCAGCACATTTTCAGCTGTATAGAGGGCTGGGTAAATGAATTCGGCATTGACGGACTGCGCCTTGATGTGGCATATTGTCTTGACCGCGACTTCCTGCGTGAGCTGCACAATTTCTGCAAGGGCAGGTGGCAGGACTTCTTCCTGCTGGGCGAATGTCTGCACGGAGATTACAATATATGGTGCAACGACGCAATGCTGGATTCCGTGACCAATTACGAGTGCTATAAGGGCTTGTATTCCTCCTTCAACTGTGCCAATATGCACGAGATAGGGTATTCGCTCAACCGTCAGTTTGCGGACGAGCAGTGGACCATCTATAAGGGCAAGAATCTCTATTGCTTTGCAGACAATCACGACGTCACCCGAATAGCGTCCATTCTCACCGACAAGAGCAATCTGCCGCTGGTATATTCCATGCTCTTTGCCATGCCCGGTATTCCGTCGGTCTACTACGGCAGCGAACTTGGCATGGAGGCACAGAAGAGTCAGGGAGACGACGCTCTGCGTCCGGAATTTTCCGAGGAGCTTGCGGAAAGCGGCTGGAATTCGCTTGCGGGGTATGTCAGCCGTCTGTATGCGGTAAGGGAATCATCTCCGGCACTCTGCCGAGGCGGCTATAAGCAGCTTCACATCAATTCAAAGCAGCTGGTGTTTCTCAGGCAGTTTGAGGGCGAGCGAGTGATATTCGCTCTGAATATGGATGACGCGCCTTATACAGCGCACTTCGACGCGGGCGCCGGCAGCGGAACCGACCTCATTACGGGGCAGAATGTCAGCTTCGGAGGCGGACTTAATATTCCCGGCAAGACCGCGTATATCATCAGGCTGTAATTATCTGAAACATGTAAACAAGTACCGATAAAGATCAAAACGGAGCTATTCACAAGAATGGCTCCGTTTTGTGCAATCAGTATAAACGATATATTATTAGCAGGATTTACTTCAATTACTTCAGCAGCTCGTCCGCAAGCTTAACCATAGTTTCAGGTGTTTCGCCTTTGAGTGAAGACTTGATGGAAACGACCGGCTCAAGCACAGTGATATTTTTCATACTCTCAAGATGAGCTTTCATCAGCTTGGCAGCCATAGGCGCCCATGTGCCGTTTTCCATAAGACCGACCGTGCGCTTCTGGTAGTCCTTAGCTTTGAGCTGATTCAAGAATCTTTCCATTGCCGGGAACATGCCCATATTGTAGGTGGAGCAGGCAAGAACCATTCTGTCGTAGCGGAATGCGTCCTCTACTGCCTCGGCAATGTCGTCGCGTGAGAGGTCGGCGATAGATACTTTGGGAGCACATTTGCTTTCGAGCAGCTCTTTGAGCTGCATAGCTGCGGCAGCTGTGTTGCCGTGAATGGAGGCATATGCGATGAAGATGCCCTTGTCCTCAGGTTCAAAGCTGCTCCACACCTGATATTTGCCGATATAATAGCCGAGATCCTCGGTGAGAATGGGACCGTGCAGCGGGCAGATAACCTGAATGTCCAATGTTGCCATCTTTTTAAGCACAGCCTGAACCTGAGCGCCGTATTTTCCGACAATGTTGAAGTAGTAGCGTCTTGCCTCGCAAGCCCAGTCCTCATCGGTGTCAAGTGTGCCGAACTTGCCGAATGCGTCAGCGGTAAACATAACCTTGTCCGCCTCATCATAGGTCATCATGACTTCCGGCCAGTGAACCATGGGCGCCATTGTGAATTTCAGTGTGTGAGTGCCGAGGTCAAGCGTATCGCCTTCTTTGACGACTATCTTTCTGTCGGAGATGTCATAAGCAAAAAACTGATCGTAAAACGCAAAGGTTTTTGTGTTGCCTACTATTTTCATTTCCGGGAACATTTCTGCAATTGCCTTGATGCTGCCGGTGTGATCGGGCTCCATGTGAGAGATGACGAGGTAATCTGCCTTTCTGTCGCCAAGCGCTTCCTTGACGTTGTCAAGCCATGCGTCGGCGGCACGCTTGTCCACCGTATCCATAATGCAGACTTTTTCGTCCATAATGACATACGAATTATATGCCATGCCGTTGGGAACCTCAAACTGGCTTTCAAAGAGGTCGAGATCGGCGTCGTCACAGCCGATGTAAATAACGGAATCGGTAATTTTTCTAACCATAATAATCAATCCTTGTAATTTGATATAGCCGCAAATCGCTGCGTGTCATCATTATATCATTCCGTCAGGAAAAAGTCAACGTGTTCGTTGAAACATACAGAAGAATAAACATGGGCATGCTTCTGTATGATGCATGCCCATGTAAAAGTTAAATTGTTGAGTAACGGGTTTGGCGGTTTTAGGGGATATAAACGTCAAAAAGCATATTCATCATTAGCGATAAGCTCGAAGTGGTTGAGATTGTAACGAATAAGTCCGTCCCTTTGCATTTTGCTTAGTTCGCTTGACATAGCGCTTCGATCGACCGAAAGATAATCCGCGAGCTGCTGTCTCGTCAATGGAATATCAAAGGAGGAAGACTGATTCTTGTTCATTTGCTCGGTGAAATAGGAGAGCAGCTTCTGACGTGTGGAACGTCTGGAGATATGCTCGATTTTGTGGGCGTAATTCAATAGTTTTCTTGCCATTATTTTCATAAGATTGCTTCTCAGCTGGCTCTGACAATCACTTATTTCCGGAACCGGAGTGAGAATACAGTCAATCTCAATAAAAATCACGTGTGTCGGGCAAAGAGCCACTACATTCACCGTTGGTGCGTCAAACGGAAGCAGCGAATGAGCCTCGCCGAGTATTTCACCTTTTCCGACTTGCTCTATTACCATGCGATTACCCAAAAAATCTTCATTGACTATCTGTGCGTTTCCGTCGAGGAAAACAGCTATTTTGTTAAGTTCGTGATTTTTCCTTAGTATGTATTCGCCTTCATTGAAGCTGCATATATTCGCATTGAAATGATCAAGGATTTTTCCGATGTTCTCGGTGCATATGCCTGTGAATAAATCAAATTTTTTAAGAATATCAATAGACTTGTGCATAATTGTGTAGACAACCCTTTGAGTATACTAAATATAGTTGTAAATACAATTTACATATGAATTATATTATCATACGATTAATTAGTCAATTGATAAAATTGCCGAAATTGAATCGGAAATTTTATAAAAAAGAAAATAAGGTGAGAATATCATTTTTAGTAAACACACATTTTGATTGACATGAGTTGAATTATTATGTATAATATTATCATAATAATATGGAGGTGTTTTTTTGGATACTAAAGCATTGCAGAAGATACAGTACGGACTTTTCGTGCTGAGCAGTCAGCAGGACGGCAAAGACAATGCCTGCATTGTCAATACAGTGGTGCAGGTGACTTCATCCCCTGTGTGCATTGTTGTCACCGTCAACAAGCAGAATCTTACACATGACATGATAGCGGCGACCAATAAATTTAATGTCAGCATTGTCGACGTAACCGCACCGTTTGCTATATTCGAGCGATTCGGATTTCAGAGCGGACGCACTGCCGATAAATTCAAGGACTTTGACGGTGCTGTGCGTACAGGCAACGGGCTGATGCGTCTGACCGACCACGCCTGTGCGTTTATCAGCGGCTGGGTTATATCAAGCGTTGACCTCGGTACGCATACTATGTTCATTGCACGAGTTGCCGACTGTGAGGTACTCAGCTCCAACGAAGCCATGACATACAACTATTATCATGCGAATGTCAAACCAAAGCCTGCGACAGACGCCAAGAAGGGTTTTCGCTGCAAGATATGTGGTTATATCTACGAAGGCGATGAGCTTCCGCCTGATTTTGTGTGTCCTCTCTGCAAGCACGGAGCAGAGGATTTTGAGAGAATTTAGACAATAGTAAAAACGGCTTCGTGTCATCTGCGATACGAAGCCGTTTTTTTAATTGTGTGCTTAAACTTCCGAGTCAATCAGTTAGCATATATCATTCCCAGCACAACCAGGAAATTCATGATCAACCCGATAATACCCAGAATCAGACCGGCAGTTGAAACGCCGGTGGGGCGAGTACCGTCATTCTTTGCTTTGGATATTGCCGCGAAGATAATGGCAAGCAGCGAAGGCACAACCGTGCAGCAAGCTGCAAATCCGACGATAGAGCATATCAGTGATGCTATAGCAAATCCGTCGGAGGTATTCTGTTGAGATACCATTGAAGGATCTACCGGGGCATATTGATAGTAGGGCTGTTGATTGATTGGCTGCTGCTGGTACTGAGGCTGCTGATATGGCTGCTGGTACTGAGGCTGCTGGTACTGAGGCTGCTGGTACTGAGGCTGCTGGTACTGAGGCTGCTGATACGGCTGCTGCTGATACGGCTGTGTACTATCTGCAACAGGTGCAGCAGAAGCTTTTGTCTGCGTCGGCATATCATTGACCTCAGGCTGTTTGGGAGCTTCTACAGTGGGCGGCTGGTAATTGAATGCCGGCTGTGTGGCTTCGGGGACAGAATCTGAGACATCTTTATTTAAATCAACTTTTGTGTTCTCAGACACCTGATTATTTGTATTGTTGTCCATTTTTAATACTCCAATCTAAGAATATAGAGATTAAGCTTCGATGTTTTTCAGTTCATCTGATTCATTATGTTTTCGATCATCTCGTTGTATACCGGACCCATTGTTACCATTGAAACAATGGCAAGTATGATGGACAGAACGCCGATACCGATTCCGATCCAGCCGAGAGGAGACTTCTTGTTCTTGGTTGCGCAAAGTATGCCCAAGATAATACCTACAGCGCCAAAGATAAATCCGCAGCAGAAAAGACTTACGCTTGAGAAAACGATGGAAAGTATTCCGAGCGTCTTGGAATTGTCTGCGGGAGCCTGCGCATAGGGATTCTGCTGTGCTGCGTAAGGCATTTGCTGATACTGCTGCTGTGCCGGATCAGGCGTCTGGTAAGGCTGCTGATACTGCTGTGCATAGGGCTGCTGCTGAGCGTAGGGATTTTGCTGCTGTGCCGGGTCCGGCGTCTGGTAAGGCTGCTGTGTGGGGTCAGGTGTGGGCTGATAGCCGTTAAAGCTATTGTAGCCGTTCTGATTGTTCTGATTGTCCATTTGTGAAAATCCTTTCATAAATAAAATAATATGCAAGCATAAAAGCTTGACTGCCAATAAAATTATAGCATGGGGTTAGAATTGCATAACTATTAATCCATAGATACTGCGCATCATTTCGTCTATCTGTTCTTCAGAATATGCTCCGGACATCTCAAGGAATGAGCGGTATCTGTCAGGATTAACAGCAAGATAGATGACAAGGCATAAGAGTGCCACGAAGAGAAGGCTGATAACAAGACCTACCCATGAAACAGCGGATTTCTTGTTTCTGATAACGCCGATCAGACCGAGTATCAGACCTATAGGGGACAGATAGGAGCAGCTGATGATGGGCAGAACTATGGCAAGTATGCCGAGAACAAGACTTTTGTGTTTATTTCCCTGCTGCACCGGAACCTGATATGGATTGTATGGAATCTGCTGATACATATTAGGCTGCTGGGTGGGCATGGGATTGACCGGCTGCTGCTGATTCTGAGCAGGTGTGGGTGTGGGCTGATACCCGTTAAAATTGGTATAGCCGTTCTGATTGTTCTGATTGTCCATTTTTGAAAGTCCTTTCTATCACTATTGATTCAAGCATTAAATGCTCATTAAAAGTATATCAAAAAAAAAATAATTTGTAAATATGAAAATAAAAAAAATATGTAATATTTATATTATTTTTTTGTGTTTCAGCTTTTAATTTTGTTCTTTATCAAAAAAATAAAATAAGACTTGCCAAAAACGCACGGCGGTATTATAATTATAAGGATTGATATTAATATATATTAAAAACATATTTCACACAGGAGGCAGTTTTCCAATGTCAGGACATTCCAAATGGAGCACCATTAAGAGAAAGAAAGAAAGGATCGACGGCGCCAGAGCCAAGATTTTTACAAAAATCGGACGTGAAATAGCCATTGCGGTGCGCGAGGGCGGCAGCGCCGACCCGGGAGCCAATGCCAAGCTGCGCGACTGCATTGCAAAAGCCAAGGCGAACAATGTGCCGAATGATAATATCGAGCGCATTATCAGGAAGGCGTCCGGCGAAAACGACGGCAAGACCTACGAGTCGCTCACATATGAAGGCTACGGTCCCAACGGAATAGCCGTCATAGTGGAGACTCTGACCGACAACCGCAACAGAACGGCAGCCGATCTCAGACATTACTTTGACAAATTCGGCGGTAATCTCGGCACCACAGGCTGCGTTTCCTTCATGTTCAATGAAAAGGGCGTTATCGTCATTGACAATGAGGAAGGCGAGATTGACGAGGATCAGATGATGGAAGACGCACTCGAATCCGGCTGCTCGGATTTTCAGGCAGAGGGAGACGCGTTTGAGATATACACCGATCCGGCTGATTTCAGCGCGGTAGTAGCCGCGTTGGAGGAGAAAGGCTACACCTTCGTTTCGGCAGATGTTGAGCAGGTGCCGGATACCTATTCAACCATTGAGGACGAAGAGGCTGCCGTAAAGATGCAAAAACTGCTTGATATGCTCGAGGATAATGACGACGTGCAAAATGTTTTCCACAACTGGGAGAACGCAGAGTAATTCTGACCTGAGATACATGTCCCGAGGTGTGCAGCGTTTGACAGCGACATACCTCGGGCTGTTTATTCCGAAAAAAAGACGTAATAAAAAAATACGAAAAAATGAAAAAAATAGCTTGACAATCGGCAAGTGCTGTGTTATACTTTAGAAGCTGTCGAAAGCACGGGGCATTAGCGCAGTTGGGAGCGCGTTTGAATGGCATTCAAAAGGTCAGGGGTTCGACTCCCCTATGCTCCACCATTTGATGTCTTGCGGGCTTGGGTCTGCAAGACATTTTATTTGCCGGTGTGATGGAATTGGCAGACGTGCCGGACTCAAAATCCGGTGGTAGCGATACCGTACCGGTTCGACCCCGGTCACCGGCACCATTTTTATAGAGAATAGCGAGTTTGTTTTTTCATACTGCTATTCTCTATAATTTTTATATCCGAAGGGAAGTGATCTTGTTATGATAAAGCTCGAGCGCGCAGGCGTGATGAATCTGGAAAATGCGATCAGGGGCGCGAGAAATCCCATGAACAGCTGGGCAAGAAGCGACAGCTTTTATGACGAGAACGGCAATTATGTTCTGGGACCGAATGACCTCGATCTTGCCCGAAGACTTCGCAAGGCAGGCAGCGATCACCGCAAGTATCTGCGTCAGGTCTTTGTTTCGGTGGATATCACCGCACCGATGTATTGGTGGAAGGAATACGATACATATAAGATAGCGACGGTGGCAAATTCCACCAGTACCATGCACAAGATCACAAGCAAGCCCTTTGACATAGATGATTTCAGCCACGACCACATGACTGCCGGCACGGAGAAATTCATGCAGAGCGTTGTGGATGAGCTGGAGGGCATTCGCCTGCGCTATCTTGAGACAAAAGACAAAAAGGACTGGTATGATATTATTCAGCTTTTGCCGTCGAGCTATAATCAGATGCGCACCTGCTCATTCAATTATGAAACGCTGATCAATATCTATTTTGCCCGCAAGGATCATAAGCTTGCGGAATGGCATACCTTCTGCGACTGGATTCTCACACTTCCGTATGCAAGGGAGCTTATTGTCTGCGAGGACTGAAAAAACAAATATGAAACCTGCTGTATCATTCTATCCGGCAGGTTTTTTTTATAACATAATAAAAAATTGCCTATTTTATTAAAAATTTGATTAAAACTTCTTTTCTTTTTGTAAAAACCGTGTTATAATGTCTTTAAACAATAAAACCCGAAGGGAGTTATTCATTAAATGAAAAAAATCAGACGTGTTTTGGCCTTTTTGGTTGCTGCTGCAATGATTGTGGCATCGGTGAGCTGCAAAAAGGAAGTTACTGCCGAGGATCTTATGGTCAATGTTGAAGAAGGCGACGCATCCGAAATCTATCTTGACGATACATTTTGTGATAAGTATTGCGCGGCAGCCTTTGCGATGCTCAGCCATGAGTATTCCGCAGACGGTCCGAACGTGGTGATCTCTCCGCTGTCAGTCTATTACAATCTGGCTTTGCTTGCAAACGGAGCGACGGGAGAAACAAAATCACAATTGGAAAAAATGCTTGATAAATACTATCCGACCGACTCAATGAATACCTATATGCACTCCTTTATGGAAAATTTACATGATACTGACACTGCAAAATTTTATTTCGACAGTGCAATATGGGCTAATTCGGATAAGAATGTCGATGTATCTGACGAATTTCTTGCAGCCGCTAAGACTTTCTATAAAGCCTCTGCCTATAAAGAGAGCTTTGGCGAAACAGCGGTAAACAATATCAACAACTGGGCGTCCAATAAGACCAATATGTATTCCGAGCGCATTTTAAAAGATATGCCGTCGGATGCTCCGCTCTATCTGGCGAATTATGCCCTGCTCGATGCGGATTGGGAATCGCCCATTTCCCCTGAAAATGTTCTTGACGGCAAATTCAAAGCGTTTGGTTCCGAAGAACAGGACGTTCAGATGATGTCCAGCTATGAAAGCACATTTATCGGTCAGGAAGAAGAAGTGCGCGGCTTTATTAAAAATTACGCAGGCGGCAATTACGCGTTTCTTGCTATTATTCCCATGAATGAAAATAAAAGCGCAATAGCCAATTATATTGACTTTTTGTCCAAAGACAAGTATTATCAGGATCTTATCAAAAAACGCAAGGAGTACAGAGTGGTCGATGCAAGCATTCCCAAGTTTTCCTGCGAATATACCGGAGGATTAAAAAGCATGCTGGAGGACATGGAGCTCGGAAATATATTCAATTCCCAGTATGCAGGATTGGATCAGATCGGCAGCTCTGATGAAAAGCTTTACGTCGGTGATATCAGCGTCAGCACAGGACTTACTGTCACTGAAAAGGGAACAAGAAAGGGCACCGGCGCAAATGTCGGCAATACAGGGGTAGGCACCAACGTCATTCCGATATCTCTCAACCGTCCCTTTATATTTGCTGTTGTAGATACTAAGCGTTATCTTCCGATTATAGTCGGTGCGGTTAATTCAGTCAAGGACTGATTTGAACTAAGATTTGGGTTTTGCTTTAAATAATGTCGCAAAGGCCGGTATCCGTTTTTGCGGGTATCGGCTTTTACGGTTTTATCAGGATTGCTGCCGTTTATTATTGGTTTATTATGACTGAAAGGAAGTGGTCATCAGGTGATCTTTGCAGCACTGATTACGGAAGAATCATGGTGGGAAATTGCTTGGGAAACTATATGCGGATTTTTCGTATCTCTTGGCGATTTCACTGCCATTGCAAGATGGATTATGCCGATTTTAGCGTTTTTTATCGTTTTTCGCTGCGTCAGATCCATGCTATCCGGCCATGAAGCTCCCGAGGTATGGGCATATCTCGACGTCAACGGGTACGGCAGACTGCCGGTCAGCCATTGGGAAAATACGATAGGCAGAGCTTCTTCGAGCGATATTGTGATCGATTTTCCGACAATTTCCCGTTCTCATGCCGTCCTTATACGCGATGAGAACAAGCGGTGGACCATTTCCGACCTCGGCTCCACAGGCGGACTTACGGTCAACGGAAAGAAAATAGAAGGTACTGCGGCTCTTCCTGCGGGCAGCACTCTGAAATTTGCCGATGTGGATGCGAGATTCCTTGTCACGCGCCCCAGAGGCTCACAGAGAGAGACCAACAAGCGCCTTGCACGCAAGCTTCGTCCTGTGAATACCTTGCTGCTGCTGAGCATATTCATGCTGCTGACGGTGGCGGAGCTTTACTGGAGCGCGAAGGTAGACGACACATCGGTGTTCGTTTGCTACGGCGGACTGTTCGTGCTGATGTGGGTATATTATATTGTCATGCGCATACTGGTCAAAACAGGCATAGAGGTGGAAATGCTTGCGTTTTTCCTGTCTACCATAGGCTTTTCGGTGGCGGCTTCGTCAAAGCCGGGAGAGCTGTATAAGCAGTTTTTTGCTTTTTTGCTTGGTTTCGGGCTGTTTGTCATGTTTGGTTGGTTCCTTCGTGATTTAAAGCGGATCACTTCTGTCAAGCTGCAGGTAATGATAGCCACTGTCGGACTGTTGTTGTTCAACCTGATATTCGGTCAGACCAAGAACGGTGCCAAGAACTGGATTTCGATAGGCGGCGTTTCGCTTCAGCCGTCGGAGCTGGTCAAGATCGCCTTCGTTTTCATCGGGGCAGCCACATTGGATATTCTGCTTACCAAGAAGAATCTTGCTTACTTCATCGGCTTTTCAGGCGTATGCATTGGCTCACTTGCGCTGATGGGCGATTTCGGAACGGCTGCCATATTCTTTGTGGCGTTCGTTGTGATAGCCTTCATGCGTTCGGGCGATTTTTCTACCATTGCGCTTATCTGTGCTACAGTTGTATTCGGTATTATGCTGGTGCTCAAATTCAAGCCCTACGTTGCCCGAAGGTTTGCCATATGGGGTCATGCATGGGACGACCCGTATAATTTAGGCTATCAGCAGACCCGCACCATGTCAGCCTCCGCAAGCGGAGGACTTGCCGGAGTGGGAATAGGCAGCGGCTGGCTGCGCAGGGTGGTTGCCGCCGACACCGACCTTGTTTTTGGAGTGGTCTGTGAGGAATGGGGATTGCTTATTGCGTTAATTGCAGTGGTCTGCATCTGTGCGCTTGCCGCATTTACCATCAAGAGCGCCGCCAACGGACGTTCATCATTTTATGTTATAGCGGCTTGTGCCGCCGTCAGTATGATGGTGTTCCAGACCATTCTCAATACGCTGGGTTCGGTCGATGTGCTTCCGCTCACTGGCGTCACATTCCCGTTTGTCTCCAACGGCGGATCGAGTATGCTGTCCAGCTGGGGACTGCTTGCCTTTGTCAAGGCGGCAGATACACGGCGCAATGCGAGCTTTGCCGCTGCGAGGGAAAGCTTCAAGGTGCGCATACAGAGCGGTGAAGGACTGACCGACAGCTCGGGACAGCCCTTGCCCGAGGTAAAGAACATGATCGGTCGCAGCGAATACGATTTTACCAAGCTGGGACAGATTGCCGAGCGTATCAGAATCAAATTGATCGACAAGGGCATTATCAAGCCGGAGGCAAACGTCGATTTTACGGAAGAACATCCCGAGAATACAGAGGGAATGGTCGAGCTCGACGACAGAAAATTTGCCGCCGAGGACGTGATTTATTCCGATCCCACAAAAAATCCGGAGTATCAGGCAAAGATACAGTCTGCGATGCAGGCGCCGTCCATGCCGAGAACGGAACAAACGGCACAAACGGCAAAGCAGCCGACCTTTGATCAGAATGCAGCGACGTCCTCCTCAAGAAGGCGCAGAAAACATTCTTACACGGATGATGACGACGGCAGTGAGGAATATATCGGCAGCCGCCGCAGGCATTGACACGGAGGTGGACATAGTTGAAAAAGGTACAGAGAAGAGCGCTGAGCGTCATGCTTATCATTATCTGCCTGATGGGCGGCGTTGGATTTTTCACCTTCCGATTCTTTACCGAAGGACATAAATGGGTCAATTTTACAGCGAACAGACATGTCTACAACAACGGTGTCATTATCGACGGCGCTATATACGACCGCGACGGAAACGCGCTGCTTGACACGGTGGACGGCAAGCGAAAATACAGTGATAACGAGAGCGTCAGATGTGCCACCATGCATATTGTCGGCGACAAAAAGAGCAATGTCGCCACATCGCTGCAAAAGGTTTATGCTGACAGGCTTGTTGGATTCAATATAATCACAGGTATGTTTTCCACCACGGTGGCAGGCAACAAAATCCATACGACGCTTGATTCCGACGTCTGTGCTGCGGCATATGAGCAGATGAAGGGAAAAAAGGGCGCGGTCTGTGTCTTTAATTACAAGACAGGAGAGGTAATTTGTCTTGTCAGCACACCGACCTACGATCCGGAAAATCCTCCGGTAATAGCGGACGGTGATGACAATTATGACGGAGTTTTCATCAATCGCGCCATATCGTCGAGATTTACACCCGGCTCGGTTTACAAGACGGTGACAGCCGCCGCGGCAATTGATAAAATCGCAGATATAGATGAGCAGCAGTTCAACTGCGAACATACAATGAAAGTCAACGGGCAGAAGGTGGTCTGTTCGGGGACGCATGGCAAAGAGAATTTCCAAACAGCTTTGAGAAACTCATGCAATATCGCATTCGGAGAGATCTCAATGCAGCTCGGCTGGGAGACAACGGAGGAATACGCACGCAAGCTCGGCATTACCACAAGCCACAGTCTGAGCGGAATTCCCACAGTAAAAGGCAAGATCGCTTCTTCCGGCGAACTCAACGAGTTGGCATGGACGGGAATCGGGCAGAACACCGATGAGGTGAATCCTTTTGCGATGATGCGCTATATGGGAATCTTAGCCAACGGCGGAATATGTGCTGAGCCGTATATCGTTGAGAAGATTACTACCGGTTCAGGCATACCCTTGAATATTGACAAGCAGACCGAGACTACCCGTATTCTCAGCAAGTCAACCGCTGATAAAGTGTCTGATATGATGCGTTACACAGTGACAAACAATTACGGTGATAAAAATTTCCCGTCAGGCATGGAAGTATGTGCCAAGACAGGAACGGCAGAGCTTGACGGCGATAAGAAATCTCACGCGTGGTTCGTCGGATTTGCCCGAAACGAGAAGTACCCTTATGCGTTTGCTGTGGTTGTGCAAAACGGCGGCGGCGGATATGCGGTGGCTCGTCCGATAGCATCCAAGGTGCTGGCTGCGGTAAAAAATAAGGTTGACAGCGCGGAGGCATCCGATAAGAACTAATAACTACAAAAAATATGCAAAAAAATTTATATTATTCATAAAAACTATTGACAAATTGATTATTCGGGTGTATTATGTAAAAGCATTATTAATGATTCATTAAACATACATTCATAATCACCCGAAAATTTGTCGTACAGGCGTTATTATGGATACGCTGCATGCACACCTATCAGAACCGTATTCTCTCGGCACGGAATCGACAGCATGCTTTATTCAGCATATCCTTAGAATGAGTGAAGGAGGAAAAGGCAGATGTCGATGAATTCTTTCTCCGCTAAATCCGACGCCGAGCTGG
This sequence comes from uncultured Ruminococcus sp., assembly GCA_902762615.1. Lineage (GTDB taxonomy): Bacteria > Bacillota > Clostridia > Oscillospirales > Acutalibacteraceae > RUG762. Next base: position 150,182 of record CACWOX010000002.1, on the reverse strand, counting down.
CAGCCATGGCGTCGGAGGACGATCAGGAGGCTTTTGCCTGCCTTTTCGGGCGGTATAATGCGATGATACACGCAAAAGCCATTGCGAAGAGCAGACTTTGCGGATGTGATATCACCGATGATATGGCACAGGAAGCAGCGATAGGTTTTTTGAGTGCAGTGAGAAGCTATGATCCGTCAAAAGGCGCGAGCTTTCGCACATATGCCGAAATGTGTGTCGATAATGTGCTTTCTTCCGTGGTGAGGTCGTATTTCAGCGGTAAAAATGCCTTGATTAATAATCATTCACAGTTGGACGAGTCGAATTTAAGGGCGGAATTCAGTTATCCGTCAGAAGTTGATCCGGAAGGCTATGTGCTGGCGGATGAATCTGAGTCAACAGTTCTTGCCGAACTGAGCGATCTGGAACGTTCTGTAGTTGAGATGCGTCTCAGGGGCATGAGCTATGAAGAAACGGCATCTTCACTTGGAATAAGTGTAAAGTCGGTGGATAATGCAATTCAGCGGGTAAGGCAGAAATTCAGAGCGACAAGGAACGATTAGATTTTTGCTTGACATATTAAATGTCCCTGTAGCTCAACAGAGCAGCGCCGCATATTATGCAGTGTACAATGCAAATTGTACAAAAAACTGCATTGGTGCGGAGATGGCGGTGCAACTCCGTCCCGGGGCAAAACATTCTATTTTTCTCTAAAGTGAGGTTTTAACAATGTACGAAGACAAAACTCTCAGATGCAAGGATTGCGGCAAAGAATTTGTTTTCACGGCAGGTGAGCAGGAATTCTACGCAAGCAAGGGCTTTGAAAACGAGCCTCAGCGTTGCAAGGAATGCCGTGACGCAAGAAAAGCAGCCAATAAGCAGCAGCGCAAGACCTATAAGGCAGTTTGCGATGCATGCGGCGGCGAAGCAACCGTTCCGTTTGAGCCCACAGAAGGACGTCCTGTTTATTGCAGCGAGTGCTTTGAAAAAATGAAGGCCAACTGAACAACCCGAACAGATAAATTTGGTTTGATTCATGGCTTTGCCAAGGTCATTTAAATGAGATTTTTGTTGAAATAATTTTTTATTATAATAAATAATTAGAGGATTACACCAACAGAACCTTCGTGAAATACATCGTTGGCAAGAAATCAAAAGCCGGGTAAGGGTCGCAAAAGACCTTTGCCCGGTTTTTTTGTGTCATTTTTATTATATAGGGCATACCTTGTAAAAGGGGATATGATTATATCCCTGAAAAGCAACTTTGATGGAGGTCATTGTATTGGATAGATCTATTTTTGCAGTAGTGGGAGGGGATGCAAGACAGATCGCCCTGGCAAATATGCTGGCGGAGGAAGGAATCACGGTTTACTGTTCGGGGTTCGAGCATTCGGCACAGCAGCTTGTCGGAACGGCGTCTACCGATCCGCTGACAGCGGTGCTGATGGCGGACATCATTATACTTCCTATGCCGCCCACACGCGACGGAAAAACGCTCAGCGCACCATTGAGCAGTTATCGCATTGAACTCAGCGATGAATTCTGCTCCGCTTTGATGGGAAAGGCAGTTTTCGCAGGAATGGCAGCAAAGCTGAGAGCGGTATCTTCCGGATTTGCTCAGCTGAATATTTTTGATTACAGCGCCAGCGAGGCATTTTTGCTGCGAAACGCGCAGGCGACTGCCGAAGGCGCTCTTGCGGAACTGATTGAGAATTATCCGCGCACGGTATGCGGCAGCAGAATACTGATCACAGGATGCGGCAGAATAACGGGATTTCTCGCTCCAATGCTCAGGGCTTTGGGCGGCAAAGTATCGGTAGCTGCGAGAAAGCCTTCTGACAGAGCGAGAACAGCGTCTCTCGGTATGGAAGCGCTTACATTCGGCAAGGCGGCGAGAAGAGCGAAAGAATTCGACGTGATGATCAATACCGTTCCTGCTGCGGTATTAGACAGCCGGTTTATCGGCGCGGCTGCACCTAATGTTCTGGTAATGGAGCTTGCCTCTGCCCCCGGCGGAATTGACCTTGCGGCGTGCGAAAAGAGAAATATCCGTGTGATTCACGCTGCCGGATTGCCCGGAAAGTATTCGCCTCTTACGGCAGCTGAGATAATCAAGGAAACAGTGATGTCCATTTTAGAGGAGGGTTAAACAGTATGGAAGAATTAAATGGGATAAAAATTGGCTATGCGATCTGCGGTTCCTTCTGCACATTCCGTAAATCCATTGACCAGATGAAGCGGCTCGTTCAGGACGGCGCGGATGTTTTTCCGATCATGTCGCAGAACGCGTATTCGCTTGATACACGTTTTGGAATGGCAGCGGATTTCGTGAATGAAATTGAGTCGATATGCGGCAAGAGCGTGATACACACCATTCCGCAGGCGGAGCCTATCGGTCCGCAGAAGCTGTTGGACGTGCTTGTCATTTCGCCGTGCACAGGAAATACACTTGCCAAGCTCGCCTGCGGAGTGACCGACACAGCGGTCGCGCTTGCCGCAAAGGCGCATTTGAGAAACGCACGTCCGCTGGTAATAGGAGTATCCACCAACGACGCGCTTGCGGCGGCCGCAAAGAACATTGGCGCACTGATGAACAACAAGAACATTTACTTTATACCCATGTCGCAGGACGACCCGATAAAAAAGCCGAATTCAGTGGTGGTACACTTCGATAAAACGCCTGAAGCGATAAAGAGCGCACTCAGTAAAACGCAGTTGCAGCCCGTATATCTGTAAACAAAAATCCGCGGCAGAGACTAAAGCAAGCCTCGCCGCGGATTATTTTATTTTATGCCGAAAACAGTGAAACAGCCGATGATTTAACCCTTGTACTCTGTCATGGTAATATCCACCTGGTAATCCTGACCTTTTCTTCTGATAACCATGCTGACTGTGTCGCCGATCTGCAAATTCTTGGTCTGTGCCTGAATGTCACTTTCGGACTCGATCTGAACGCCGTTGATGGAAACAATCATGTCGCCTGCCTGCAAACCGGCGGCATATGCGTCAGAACGCATATCGACATTGGAGATGAAAACGCCGTAATCGTCATAGCCGTAGAGCCATGCGGCGGCAAGACTGTTTATTGTTACATAAGTCAGACCGAGATTGGCACGGCCCTTGACGTAGCCGTATTCCATGAGATCGCCGATGACCTTTTTAACGGTGTTGGCAGGAATGGCAAACCCAAGACCCTCAATGTCGGAACCGCTGGACTTTGCGTTGACAATGCCGATGAGGCTGCCTTTGTCGTCAAAAAGACCGCCGCCGGAATTGCCGGGGTTGATGGCGGCGCTTGTCTGGAGCAGAGTCATTGTTTCGCCGCCTATTTCAATTTCACGTCCCAGAGCGCTGACAATGCCGCTTGTAACGGTACCGCCGAGCTGACCGAGAGGATTGCCGATGGCAATTGCAGTCTGTCCGACCTTGAGCTGATCGGAATCGGCAACCAAAATAGCGGGAGTCAATCCGGTGGCTTCTATCTTGAGAAGTGCGAGGTCGGTTTTGGCATCGTCACCGATCACTTTAGCGCTGTAGCTTGTCCCGTTTCGGAGGGTTACATTTACCTTGCTTGCGCCGTCGATCACGTGGTGATTGGTGATGATATAGCCGTCAGTGGTAAAAATAACGCCGCTGCCTGCACCCTGTGAAATATACTGCCCGAGGAATGAGTTGGTGGAAACGATTTCTGTGGTGATCTCCACGACGGAATCGGCTACAGCTGCCGCTACGTCCTCAACGGCATAGGAAGCCTGACTGCCGTTGTCCGTGGAACGTTCTATTTCCTGGAAAATTACCTTGCCGTCCTCAGACGTGACGACAGTGGTGCCTTTTGAACCGAGCTTTGCTCCGAGGAACCCGCCCCCGAGACCCAGCAATAAGGCAAGCAAAGCCGAAATGAGAATGGTAGATAGGCTTGTTTTTCCGCTGTTTTTATTGCCTCCGTTATTGGAAGGCTGCTGATTGACATACTGCGGCTGTGAGATGTACTGCGGCTGCGGACGTGTCTGGGTCATTGCCTGAGTAGGCATACCCGGCTGTGAGCTGCGGTAATTGCCTTGATTGGGATAATTTGCTGACATAATTTTTGTCTCCTTTGCTGTTGAATTTGTTTATAGAAGTATATTATACCTTATCATTGATGATTATTTGATTGAAATATGATTTCAATAAGATTAAACAGTGATTATCGTGTGATATTAGTTGATAAGATTTTAGATATATTACACATATGTTCATATTATATACATAAATTTATTGTAATATATTATGTAATTGTAAACTTTACAAAATAATCAATCATCGGAGGTTTTGAGCTTGAAGGATTTTTTTGCTAAGCATCAAAAATCAATCATAAGCTATTGCGGCGTGGCGGTCGTGCTGGCGTTGGTCGGATTGCTCTGGCTGGCAATGGGTAGATCAGGCAGCGGTAAGGACTATACATCAGATAATAACACGTCACAAAGTGATTATTACCTTCCCAATGCATCTGATTCCGACAATGTGTCGGTGGACGAAATGAAAATTGAACGTGTGGTTGTGACAAAACTGCTCGATATCAATGAATCGGGAGGCGAATGGGGCGGAGAGTCCATCATTCAGCGCACGCAGACCTTTATGGTAAAAATACTCACCGGTCCCTATAAAGGCGTGGAAGCTGAGATGACGCTTGATCTGACCGACATCACAGGCACCGGCAAAGGAGTCATCACTGCTAAAGAAGGCGACCGTCTGCTTGGCTATTTTGTGATGGATTACTCGTCCTATACCCTTTACGGCACATGCACAGGTTTTCAGCGGGATATTCCGCTGATGTGGCTGGCACTGGGCTTTATTGTGCTGCTTTTGCTCTTTTTCGGGCGAGGCGGACTCAAGTCATTTTCTGCGCTGATCATCACCTGCCTCATGCTTATTTTCATCATGATACCGCTTGTTTACAACGGCATGGATCCGGTGCTTGCGGTGGCAATATTCGGTTTTGCCACCATTGTGGTGACCTTGCTGATGGTGCACGGTCCGTCTGTCTCGTCACTGGCGGCAGGCACGGGAGCTATCGGAGGCGTGCTGACGTCGGCTTTGATCGCATACATACTAAAGAGCATTATCTGGATAACTGGTACGGTGGACGAGGAATCCATCAGCCTTCTCTATACCGATAACGGACGCAACCTTGACGTTGCCTCGATACTCTTTGCGGCAATTGTCATAGGCAGTCTCGGCGGCACGATAGACGTCAGCGTTTCGATAGCGTCTTCATTAGAGGAGCTTAAAGGCAAAATGGGCGAGAATATCACCGGCTGGGAGCTTGTGCGCTCCGGTATGTCCATCGGCTGCGACATAATGGGCGCATCGCTTAATACGATGATTCTTGCATACGTCGGAAGCTCCTTCCAGCTTCTCATGCTGTTTAGTGCCTACAATATCTCGCTGCAAGAAATCATAAACAATGAGATGATCGCAGTGGAGCTGCTTCGCGCACTGGCGGGTTGTTTCGGACTGCTGATGTCGGTTCCTATCACCTCGCTGACTGCGGCGGTATTTTCCAGTAAGGGGAATATGGGGACGTTCAGATTGACGGATATCAAGCTGATCAAAGGGCTGTCTACGGCAGGGGCAAAGCTTTCCGGCGCGTGGCAGAAGGCTCTTGACGAGGCAAAAAAGAGCGCCGCCGAAAAGGATAAGCCGGAGGAGCCGCAGGTCAATCTTTTTGAAAAGGCAAGACAGCATTATGATGAAATGAACAGGGAAGATACGGACAAAGGAGAATAAACAAAATGGAGAATTCAGGAGTCAGCAGGGAAGGATCATCGTTTTTTGCGATCATTTCACGCATGAAGTATATAGACCGCTGGGCGCTCATGCGCAACACGCACAGCGAAAACCTCAGCGAGCATTCTCTTGACACAGCCATCATAGCCCATGCGCTTGCGGTAATCAGGAACAAGCGCTTCGGCGGCAACGTCAATCCCGAACGTGCCGCGCTGCTTGCGATATTCCACGATGTGCCGGAGGTGATCACAGGGGATATGCCGACGCCCGTCAAATATTTCAGCAGCGAGATAAGAAACGCCTATGCGGGAGTGGAGAGCGCCGCCGAGAATCGGCTGCTTTCGCTGCTGCCGGAGGATATGCGAAGCGAGTATTTTCCGTTGATCACCCATGAAAGAGAGGACGCGGAGCTGCTGCGGATCGTAAAATGCGCCGATAAACTGAGCGCTCTTGTCAAGTGCATTGAGGAAGAAAAGGCATGCAACAAAGATTTCTCCGCTGCAAAGGCGTCCACCGTCCAATCAATCAGGGAGATGGAGTTGCCCGAAGGAATAGAATTTCTCGAAAAATTCATACCGCCCTTTGAGCTTACGCTGGACGATCAGAATATGTGATGATTTCAATTGAATGGGGAGATATCGCAATGGACAAAAGAGTTATTCTAAGCAAGGTCGACCATACGCTTCTCAGACAGGAAGCAACATGGGAGGGTATAAAAAAACTGTGCGATGAAGGCGTGTACTTCGGTACAGCATCGGTCTGTATTCCTCCGAGTTATGTCAGGCAGACCGCGCAGTATCTTGCCGGAAGGCTGCCGGTCTGCACTGTGATCGGATTTCCGAACGGCTACAGCACTACCGCAGTCAAGGTATTCGAGACAACTGACGCAGTTGCAAACGGCGCGGACGAGATCGACATGGTGATCAATATTGGTTGGCTTAGAGACAAGCGATATGACGATATTCTCAGCGAGATAAAGGCAGTAAAAAAAGCCTGCGGAGACAAGCTGCTGAAGGTGATTATTGAAACCTGCCTGCTGACAGAGGAAGAAAAAATCGAAATGTGCAGAATAGTGTCCGACTCGGGCGCGGATTTCATCAAGACTTCCACCGGCTTTTCCAAAGGCGGGGCAACACTCGAGGATATCAGGCTGTTTGCGGCGCACGTTGCTTCGCATGTCAGGATTAAAGCGGCAGGCGGCGTGCAGAGCTTCGAGGACGCGGAGAAATTGATTGAAGCGGGAGCGTCGAGAATAGGCACGAGTCGATTGGTAAGATTGATGTAATATTTTTTTATAAAAGGAGAGCAAAAAATGTCACAGAAGAACTATCCAACACCGCATATAAACGCCTGTCCTGAGGATTTTGCAAAGACGGTGCTGATGCCGGGCGATCCGCTCAGGGCTAAATTCATTGCCGAAACGTATCTTGACAGTGCGGTTCTTGTGAATAATGTGCGTGGAATACAGGGCTACACAGGCACATACAAGGGGATCCGTGTATCCGTCATGGCAAGCGGAATGGGAATGCCGTCCATCGGAATTTACAGCTATGAGCTTTTCAATTTTTTTGGTGTAGATAATATCATTCGTGTGGGTACTGCCGGAGGCATCAGCACTAATGTAAAGGTGCGCGATATTGTAATTGCAATGGGCGCCTGCACCAATTCAAATTACGCCTCACAATACGGACTTCCCGGCGCGTTTGCACCAATTGCAAGCTATGAGCTGATGAAGCGGGCGATTGACAACGCAGAAAAGCTCGGTGCGTGCTATCATGTAGGCAACTGTCTGTCGAGCGATACCTTCTATAGCGATGATACGACCGCCTCAGAAAAATGGTCGAAAATGGGGGTACTCTGTGTGGAGATGGAAGCTGCCGCACTCTATATGAACGCCGCGAGATGCGGCAAGAACGCGCTCGGCATATTCACCGTATCAGACCACATTGTCACAGGCGAAGCGACTTCAGCAGAGGAACGTCAGACTTCGTTCACCCAGATGATGGAAATTGCACTGGAAACAGCTGTTTCACTTGGTTAAATGATATTGTATTGATATAAGAATGACCTTAGTGTGAGTCAACAGAAGTGGATTCAGATAATATTGAAAAAAGGAGGCGGGGAAAATGGAGAAATTCAAAAGGGTCTTTTTAATTGTGCTGGACAGCCTTGGAGCCGGGGCGTTGCCTGACGCCGCCGAATTCGGAGACGAAGGAGCGCATACTCTGCTTTCTCTTTCCCTCACGGATCAGCTGTTTATCCCGCATCTTCGCAGCCTCGGTATAGGCAGCATTGAAGGATTAGGCTTTCTGGGTACGAACGAATTTCCCAAGGGCGCGGTGTGCAAGCTTTCCGAAGAATCAAACGGCAAGGACTCCACCATAGGTCATTGGGAAATGGCGGGCGTCATTTCTTCCAATCCTCTGCCGACCTTTCCGGACGGCTTCCCCGATGAGGTTATCAATGAATTCTGCCGCCTTACCGGACGCGGCGTGCTCTGCAACAAGCCGTATTCCGGCACGCAGGTAATTGCCGACTACGGTGAAGAGCATATGCGCACCGGCGATCTGATTGTCTACACCTCTGCCGACAGCGTGTTTCAGATAGCGGCTCATGAAGAGATGGTGCCGCTGAATGAGCTTTACGGATATTGCGAGACGGCGAGAAAAATGCTTGTCGGCAAATACGGAGTCGGAAGGGTGATCGCCCGTCCGTTTGTCGGGCAGCCGGGCAGCTTTACCCGAACGCCGCACCGCCACGATTATTCCGTCGAGCCGCCTTCTGAAACCGTACTCGACGCGTTGAAGGCTGCCGGGCGAGAGGTGATCTCGGTGGGCAAAATTAGAGATCTCTTCGCGAGTCGCGGAATCACCGAAGCGATAGCCACATCCGGCAATGACGAAGGCATGGAAAAGACATCCCAAGCAGCCGAGAGAGAGTTTTGCGGGCTGTGCTTTGTCAATCTGGTGGATTTCGATATGCTCTACGGTCACCGTCAGGATGCGGAAGGGTATGCCGCCGCGCTGTCACGCTTTGACAGGTGGCTGGGAGCATTTCTCCCAAAGCTGCGCGACGACGATCTGCTAATCATAACCGCCGACCACGGCTGCGACCCTTCTGACGACAGTACAGACCACACGCGGGAATACATTCCCCTTTTGGCATACGGGAAGAAAATATTGCCCGTAAATCTTGGAATCCGCCAAGGGTTTGCGGATATTGCCGCCACGGTGGCGGAAGCGCTGGGAGTGGAATACGACTGCGCCGGCAAGAGCATGCTTGCCGAAATGACTGACATTCGCGCTCATCTTGCGGAAAGGGCCGTTAGCGCGACGGCACATTCCTACAGCCCGTATTCCGGCTTTAAGGTGGGCGCGGCGCTGCTTTGTGGGAGCGGCAGAATTTACACAGGCTGTAATGTTGAAAATGCCGCTTATTCACCCACAATATGCGCGGAACGTACCGCATTTGCCAAAGCGGTCAGCGAAGGGGAGAGGGAGTTTAAAATGATAGCCATTGCGGGAGGCAACGGCGGCATAATTACAGGAATATGTCCTCCTTGCGGTGTTTGCAGGCAGGTGATGAGCGAATTTTGCCAGCCGGACTTTGAGATCATTCTCGCAAAGCCGGAGGAATACGAATGTCACACCCTTGCGGAGCTGCTGCCGTGTGGTTTTTCGATCTGATTTTGGGAGCAAAAATAAAAACGCTGTGCAGTTGTTAATGATTGCACAGCGTTTATTTTACACCAGAATGTCGCAAAGATCTGCAAGGCTGCTGACCGTATAATCGGGGATTTCATCCGGTAAAAGGGGAGAGGCGTATCTCCCATATCCCTGCAAAATGCGAACAGTGGTAAAGCCCAGCCTGTTTGCGGGAGCTATGTCGTTGTCGAGACGGTCGCCTATCATCACCGCTTGATCGGCTGAACAGCCGCTGCGATTTAGAGCCAGTTCAAATATACACGGGTCAGGTTTTGCCATTCCCTCCTCGGCAGACGCGATCACGACGTCAAAATCCCCGTCTATTCCAAATCTCCGAAGGCGCTCCCTTGTACCGGGATTTTGATTTGCAATGATACCGAGCCGATATTTTTTATGAAGTCTTTCAAGGCACATTCTGGCTTCGGGATATAAAACTTCGTATTCGCTTTTCCATTCCGGCAACGATAAACCGTATCGAGCGGCTGCTAATTTGTCGCCCTTTTGGCTTTGTCTGTAAAAGCCGAGCATAGTATTGTAAAAGTCGTCGTATGAAATAGCAGTGCCGGCTAACATTTCAAGTATGCGCTGGCGGTAAGCCTCTCTTTCATCCACAAGAGTGGAGCCGAGATCAAAGAAAATCCATTCCTTGCCTTGCAGCACATCAATCAGCCTTCAAAGCTGCGACAGCATCGCGCACTGTCCGTACGCCAAAGAGCCTGATGCCGTATTCCTGCGGCGGCGGAGTGAGGGATTTCAGATTGTGATAGGGCAGAATGCACCGCTTGAAGCCCAGACGTGCGGCTTCACGTATGCGTGCCTCCGCGTGATTGACCGCACGCAGCTCCCCGGCAAGTCCGATTTCTCCGAATGCTATGATGTCCTCGCCCACGCATAGGTCCTTCAGACTGCTGACCAGCGCGATGGCAACAGCCAGATCGGCTGCGGGTTCGTAGAGCTTCAGACCGCCGACAATATTGATGTAGGTGTCCATGTTGGCAAAGAAATAGCCCGAGCGCTTTTCCAGAACGGCAATGATCAGATTCATGCGGCTGATGTCAAATCCGGTTGCCATTCGTCTCGGATTTCCGAAGCCGGAGGAAGCCGCAAGTCCCTGCACCTCGGCGAGAATGGGACGGGTGCCTTCCATGGTGCAGGCGACGCAGGTGCCCGAGACATTGACAGGTCTGCCGGAAAGCAGCATCATCGAAGGATTTTCTACCTCGCGCAGACCGTTGTCCTGCATATCAAATACGCCTATCTCGTTGGTCGAGCCGTAGCGGTTCTTGACGGCGCGAAGTATTCTGTAGGAAAGATGTCTGTCGCCCTCGAGATAAAGCACAGCGTCCACCACATGCTCAAGCACCTTCGGACCGGCTATCGCTCCGTCCTTGTTGACGTGACCGACGAGAATGGTCGGAATTTCCAGAGCCTTAATGCAGCGCATGATGGCGCCGGTGCATTCGCGCACCTGCACGATGCTGCCCGGAGACGAGCTGAGGTCGCTCAGGCTCATGGTCTGAATCGAGTCAATCATCACCATATCGGGTTTCATTACCCGTATGTTTTCTATCACACGCTCGATATCTGTCTCGGCGAGTACATAAAGATTCTCACTGTTGACGCCTAAACGCATAGCACGCAGTTTGAGCTGCCTGCGCGATTCCTCACCCGATACATAGAGTATCTTCATGCTGCGTCCCATGAATTCGCAAATCTGGAGGAGAATGGTGGATTTGCCTATGCCGGGGTCGCCGCCGAGCAGTGAGAGGGATCCTTTGACTATGCCGCCGCCGAGCACGCGGTCAAGTTCCCCCATTCCCGTGCTGTATCGCGGCTCGTCGGCAGTGCTGATCTCTCTGACAGGTGTCGGCAGATCGGCTGCAGCGAGCGAGACTCTCTGCACTGTGCCGCGTGACGCACGAATGGAAGATGCTGCCGGAGCAGCTTCCCGCACCTGTTCCTCAAGTGTATTCCATTGTCCGCAGGAAGGACACTTGCCGTACCAGCGGCTTGACTCGTAGCCGCATTCGCCGCATACATAGACGCTTTTCGGTTTTGCCATAATGATTTGCACCTCTCATAACAGAAAGCGGCAGACAGATATATTCTAAAAAATCTGTCTGCCCAGTACTTTTATTTATAAACTATATTGTCCCATGTGGGATATTCCTTGATCTTTTTCCAGTTTTTGAACGCCTCACGAATCTTAGCGTTTCTTACGTTATCAGGAGAACGCCATCCGTCGTAAACGCAGTTTCTGGCAGTGTAATTGAATTCACAGTCGGCAGGAAGACCTTCCTTCAGCTGTAAAATGTCACTTCTCTCCAGACCGCAAAATGACATATACAGCCTTTTGAGCTTGGTTTTACTGGTAAGAGCAACAGGATCCTTTACCTTGGCATTGTAGCACATATTCAGATCCTCCAAATTCGGCAGTTCTAACAGCGGAGAAATATCGCTTATTTTGTTTTGAAAAAGCTCCACATACACCAGATCTTTCAGCTCAGCGATAGGGGAAATATCAGAAATATAATTGTCTGCAAGAATAAGCGTGTGCAGTTTTTTGAGATTTCTGATTTCGCTTATATCGGTGATCGCCATATGACCGAGGTCAAGTGCTCTTAGCTCTGTGCAGTATTTGAAAATAGGTTCAAAGGTTTTGGTGTTGCCCGGTTTATCAAGCTTTTTGGCAAGGGTGGAAAAAACCTGAACATCGGTTCTTATTTTGAAATTCAAAAAGCTTATGGTCCAAACAAATTTGATTTCAGGATATTCCTCACGTAAGCCCTGCATGACTTCATTACTCAGACCGCAGTCGCACATTTCAATCGTCTTGATGTTGGGGAAAATCTCGATTGCCAGACAAAGCAGATCAGGCGATTCAATCGGAATATTGTTCAGGTCAAGCAATTCCATGCTGCTGTCAACATCTGCCCCATATATTTTGGCTGAGCAGTTGACATTTAATTCGGAGTTGTTCTCAGTCGCGGCATCAATCAATGAACACAGGTTGTCATTGACCTCAGAGGTGGTGATCTGAAGTGATTTAAGACTGTTGAAATATTTTACAGCGGAGGCATCTTCCTTTGAAATGTCTCCGCTCAGTGTAAGCTCTGGGGCGTTGCTTGGAATTTTGCTTCCGTTGAAAGGGACAGACCATATTACATCGACGTTATCTCCCACCTGCGAGCGTATGCTTTCGACATTCTCTGCCGAAATATTCAAAGCGGTAACATCAAGGGTATTTAGACTTTCCAGCTTAGCAAAGGCAGTGTAGTCATCGGACGGATAATCAGTCAGAGTGACGACCTTTGTGTCAGCCGGATAGCTGATACCGGATATTGTGACAGAAGAATCAAAGTTTTTTTTGCACCCTGCTATTAAGGCAAGCAGTAGTATTGCAGCTGCCGCGATCAATGATATTTTTTTTAAGTTATAACAATACCGCATTTGATATGCTCCTCTTACTGTTATTTATAAATAATGTTGTCCCAAGTCGGGTACTCCTTGACTTTTTTCCAGTTTTTGAATGCTTCACGGATTTTAGTGTTTCGTGCATTTTTAGTTGTTCGCCATCCGCCGTTGTAAACGCTGTTCTCACAGGTATAATTAAAATCACAGTCTTCGGGAAGTCCCTTTTTGAGAATGGCTATCTCATTGTCATCGAGACCGCAGTGCGACATATAAAGTTTTTTAATGTTTTTACACTGTGTAAGCACAGTAGGATTCTTAACTCCTTTATTGTAGCAGATATTAAGATCTTCAAGTTTTGGAAGCTCCAAAAAAGGAGAAACATCGGTCAATCTATTGAAGAAAATCTCAATATAAACCAATTCTTTAAGATCGGCAAGAGGACTTACGTCGGAAACGCGATTGTCAGCAAGAATGAGTGTGTGCAGTTTCTTTAGATTCCTCATTTCGCTCAGATCGGTGATTGCCATATGCCCAAGATCAAGCGCTCGAAGTTCGGTGCAGTATTTAAACAGTGGGGATAAATTCTTGCTGTTTCCGGGACGGCTGAAATCCGATGCCAGGGTTGAAAAAACCTGAATATCAGTGCGCAATTGGTAACTCAATACTTTTACTGTCCAGACAAATTTGATATTGGGGTATGTATCACGCAGCTCCTGCATTTTTTGATTGCTTACACCGCAGTTACACATTTCTATGGTCTTGATGCCTGGAAAGAGTTCTATCGCAAGATGCACATTGCCTAATGATTTTATTTTCTTATCGTTTAAAATAAGAATATCGGAGGAGCTGTCATATTCGACTCCGTAAATATCCACAATGCAGTTAATTTCGACTTCAGGATTATTTTCCTTAGCAGCATTTATTGCTTCTTTAAGTGAGTTACCTATTTTGGTGTCTTTTACAGTCAGCTTGTTGATATTAGTAAAGTAGGATATGGCACTTATCTCATTATCTGTCAGCTCTCCGGAAAGCTCAACGTCCGATGCATTGCTTTTCACCTTTTTACCGTTGATGGGAACCGACCAGATTATTTTTACTTTTTCACTGACTTGGCTGGAGAGGCGTTCATAGTCTTCAACGGATAAATCAACTGCTGTCACATCAAGTACTTCCAATTTTTCAAATTGATTAAATACTGAGTAATCATCTGAGTCGAGTTTTTCTATAATCAGTTCTTTTGATCGAACAAGATATTCCGTTCCGGATATTTCCGCTTTGGGACCTTCAAAAACAGAACAACCTGATAAACAAACAATAATAAATAACGAAATTGATGCAAAAATTAAAGTGGTTTTAATTTTTTTGACCATGTGCATAATCTCAAATGCTCCTTAATTAACTAAATGACATGTGATACTGAGAAAAATCACTTTTGCATAAAAGCATAAAGATCCGTATCGGAAAAAACAATATTTTTCCATTCAGGAAATTCTTTTACCTTTTTCCAGTTTGAAAATGCTCTGCGGATATATGTGTTTTTCTCATCGCCTCTCCAGTAATAATGCTGACCGTAACGGAATTCACAGTCTTTAGGAATCACCTTTTTCAGTTCCCAGATTTCATTTCCGGTAATGCCGCAGCTGGATATGTATAACTTGTGTATTTTGGTGCATTTACCTACAGAAACAATATTTTGAATTTTGCTGTTTTTTACGATATACAAGTCCTCCAGTAAAGGAAGCTCGCCAAGCGGGGCAGCATCCTTAATTTTGTTCGCCTGAAGCTCGATATAATTCAAATCTTTTAATTCTGCCAACGGCGAAATGTCGCTAATAGCATTGTCTGCGAGAATAAGCGTATGAAGGTGCTTCAAATTTGTTATCTCACTGATATCGGTGAGATTGTTGTGACCGAGATCAAGTGCTCTTAATTCCGTACAGTATTTAAATATAGGCGAAGCGACTTCAGAAGTGAAATCATAGTATTTCATTTTGCCTAAAGTGGAAAAAACCTGTGCGTCAGTGCGAATAGAGAATCGGGATACTTTTATGAGCCATACGATTTTTTTATCCGGATATTTATCCCTTAATGCTGCTATTGTTTCATTGTCCAGTGTGCAGGAACATATTTCAACCGTCTTAATGTTTGGGAAAATACCTAATGCAACGTCTAATTCCGTAAGATCATCTATCGGAATAGTATTTAAATCCAGAAACTCGGTATCATTATCAATATCGACCCCGTAAACGCTTGTGCTGCATTTAATGGCAATATCAGGATTCACTGCTTTGGCTGCGTTTACAATATCGTGAAGAAATGGGGAGGACTTGATAGACGAAATAGTCAGGCTATTCAGATTGGGAAGATAATTGAAGAAAGAAACATCCGTTATATTTAACTCAGGTGTAATTTCCAGCTCGGCAACCTTGTTAGAGACTTTCTCATTTCCTACAGGAACATTCCAAAGAATATCAACCTGGTTCTCGAGCTGAGCTGAAATATTGTCATATTCTGATAGGGAAAGATCGACAGCTGTCAGATCAAGCGTTTTGAGCTGTTTAAATTTATTAAAAACGGAATAATCTTCGATCTTATCTGTTACAGTAAAGGAAACGATATCTCTTGAATAGGATTCCCCGTTTATTTTTACATCAAAGCATCCTGTTAAAAGTAACATGATAATAACAGACGTCAAAGAAAATAAAAAATAAAAAAAAGAATGCTTGGTTTTGTTTGCAATCATAATAATCTCTCCAAAATGAAATAGAATATTAACATGTTAGGTATTATAGCACAATATAATAATCAAATCAATAAAAAAGTAAATAATAAATGATACAAAAAATTAATTTGATAAAATATTGACAATTGACAATAATGATTATATAATCAATGTAGTAAAAAAATGGAGGTAAAGACAAATGGAGATTACTAAAAACACGATCATAGGCGATATACTTGACACAGATCCTTCTACTGCTCCCTTCTTTTTGGAGATGGGAATGCACTGTCTTGGCTGCCCTGCTTCAAGAGGCGAAACCATCGAGCAGGCATGCATGGTACACGGTGTGGACGCGGATGCTCTGGTAAGCAAGCTCAACCAGCATATTCAGGGCAAATAATAATTATTTATTGACGCGGTCACGTATGAATGAAATCAAGGTCTGTCGCTGCACTGATTGTTGTGACAGACCTTTGTTTTTGTATTCATTTGGGAGCTGATTAGATGGAAAAAATATTAGAGCTTGGAGCAAGGCTTGAAGCCTGCGCAGGATTTGTGAGAGAGGGAAAAGTTCCTGCCGATATCGGTACAGATCATGCCTATCTGCCAATATGGCTCGTGCTGAGCGGCAAGGTTCCGGCGGCATATGCATCCGATATTAATGAGGAACCGATCAGATCGGCTGTAAAAAACATCAATTACTACGGATTAAGTGAAAAGATAAAAACCTTTACAGCAAGCGGGCTCGAAAAAACACCTCAAGAAAAAGTAGATGATATCATAATTGCGGGAATGGGCGGCGATAATATTTCAGCCATACTAAGCGGCGCTGAATGGCTGAAAAACCGCAGATACAGGTTGATTTTACAGCCGATGTCACGGGCGTCACGGCTGAGGGAGCACCTTTATAAAAATGGATTTGACATCATTGCGGAAAAAGCAATCAGTGAAGCTGAAAGGGTTTACACTGTGATCTGTGCCGAATATTCCGGTGAGTCTTTGGATTACGATGATTGCAGCATTTATTCCGGAAAGCTGGACAGCTCAGACCCGAACGCCGCGACATTGTTAAAAAAACAAGTCAGGATTCTTCGATCTGTTGCCGAAGGCTGCGCTGCCAAAGGCGACATTTCAGGGCAGGCGCATTTTATAGAGCTTGCGCAACAATTAGAGCGCGACGCAGACGGAGGAAAGAAAGATGACAACGGTTAAAGAAGTATACAGTCTGCTTGATGAAAATTATCCCTACTGTATTCAGGAAGATTATGACAACAGCGGGATAATGGCGGACTGCGGAGCAGCAATTGACAAGATAGTGGTTTCCCTTGACATAACCAACGCGGTGGTTGATTATGCCGCTTCCATTGGCGCACAGCTGATCGTATCGCATCATCCCGTCATTTTCAGACCCATACGAAGCATAGTGTATCATTCGCCTCTGCAAAGGATGCTAAGGTCGGGGATATCTGCGATATCGGCGCACACCAATTTCGATATAGCAAAGGGAGGCGTCAATGATACACTGGCAAGCAGACTTGCTTTACAGAATATCACCTCGGTTTTCAAAGTGTCGGAGAAATCAGTGAAAGGCACCCTGCGGGAGAATTACATCGGCAGAATGGGTAATCTTCCACATGAAATGACACCTGCGGAGTTTGCCGCTTTTACGGGAAAATGTCTGCGCGGCAGGAATGCAATGGAGTATGTCGAAGGCGGCAAGCCCATCAGCAGAGTTGCCGTTGGCGGCGGCGCCTGCGGCGAATTTGTTTTTGAATGTATGGAAAACGGCATCGACGCATTTGTCACCGGAGAAGCCAAGCATCACGAGATGATATTCGCGAAGGACAACGGGATAACCCTGATAGCCGCCGGACATTACGCAACGGAAAATGTTGCGCTGGAAGCGCTTGCCGATACCTTGAAAAGCGGACTGAACGGCGTCGAGATTATAGTGACAAGGGTTGACGACCCTGTGAGCTTTACGGAATAATATATATATTAATAACGGAGATGATAAACCAATGGCTCTGGACGGAGCAATGCTTCATTTGATAAAAAAGGAGCTTGAGGACGGCATATTGGGAGCGAAGGTGGATAAGGTATTCCAGCCTTCACGTGAAATGCTGATTTTGGCAATGCGCGGCAAAAACATGAACCGCAAGCTGCTTATCTCAGCCGCGGCAAATTCAGCGAGAATACATTTCACCGAGCACGCGGTTGAAAATCCGGCACAGCCCCCTATGCTCTGCATGCTGCTGCGCAAGCGGCTGTGCGGCGCACGCCTTTCGTCAATTGAACAGGCGGGACTTGAGCGAGTGCTTCTGCTGAAATTTGACGCACACAATGAATTAGGCGATGAGATTATCCTGACTCTTGCAGTCGAGATCATGGGCAGGCACTCCAATATAATATTGATAGACGAGCGTGGGCTAGTGATCGACTCTGTAAAGAGAATTGACAGCGAGTTAAGCTCCATGAGAATGATATTGCCTGGCTTAAAATATGAACTTCCGCCCGCGCAGGATAAGATTAATATTGCAGAATGTGAAGCAGAAACAGCTTTACAACATATTATATCTTGTAAAGGACAAAGACTTGACAAGGCGCTGATGAGCGTAATTCAGGGCATTTCGCCTGTTGTGGCGAGAGAAATAGCTTATCGAAGCACGGGATTTACAGATTTTATTGTTGATGAAATGACCGAATCACAGGTCGAAAAGCTGAAATATAATATTGCCAAGCTCAAAGAAATTCTGTCTGGCAGCGGTGAGCCTAATCTGATAACAATTAATGGCAAGTCAAGTGACTTTACATTTATTTATCCTCAGCAATACGGCGCTTCAGCAATTTCCTCAACCTGCCGCGACTATTCTTCCATGCTCGATGAATTCTATTTCAGGCGGGATCTCACCGACCGCATGAAATCCAAATCGCAGGATATTCTCAAGCTGCTGGCAAACTCCTCGGCACGAATTGCCAAGAAGCTGGATATTCAGCAAGCCGAGCTAAAGAAGTGCGCCGAACGCGAACAGTATTGCAGAAACGGCGATCTGATCAACGCAAATCTTCATATGCTGCAAAAAGGAGATATTCTGGCGGAGGTGGTTGATTACTATTCAGAGGATTGCTCCATAGTCAAAATCAAGCTCGATCCGCTGCTCACTCCCGCACAGAACGCCCAGAAATACTATAAGGAATACCGCAAGCTGCAAGCCGCCGAGCAGCATCTCACCGGATTGATCGAGCAAGGCAGGGCAGAGCTGGCATATATAGATTCGGTGCTCGATCTTCTTTCACGGGCAGAGAGTGAGAGGGAACTTGGCGAAATCAGGCAGGAGCTGACGGAGGAGGGAATCATCAAGCGACGCAAGGCAGCCGCCGGTAAGCAGCCGCCCAAACTGCCGCCTCTGAAATTTGTTTCGGATGACGGATTCACCATTCTCGTCGGCAGGAACAATCAGCAGAACGACCGCCTGACGCTCAAGGAGAGCAGGAATTACGATATCTGGCTTCACACGCTGAATGTGCCGGGCTCTCATACCGTGATTGTGTGCGATGGACAGCAGCCGCCCAACCGCACGATAGAACAAGCCGCACAGCTGGCTGCCTATCATAGCGGTGCTCGGCAGTCGGGACTGGTGGCAGTAGATTATACCCTGATCAAATATGTCAGCAAGCCGCGCGGAGCAAAGCCGGGGATGGTGATATACACCCATCAGAGTACGCTTTATGTCCATCCCGAGGAAGAACTTGCCGAAAGACTGGCAAGCAAATGATGTAAATTAAATTAACTTTACAGATAAACGAGACATAAAAAACACGTTCCGATCAATTGGAACGTGTTTTTTCGTTACGATAATAAAAATTATCCTATTTTACCCGCATAAAAATCATTTAGGAATGGAATATCTTCAATTTCAAAGCTCTTGCCTTTTAAATAATTCAGATCCTCGGCATCTGTTATAAAATCAAAGGTCAGCTTGTAAGAGCAAAGAGCCTGTTTGTAATAGCCTGCCGCGCGATTGACCTTGTTTGTGCCGTATTTGCCGTCGCCCAGCAGCGGATGACCTATTGAAGCCATGTGAGCGCGTATCTGATGTGTTCTTCCGGTGAGCAGGTCAACCTCAACCAGGCTGAAATCGTTGATCGTGTCAAGCACCTTGTAATGCGTGCGAATAGTCTTGCCGTTTTCCGACCGTTTTTTTTCAATATAGACGCGGTTCTGCTGTTCGTTCTTTTCGAGATAGCCCTCAAGCGTTGCCTCGGCAGGCTGCGGTCGTCCGCAGACAATGCAGAGGTACTTTTTGTGTATCTCTCTCGACTTCATTTTGGCGTTGAGTATGCGAAGGGACGCGGAATTTTTGGCGGCAATCACCAGTCCGGCGGTATTTCGATCGATTCTATTGACCAAGGCTGGTGTAAAGGAGTTCTCCTTATCAGGATTATATTCACTCTTTTGGAATAAATATTTCTGTATCCGAAATATAAGGGTATCCGGCTCATATTTTTCATCTGGGTGAACAATAAGTCCCTGCGGCTTGTTGACAATAAGAATATTTTCGTCCTCATATACTACATTGAGCTTGTCAGAAGCGTTCGTAAATTCGTATTTGTGGGGAGGTTGAACAAAAAATTCGTCTTTGAGCCATATGTCAACCAAATCACCTTCACAGAGGTTTTGATCGGGTGTACAGCGTTTTCGATTGATTTTAATGTTTTTTGTGCGTATGCTTTTGTACATAAGTGATGCGGGAATTGCAGGAAATGACTTTTCTATAAATTTATTCAGACGCTGTCCGGCGTCATTTTTTTTTATAACGATCTGCTTCAAGGAGAATACCTCATTTATTTATGAATTTGCATTTATTTTAGCATATAAATATGAATATAGTGTTACATCAATGATTGAGAATATTATCATTAGAAGTTTCTTATATTTTGTTTCAATAAAATATTGTTTCATGTGAAACACGAATCACACTTTTTTCTTTTATTGGTAATGAATTTCTTTTCCTTTGAATATACATTCAGCATGAGGAGGAAGTATCAAATGAATATGTCAAACAAAAAAGATATTGATTCTATTACCAGATATCTTCCGGATGATCTGACTTTGCAGGCTCGGAATCTGCTTAATGAATTTGGAAATCAGGTCAATGAAATCCGACTTAGGGTAGGCAGACCTGCCGTTGCAATGCTGACAGACCGACACATTCTCATTAATAAAGACAGGCTTATTACTGCCGAAGATATAAATGCTTGCCTTGAAAAGCTTTGTGATTATTCTGTTTACAGCCATCAAAATGAGATTTCACAGGGATTTATCACACTGCCGGGAGGACACAGAGTAGGAATCTGCGGTACAGCCTGTAAAGATAAGTCCGGATGCCGTACTGTTAAATATATTTCTTCTCTCAATATACGGATTGCCGGTGAGCATATTGGGTGTTCAGACGGCATTTTTGAAAGAGTATTTAAAGGAAGAATTTCCGGGGTGCTTGTAGCTGGACCACCTTGCAGCGGAAAGACAACCTTGCTAAAAGATTTCGCTTTGAAACTCTCGTCAGCACCGTATTATAAGAAGACCGTGCTTGTGGACGAGCGTGACGAGCTTGCCGCAATGTACAGGGGAGTTCCCTGCAATGCCGTCGGAGAATTCTGCGACGTGCTAAGCGGCTATCCGAAGGCGGAGGGAATTATCAATGCAGTGAGGACGCTCTCCCCTGATATTATTATTTGTGACGAGATAGGCGACAGGGAGGATGCGGACGCCGTCTGCGATGTAATAAACAGTGGAGTTGTGATAATTTCCTCCGCACATGCGTGTAATGTTGATGAGCTTTACAGAAGAGCATCTATAAGAAAACTCCTGAAATCGGGCGTTTTTGAAAAGATCGTGCTTTTAAAGCCGGGCAGTGCAAGGTGTGAAGCGGACAGCATCATTGAGGTTGCCGAAAATGGGATTTAGGCTTTTCTGGTGCGCGATAATAGTTTCATGCGGGTGTTTTTTCGGTCTCGAATTGAGACGCAGACTTTACGTCAGACTTCGCAGCCTTGAAATGTTCAGGGGTTATTTCAGGACTGTCAGGACATATATTTCCCATTTCGGAATGAGCCTTTGCGCTATTGCTTATGAAATTGACAAGGGTGGCAATGCAGACAAATTTAACTCGAATTTAAGAGAAAAATTACAACATTCGGACTTTCCTGCCGCCTTTTCCAATACCCTTGATGAAATGCAAAATTCTCTTTCTCTGTACAATGACGATGTTGCGTTGCTTGTCTCCATAGCCAATAGGATGGGAGGATTGGATCTCGATAGCGCAGTATCATCTTTGAATTTGGCGGACGAGCAGCTGTCCTCAGTCATAGATTCCGCAAAGGACAAATGCGAGACTGACGGAAAAATATATGCCGTACTTGGTATATCCTGCGGAATAGCTGTTGCTTTGCTGCTGCTTTAGCAAGTGATATTTCTGTTTTTTAAACTGAATAATTTGAAAGGACATATGCGAAATGACAGACGTTGATTTTATATTTAAAATTGCGGCGATCGGCATAATTGTTGCGGTGCTCAATCAGGTGCTTATACGGGCAGGCAGGGAGGAACAGGCTATGATGACCACCCTTGCGGGAATTATCGTTGTGTTAATGATGATGATTACTCGCATTAGCACATTATTTGAGACGGTCAAGACAACATTCGGACTATGAATATTTTTGCATTTGTCGGTTCCGCGCTTGTGATGTGCGTATTGATCCTCACCGTCGGACAGCTCAAGCCGGAGCTGTCGCTTCTGCTGACAATCGCCTGCGGAATCGGACTGACGATGTTTTTGCTGACCAGCGCCGCGCCGATTATAAGAGAGATAACGTCCATCGCGTCAGCAGGCGGTGTGGATGCCGAGCTGCTTGCCGTCGCTCTGAAATCATTCGGCATATGCGTCGCCGTGCAGACCGGTGCCGATGTATGCCGCGATGCAGGACAAACCGCGCTTGCCGGAAAGCTGGAGCTTGGCGGTCGTCTGGCGCTGCTCGTTGTGGCGCTCCCGCTGTTCAGACGGCTGCTTGACCTTGCAATGGAAATTATAGGAAAATGAGATGTATTAGAAATATGCTGACTAAGAAAGCCGCTGCGGTATTTGTTATTCTGTCTTTGGCATTGTCGGTGGGCGGTATCACTGTTTTTGCCTCGGAGGAATTTGACCTTCAGTCCCAATACGAAGCCAGCGGTGTGGAAGGCTCCTTTGACGAGCTGCCCGATTCGGTTGCGGATGAGCTTAACGCAGCCGGACTTGACACGGGGGACATCTCGTCCGTCACGGATCTCAATCCAGCCGATGTGATCAATTCGGTGATTTCAGTGACAGGTGATGAGATGAAAGCGCCTCTTGCAGTGCTAGGCATTGTCATGGCACTGCTGCTTTTTGCTTCGGTCTGCAAGGGCGGGGAGAATGCCGTGGACTCGCCCTTGTCGCCATCGTTGAATGCCGTTACCTCGCTTGCCGCGGGAATCACGCTTGTCACGCCCGTGCTGTCGCTGGTGGATTCCGCCGGAGAAGCAGCGGAAATTGCCTGTCGTTTCACGGAAGCCTTCGGCGCAACGTTTGCCGGAATACTGATCGCAAACGGACAAACTGCCTCTGCTGCGGGATACAGTGCATTCCTGACCGGAGCGATCAATGCCGCTTCGATTTGCGTCAATCAAGAAGTGATTCCGCTGCTGCGTATATTCTTGGCGCTGTCATGCGTTTCGGCAATCTCTGAAAGTGTCAGAATCGATGCGGTGATACGCTTCTTTGAGAAATACGCCAAATGGCTGCTTGGCTTTTTGGCGGTAATTATCTCAACGGTGCTGAGCATAAGCGGTATTATCTCCGCATCGGCAGACAGCGTGGGAGCGCGTGCGGCTAAATTTGTCATATCCGGGTCGGTGCCTGTAGTGGGCGGAGCGGTCAGCGACGCCTATCTTTCCATAAAGAGCGGAATGCTGCTGCTGCGCAATTCGGTGGGAGCCTTTGGCATCATTGCAACGGCGTATATATTTCTGCCAGTGATCATCCGCACGATACTGTGGAGCTTTGTGGTGGGAATAGGGGAGTCGGTGTGCGACACGATGAAGCTGAGCGATCTGCAAAAGCTGATGAAATCTCTTGCCTCGACGCTGTCGCTGCTTCTGGCAGTGCTGGTATTTTCGCTGTTTCTGCTGACTCTCGGCGGAATTATCGTGATTATGCAGCGTTCCGCTTGAAATGGAAGGAGGGGAATTATTTGGACAATATCAGAGAATGGGCGTCAGCGGTCTGCTGCGCCTGTGTGCTGGGAGCAATGCTGTCGATGGTATTTCCCGACGGCAGCAGCAAAAGGCTGCTCGGAATGATAGTATCCCTGATGATGCTGTGCGTGCTGCTGAAGCCTTTCACGGCGGCAAGGGATTTTGCGCTTGATGTAAAGAATTATTCCTTTGAGGCGGAGCAATATGAAAATCCCGTGCTGGAAGCCGAGGTGGAAAGCAACGCCAAAAGCATATATTCCTCCTACCTCGAGCAGAATCTGCGCAGGGTGCTGGACGGCTCAAATATTTCTTATCTGAGAGTGGAAGCAACTATGGATAATTCGGAGGACGGCTGCATATCTATTGGACAGGTGGAGGTGATCGTAAAAAATGAGGACGTAGACAAGTCGGATCGAATAAAGGAGCTGCTGCGCGATTACATCGGTTTTGAGCCGGTTGTAAGGGAGGCGCAATGAAAGGAAGTGAATGTTCTGGACAGCATTAAAAAATCGCTTCAAAACGGAAGGCTGGGGAAACTGCTCTTTTCTCCCGAAAAGTCCGAGCTGAGGATGAAGCTGCTGCTTGCGGTGGGATTTGCCGCCATCGCGCTGCTTTTCATCTCGGACTATGTGGGCAACGACGCGCAAAAAGCGTCGGCAGAGCCGGCAATCTATTCTGCCGCGCAAACAGACTATGAGGAATACACCGCCCGTCTTGAAAACCGTCTGACTGAGCTCATCTCATCGGTGGACGGAGCGGGGAGTACCAAGGTCATGGTCACGCTGGAATGCGGCACGGAATATGTCTATGCCAGTCAGCAGAAATCCACATCGGCGGTCTCGGAAAATTCCAATCCCGACGGCAGGGTGAGCCGCGATGAAAAGCGCAGCGGTGAGGAGAGCCTTATCCTGATTGACGCGGGCAGGGGAGAGGAACCTCTGATTCTCAAGGAGATCACGCCGACGGTTGCCGGCGTAGTGGTGCTTTGCAGTGGTGCGGACGATATAAACGTCCGCCAGCAGATTATTAATGTGGTGACCACAGCTCTGGGTACAAGCTCCAACAGGGTATGTGTCACCCGAATGGGGTAATTATTTAAATACGGAGGAAACGACTATGAAAAACGGAAAAAGACATATTATACTTGCCGGACTGGTGCTTGCATTGGGCACAGCCGTCTATCTGAACTGGCAGTTTGCGCCGACCGAGAGCTTTATCGCTCCCACGCGGTCCAATGTATCGCGCACGGATTTGGGCAAGGCGGAATTTGTATCGGCGGAGGTCAATACCAATACCGCAGCGAAGCAGGGCGGCGTGCTTGCCGAGAGCCGTCTGAATCGCCAGACCGCCAGGGACAAGGTGCTCGACGAACTGGAAAAGCAGCTGAAGGATACATCGGCTGATTCGGCGGCAAGAGCGCAGGCGCTCGAAGCACGCACGCAGCACGTCAAGACCATTCAGCTCGAAAACACCGCCGAAACGCTCATCAAGGCAAAGGGCTTCAGCGATTGTCTGGTGCTGATCAACGGGGAAAAGGTGTCAGTGCTGCTGCCCGAAGCCGACGGTCTGACGGCGGAAAAGGTGTCTGTAGTCACCGAGATAATCACATCTCAGACCGGCGCTGATATATCCAATATCATTGTGACGCCTGTCAAATAGCCAACATACAAACGAGCCTGGTTCAATCGTCCTTCACGTTGAAACAGGCTCGTTTTATTTAGGTTGAATTAATTCTCGTGCTCCTCCGGGGCTGTTGCGTCGGTGGAAAATGTCGGATGTGTGGTAGTCGGCTCATTCTCGGGATAATCTTCTATTGGCACGTCATAATACGGCATAACGAATTCCTCCAGATCGTCGATGCTCTGAGCGTCAAGAAGCCTTCCGACAGGGATCATCTCATACGGCTTGTCATTGGTGCTGAAATCGTAGTAATCTATGCGGTAGCCCAGTGTTTTAAGCTCGATTGCCATTTCCTTTACCCGTCTAAAAGACGAATTTCCGTCGCTCCTGAGAACAACGCAAATCTCCGTCGGAAGCGGCATATTTTTTACGTCAACCTGCATGTCAAGATAGAGCTTGTCTTTCAAATAATCATAATCGCAGTCCCCGATCATACAGGTGGCGTATCCGAATTCGCCGCCGACATATTCGCCGTCCACGTTTTTCTCTTTGGTGTCAAGGTGACTGTCGATCAGGGGGTCTAACTCCTTGCGCAGCTCTTTTTCAAGACGCATAAGTGTGTTGTTGAGATGCAGTACATCGTCATTGTAGGTATCGACGACCGTTTTCCCGTAATTGATGTAATACGCTTTAAAGCAGCCGTCCTCGCTGTCCGGATCAATGACCGCAAAATAATATTCTCCCGTTTTAAATTCATAGCTGTAGCTGGATACCTCATAATTTTTGTCGGGGTATGTTTCGGCAATGTATTTGTCAACCTTCGACTTGTAATACATGCCGGTGATAAAATTGCCGTTGAACGCGTTGTAGAACATTAAAATAGATCCGATGATAAACAGCCCCGCAACGCCGGCGAGGATTTTCCGGATAATTTTTGATTTGCTTTTTGCTTTCATTTGAATAACTTCCCTTCCTCATTCATTTTTTAGGCGCAGCGGTTGTCACATTGGATGACATCGTTGCGTGGGTGGTGGAAGGAGCAAGCTCAGGCGAGTCGTAATATCGCCTGATGTAATCCGATAAATCGTCCGTGCTCTTGGCAGCAAACAGCTTGTCGGCGGGAATCATATCGTAGGCAAGCTCGTGCCAGTCTGTTTCCTCATTGGTAGAGAATTCATAGTAATCTATGCGGTAGCCGAGCGTTTTTAATTCCGTTGCAATTTCTTTGATTCGTCTGAATGACTCTTTTCGGTCGGTGTTCATAGAGACATACACACTTGTCGGAAGCGGCATGTGTTTGGCATCTGTGGGCATATCCATGTAGATTTTGTCCTTGAGATAGTCATAATCCGATTTTGTGTCAAAGAAACTGTCGTCCACCTTGCAAGAGCCGCTGCCGAATTCACCGGGAACAAAAACGCCCTTTATCATTTTATCCTTTTTGTCAATGTGCTTTTCGATCACCGGATTGACCTCCTGACTGAATTCCCAGTCCAATCTGTCCAGCGTATTGGTCAGATTCATTACGTCTGCGTAAGAATCCGTGATTTCTCCGTCAGAGTTGTAATTTGCTCTGAAGCTGCCGTCAGCGCTGTCCGGGTCGATAATGTCAAAATAATAATACTCCATCACAAAATCATAGTGATAATTGGACACACGGTAATTCTTGTCGGGATAGGTACGGGTGATGTATTCCTCCACCTTTGCCTTATAACGCATTCCGGTGATAAAATTGCCGTTGAAAGCAGTGTAGATCATAAAAATAAAACCGATGATAATTACCGCGCCGACCACCGCGAAAATTTTCCACAGAGCTTTTGATTTGTTTGCAGCTTCCATATATTTTTCCTTCTTTCTCTTTTTTATTTCTTCCTCTCCCTGCGAAAGGCAAATGCCAGCAGCCACGCAGCGGCGTATCCCATCAGAACGAAAAGAGCCATGATGAATCCGAATTCCGCCGAGCCGCTTGCCATATCCGGCTCGGTGGAAAGCAGAAATATCGCCCCTCGAAACATGCTCAGAAGCATTACCACACCTGCCATTATCCAGCCTTTGGATTTAAAGCCGACGTACGATAACGCGCCGACCAGCGGCATGAGCAGTATGTTTTGCAAAATAAATTCCGTGTCGATGAACAGTACTCCGACCACCGCACCGATCATCATGATAAGTGCGACCAATAAAACATATCGTTTGCGAATGTAGGCTATGATCTTTTTGTCGTCGGTTGAGGCGGCAATAGGCGGAGCGGCTTTTGAATTGCACATCTCGTCGTACAATTCCCTGCAATCGCCGCAATGCTCCATATGCCGTTCCAGAAGCCTGACGCTGTCCTCCGAAGCCACGCCGTCGGCTGCGAGAGGCATTAAATCTCTTATGACGTCGCAAGTGATAACATCGGTATTGTCAATAATATCAGCCATTGCCGTAGCCCTCCTTTCTCAGTTCCTTTTGCAGATAAATGCGCGTTCTGTACTCCAGCACACGCGCGGAATTTTCCGAAATACCCAGCATTTCACCTATCTCCCTGAATGAATATCCCTCCAGCCGCAGTGAAAATGCCCTGCGGCTGCGCTCGTCCTTCTGCCCGAGCAATTGATTTACCAGCTCCGAAAGGGCGATACCGTCCCCGAAGTCGGGCTGAATCAATCCCGACTGCGTACAGAGCAAAGCGAGCGTTTCGTCCTCTGTGGGAATTGCCTGCTTGTTCTTTTTCAAATGCTGGTAAAATACATGTCGGGCGATGGAAAAGAGCCATGTCTTGATGCCCGATTCCCCTCGAAAGGCATACAGTCCGATGAATGCTCTGAAGAATGTCTCGGCAAGCAGCTCTTCCGCCACGTCGTGTGCACCCGTGAGGCTGTATAAGTAATTGAAAACGTCCTGCTTGTACCTGCCGTATATTTCCTCAAAGTCCATCGGTATTCACTTCCTTTCTGCCTTTCTGTCATATTAGTCTTTTTCAATGGCGTTTTGTTACAGGCAAATAAAAAATTTTTATATTTTTTTATATGAAAAACTGCCGAAACATCCGGCTCGGACATATCGGCAGTAAAAAATGATTGTAATGATAAGCAGTATCGGATCAGCCCTGGAAGTGATCGCTGAAATCTCCGTCGCTGTCGAGAATTTCGGTGCTGCGGAAGCCGCGGCGAGTCTTTTCCTTCTCGACGTTTTCCGAAAGAATGTTTCTGAATTCGTTTACATGCTTGATGTTTTTGATTTCGAGCATGGGGCAGGTCTTATCCTGGGAATGTACCTCGATGGTACCGAGACCGAAGAGCTTCTGACCGAGCGAGCGCTTTACGCTGATGTCCTGCACTCTGTAGAGAAGGATTTCGTCCTCATAGGAATTGAGAAAGCCCTTTTTGTAGATGAGCTTCTTTGAAGTGATGGAGTATGTGGTGAATGACCAGGGAAGAGCGAAAAACGCACGTCTCTTGCGCTCCTTGATAAGTACCGGATCCTGCTGAACCTGTTTCTTTGCCATGTGTATAACCTCCTGAAAAAATGTTTTTTTAAGCAGCCGCATTTATATTTGCGGAGAATTCAATGTACCACATTGATTTAACTAATTATAACATAAGATATTCAAAATAACAACCGATTTTTGATATTTTTTTATAATAATGTCAGAACTGTAAAAAAATGAGATAAAATACCGTCATATTGCCCTGCACATAACAAACCCGTTACATACCTTTTCCACTGTTGCCTCGATGATCCTGCCGCCAAGATCGTTGCCGCCAATGCGGGCAGGCGTGTAATTCTCCGTGTAGCCCTCGAATACGCCCGGCTCGACTTCGCGCTCCGCAAGGATTTTTACCCTTCTGCCGAGCTGTGTATCAAGAAAAGCAGCAGCCGACTGGGCGGTTGCTTTGATCATTTCGTCGCTGCGAAGGCTCTTGCTATGCTCGTCCACCTGATCGGGAAATGTGTCGGCGCGTGTCCCCTTGCGGCGGGAATAGGCAAATACATGCGCCCGGGCAAATCCGATTTCCTTGGCAAAGGCGACCGACTGGGCAAATTCCTCATCGGTTTCTCCGGCGAATCCGACCATGATGTCGGTCGTTATGGAGGGATTGTCAAAGGTGGAGCGGATTTTTTCGCATACATGGCGGAACTGCGCGGTGTCGTAGTGACGGTTCATGCGCCGCAAGGTGGCGTCGCAGCCGCTTTGAATGGCCAGATGGAACTGCGGGCAGAATTCCGGCACCTCGGCAAGTCCCTCTATCAGCTCGTCGGGAGTCAGATCAGGTTCCAGAGAGCCGAGCCGCACACGCTCGATGCCGTCGGCGGAAGCGGCAGCCTTCACCGCTTCCAGTAACCCACTGCCGATGTCGCTGCCGTATGCCGAAAGGTTGATTCCCACGAGCACGACCTCGCGGTATTTTTTTCCTATGCGCTGCGATTCCGTGCGTATGTCCTCAATTGCTCGGCTGCGCACACGTCCCCGGGCGTAGGGAATAATGCAGTAGGTGCAGAAGCGGTTGCAGCCGTCCTCTATCTTGATGTAAGCTCTCGTGCGCTCGTTCATGCCGCTTATCGAGGACTCGCTGCCGTATTCCTTGCCGTGCGGCTTGATGTCAACAATGCGCTGATGAGTGTGCATGAATTTGTCTATGTAATCCAGCAGACCGCTGCGGTTGGAATTGCCTATGATGATATCGGCTTCTTCCATCGCCTCACATTCCTGCGGGAATGCCTGCGGCATGCAGCCGGTGAGTATAATTACCGCTTCGGGATTCTCACGCCTTGCGCGACGTACCGTCTGGCGAACCTTTTTGTCTCCGGTAGCGGTGACGGTGCAGCTGTTGACGATGAACACATCCGCCTGCTGACCTTCGGCGACTTGTTCAAATCCGTGGGAGCAGAGCATGTCCATCATTACCTGCGATTCATACTGATTGACCTTGCAGCCAAGTGTCGCTATTCCTGCTTTCAATTCTTTATACAAACCTCATTTCGTGTGTTTTAATTATACAATTCGTCGAGCAATGCATATAGCCCGTCGATTTTCTCCTGCATTTCGGCAGCCTGCTTTGTCAGCTCCATGATTTTGCCGTAATCCGAGCTGATTTCGGGAAGTGTCATGCGCTCGTTTAGCTCTGCCAACTCGGCTTCAAGGCGTTCTATTTCGCTCTCGGAATTTTCTATCTGTTTGAGCCTCTTGCGTTCCGCGGCAGCTGCCTCCTTGCGCTGCTTGTAATCATTGACGCGCTTTTCCTTTTCCACGTTGACAGCGGCAGGAGAGGCATCATTCTGCGTCTGAGCATGAACCGCCCTGTGTGCGGTAAAGTCGTCGTAATTGCCGATGTACTCGGTTACAGAGCCGTTTTCCATATAATAAATGCGGTCGGCAAGGCGATTGATAAAATATCTGTCGTGCGACACCATGAATATCGTTCCCTCATAGCAGGTCAGCGCCATTTCCAGAGCCTCGCGCGAGATGATATCCAGATGGTTGGTGGGCTCGTCGAGCAGCAGCAGATTACAGCGCGAGAGCATCAGTTTGAGAATTGCCACCCTTGCTCTTTCGCCGCCGCTGAGGTCTCCGATGCTCTTGAATACATCGTCCCCCTTGAAGAGAAATGCTGCGAGGGAGGAACGCACCTCGGTTTCGGTCATGCGGGGGTATTCGTCCCATACCTCGCAGAGCACGTTTTTGCCGTTGTGCAGCGACTCCTGCGTCTGGTCGTAGTAGCCGATGTCCACATTGGAGCCGAGTGAGACATATCCTTTTGTACCGCCTAAACGTGAGCAGAGCATTTTGAAAAGCGTTGTCTTGCCGCAGCCGTTCGGTCCCAGCAGAAAAACGCGTTCGCCTTTTTTGATGTCGATGTTTACGTCGCGGAAGATTTCCTTTGCGCCGTATGCAAAGGAAAGGTCGGTGCCTTTGAGCACATCGTTGCCGCTTTCGTTTTTCACCGGGAAGCTGAAGCTGAATTCCTCCGGCAGCCTGTCCACAGCGACAAGTGTCTTTTTCAAGCGTTCAATCTGCTTGAGCTTGCTCTCGGCAGTGCGAATATTCTTCTCGCGGTTCCAGCGGCGCTGCTGCTCCACAATGCCTTCGATTCGCTTGATTTCGCGCTGGGTATTCTCGAAGTGGCGAATGGCGATTTCGCGGTTCTCGGCCTTTTTGTCGATGTAATGGCTGTAATTGCCTCCGTATATGGTCAGCTTGCCGTTTTCCAGTTCAAATGTCTTGTTGGTCACGCGGTCCAAAAAGTATCGGTCGTGGGAAATAACGATGTAAGCGCCCCTGAATGACCGCAAAAAGTCTTCCAGCCATTCCACCGAGGCGATGTCAAGATGGTTGGTCGGTTCGTCGAGCAGCAGAAGGTTCGCTCCTGACAGCAGCATTTTGCAGAGCTGCACCTTTGAGCGCTGACCGCCGCTGAGTGTGTAAATGCCCTGTGAAAGCTGTTGTTCAGTGAATCCAAGCCCAAGAAGTGCGGAATGTGCGCGGCTTCGGTAGGTGAGACCTCCGCGGTCGTTGTATTCCTCGGTGAGCCTGTGCTGTTCGTCTATCAGCGCCTCCATATCTCCGGCATTTTTTGAAATCAGCTCGCTTAACTCGCCAAGCCTGCGGTCTATTTCCTTTAAGTCGTCGAATACCGTCAGCAGCTCATCGAGCACCGTTCGGCTGCTATTGATAGCGAACTGCTCAACGTATCCCACGCGGGCAAGCTTGCTTTTGCCGAAGGAACCCGTGTCAGGGGAGTATTGACCTGTCAGAACCTTGAACAGGCTGGTCTTGCCGCAGCCGTTCACACCCACAAGCCCTACATGGTCACGTTCATCTATAAGAAAATTAACGTCTCCGAATACAGTGTGCGTGCCGAAGGAAAGCTCAAGTCCGGCAGCATTCATCAGCGTCATTGTGATCCCCTCTTTGAAAAAATACTAAATAACATTATAACAAATCCGCTTTGCATAATCAAGATTTTTTTCTGTAGAGCGTTCATGATTTAAACCAATAATAATGAGATGCGATGATTTATAAAATTACATATGATAACTATGTGATGATATTTTTAAGATATAAATAATTGTTTATTAATTTTATTAATGTAGCAGCAAAAGCATCTTTTTTTTAATATACCTATTGACTTATTCCGAGAAAAATGTTAGAATTAAAACAAATGATAGTTTAGATTTACAAAAATTTTCTGTTTTGTAAAAATCATGCAAGTTAATTATCATGTGATTGCATCATCAGATTTTTTCGTTTTTTCATCCTCTATCACTTACTAAAGAAAGGACGGTTTTTTATGTACTACAAGGATGGGTGCGGTGTATTGAATGTTGTGGGACCAAAGCTCAAAAGCCTTAGAAACGGGAAGAATATTTCTCAGACCGAGTTCAGCAAGCTCTGCAAGGAGAAGGGCGTAAAACGTTCGGTTGCGACCATCAGTAAGATCGAAAATCAGCTTCGTTCTGTTTACGATTATGAGGTTCAGATTTTTGCTGAGGTGCTTGGTATACCTATTAATGAGCTTTATGTGATAGATCAGTCTGATGTTGAAGAGGAAGTACAGGATGCATGCTGATCCTTTTCGGGGAACGGTTTACGCTGTTTTGTCAGATTATATAGTTAATATAGCATAATGTTAATCCGCAGTTATCGGTGGTCGATTTCTGCGGATTTTGGCATTATGGAGTGTAGTATAAGAGCTGGTTTTCTGACGTTATGAATACAGCACGGACGTCGGAAAAACCGCAGAGCATGGACACAGATTTTTCGTATCCGAGCAGCATGCATACTGTGGAGAGAGCGTCGCATTGTTCCGAGCTTTTTGATATAATAGTAACCGAATACAGGCCTGTTTCGCAGGGCATTCCGTCTGACGAACGGAGAATATGGTGATATATTCTTCCGTCGTGCTCGAAGTATCGTTGATATACGCCGGATGTGACGACCGACGCGTTGGACGTTTCTACAACATCGGCTTCTTCATTGGCAAATGGCATTCTGATGCCGACTCGCCAGTTGGTTCCGTCAGGCTTGCTGCCAAGCACATAAACGTTGCCTCCGAGGTCAATGATGGCGGAGGTAACTTTATGAGCTTTAAGGTATTCGGCAACGCGGTCGGCTATGAATCCCTTTGCTACCGCACCGAGATCTATTCCCATTCCTTTTGGAACGGTTACGGTCCTCCCATTAATATTTACTTTTGTGTAATCGACCTTTGATGCAGCTTTAGCAAGTTCCTTCTGGTCCGGAAGATTAGCGTTATCCCCGCTGAAATCCCACAGGGACTTTGCGGGGTATATGGTTATGTCGAATTCGCCTTCGCTCATCTCACAGTATTCCAGAGTGCGTCTGAGAAGCGCCGCCGTTTCCTCGGCAACTTTCACCGGCTTGCCTTCGCTGTGATTAATGTTGTAAATATCGCTGCCGCTTACAGTTGTGCTGAGCAGATGATCGTATTTTTTACAGATTCCGAAGGCGCCGTCTATGATCTCACTGCCATCGCCCTGCCAATCGTGCAGGGTCAGGGTGCATATCGTGTCCAGCATAAAACGGGTTTCGGATATCGGTTCTTTTTCAGAGTGTGAAATAATAAATGTGATAAAGGATAAAAGCAATAACAGTACAATAGCTGAACCAAGCAAGAGCTTCTTACTATGTAAATCAAAAATCTTCAAATAAATCGCCTCGGGTGTTGCAATTTTGCGTGAAATATTTTACAATAATAGTCAAAGGGGGAGTGACATATAGAGAGCAAAACCAAAAAAACCGCTGCCGCTGCACTGCTTGCAGCGCTTGCTATATTGCTGGGGTATGTGGAATATCTCGTCCCCATAGTGCCTCCGATTGTCGGCATTAAGCTGGGACTGGGCAACATTGCGGTATTGGCTGCACTTGTATTGCTCAAGTCGGACGGACTGGCTGCCGGGATAATGATAACCAAGGTCACCATGACGGCAATGCTTTTCTCCGGCATCGGAGGATTAGCCTATTCCATCGCGGGCGGAACGGCAAGCCTGATCGTCATGATGATTGTCCGTCGCTGCAAATCCCTATCGGCTGCCGGAATAAGCTGTGCCGGAGGAGTAGCGCATATGATAGCACAGGTAGCGGTCGCTGCGTGCGTCACATGGACTTCTGAGGTTTTACTGCTTCTTCCCGCACTTATGGCAGTGGGTACAGCAACGGGTTTTGTCAACGGATTGGTGGTAAACCTGGCTGCTGGCAGCTTGAAAAAATACATTGCAGCAGAGGGAATCGTGTAAATCCCTCATTAAAAAAATAAAAAGCGGGTGGAATTCAACCTCCATCCGCTTTTTATTATGAATTTGTGTTTGCCAATGATCATGAAAGTGCTGATTCGTTAAGAAAACGAATCAACGACAAATCAGTCTTCTTCTTCGGAAGCCTTGCGACGCTTTTTGCGACCCTCAAATGCTTCGGGGCTGATGGACTTGAGCAAATCCTTCTGCTGGTTGGGAGAGAGCACTCTGAAATATATGACAAGTCTCTTCTCCGGCTTTGAAAGATCGTAGATGTGAAGCTTATCCTCGTCATCATCCTGTACATCGGAATCACTGACGGAAAGAGTTGTGGGATCAGCTTCATCCATGAGCTCATAATAGCTGATGTTGAAAATTTTGAGGAGCTTGTTCACCGACTTGATGTCAGGAGTAGTTTTGCCGGACTCATAGTAAGCATAAGTAGAGCGGTCAAGACCCAATACATCCGCCACCTGCTGCTGAGTTAATCCGGAGCTTGTCCTAAAATGCTTTAATCTTTGATTTAACAACATAAATAGCACCACCTGAAAATAAATAAATTAATACAAAGATTTTCAATCAGTACACTCAAGTACTAAGGTACATTATACTTAATAAAATGTCAATTTTCCAGTGCTGACAAATAAATTCACAAAATGTTCACTGTAATTTTACAATTGCTGTTATGAAATATCCAAAAACGGATAAAATATCCGGGCTAAAACCAGAAGCATCAGAATATGCTGTAGAGTGCGCTTGCAAGAATTCCAATTACCATCATGCCGGCGAGGATAATTGCCATTACTCTGACCCAGGTTTTCTGCTTGTCATACATAAATATATCACCTCTGTATATGCATTTCCATTATGATAAATTATTTTATCAAAAATATTTGTACTGAATTTAAATAATTAATTTCTTAAATATGAATTCAATGAAAAATGCTGATTGATTATGAACCTCCGCGGTTTTGGTCGTCGTACATGTAATCGAAAGCGGTGTCGTGGGCTGAATCTTCCGATGCACGCCGGGAAGCGCGTTCCATGGTTTCAATCAGCTGGTATTCATTGTATTCACGGGTGACCGGCGCAGCCTTTTGACTTCTTTTGAATTTTTCATAGTCCTTTTGCTTTACTTCGGGGGTAATCCTTACTGCTTCAGCGCGCCGGCGGCGTGTCACCTCCGGAATGAAATACTCTCTCATTCCGACTGCCGCCTGAACGGCGAGTTGGTAATTTGCCGGAAGCACTATGATATTCTGATTGCCTGCCGTGAGCAGTATTCCCTCAACGTATCCCGCGCGTGAGGGAAAAAGAACAGATCCGGCAAGTGACGGCAGGCGAGTATTTCTCAGCCTGTCAAAGCAAAAGCGGGAGCGGCTTCTGTATTTTGTCTCGAGAGGTATGTTCAAAGCGCGGGAGAGGATAAAAACAATGTTTTCCTCCGGTTGCCTGCATTCGGCACCGCCTATAATGATTACGTTATCACAGCGTGAGAGGATATTGCTTATCAGAGGAGCGATTCGCTCGGGATGAACAGTTACATCGTGACTTTTGATATTCCCGCAGTAATCGGTCAACAGGTCGCTTACCGCAGCAGATCTTTTGCTGTCCGGCTGCGTCTTGTACCAGATGATTCCGGCTGACATTGCTTCACCGCCTTGCTCAGGGCATGAGGGGATTGGAGGCTTTGACCGCCGAGCTGACGTCAACCGTGCTTTCGCCGTCTCGTACACGGCGTGCGGCAATAATCATGCGCCAGTTGTTTTTTTCGTAGGAACAGGTTGACAGCAGCAGTATCTTATCGTCTGCCTTAACGTCAACAGGCGTTGTGATCAGCGAACGTTTTTTCAATTCTTCGACGAATTTCAGAAACTCCGCGTCATCCTTGAATTCGGTCTGAATATAGTTGAATGGCGTGCCGGTTGCCCATGATGTGGTGGCTCGGAAATTGGAGAATATAATCCATTCGGAACGTTCATAAATGCTGTCGAAGCGAATAACAGGGTTTTCCTTGTAAAAATCAACCTCATTGTATTTTTTCAGCTGAGCAAACATGGTTCCGTTGCGGCGGTGATGTCCGTAGATGATAAAGCTTCTTGTTTTGGAATCAGGCTTGATGTCGTTTCTGTAGTCCAAAAAGGGACAGCCGGAGTAGTTGTATTCCTTATTGATATTGTGTCTGAGATAATAGCTGTTATCTTTTGTCTGCACTACAGGGTAGTCGATCAGAGTGTTGGATACGTTAATCCAGCCGACCACGTCGCTGTTAAGCTCCCGAATGGTTTTGAAGGAGGCAAGTGTGCCGTCTTCGAGCCTTTCTTCTTCTTTATTATCATCTTTATTATTCCAGACGCCATCCTCGGCAGTTGAGGGATCCTCGCTGTTGTAATCTTTTTTGTATGAGGCAAGCTCTAACTGTTCCAGAAATGGTTCACCGAAGTATTTATAAACCAGATATCCGCCCGACCCTAAAAATACGATGACCGAAATGAAGAGGATTACTCTGCTGACAGGATCCATTTTTTTCTTTTTCTTTCTCTTGGCGGCTGCATTACGCTCTTCTTCTATCAAATAAAGATCGTATTCATCGTTCCTTCTTGCCATAATAATTCCACCCTCCTGTTATATTGATGATTCATTGCCGTTAAGCTGAGCAAGCACATTGAGAATGACAATTTCGGCGGCGGTGTTTCTAATGTAGTTCCTGTCGGCTCCCGGTTCGTCTATCATCAAACGCGTGACCTCAGTGCCTTCCTTTGTGGCAATAGCCGTATAGACCAGTCCGACAGGCTTTTCGGGGCTGCCGCCGCCGGGACCGGCAATGCCTGTGGTTGCAACGCCAATATCCGCGCCTGCTACCCTGCGAATGCCTTCCGCCATGGCGCGTGCCGTTTCGGGAGATACTGCTCCGTGAGCGGCGAGAATTTCTTCCGGAACGCCCACCATTCTGGTTTTCATTTCGTTGGAATAGGTGGTTATTCCTAAGTCAAACACATCGGAGGAACCCGGCGCGTCGGTAATGATTTTGGAGATCAGACCCGCCGTGCATGATTCCACAGAAGCTATCTTCATGCCTCGTTCTTTCAATGCCGCTACCAGTGCGGCAGATATTTCAAATTGGGTCATGCCTATTCATAACCTCCTCATCTGTCTGGCGTGATTACTGTTGACACGGTGTCGTTTACCGCATGCTCTATCATAGCTGCCACATTGATCTCATCGGCTTCCAGTGCCTTTTCCGCTTCCAGAATCTTTTCGAGTATAGGCTTGGTCTTGGGATGCTTGGGCGTGAATACCGTGCAACAGTCCTCAAAGGGAAGAATAGAGATTTCAAAGGTGTCGATTTTGCGGGCGATGGAAACGATCTCTTCCTTGTCCATTCCGATAACAGGGCGTAAAATCGGCATATCTGCCGCGGCGTCGGTGCATTCCAGCGCACGCAGTGTCTGGCTCGCCACCTGACCGACGCTTTCTCCGCTGATCAGAGCAAGCGCACCGTCCTTGCGTGCAATCATCTGGGCAATTTTGATCATATACCTGCGCATGATGATTGTCAGCATATCCTCCGGGCAGTAATCCCTTATTGCTTCCTGGATTTCTGTGAAGGGCACGATATGCAGTTTTATCTCTCCCGACCATTGTGCCACCTTGCCCAAAAGATCTTTGACCTTTTCCTCAGCGCGCATACTGGTGTAGGGGGGAGAGGCAAAATTGACAGCTGACAGCTCCAGACCGCGCTTTGCCATCATCCACGAGGCAACGGGCGAATCTATGCCGCCGGAAATCATCACGCATGCCCTGCCGCCTGTGCCGACCGGAAGCCCTCCGGCTCCCTTGATGGGCTGTTTGTGGATGTAGGCGGAGGTGTCTCTTATCTCCACCGTAACCACCAGATCGGGCTCGTGTACATCTACGGTCAGATGCGGGAATCTTTGGAGTAAATATTCGCCTGTCTGAGCGCAGATATCGGGGCTTTTGAGCGGAAATTTCTTGTCGGCGCGTTTTGCGTTGACCTTGAAGGTCTTGGCGTCCTGCAATTCCTCACTGAGATATTCGCACACAGCCGGAAGAATGGCGTCCATATCCTTTGGTACCTCGGCGGCGCGGCTGAGTGCGGCAATGCCGAATACCTTTGAAATTGCCTCCACAGCATCCTCAATGTCGGTGCCTTCGAGCGGAGTGACAAACATGGTCGACTGGGAACGCCAGACCTTAACGCCGCCGAACGGTGCGGCAGCCTTTTGTATGTTTTTTACGAGAGTTTCCTCAAAGCTCCTGCGATTGAGACCTTTGAGCGCAAGCTCGCCGTTTTTGATAAGAATGATTTCGTTCAAGGGTTTTCCTCCTGTTTTAATCAATAAGCAAAATGCGCCAGTTTGTTGATTCCCTCGGCTACTGCCTCCGCCAGGGCATCAACTTCATCTGTTGTGTTGCCGGCGCTGAAGCTGACTCGTATTGCGCTGTCTGCCGCGTCTCTGGGCAGGTCAAGCGCCTTGATGACGTGACTCGGCTCTCCCTTGGCGCAGGCGGAGCCGCCCGAAACATAAATGCCGCGTTCCGAGAGAAAATTGAGCATTGTTTCCGCCTTGACGCAGCGGGTGCTGAAATTGACGATGTAGGGGAGAGCGTCGTCGGGACTGTTGAACACAATTCCGTTGATTTTGCCGAGTTTTTCAATGGTATAATCTCTCAGAGTCTTCACTGTGGAATATCTTTTGCTCATGCCTGTTTTATCGCAGGCAATGGCAGCCGCCGCGCCGAATGCGGCAATGAGCGGAGCCGCCTCGGTCCCTGGACGGAAGGAGTCCTCCTGATGCCCCCCGAAGGTAAGGGACGGAATATGCAGCCCCTTACGCTTGTAAAGGGCGCCGCAGCCCTTTGGCGAAGCTATCTTGTGGGCGGACAGCGTAATCATGTCCGCGCCGAGCTTTTTGACGTTAACGGGAATCTTGCCGAATGCCTGTACGCAGTCGCAGTGAACGATAGCTTTCGGAGCCTTTCTCCTTGCCGCCTTCACAGCGTGTTCAATCGGGAGAATGCTTCCCACCTCATTGTTGACCATCATCATTGTGATCAGAACGGTGTCGGAATTGACTGCTTCCGCGACGGCTTCGGGGGGAATATGCCCGTGAATGTCCGGCATTAGCCTTATCACCTCAAACCCCTGTTTTTCCAGCTCGCTTACGCTGTCGAGCACAGAGGAATGTTCGATCGCGGAGGTGACAATGCGTCTGCCTGCACGCCTGTTTTTTGCCGCGGCTCCGAACACCGCGATGTTGTTTGCCTCGGTGCCGCCGGAAGTAAAGAATATTTCCTCGGGCGCCGCAGATATTGCCGAAGCAACGGAGCGCCTGGCTTCTCTGAGCTTTTGCGCCGCCTCGTTGCCCTTTGCGTGGGTGGAGCTGGGATTGCCCCAGAACCGCAGCATCATTTCATTTGCCGCTGCGATTGCCTCGGGACAAGGCTTAGTGGTCGCGCTGTTGTCCAAATATATTTCCTGTGACAGAAAAAGCACCTCTTTAAATCTACAATTATACCAATATATTGTAGCGTAAACCGCGCATGAATGCAATAGCTATTAGTGACATATTTTTTATCTATTTTTAAGTTTTCTTATTTTATTATTTTGGCGACGCCGCTTTATGTTCACAAAATATTGTGTTGAAATAATGGCAGGATCAGTATATAATATAATAAATCAAAAATTTAAGGAGTGCTTGGCATTGGAATATAACGAGCTTATCAGAAAATACCCTGAATTCATCTATCACGGGTATGACATAACCGAGCAGGACAACGGAATAAAGGTAGTCTATCATTTTGAAACGGTGGGATTAACGGAGTTTCATCCATATTGGATATTGCCGGAAACTGGCATAGACAGAAACGATCTGGTATTTGAGGAATTTATCTTTTCACTCGGTATGGTGGAACTTGTGAGCTACTGGAAGGCAGCCTGTCCTCCGCTTGTGCGCGTGGAATGCGGCTATCTGAGCGACGAGCAGATCGAATGGTGGAAGAAGCTCTATTATCACGGACTGGGCGAGTTTTTCTACACCAACGGAGTGGACACCGATATGAAGCGCTTCATGACCATCGAAACGGCAGGCGTTGAGCGGAAGCGCACGGTTGCATCAAAGAAGAAACTTAGCGGCTGCATGATTCCGGTGGGTGGCGGCAAGGATTCGATTGTATCGCTTCATGTGCTGTCGCAGTACGGTAACACACAGGATAATATGTGCTTTATGATGAATCACAGGAATTCGGCGTTTGCGTCTGCCCTGCTCGCGGGCTATCGACCGGAGGATATCTACCGCCCGAAGAGATACCTCGACCGCACTATCGTGGAACTGAATAAGCAGGGCTTTTTAAACGGACACACGCCGCTGTCGGCGCTGATCGCCTTTGCCGCCTCGATGTCGGCATATATCTGCGGCAAAAAGTACGTGGCGCTCTCCAATGAATCCAGTGCCAACGAAGCCTCGGTGGCTGGCAGCGACGTTAATCACCAGTATTCCAAGAGCTTTGAATTTGAGAAGGACTTTGCGGAATACCTCAACAAATTCATTCCCTGCGGGGTAAAATATTTCAGTCTGCTGCGTCCGCTTTCCGAGATACAGATCGCGGCGATTTTTGCGGAGCTGAAGGAATACCACCCGGTATTTCGCAGCTGCAACGCGGGCAACGCCGGAACGAAATTTGACACATGGTGTCTGGATTGCTCGAAGTGCCTGTTTGTTGTGATGATTCTTTCGCCGTTTCTCAGTGACGACGAGATAAAGGATATATTCCGCATCAATCTGCTCAATTCAGGCAGCGACAAGATGAAGGGATATTTTGAGCAGCTGATCGGCTTGCACGAATCCAAGCCCTTTGAATGTGTGGGCAGTGTGGACGAGATCAATTTCGCCATGTGCCTTGCCATATCCAAGCGGCTTGCAAGGGGAGATAAGCTGCCTTATCTGCTGGAATACTACATGACAACGCCTGCCTATCAAAAGTACAAGGACAGCCCGAATATTTATGCCGATTATTTTGACGAGGTAAATCTCATTCCCGAGGATATGAAGCAATGTGTGCGCGATTGTGCGAAAAGCTGCAAATGGTAAATCGCATGAAGTGTATATTGTACAAATGTGTTGATAATTGTTTGGATGTTGAGTGCTCAATCTTTTTTACCAATGCGCTTTACTTAATGAGTGAATTGTGATATAATGAATACAACAGCTGCGTTTACAGTTATAATATTATTGCTCAAAGAGATTATATTTTTTTGCGACAAAATGAAGGTGATTTTTTGAAAGAAAGAGATTATGTAATTCTGACCGATTCCACGACCGATATTTCGCAGGATATTGCCGATGAGATTGGCGTAAAGGTGTGGCCTATGCAGTTCGAGCTGGACGGTCTGACATACAGGAATTTCCCCGATGAGCGCGAGATGAAGTCGGACGATTTTTACGACGTCATGCGTGCCGGAAAAATGCCCAAGACCTCCCAGATCAATGTGGTGGACTTCTGCGAGTATTTCAGCGAATACCTTGAAAAAGGACTTGACATTCTCTATATCAGCTTTTCCTCCGGACTCAGCGGCACCTACAATAATTCTTTGATTGCCATCAATGAGCTTAAAGAAAAATACCCCGATCGCACCATTGTGTCGGTGGATTCCCTTGCCGCTTCCATGGGCGAGGGGTTGCTGGTTTACTTTGCCGCACAGCACAAAAAGAAGGGCATGGGACTTGAGGAGCTTGCCAAGTGGGTTGAGGATAATCGCCTTCATCTCTGTCACTGGTTCACCGTGGACGATCTGCACCATCTCAAAAGAGGCGGCAGAGTATCGGCTGCCACCGCAATTGTAGGCTCTGCGCTCAATATAAAGCCCGTGCTGCACGTCGATGACGAAGGTCATCTTATCAATATTACCAAGGTAAGAGGGCGCAAAGCATCACTTAACGCAATGGTTGATAAAATGGTGGAAACCTTCACCGGAGAGTACGATACCATCATGATTTGCCAGGGCGGCTGCCGCAGCGACGCAGAGTATCTGGTGGGTGAGGTCAAAAAGCGCGTGAAGGGCGTTAAAAAGGTGATTATGGGCAACATCGGACCGGTTATTGGAGCACATGCCGGTCCCGGGGTTCTGGCGCTTTTCTTCTATGGCGATCACAGATAAATGATTTGATGTATTATGCTTTTCATGACAGGCACTTGACATAGTTTTAAGTCGGTGCCTGTCGGCTTTTTTAGGGGGATAGATTCATTATGATATTTGACAGTCACGCGCATTATTATTCTGATGCATTCGATGACGACAGGGACGAGCTTCTTATGCGGATGCACAAGGAACAGGACGTGCGTGCCATAGTCTGTCCTTCAGAGAATATGCAAAGTGCTGCCGAGTGCGTGGAGCTTGCCGGCAAATATGATTTTGTCTATGCCGCCGTTGGAATTCACCCATGCTGCGCCGACAGCTGGGAGGACCGTTTTAGTGACGGATTGCGCAGGATGCTTGCAGACGAAAAGGCGGTAGCCGTCGGTGAAATTGGGTTGGATTACTATCGGCGCACAGACAACAAGGATATTCAGAAGCACGCCTTTGCCATGCAGCTGGAGCTTGCGGAGCAGGAAAAATATCCGGTCGTTATCCATGACCGCGAGGCTCACGGCGATATGTACGATATGCTCCGGCATTATAAGCCGGAGGGCGTAATGCACTGTTTTTCCGGAAGCGTTGAATTGGCACGGGAAGCGCTGAATATGGGGCTGTACATTGGCTTAGGCGGCTCGGTGACGGCATTAAACGCGGTCAAGCCTGTGGAAGTGGCAAAATACGTACCTCTCGACCGTCTGGTGCTGGAAACTGACGCGCCGTACCTGATTCCGCGTCCATTCCGCACAGGGAAGGAAAAATGCAGGCGCAGCGAATCGTGGATGATAAGATCTGTCGCGGAATTCATAGCCCATTTGCGCAATGTCGACGTGGAAAGTCTGCTGGAAATCACTGCCCGAAATGCGGCGCAGCTTTACCGTGTCAAAATATAGCATTATATTTTCATATTAGGGTTGATTTTGTCGCGTGATTGATGTAAAATATATAGATGACTTGATTCTATAGAAAGGATTGCCCTTCTCAGTGAGATGAAAATTGGCATTAGATAAATTTTAGCCCGATGAAGTACATAATAATGGATCTTGAATGGAACGGCGCTTCCACCCGATCAGGCTATTTCGACGAGATAATTGAGATCGGCGCGGTGGCTCTGGATGATCAGATGAATATAACAAGCGAATTTCAGACGCTTGTATCTCCAAAGCAAACCAAAAAACTAAGAGGAAGAATCAAAGAACTGACGCACATCACCAACGAGGACCTTAAAAATGCCGACGGATTTATTACGGTATTTAAAAAACTGAAGGCGTGGATAGGCACAGGAGACAATTGCATGCTTTCCTGGGGCAATTCCGATATAAGTGTGCTGTATGAGAATCTCAAGCGATATGATATGCTGGATGAGATTTACATTATCAAAAATTACTGCGACGCCCAGCAGCTTTGTCAGAAGGCGGTGGACATTTCGCTCGCCAAGCAGGTGGGACTTTCAGCCTTCGCGGAGCTTGTCGGGGTTGAGATAGGAGAGGATCAGCTTCACCGTGCGCTCAATGACAGCAGATTAACCGCAAGGTGTTTTGCAAAGCTCTTCACACCTGAGCTGTTTGGTATGTTCGTAAAGAAAGCCGACCCGGTTTTTTATGAGCGCATGA
This sequence comes from uncultured Ruminococcus sp., assembly GCA_902762615.1. Classification (GTDB taxonomy): domain Bacteria; phylum Bacillota; class Clostridia; order Oscillospirales; family Acutalibacteraceae; genus RUG762. Next base: position 105,694 of record CACWOX010000002.1, on the reverse strand, counting down.
ATTTCAAGTGCTATAACCTGCAGGATCTGGAAGACGAGCAGGTTGTTTTCTCCGACTTTATGACCGAGTGTCCCGAATGCGGCGCATTCATGAAGAGGCTGACGCGGTTCACCTGCAAAAACAAGAAGCATTATGCCAAGTACCGCTGTGGGATATGCGGCAGGAAGTACAATATTTCACACACGCTCAAAATAACATACGACGGTCTTGACCACAGAAAGACGCTGAATGAGATTGGCGGAAACGACGTGCAGGAGACAGACGATGCGGCTGATACAGTAAGCGGTTGCGCTCATACTGACGCACAATAAAAAATTCATCATTGTTATATAAAAAATATCGGCGGGATACGGCAGCCATTATGCCGCAGCCTGCCGATTTTGCTGATAGGAGGGAAAGCGATGGACAAATGCAATCTCTGCCCGAGAATGTGCGGAGCTGCAAGGGGCAGACTGCGCGGCGAAGGATTCTGCGGGTGCGGCACAGAGCCGGTCATCTCGCGGGCAGCGCTGCATATGTGGGAGGAACCCGTGATAAGCGGCAACTGCGGTTCGGGTACGATTTTCTTCTCCGGCTGCTGCTTAGGGTGCGCCTTCTGTCAGAATTATGCCATATCCTCCGAGGTGAGAGGACGGGCTGTAACGCCTGAGGGACTTGCGGAAATAATGCGTGAGCTGGAGAGACAAGGCGCACACAACATCAGCTTTGTGACCGGAACGCAATACGCTGAAGTGATCATCCGCTCGCTGGAAATCTACCGCCCGGGCATTCCGTTAGTCTGGAACAGCGGAGGATATGAGCGGACAGAAACGCTGCAGGCGCTTTCAAAATATATTGATATCTGGCTGCCGGATTACAAATTCGCCCTTGCGGAGACTGCGTCGAAATATGCCTGCGCGCCGGATTACCCTGCCGTTGCGTTGAATGCGGTTCAATTCATGTGCAAATCAGCCGGAGGAAACGTCATAGAGGACGGCATAATGAAGCGCGGCGTGATTGTCCGTCATCTGGTTCTGCCGAGAAATGTGAGGAATTCCGTCGCGGCGCTGCGCAGAATCAGCTCTGAACTGCCGGAAGGCACGCTTGTGAGCATAATGAGCCAGTACACTCCGGCGGGCAATATTGCGGCATTTCCCGAGCTTGGACGAAGGCTTACGTCCTCAGAATATGAAAAAGTACTTGATACTGCCGATTCTTTAGGAATAACAGGGTTTAAGCAGGAGCTTTCTTCGGCCGCAGAGGAATATGTGCCGGAATTCGATCTGAGCCTGCCGGAATAATACGGATTTTAATTTTATATTTATAATAAGTACACATATTTATCAATCGCGGGTGGTATTCTCTTAATGTGTATCTCTCATCTTATTTGAATTAAGTTAGGACGGTCAACTCATGATTAATGTCAAAAATCTGACAAAAAAATACGGCTCTTCCTTGGCGCTCGACAACGTGAGCTTCTCGGTGAAAAAGGGCGAGATTGCGGGTTTTCTGGGACCGAACGGCGCCGGCAAGACCACGACCATGAATATCATAACAGGCTATATTTCGTCCACATCGGGTACCGTCACAATAGACGGCTTCGACATACTCGATCAGCCCACGGAGGCGAAGAAAAGAATAGGCTATCTGCCGGAGGTGCCTCCGCTTTATCCCGATATGACGGTGAATGAGTACCTCGATTTTATTTATGAGCTGAAGCGAGCCACGCAGAAAAAGGAAGCGCATTTCAAGGAGATATGTGAGCTTACCGGCATTTCGTCGGTGCGCGGAAGGCTTATCAGGAATCTGTCCAAGGGCTACCGTCAGCGTGTCGGAATAGCGCAGACGCTTGTGGGCAATCCGCCGGTGCTGATTCTAGACGAACCGACAGTGGGTCTTGACCCCAAGCAGATCATAGAGGTGCGTTCGCTTATCAAAAAGCTCGGGCAGAAGCACACGGTCATTCTGTCCTCGCACATTCTCAGCGAGGTGCAGGCGATCTGCGACAGAATCATTGTGCTCAACAACGGAAAGCTGGTTGCCGACAGCACGTCGCAGAGCCTGAGCGACCGTCTGACCGACGGCAATTCCCTGATCATCAAGGCTGTGGGAAATGCAAGCGAGATACAGTCGGTTCTCAATTCGGTCAAGACTGTCAAGCGGTGTTCCAAGCTCTCGGAGCAGGGCGGCATCTCAGAGTTCAGCGTGACCGTATTTTCCTCCGAAAGTGCGCGGCAGGACATCTTCTTTGCGATGGCGGCAAAGAAAATCCCGATCGTCGAGATGCGGCAAAGAGAATATTCGCTTGAGGACATATTTATGTCGCTGGTTGATAATAAGTAATTTTAATAAATAAGGAGCTGTGTTGTCAGATGAAGGCAATTTATAAAAGAGAACTGAGCGCCTGCTTCCGCTCTCCGATAGGGTATTTGTTCTGTGCGATATACCTGTTTTTCAGCGGAATGTATTTCAATTCGGTGCTGTCGGTAGGGCAATCGTCAGAATTTCCGCAGATTTATTACGGAATGCTCAATATTGTGCTGCTAATGCTGCCGCTTGTCACCATGCGGCTTTTCAGCGAGGAGCGCAAGTATAAGACCGATCAGATTCTCCTGACGTCGCCCATCAATATCACACCGCTGGTACTGGGCAAATTCTTTTCCGCGCTGACCATTTACACCGGCTGCACGCTCTTTACTGTCATATACGCGATAGTGTTCAGCTTTTTCACCTCGCCTTCGTGGGCGCTGATCATCGGGAATATTTTCGGAGCGATACTGTTCGGAGCGGCATTTATCGGAATAGGCATGTTCATCTCATCCATGACTGAGAGCCAGTTTGTCGCCGGAATGGGTTCATTTTCGATTGCAACCATTTTTATCATTCTCGACGTTATTCCGCTTGTGACGAGCAATGATTTTATCGTTGCGTTGGTAAACAATATCTCGTTTGTCGGACGGTACAAGCCCTTCACAAGCGGCATACTGGATATGTCGAGCATTATTTTCTTTGTCAGCATAGCCGCCTCATTTATCTTCCTGACCGTGCGTGTGCTGGAAAAACGCCGCTGGAGCTGACTTTTGATATTTCTCATCGACGAGGTGATCATCATTGAATCATATTTTTAATAAAGAAAAAACGCCGACGCAAAAGCAGGCACCTAAAAAAAACGACACGAGCGGTATTATGAATAAAATAAAGCACACCATTCACCTGATCCGCACAAGCACGCGATTCCGCCACGGAAGCATGGCGACCGTGATGACTGTGATATTCTTTCTATTTGTCGTGCTGCTGAATATGGCTGTCATGAAGATGAAGGAAAGATATTCTTTCATGAGCCTTGACATGACCGACGACAAGCGTTACACCCTCACCGCCGAGACTGAGAAGCTCATCAGGGGCATTGACGAGCGCGTGGAAATAGATATTCTTGCCACCGAAGCCCAGTGTACCTCCTCGGGAGCGCTCACCACCGACACCTACGGTCAGATCCCGATAGCGCACGAAATCATCAAGCGCTATCCGCAGCTCAACGACAATATCTCCATCAATTATGTCGATCTGAGCAAAATGCCGGCTTACATCATGCAGTTTCCGGAATACAGCGATGTGCTGGATTATTACTATATCGTCATCAAATCGGCACGGCGCACAAGGGTGACCTCTTTCTTTGAAATGCTGCCGTCGCTGTCGGGCGATTACAGCTCATACGACAGCACCACAGGGAATACCTCGGTGGCGCAGTCCTACACGGAAACCTACATGACCTCTCTTATCAAGACGGTCACGCTTGATAAGACTCCGGTTGTCGCCTTTGTCGACGGACTAAATGTGGATGCCAACAGCTCGGAATTTGTCACAATACTGGAGCTGAACGGCTACGAGGTGCGTACGGTGGATATCCGCAGGGAGGATCTTCCCGACGATGCTGACGTTGTGATGCTTGCCGCGCCGACCTCCGATCTCAGCCGCGCCCAGACCGCCAAGCTGGACGATTATCTCAGCAGCCAGGCAAAATCCCGCACGCTGATTGTGTTTTCGTCCTCATTAATGCCCAAAATGCCCAATCTCAATTCACTGCTTTCGGAATACGGCATAGCCATAACGCAGGATATCGTCTATGAGGGTGATTCCCACAATACGATTTCAAAGCAAATGAGCGCATTCACAGCCCAGATGAAGGAAAGCGACTACACGCTGAATCTGATCGACCGGCTGAATTATCCTGCGGTGGTCAACGCCGTCGCGCTTGACATTCTCTATAATGAGAAAGGCGCTACAGACGTGGCTGCCGTGCTCACCTCGTCTGAGGAAGGCTTGGTCTGCGACAGCGCCACTAAATTTGACAGATCAAAATACACCGAAGCGGACGAGGCGGTTCGCACGGTGATGGCAAGCTCCACCACCTACCGCGATACGATGGAAGGCGACAAACTGCGCACCGATATTATAGTAGCCCCCGACAGCCTGTATGCTTCCGAGTTGATCACAACGGATATTTACGGCAATCTCAGCCTGCTGCTTTCGATGTTCAATCAGCGCAGCGGAATTGACACAGGCAATATTGACATTGAGCCAAAGGCGCTTTACGCGGTGGATTTCTCGGTGGATATGAATACGCTGTCGGTCATCAGCGTCATTTTCGGCTACATCATTCCTCTGGTCGCTCTTGTGTGCGGTCTGGTAGTTTACATCAGGAGGCGCAGGCTGTGAACAGGAAAAAACGCAATCTGCTGCTGCTCCTTCTGGCAACCGCTGCGGTGGGAGTGCTCTTCTGGCTGCTTGCAATGGGGGAGTCAGCGGAAGACGGTGACGATCATGACCATGAACACTATGTGACCGAGACCGATGACGATGCCGGCAGAAAATCCGGCGTGTTGCTCAATTATTCCGCAGACGATATCAAGACGGTCACGCTTTCCAATTCTCAGGCAAAATACACCGCGTATGTCAACAAGGAAAGCGGAAGCGTTGCTTTCAAGGAGTTGGAAGGGTATAGTGTCAATTCCAGCTTTATGGAGACAGTATGGTTCGGTTCGGTGCAGATGATCTATCAGGATATTGTGGGCAGCGTAAAGGATACGGACTACAATCCTAAGAATTACGGATTTGACAAGCCGTCTCTCTCGGTGAAGGTCGTATTAAAAAACGGAAAATCATACACCTTCAAAGCCGGCAGCAAAACGCCCGGCTATGAGAATGACGTGTATTATCTGACGGTCAGCGGCGACAGCAATATTTACGTCTGCACACTGGACAGCGCGTTTTTCATGGGAAACAGCTACTATCTGAGCGATGATATTTTCAGCGATTACGACTCCAACGAGGACGGCAGCAAAAAGAGCAATATCAAAATAGGGAATATCACACTGAGCGGCAAGGAATTCAGCGGCAAATTTGTCATGAAGCCGAACACCACCGCAGATATGAGCAGTCTCTTTTACGGATTCAGCTATAAGGTCACCTCTCCGATCAGCTGGCCGGTGAAGGATTCCGCGGCAGCCATGCTGGTTTACGACCTGCAATATCTCATGGCGGATGACGTGGCAGTGCTCAAGCCGACTTCAAAGCAGATGAAGGCTTACGGACTTGCCTCGCCGTATCTGACAGTCTCCTTCCAGCGCAACGGCAAGGACGTCGTTATGTATTGCAGCAAGCCCGAGAGCGAGAAAATGTATGCGATTCTCAAGGATCATGACATTATCTATCAGCTGAATGTCAATTCCCTCTCAGTGCTTCACCAGCTTACGCCCGAGAACATCTACAGCATCAATGCCATTTCCGCCACGATGGAATCATTGAGCGGCGTAAAGATATCGGGTGACGGCGCTCAGTGCGAGATTTCGGTGAAGCGTGAGGAAAATCAGAATGCTGTTGCCCAGAGCGATGTGATATATAAATACAGCGTCACCAAAAACGGTGAGGATAAAACATATTCGTCCTTTACCAAGCTGATGAAGCAGCTCAACGGCAGCGCCATTCAGCGCTGGAACGTAAAAAAGCCTGACGGCAAGCCTGCAGTGACGATAACACTCTCATACTTTGCCAACTTCAAGCGGGAGCCTGTCATCATAAAGCTCTATCCATACTCCGACCGTGAATACGCCGTCGTTCGGGACGGCTGCCCGACAAATACCGTTACAGCAACGTGGGTAAAGCAGCTTCTTAGCGACGCGAATTCTTTATAATGCATCATGTAAAAAAGTAAAAAAATCACGCCGATATTCCAATATGATTTCGGAATATCGGCGTGTACTGTTTTTGTCGCGTTTAATTGAGATTCTGAATAAACTCGGATAAGTAATTCATGTAATCGTCCGGCTGGGTCAGGACCGATTCCGCGTGACCGGCTCCGTCAATCAGGTGAAGCACGCTTTGCCCCTTGGTTGCCTTTGCCATTCTCTCGGAATGATCCGGCAGGATAAAATCGTCCTGGGCGCCGTGAATGAAGAGAATCGGTATCTCGTTTTCACTCAGCGCATCAATCGGGCGCATTTTTTTCAGGGAAAAATGATAGCGTATGCGTGCGCCGATGTCTGCGACGTCCACTAAAAATGACGGGACGTGCGCCTTCCGATATCCCTCGCGAAGCACGCCTTCAATGTCCGCAAAGCCGCAGTCTGCCACGACAAAATCCACATCAGGCTTGTATTGAAGGGCGGTAATGGTCGATGCCGCGCCGAGCGATTCTCCGTGAAGTCCTAACTGAGATATATTCGGATAGCGCTTTCCGGTATCCTCAACAAGAGTGGCGATGTCCTGACCTTCACGGATTCCGTAGGTGGTGAAGGTGCTTTTGTTGAGTCCGTGTCCGCGAAGATCGTAGATAATGCAGTGATAGCCCAAAGCAAGATAAAGCTTGGCGTATTTCAGCGAGCCGATTCGGTTGTCGGTGTAACCGTGGGATATAATGACATATTTGTCGGTAGGGGTTGGATTGTGCAGCAACTGAACATTCAGTATGTAACCGTCGTAGCTTGTCACGGTATAATCATCTTTTTCAAGTTCGTCGTAAAACGATGTGTCATACCTGCCGGACTGCCATTGCATTGCCTCGTCGAGCGTTTGTCTGCTGCCTGTCATGACAAATGCGGCAAGATAAAGAGCAAGTATCAGCCACAGGATAGAAAGAATAATTAAGATGAATGACGTAATTACAGCATATTTCATAAAAAACACCGCTTTCGTTGATTGATTATATTTTATTATAGCAAGTAAAGATGCTGTTGTCAACTTTTACTCATCCATAATGCATTGAAAAAAAGCGTGCTACTGACCTATGCGAAACGCAATAGTAATTATAAACATAAAAACAATAAAATATATAAAAATTTATATTAAATATTGATTATTTCTGAGGAGTGTGTTAAAATAGAATAAAAACGGAGGCGATGAAAAAATGGAAAAAAAATACCTTTTAGCGCTTGATGAAGGAACCACCAGCGCAAGGACAATTTTGTTCGACAAAGACATGAACAAGATCACCACAGCGCAGCAGGAGTTCAGTCAGATTTATCCTCAGCCCGGCTGGGTGGAGCACGACCCCATGGAAATCTATGCCACGCAGTACGCCTCGATGATCGAATGTATAGCCAAGAGCGGCATTGATCCGTTGGAGATTGCAGGAATTGGCATCACCAATCAGCGTGAGACAACGATCGTGTGGGAGAAGGCGACCGGCAAGCCGATCTATAACGCCATCGTATGGCAGTGCAGGCGTACGTCCGAGATATGCGGGGCAATCGAAGCGACAGGTGTTTCGGAAACCATACGCAGCGCGACGGGTCTGAAACTCGACGCGTATTTCAGCGCGACCAAGATAAAATGGATACTCGACAATGTCGAGGGCGCAAGGGAAAAAGCAGAGAGGGGAGAGCTGCTCTTCGGCACGGTGGACACATGGCTGCTCTGGAAGCTGACCGAGGGCGCCGTGCACGTCACCGACCGCACCAACGCGTCCCGCACCATGCTGTACAACATCAACACATTGCAGTGGGACGAGGAATTGTGTAAAATATTCGATGTGCCTATGAATATGCTTCCCGAGGTCAGAAGCAGCAGCGAGGTCTACGGATATGTACGCATGATGGGCGCAAAGGTGCCGATCAGCGGCATTGCGGGAGACCAGCAGGCGGCGCTTTTCGGACAGGGCTGCATCAACGAGGGAGATTTGAAAATCACCTACGGCACGGGCTGCTTCCTGCTGGCGAATACAGGATCCAAGCCTGTATTCAGCAAGTGCGGACTTGTCACCACAATAGCAGCCACACCCGAGGGCAGACCAGTAGAATACGCTCTCGAAGGCAGCGTGTTCACCGGCGGGGCGGTCATTCAATGGCTGCGTGATGAGCTGAGAATTATTCACGATTCATCCGACAGCGAATACTTTGCCCGCAAAGTCGCCGACAACGGAGGTGTATACATCGTTCCGGCTTTCACGGGACTTGGCGCTCCCTATTGGGATATGAATGCCCGTGGCGTAATCACCGGAATTACACGCGGCGCAAACCGCGACCATATCATACGCGCAGCACTCGAATCCATTGCTTTCCAGTCGGAAGACGTTATCAGGGCAATGTGCGAGGATATGGGAGAAAAGATACACAGTCTCAAGGTCGACGGCGGCGCATCGGCTAACAATTCCCTCATGCAGTTCCAGTCGGATATATCGGACGTCACTGTAGTGCGTCCTTCCCAGAAGGAAGCAACTGCGGCAGGAGCGGCATATCTCGCCGGAATTGCGGCAGGGCTTTTCGGAGATGAACTGTTCGCGGAGGGCGCGATGGTTAACGCGGTATTTGAGCCGAAAATGAATGAAAAAGATCGTGAGAAGCTGCTCAGCGGTTGGCACGCGGCGGTTTCCACATGCAGAGGGGTATGAATGATGGAAGTAAAGGTCAAAAACAGAGAATTTCCGTCAACTGACGGTATTCATCGGCTGCAAGGCAAGGAGTACATTCCCGAAGGTGAGCCGATAGGAATATTCCATGTGGTGCACGGAATGACCGAGCACATCGGGCGCTATGACGCGTTCTTCAGGGAAATGGCTGAGTCAGGCTATGTGGTTGTGGCTTATGATAATTTGGGTCACGGATTAACGGCGAAGGATGACAATGAGCTTGGTTACATAGCCAAAAAGAAAGGATGGAAGAAACTTACCGACGATGTGTATGTTGTTTCCATCATAGTCAAGGGTGAATATCCCGGGCTGCCCTATTATCTGATGGGACACAGCATGGGTTCATTCATTGTGCGAAACGCGGCGTCAAGATACCCCGACCTTGCGGATAAGCTGATTGTAATGGGTACAGGCGGTCCCATGGCTGCCACCAAAGCCGCCATTCATATCATCAGCAGAAATAAATTTTTCCATGGAGAACGACATGTTTCACCGATCATTGAAAAGCTGGCGTTCGGTGAATACAACAAGGGCTTCGGTGACGGCTCCAACGGCGACTGGCTGTCCAAAAATCCCGAGGTTCGCAAGGTGTACGACCAAGACAAATTCTGTAATTATCATTTCACATCGAGCGCAATGCTGGATCTGGTGAAACTGAATGATATTGTGAACAGAAAAGAATGGTTTAAAAGAATGGGCAAATGGAATCGTCCGATCCTGCTTGTTTCCGGTGCGGATGATCCTGTGGGCGATCACGGCAAGGGCGTCAAAAGGGTGTACAAACTGCTCAAAAAACGCAAAGCCAATGTCCAAATGAAGCTCTACGAAAATAACAGGCACGAGATTCTCAACGATACGGCGAGAGACGAGGTGATTGCGGATATCAAGAAATTCTTAGACGGTGAAGCCGTCGATCTTGCTTAGTGTGAATCATCTATCATTTGAAGGAGACAAGATTCTATGAGCAAGAAAAAGAAAATCCTCATTGCGGCTATTGCAATCCTAATGGCGCATGCTTTATTTTTCGCCGGATTCTTGGCAGGAGGGGGAAAACTGAATATCGGTTTCGGCAGACAGACAGTTACTCAAACCGATACTCAATCAGATACGGATGAGAAAAAGGAAACAATGCCGAGAGAGGATCCGTATGTTAAACCCGATGCGGAAAACAACGGAAGCTACAGAGAAATGCTGAGTGATTATGCAGTGCCGATCTATGACGCATTATATCAGCATTTGTATGTGGAAAAGCGCAATGACGATCTGGTAATTGACAACATTCCCGACAGGCTTGACAATGAATATTTGGTAAGTGAAACCATAAAGTTTGCTTATAAAGCTTTTGTGGAAGACTGTCCCGAGGTATTTTGGACATCTGATTTAGTCTGCACAGGTTACGCCAAATCGCTGAAGGCACTGTGCGGAAGATTTGACATTCCGTGTGTTTGTATTTACGGCGTTTGTCTTGGTGAAGGCTCACATGCATGGAACTATGTTCAGATGGAAGACGGAAAATGGTATGGCGTTGATGTAACATTTGACGACGATGACGGAGCTCCAAGCCGTGATATCTTTCTTCTGGGAAAGAACACCGTTTGGGTACCTGAAAACGCTATCGTCAGAAAGGAGTATGCAAAAGGATCATTTGGCATCACTCATACTTTAGAATCGGGAGGCATTGGAATTACTGGTGTGGCTATTATGAAATATCCGCAACTTGCAGATGAAAAATATCTGCAAACCAATTAACCCCCAATGGAATACCCGGCATGTTTTTCTTAGATTTTGTTGCTAAATAATAAATAGGGGTGTCCCACAAAGAAAAAGTGAGACACCCCTGTTTTGTTATTAAAAAACTCGCATCATTACATCAGCGTCATCTGTTCGCCCTCTTGAGAATCATCTGCCGAGCCTGCCGCGGGCAGATTTTTGGGGCGGAATTTCGACTCGTTCTTTACCATGCCCTCGGCGTAAATCACCATGTCGCTGAGCTTTGCGTTCTTTCGCAGGGTGATAATCTGATTGCCCTGTGCGCTGCGGGTCTTGGCGGGTACGGCTTCGGAATTAAAAATCAGCACCTTGCCGTTGGTGGTGCGCACCAGAATATCGCGGTCGCTGTCAATATGCAGCACACTGACAAGGGGCGACTTGTCGTTGTAGGCAGCAAGCAGCTTGCGGCGATTGGTCTTGGTGGCGTAGGAATTCAGCTCGGTTTTGGCGATCTTTCCGTTTTCGTAAGCAAAAAGGACGTATCCGCTGTAGTCGGTGGTAAGCAGGCAGTATTTCACGTGCTCGTCCTCGTCCATTCCGAGTACAGCCGGAACATATTCTCCCAGTACACTTGCCTTGTTGTCGCTGAAATCGGCTGCTTTGGACTTGTAGACCTGACATTTGTCGGTGAAGAAGAGCAGCTCCGCTACGTTGCGGGTTTCAAAGGTCTGAACGATTTTGTCGCCCTCTTTTAGCTTCTGTTCGCTGCTCATGCGCAGCGACTGGGGGCTGATTTTTTTGATATAGCCCTCCTGCGTGATGAAAATATTTACCGGATAGTCCGGAACAGCGGAGATCTCGTCATCGTCAGCTTCCTCCACCGAGTAGAGAATCATGCTTCTGCGAGGCTGACCGTATTTTTTAGCCACGTCCTTGAGCTCAGAGATAATGATTTTCTTGACTCTCTGAGGAGATGAGAGAATTTCTTCCAAGTCTGCAATTTCGTTGCGTAAATTTTCAATATCTTCGGTGCGTTTTAGAATGTATTCGCGGTTGATGTGGCGCAGCTTGATTTCCGCGACATATTCCGCCTGAATTTCGTCAATGCCGAAGCCGTTCATCAGGTTGGGCACAACGTCGGCTTCTTCTTCGGTCTCGCGAATGATTTTGATTGCCTTGTCGATGTCCAGCAATATTTTTTGCAGACCTTCGAGCAAATGCAGACGCTCTTTCTTTTTGTTCAGAGTGAATGCAGTCCGGCGCTGCACGCAGTTCATGCGGAATTTGATCCATTCGTCCAGCAGTCCGTCCACTCCGAGCACCTTCGGGGAGCCGTCAATCAGCACATTGAAATTGCAGGCGAAACTGTCCTCTAATGTGGTCAGCTTGTAGAGCTTCTGCATGAGCTTGTCGGGGTCAACTGAACGTTTGAGGTCAATTGTAATACGCAGACCGTGCAGACCCTGCTCGTCACGAATGTCGGCGACTTCCTTGATTTTGCCGGCTTTGACCAGATCAATGACCTTTTCGATAATCTGTTCACAGGTTGTTGTGGGAGGAATCTGTGTGATGTCAATGCAGTTTGCCTCGCGGTCATAGGTGTAGCGGGAACGAACCTTGATGCTGCCGCGCCCTGTGTGATACACTTTGTCAAGCTCTTCTTTGTTGTAAATAATCTGACCGCCGCCCGGGAAATCGGGGGCAAGCAGAGTAGAGCTGATATCGTGCTTGGGATTCTTCAAAAGCTGAATGGTGGTTTCGATAAGCTCGTTGAGGTTGAAGGAACAGATGGAGCTTGCCATTCCGACGGCAATTCCGGTGTTGCTGTTGCAGAGAATCGCCGGAAATGTAACGGGGAGAAGGGAAGGCTCCTTCATGGTGTTGTCGAAGTTGTCCACCATATCTACCGCGTCGTTGTCGATGTCGCGGAAAAGCTCTCCTGCTATCGCCGCTAATTTTGCCTCGGTGTATCGGGAAGCGGCTGCCTGTGTATCGCGGGAATACGCCTTGCCGAAGGAGCCTTTGGAATCGACATAGGGGTGGAGCAGCGCTTCATAAGCGACCGTCATGCGAACCATCGTATCATAAATGGCTGCGTCGCCGTGAGGATTGAGCGCCATGGTGGAACCTGCGATTTTTGAGGACTTCTGCCGTGCTCCTGTGAGCAGTCCCATCTTGTACATAGTGTAAAGCAGCTTGCGGTGGGAAGGCTTGAAACCGTCAATTTCGGGAATAGCGCGGCTCATGATAACGCTCATGGCGTATGGCATGTAATTGCCCTCCAGCGTGTCCACTATCGCCTGAGAAACGACTTCGCCAGCGCCCTTTATATAACCGCTCATTGAGGATTTCTGCGGTGCCGATCTTCTTTTTTTGGGTGCCAAATTATCACTTCCGTGTTTGTATTAAAATAGATTATTGTTTGTTGTTTATTGTTTATTGCACATCCGCCAGCTCTATGAATTCGCTGCCGTGCTCTGCGATATATTCCTTTCGTCCGGCGAGATTGTCGCCGAGCAGCACGTCAAACATTCTCTCGGTAGGTTCCGCGTCGGTGGGCATGACCTTGATCAGCCTGCGTGTATCGGGCGCCATCGTAGTGAAGCTCATCATGTCCGCGTCGTTTTCACCCAAACCTTTGGAACGCTGAATGGTGAATTTCCTGCCGTCGATTTTTTCGAGAATCTCGGCTTTTTCCTGCTCGGTGTAAGCGAAATAAGTCTCGCTGCCGCAAGTGATTTCGTAGAGGGGAGACTCCGCGATATAGACCTTTCCGGCTTCGATGAGCTTTGGCATCAGGCGGTAAATCATTGTCAGAATGAGCGTGCGTATCTGAAAACCGTCTACGTCGGCATCGGTGCAGATGATGACTTTGTTCCATCTCAGCTGGCTCAGGTCAAAGGTGGAGAGATTTTTGTTCTGGTGACCCTTCACGTCCACGCCGCAGCCAAGCACCTTGATGAGGTCAGTGATGATGTCGCTTTTGAATATTTTGGAGTAGTCGGCTTTAAGGCAGTTGAGTATCTTGCCTCGAACAGGCATGATTCCCTGAAAGCCGGGATCGCGTGCGTTCTTGCAGGAACCGGCAGCCGAATCGCCCTCCACGATGTACAATTCACGTTCCGCCGGGTCTTTGGAACGGCAGTCGATGAATTTGTTGACGCGGGAGGTGATGTCCATGTTGGACGAGAGGTTTTTCTTGATGGCAAGGCGCTGTTTCTCCGCCTGCTCACGGCTCTGCTTGTTGAGAAGCACCTGAGCGCAAATCTTGTCGGCTTCGAGAGGATTCTCGATGAACCAGATTTCGAGCTGATGGCGGAAGAATTCCGTCATAGCGGTCTGAATGAATTTGTTGGTGATGGACTTCTTCGTCTGGTTCTCGTAGCTGGTTTGGTTGGAAAAGGAGGAAACCACGATAATGAGACAGTCGTCTACGTCCTGGAATGAGATCTTGCTCTCATTTTTGGTGTATTTGCCGGTCTGCTTGAGCCTTGTGTCGATCATCGAGACAAATGCGCTTTGCACGGCCTTCTGCGGAGCGCCGCCATACTCCAGCCAGCTGGAATTGTGGTAGTATTCGCTTACATTGACTCGGTTGGAGAAAGCGACAGCCGCATTGATCTTTACGTTGTAATCGGGTTTGTCCTCGCGGTCGCGGCCTCGGCGCTCGCACTGCCAGAACTGCACCTGTGAAAGCGCGTCCTCTCCGGCAAGCTCTTTGACATGATCGGCAATTCCGTCCTTGTAGAAGTATTCAAATTTTTCTCCGCTCACCTTGTCGTCAAGAATAAAGAGAACGCCCGCATTGACGATCGCCTGACGGCGCATGGTGTCCTGATAATATTCGAGCGGAATGTTGATGTCGGTGAATACCTCCAAGTCCGGCTTCCACTTGATGCGCGAGCCGGTCTGTCTGCCGCTGTAAGGCTCTTTCTGCAAGCCGCCGACATTCTCACCGTGCTCAAAATGCAGCTTGAAGCAGGTTCCGTCGCGGTGAATCTCAGCGTCCATGTATTCCGAAGCGTACTGGGTCGCGCAGAGACCAAGTCCGTTGAGACCGAGCGAAAATTCGTAAATTTCGCCGCCGTCGTTGTTGTACTTGCCGCCGGCGTACATCTCGCAGAATACAAGCTCCCAGTTGTAGCGCTGCTCCTTGTTGTTGTAGTCAACGGGAATGCCGCGCCCGAAGTCCTCCACCTGCACCGAGCCGTCGGCATATCGGGTGACGATGATCTTTGAGCCGTAGCCCTCTCGCGCTTCGTCAATCGAGTTGGACATTATCTCAAAGACAGAATGGCAGCAGCCCTCGATGCCGTCCGAGCCGAATATGACAGCCGGACGCTTGCGCACACGGTCAGCGCCTTTAAGCGCGACAATATTGTCGTTTCCGTATTGTTTCTTTTCTGTTGGTTTGTTTTTGGAAGTCATTGATATTTCTCCGTTTGTGATTTTTTGATAAATAATCTACAAACTATTATTTTAAGCAAAAATTTGAATATTGTCAAGCCGTGATTTTTTAATAATCTTAAAAAACGAAGATTACATAATGCCTGAAGATGACATTCATAAATAATTTACCTATTTTTAGTGCAAATAAGCTAGAATTATAGAGCGGATTTATTGACAAATGCGACATTTTGCATTATAATTAAGGAGATATAGATAAGTGAATCTATATACATTTTTTATTGGAAAGGGACAGATCAGATTATGAATTACAAAGGACTGTCAGCCGCAGAGGTTGAGCAAAGCCGCAGAGAGAATGGCTCAAACAGCCTTACGCAGATACCGCCTGACCCGCTGTGGAAAAAGATTTTAGAGGGCTTCAAAGACCCGATGATCATGATACTGCTTGTCGCCCTTGTGGTGCAGGTGGTGCTTTTCTTCATGGACCAGGCGGAATGGTATGAGCCTGTAGGCATTCTTATTGCCATCATCATAGCCAACGGCGTGGCTTCGGTCAGCGAGAGCAAGCAGGAGGGACAAGCCTCCGCTCTCAAAGCCGAGGCAGAAGCCAAGGAACGCGCAAAGGTAATCCGTGACGGCAAGCTGGAGGAAATCCACGTCAGTGAAGTCGTTGTGGGAGATATAGTATTCCTTCAGGCGGGCGACAAGATTTCCGCCGACGGCGAAATCATCGAGGGTGAGCTGAAGGTCGATCAGGCGTCTCTCAACGGTGAGACCGAGGAAGCCGACAAGATTCCCGTTTCGGGCGCGACGGACTACAATATCAAAGACCTGCTCAACAAGCATTATGCCTACAGAGGAACCGTTGTTGTGGGCGGTGAGGCATATATGGAAGTGAAGGTTGTCGGTGATAAAACACTCTTCGGCGAGTTGGCTCTTGAAGTGCAGGAGGAAACCCGACAGACTCCGTTGCAGGTCAAGCTGGCTAAGCTGGCAAAGCAGATTTCCACATTCGGCTACGTCGGCGCAATTGCCATTGTTGTAGGAATTATTGCAAAGACCTTTATTACGGGAGAGATTCCCACCACGCCTATTGAATGGGTGCGCCTTGTAATGGACGCAATTACCGTTGCCGTGACCATTATCGTTTGTGCAGTTCCGGAAGGACTGCCGATGCTGACATCCATTCTGCTTTCCTTCCAGAGCATCAGAATGGCAAAGGACAACGTCCTCGTCCACAAGATCAACGGTCTGGAAACAGCGGGAAGCCTGAGCCTTCTTTTCAGCGACAAGACCGGCACTATCACCGAGGGCAGACTTTCTGTGGTTGAAATGGCAACCGGCAACGCCAAGACCTTCGACGCGCTTGCGAAAATGCCCAAAGAATTTGCCTCGGGTGTCATTACCGGAATAGGCGTCAACAACAGCGCTTCGGCAAGCGACGGAGAAATTATCGGCGGCAACAGCACCGACCGCGCACTTATGTCCTTCCTTGTAGCATCCGACGCGGTCAAAGATATTGACAAATCCGGTGTAAAGACCTTCAATTCCTTTAATTCCACCAAGAAAAGCTCGAGCGTCGTTATGGAACAGGGCGGCAAGACCGTGACATTCGTCAAGGGCGCTCCCGAAAAGCTGATTGAGAAATGCACTTCCTATGTCGACGAAAACGGCAAGGTATGTCCTCTCGATGACAAATCAGTTATCATGAACTACATTGACACACAGGCGGCGCGTTCCATGCGTCTGCTCGGTGTGGCGAAGGCGGACGGAGAACAGGACGACGCAAACCTCACCCTGCTCTGCGTCATGTGTATTCGTGATAACGTGCGCAAGGAAGCTATCGACGCAATCAAGGAAGTGCAGAACGCCGGCATACAGGTCGTCATGGTGACGGGCGACCGCAAGGAAACCGCTGTTTCCATTGCCAAGGACGCTGGTCTTATTACTTGCGATACCGATGTAGCCATCACCTCAGGCGAAATGGCGGAGATGTCGGACGAACAGCTCAAAGAGGTGCTGCCCAATCTGCGTGTCGTTTCCCGCGCACTTCCCACTGACAAGAGCCGTCTGGTTCGCTGTGCGCAGGAAATCAATATGGTGGTCGGCATGACCGGAGACGGCGTGAACGATTCTCCTGCTCTGAAGAAAGCCGACGTCGGCTTTGCCATGGGCAGCGGTACCGAGGTGGCAAAGGAAGCGGGAGACATCACGATACTTGACGACAACTTCCTCTCCATCGACAAAGCCATTCTCTACGGTAGAACCATGTTCAAGAGCATCAGGAAGTTCCTCATATTCCAGCTCACGGTCAATGTTGCGGCAGTGCTGACCTGCTTTATCGGTCCGATGATCAGCAAGGAGAAGGTCATTCTCACCGTCGTACAGCTGCTTCTGGTTAATCTTGCTATGGACACGCTTGCCGCCATTGCATACGGCAGCGAGCCTGCGCTTAAAGAATATATGAAGGAGAAGCCGGTTCCGAGATCGCAGAGCATTATTACCAAGAGCATGTTTATTGAGATACTCATTTCGGCGCTCTATATAACAGGAGTATGTCTTGCTATACTCACCGTTCCGGCAGTTCAGAAGCTCTTCGGCACTACCGACATGGTATATCTCAAATCGGCAATCTTTGCGACCTTTATGATGGCGATAACCTTCAACGGATTCAATGCCCGCACCGAGCATATAAATATATTCCACGGCATATTCAAGAATGTCAACTTCCTGCTGGTTATGTTCGGCATTTTCGCGATGCAGTTTGTTTTTGTAACCTTTGGCGGCGATGTTCTCAGCGTACACAGTCTTTCGCCAAAGTCGTGGCTGGTGTGCATCATTCTTGCGGTGATGGTCATTCCGATCGATATGATACGCAAGATTATTGTCAAAGTTTTCAGCAAATAATATAATAAAGCAATCGGCTAAAATACAGCCTTTTCAAGGGAGGAAATCAGAAAATGAGCGTTAATCTTCAAAAGGGGCAGAAGGTCGATCTGACCAAGGGAAATGCAGGTCTGCGCAGAGTCATGGTGGGGCTTGGCTGGGATGCGGCGCCGCAGAATGCAGGTTTTTGGGGCGGCAGTACAGAGAACATTGACTGTGACGCCATCGTCTTTTTACTGGGCAGCGACGGCAAGATCGAAAACAGGAGTGACGTGGTGTTCTTCAACAATCTTCGCCATTCCAGCGGATGTGTTCTGCATCAGGGCGATAATCTCACCGGTGAGGGCGAGGGGGACGACGAGCAAATCATGGTTGATCTTGCCGATCTCCCACTGAAGTACGAGCGCATTGTTATTGTTGTCAGCATTTACAAGGCGACCGACCGCAATCAGCACTTTGGCATGATACAGAACGCATTTATCCGTCTGGTTGACGCAGATAAAAATAAGGAGCTTTGTATCTATAACCTTTCCGAAAAATATTCCGGAATGACTTCGATGGTGTTCGGAGAGCTTTACCGCTACAAGGGCGAGTGGAAATTCAATGCCGTAGGTCAGCCCATGCAGATATGGTCTGTCGCGCAGCTTGCCGAGAGGTACGGACTTCCCCGTTCGGTCTGGAAAAAATAATCTTTTATTTCATTAATGATATGATTTATGGAGGTAATTCATTATGGCAGTAAATCTTCAGAAGGGTCAGAGAGCTTCCCTTGATAATTCCATGAAAATGGCGCTTATCGGTTTGGGCTGGGATCCGAACAAGTACGACGGCGGATACGACTTTGACCTTGACGCTTCGGCATTTGTATGCGGCGCAAACGGCAAGGTGCAGAGCGACGACGACTTTATTTTCTACAATAATCCCGACTGGCGCGATCACACCATATGGTCGTCGGGCGATGACCGCACAGGCGGCAATAGTTCGGAAGGTGACGACGAACAGATTTTTATTGATTTTACTAAGATTCCCGATTTTGTCAGCAAGATCGCTATCACCGTTACCATTCACGAAGCCGCGGAGCGCCGCCAGAATTTCGGTCAGGTTTCCAACGCCTATGTTCGTGTGGCAAAGGTCGACAATGAATTTGACACACAGGGAGAAACAGTGATTCAGTTCGATCTCGAAGAGGAATTTTCCATTGAGACTGCGCTTGTTGTATGCGAAATCTACCGCAAAAACGGTCAGTGGAAATTCAATGCTGTTGCATCGGGGTATCAGGGCGGTCTGGAACAGCTCTGCCGTGTTTACGGAGTAAATGTCTGATATTTTTAACGGATATCAATGCGCGCGTGGGGGACAGGCTGCCGATATGATCTGCGACCTGTTTCCCGGTGCAGTTTAAGTGTGAATGATTGCTTGTTAGTGAATTGCAGCAATGGGTTGTGAAATTTGCATAATAAATCAACCTGAATTCGCACTATTGTTTGAACAAAAAAGAGAAAAATATTAAACATCTTGTAAATTGCAATTTTATATGTTATTATTGTATACAAGATTATGGTAGAAAGGATAAAAGAGTGGGGTGACCCACTCTTTTGTTTGTATATCAGGAGGTGTATGCATTTGGCAGGAAAAAAGCATGGAGGAAATACGGTTGCAGCTGTAACAGCAATCGTTAAACCAATAGCCGAAAGATTAGGTCTGATTTTATGGGACGTGAGATTTGTCAAGGAAGGCGCCTCTTGGTATCTGCGCATATTCATTGACAAGCCGGGCGGAGTGACACTTGACGACTGCGAGGCGATGAGCCGTGCGGTCAACGATCCACTCGACGAAGCTGATCCCATAAGTCAGGCTTATTTTCTTGAGGTCTCCTCTCCGGGAATAGAGCGTGAGCTTACCCGCCCCGAGCATTTTGAAGCTATGAAGGGGAGAGATGTCTCGGTCAATCTTTTCAGACCGACGGAGGACGGAGAGAAAGAGATCATTGCCGAACTGGTTGGTCTTGAGGGGGACAGCATCATACTTGCCGATCTGGACGGGGTCAGATTTGAGATTAACAAGAAGGATGCCGTATCGGTAAGGCTTTATGACAGCGAGGATTATTACGCAGACGGCGATTTCGGATTGGATGATTCCGAAAACTGATTGGGAGGTTATTATAAAAATGGCAAAAAGCAAAGCAAAAAAAGAGGAAGAGAGCATTTTTGACGCTCTTGCCCTTCTGGAAAAGGAAATGAATATTCCGAGCGATTATATGGTCGAAAAAATATCCAACGCGATCAGGATTGCCCTCAAAAAGAGCAACAATGGCAACGATGATATTCAGATACGTATAGAGCCGGAAAATAAGATATTCTCGGTTTTCATTCGCAAGACGGTAGTAGAGAAGGTGAACGACAGCGGCAGAGAGGTGCTTCTGGAAACGGCTCTCAAATTCGATCCTTTTGCGGAAATCGGCTCTTTGGTTGCTATTAAGCAGGATCCAAAGCAGTTCGGCAGAATTGCCGCCCAGACCGCCAAACACATTATCCATCAGGGCATAAGAGATGTGGAAAAGGGTCAGGTCGCCGAGGAATTCCAGAGCCGTCATCAGGAACTTGTCACAGCGACGGTTGACAGAATTATTCCCGACACAGGCGATGTGATTGTCAAGATAGGCGATCACGATGTCACGCTATCCAAAAATGAGCAGGTCGGCAATGAGCAGTTTGAGGTGGGCAATCTGATCAAGGTGTATGTAGTGGACGTTAAGGTGGGCGACAGATCGACCCGCACCACTATTTCCAGAACGCATCCCGGCATGGTCAAGCGCCTCTTTGAAACAGAAGTGCCTGAGATATTTGACGGCACTGTGGTTATCAAATCGGTGTCCAGAGAGGCAGGCAGCCGCACAAAGATCGCCGTATGGAGCAATGACGAGAACGTTGATCCGGTAGGAGCATGCATCGGCCCCAGAGGATCGAGAGTCACCAAGATAGTTGACGAGCTGGGCGGAGAGAAAATCGACATAATCAAATACAGCGAGAATCTCTCCGAATACATTGCCAAGGCGCTTTCACCTGCCGACGTCACCAGCGTTGAGATAATTGATGAATCGGCGAGATCATGTCGCGTCACCGTGCCAGCCAGTCAGCTTTCGCTTGCAATAGGCAACAAGGGACAGAATGCACGCCTTGCAGCTCGCCTGACCGGATGGAAAATTGACATACGCTCAGAGGAGGAAATGCGTGCCGAAGCAGAGGCTGCCGAGGAGGAATACGACGAGGATGACGAGCTGCTTTTTGATGACGAAGCAGATGAAGAAGCAGTTGTAACCGAAACTAATACTTCTGACAGCGAAGAAGGCACGGAAGATCAAGAAGTGACAGACGAAGAAACCGAGGAGTAATCCCGTATTTATATATTGCATAGGAAAGGAGAAAAAACAGTCGTGCAAAAGACCAAAAAAATACCGATGAGAACCTGTATAGGCTGCGGTGCTGAAAAGCCGAAGAAGGAGCTTGTGCGTGTCGTTCGTGACCCGGAAGGCAATCTGAGTGTTGACCTCACGGGCAAGAAAAACGGTCGCGGCGCGTATATATGTCACAGTGCCGAGTGCCTCAAAAAGGCAAGAAAAGGCAGGCGGCTGGAAAAATCCTTTTCCATGCAGATTCCTGACGAAGTATATGATGAATTGATGAGGGGGATTGCCGCAGATGAATAACAAGCTGCTTTCACTGCTTGGTCTTATGCGCAGGGCAGGGAAGCTATCGCTGGGGTTTGACGCTGCGGCGGACAGTGTAGAAAAGGGCACAAGCTGCCTGATTCTCACCACCGCGGATATTTCACCCAAGACCTTAAAGGAGCTGAATTACAAAATCAACAACAAAACCGACATAATTGCCTTAGGCTGTCACCAGGACGATATGCAGCGAGCGATAGGCAAGGCTGTCAAAATCATCTCGATCAATGATAAAGGATTCGCTCAAAAGGCAAGACTTTTGATGGAAACAGATAACGGGGAGGAATAATATTTGGATAAAATTAAGTATAAAGTAAGCCAGCTGGCAAAAGATATGGGTATGACGGGCAAGGCGCTTGTGGAGCTTCTCAAAAATAACGGTGTGCCGGATAAAAAGTACACCACTACTACTTCTCTTGAGGGCGACGAACTCGACATGGCGTATGAGCTTATCACTAAGCAGAATTCTGTAGAGAGCTTTGATCAGTTTCTCTCTCAGGCAAAGCGCATGGAGGTATCCGAGGTTACCGAGGCGGAGATAGAGGAGAGCAAGCACGCCAAATCCGAAGTCAAGAAGGAAGAAGTCAAGGAAGAGCCAAAAAAGAATGAGCAGAAGGCAGAGATCAAGAAGCCTAAGGAAGATAAGCCCGCAAAGACGGTTAAGCCTGCCGCTGAAAAGAAGCCTGTAAAGGTCAAAGCTGAAAAAGCCGAAAAGCCCGAGAAAAAAGCCGAGCCGGTAAAGGGTGAAATGAAGCCTAAAAAGGAAAAGCCGGAAATTAAGCCTGAGGTTAAGCCGGAGGTCAGGTCTGAAGCTAAGCCTGAAGTGAAGCCTGCGACAAGCGCAGCAAAGCCGGAACCGATAAAGGAACCGGCAAAAGAGCCAGCGAAGCCTGAACAGCCTGTTGTTCAGGTAAAGACACCGGCTTCTACGGTAGGACAGCGTGCGGCGGTTATTGGTCAGATTCAGATAAAGCCGCAGCCGAGAATGGATAAGAAAAAGGATGCAAGAGATCAGAGCAGAGATAACCGCGACCGCAGGTCAACGGCGGCACAGGACGGTCAGAGACGTGACAACAAGGGTCAGTCTTCCAAACAGCCCGCATCTCAGACTCCGGCAGCAAAGAGCACTCCCGCAAAGGTGCAGCCTTCCGTGGTCAAACCGGCAGCCAAGGTGCCTGTGAAGGCAGCCACCAACAAGCCGATTGACCCGAAATTCCAGCAGCCGCAAAAGCAGAAGAACCCTTCACAGCAGCCCAGAAGAGTTGAACCGCCCACAACCAGAATAGTGGATACCCGTACTACCGACCTCAATGCGGATAAATACAACACACGTTATGACGATATGGCGATGGAGAAGGAATTCGGCAGACGCAACGAAGGCGCAGCCAACAAGCAGAAGCTCCACCAGAAGTCACAGGACTACCGCAAGAAAAAGGGCGCGAAAAAGGAAACCGAAGCCGAGCGTATGCGCCGCATCGAAAAGGAGCGCAAGAGCAAGCCTATCACCATTACTGTTCCTGATGAAATCACAGTCGGAGAGCTTGCTCTCAGACTGAAGGTGACAGCCTCCGAGGTCATCAAAAAGCTCATGCTCATGGGAACCATGGTGACTATCAACGATGTAATCGACTTTGATACCGCATTTCTCGTAGCCGAGGAGTGCCATGCAAAGGTCGAGAAGGAAGTTGTGGTCACTATCGAAGAACGCATTATCGACGACAGCGAGGATACAGAAGATAATCTTGTCCCGAGAAGTCCGGTTGTGGTTGTCATGGGACACGTCGATCACGGCAAGACCTCCCTGCTTGACGCTATCCGCACTACACACGTGACCGCGACCGAAGCAGGCGGCATCACGCAGCATATCGGCGCCTACCGCGTTGCGATAGGCGATCGCGAAATTACATTCCTTGATACGCCGGGTCATGAGGCATTTACAACCATGCGTGCCAGAGGCGCACAGGTCACAGATATCGCCATTCTCGTGGTGGCAGCCGACGACGGTATCATGCCGCAGACGGTCGAAGCCATCAATCACGCAAAAGCCGCGAATGTTCAGATAATCGTTGCCATTAACAAGATCGACAAGGTCGGCGCAAATCCCGATCAGATCAAGCAGCAGCTCACGGAGTATAACCTCGTTCCCGAAGAATGGGGCGGCGACGTTATCTGTGTGCCTGTTTCCGCCAAGACGCACGAAGGTCTGGACGACCTGCTGGAAAGCGTCATACTTGTCGCCGACGTCATGGAGCTGAAAGCCAATCCCGACCGCTCCGCAAAGGGTACGGTCATTGAGGCAAGGCTTGACAAGGGCAGAGGCCCTGTTGCAACCGTGCTGGTTCAGAACGGAACGCTTCACACCGGAGATATTATAGTTGCCGGCACATCGGTGGGACGTGTTCGTGCAATGCTCAACGACAAGGGCGAAAAGGTTGAGTCCGCAGGACCTTCCATTCCTGTAGAAATTACAGGTCTTGACGAAGCTCCGACCGGCGGCGACACCTTCGACGCGGTCAGCGACGAGCGTCTTGCCAGAGAGCTTGTCGAGCAGCGCAAACAGAAGCAGAAGGACGAGATATTCAAGCAGCGCACGCAGGTCACTCTCGACAACCTCTTCAGCCAAATGCAGGAGGGCGAGATGAAGGAGCTTAAAATTATCATCAAAGCGGACGTTCAAGGCTCCGTCGAGGCAGTCAGACAGTCGCTTGTCAAGCTCTCCAACGAAGAAGTGCGCGTAAACGTCATTCACGGAGCAGTCGGCGCCATCAGCGAATCCGACGTAATGCTCGCCGACGCTTCACAGGCCATCATCGTGGGCTTCAATGTGCGTCCCGATCCGGTCGCGGAGGAATACGCAAAGCGTCAGGGCGTGGATATGCGACTCTACCGCATCATCTATGACTGCATAGAGGAAATTCAGGACGCAATGAAGGGCATGCTTGCTCCCAAAACCCGAGTTATCGAGTTGGGCAAGGCGGAAATCCGTATGGTCTACAAGATCACAAACGTCGGTATTGTCGCCGGAAGCTATGTTACTCACGGCAAGATTCAGCGCAACGCGCAGATTCGTGTAGTGCGTGACGGCATAGTTCTTGCTGAGGATAAGATCGCCTCTCTCAAGCGTTTCAAGGACGACCAGAAGGAGGTCGCCGAGGGCTACGAATGCGGTATTACACTCGAGCGCTACAACGACATCAGGGAAGGCGACATTCTCGAAGCCTTCATCGTGGAAGAATACAGAGACTAAGTCCACGAGGGAGGATTATTGAACCATGTCAGGACATAGAATCAACCGTATAAGTGAGGATATCAAGCGCGAGCTTTCCGCGATATTCAGAACACTCAAAGACCCCAGAATCAGCAGCATGATCACCGTGCTGAGAGTGGACGTGACAAACGATCTTTCGTATGCCACGGTTCATGTCAGCACGATAGAGGGGGAAGAGAAGACCGCCGAATCGGTCAAGGGGCTGAAATCAGCGCAGGGCTATATCCGCCATGAGCTTGGCGCAGCTCTTAAACTGCGTCAGGTTCCGGAGCTTCGCTTTGTAGCGGACAATTCCATAGCCTACAGCGCGGAAATCAACAAGATACTCAAAGGACTCAATATCCGGCACGACGAAGACGATTCCGGAGAAGAGCGGTCTGACGAGGACGAATAATTTATTGATCAATTGGACTTTTTGGCTTGTGCTGAAAAGTCCAATGTGCTATAATGTAAGCAACCAAGCAACTAATCAACCAATCAACAAACCAACAGGAGAGTGAATAAATCATGGCAACTGTCAAAAAAAGAGCCAAAGCGGCATTGGAACTCTGTGGGGGAGCAGATAAGGATTACACCGATCAGATCGTTAAGGTCGCAAAGGCACTGCTCAAAATGAACAATGTGCTGATTCTCTCACACAGGTCACCCGACGGCGATACACTCGGCTGTGCCTATGCGCTTTGCAGAGGAATGCGTTCTCTCGGCAAAAAGGCTGCGGTCAAGTGCGCCGACGAGATTCCCGGGAAGTATTCCTTCATGTATGAAGGTATGGAGCAACAGACCTTCGAGCCGGAGCATTTTGTCACAGTGGACATCGCCGGAGCACATCTTTTAGGCTCTATTGCCGATGAATACGAGAAAAAAATTGATGTCTGCATAGACCATCATTTCAGAAATTCCATAGAAGCTCCCGTTAAGCTGGTGGACACCGATGCTTCCGCCACAGCTGAATTGATCTGGCTGATTCTCAACGCAATGGGTGTGAAGATGGACAAAGAAATGGCGTCCTGTCTCTTTGCCGCCATTTCGACCGATACCGGCTGCTTCAAGTACAGCAATGTCAAGCCGAGAACACATCTCATAGCGGTGGAGCTTATGAAGTACGGTGTGGACTGCGCCGGTATCAATTTCAAGCTGATTGACGAAGTGAGTCAGGCACAGCTTGAGCTGAAAAAGCAGGCTCTCTCAACGCTGGAATACTTCTGCAATAATCAGTGCGCGATAGTTACCGTCACCTCTGAGATGATTCAGCAAACAGGCGCTTCACCAGAGGATTTAGACGGCATTTCCAATATACCGAGAAGCATCAGTGGGGTGGAATGTGGCATTACAATGCGACAGATCAATGACGGCTGGAAAATTTCAGTCCGTTCGAGCGAGAAGGTCAATGCATCCGACCTGTGCGGTAAATTTGGCGGCGGCGGACACAAAGCTGCTGCCGGCTGCAAGTTCAGTGAAAGCTATGAAGAAACCAAAAAGCAGCTTGTTGATGCAGTGAGCGAGATATTAAAATAGCACAATTATATGTAAAGAGCATAAACTTTACATAATTCTTTACTGTGAAGTTTTCAGACTTTACAAATAATGGAGGGCGAATATAAAAATGGGCTGGCAAAATAGTGCCATAAACGGGATATTGCTGCTTGATAAGCCTTCCGGTTTTACCTCGTTTGACGTATGCGCGGTGGTAAGAGGAATGCTCCGCACCAAAAAAGTGGGGCATTCCGGTACGCTCGACCCGATGGCGACGGGCGTGCTGCCAATCCTTGTGGGGTCGGCTACGCGAGCTCTTGATTTGATTCCGTCGCATGACAAAACCTATGTGGCGGGATTCAGGCTGGGAATGACCACCGATACCCTTGACATTACCGGAAATGTGCTGTCGGAATGTACCGTCAGCGTCAGTGAGGAAGAACTCAAAGGAACTGTTGAACAATTTTGCGGTGATATTATGCAGGTGCCGCCTATGTACTCGGCAGTGTCGGTAGGCGGCAAAAAGCTCTACGACCTTGCACGGCAGGGCGTGGAGGTGGAGCGTGAGGCGCGTCCGGTGACAATTTACCGTCTGACACTTGATCATTTCGATCGGGAAACGGCATCAGGTGTGCTGACTGCTTCATGTTCCAAGGGAACCTATATCCGCACCCTTATTGACGATATCGGCAAGGCTCTCGGCTGCGGTGCTGTACTCACATCTCTGCGGCGCACAGAGGCTTCGGGGATTTCTATTGACCGCTGCATGACGCTTGCCGAAGCACAGGCGTATAAGGATCAGGGCATTCTGGAAAGCAAGCTGATTCCTGTCGACGCCATCTTTGAGGAATATCCGGCGCTGTACATTTCAGAAAATCAGGCAGTGCGGTTCAGCAACGGTGCCACTCTTGCACTTGAACGGCTTCAGCCTCCTGTGATAAACGGAGTACGCCAGCAGGAACGCCTCAGTTCGGACAGATATGAGCAGGATTCGCTCTATCGTGTCTACAATCGGGCGGACGATAGCTTTCTGGGACTTGGCGTTAAGAAGACCGACGAACTCAGAGTGATGAAGAGATTTTGATATTTTAACATGGGCGATGATACAATGCATATCTACAATCAAATACCCGAATTAAAAGCTACAGCAATCGCTCTGGGCTGCTTTGACGGAATACATTTAGGGCATAAGACGGTGATTGACCGCCTTAATATCCGACAAGCCGATAAGCTTGTCAGGGCTGTTTTTTCATTTTCCGATGTTCCGAGCTTTAAAAGAAGAGCGGAGCAGATAGCATCATTTGAGGATAAGTGTGAAATACTTTCGGATATGGGTGTCAATGAGCTGATACTGCCCTCGTTTGATTCTGTAAAGGACTATTCTCCTGATGACTTTTTCAGACAAATCCTTGTAGACAAGCTCGATGCGCGTCTGCTTATCTGCGGCGAGAATTACCGCTTTGGCAAATATGCCGCAGGCGACAGTGGAAGGCTCAAAGAGCTTTGCTTCGGACAGGGAATAGAATGTATTATTGTGCCGTCGGTGATGTATAACGGAGAAATAATCTCATCATCCCGAATCAGGGCTGCATTGAGTGAAGGCGACGCCCAAGCTGCCGCGAAAATGCTCGGGCGGCTGTTCAGCTATCGTTTGAAGGTAGTGAACGGTCGGCAGCTTGGCAGACAGCTCGGCACGCCGACAATCAACCAGTATTTTCCCGAGAATTTTCTCATTCCCGCCTATGGCGTGTACGCTTCGGTGACGGAGGTGGACGGGAGGCGGTATCCGTCGGTGACAAATATCGGCATTAAGCCGACAGTCGGTTCGGATCTTCCGTTAAGTGAGACATGGATTATTGGCTATGACGGAGATCTTTACGACAGATTTATTCGGGTAAGCCTTGTCAGCTATATGCGGAAGGAATGTAAGTTTTCTTCTATCGAAGATTTAAAGGAAGCTATACATAACGACGGTGTAAATTCGGTTAGCTTAACAGCAAACTACTTGGGTAAGAGGTGACAATTTGGATATTGAACTCGAAACAACTTCGGTTTCATGCGTTGTGACAGAGGAAATGCTGTCAAAAAACATGGACTGCGGAGATACTGAAACATACGCTACCGGAATGATGGTCTCTCTCATGGAACGGGCGGCAAAGCAGCTTGCCGATCGTCACATTCCCGAAGGTTTTACCACTGTAGGCGTTATGCTGAATACTACCCACGTTGCACCGACAGTCTGCGGTAAGAAAGTCACAGCGACCGCGACACTTTTAGAGCAGTCGGAAGGGCAGTTCTATTTTGAAATAACAGCAAGTGACGACAGAGGCGTTATAGGTGAGGCAATGCACCAGAGAGTTGCCGTACCTCTTGAAAAATTCAATCAGAAGGCAAAGCGCCGCGGAGGTGTGCAGTAAATAATGAATGGCTGCGTGATGTTTGATCTCGACGGAACGCTGTTTGATTCTTCCGAGGGAATCAAGAAGTGTTACCGGCGGGGACTTGAGCACTTTGGAATAATTGTGGAGGACGACAGCGAGCTTGACAAGGTAATCGGTCCGTCTCTTTATGACAGCTACAGCAAATTCTACGGTCTTGAAGGCGACGCCATACTGGAAGCTGTCAGAATATACCGTGAGCTTTACAGCAGCGAAGGTATTTATATGATCAAGATGTACAATGGCGTAGAAGAGATGCTGAAGTCTTTAAAGCAAAGCGGCTTTACAATATGTCTTGCCACTTCAAAACCTTATGTCATGGCTCAGAAAATCCTCGATTTTTCCGGCATTGAGAAGTATTTTGACGTTGTCTGCGGCGCCAATTTAGACGGAAGCATGAGTGACAAGGTTGAATTGATAAGCGAATGCTTAAAGCAAAGCAGCTTTACAGATAAGAACGCTGCTTATATGGTGGGGGACAGGTCTTATGATATGATCGGAGCCGCCAAGGTTGGGGTTCATTCGATAGGCGTTACATATGGATTTGGAACACGAATGGAATTGATGAATGCAGGGGCTGAGTATATAGCTTATGATACAAGCAATGTTGCGAGAATATTGCTGGATGATTATTTTCATCAGAATCATTTGTGATATATATTTTTTTCTTGGATTTTTATATTGACATATAACGATATACTGTGTAAAATAATATTGTTAAGTTTTTGTCAATCGCTCTCAGCTTTTGGCTCAAAGGAAGTTGTGCATATGCTTTTAACGGTAGATGTTGGAAACACTAATATTACCATCGGCGTTTATGACGGCGAATCCTTGTATTTTACTGCAAGGACAGCCACTGATGCTGACCGCACAGGTGATCAGTATGCTGTGGAGCTCATGGGAATATTCGCACTCTATAAGTGTGACGTCAGCCTGATCGACGGAGCCATTGTATCATCAGTTGCTCCTGCTGTAACGAATGCCATATGCAGCGCGGTTGCTAAGGTGGTCGGTATCGAACCTCTTGTTGTCGGTCCCGGAATAAAAACCGGACTCAATATTGCCATTAATGACCCCGCAGAGCTTGGCGCGGATTTGCTTTGTGCATCTGTTGCCGCACTCAATAAATACCCCTTGCCGAACGCCGTGTGTGATCTCGGCACTGCCAGCACAATATTTGTGCTCGACAAGGACGGCAAGATGATCGGAGGCATTATTTACCCGGGAATCCGCACTTCTCTGATGGCTTTGGTCAACAATGCGGCGCTGCTCCCTCAGATAAGCTATGAAAAGCCGAAGCAGGTGATAGGGCGCAACACCATTGACTCTATGCGCTCCGGAATCATTCTGGGCGCGGCATCGCTGCTGGACGGTATGCTCGACAGAATTGAGGAAGAGCTTGGAATGTCCGTCACAGCGATTGCCACCGGGGGATTTTCGTCTGATATTGTCCGCAACTGCAAGAGAGAATTTATAATTGACGAAAATCTGGTGTTGGAGGGCTTGCGGCTTCTTTACAAAAAGAATGCACGAACAAAAGATCAAAAAGTTAATAAAGCATAGGGCATAAGAAATCATTTGTTTTGATATTGTAGGCGGCAACGCTTTCAATATATATTATTATTGCGCTGTATCATGCGATAACATGCTTTATCATGCGTTATCGCGGAACGGCAGCAGGAGGTATTTTTTATGAACAACAGTTCAAAAAGAGTCAATACCGTCAAACTTGTCGGTGTTGCGCTGTTCACGGCAATCGTTGTCGTGCTTCAGTATCTGGGCAGCTTCATCAAGTTCGGCCCGTTTTCTATTTCGCTGGTACTCGTGCCAATCGTAATCGGCGCAGCGCTATACGGCAGAACCGCAGGCGCATGGCTCGGTTTTGTGTTTGGTCTTGCAGTGCTGATATCCGGCGATGCGGCAGCTTTTCTGACAATCAATTTTGTGGGTACCATTCTGGTTGTGCTTCTCAAAGGTACGTTGGCAGGACTTGCGGCGGGTGCAGTTTACAAGGCAATCGAAGGAAAGAATATCACATTTGCGGTAATCGCTTCGGCAATTGTTTGTCCCGTTGTCAACACAGGTTTGTTCCTGCTTGGCTCGGTCGTGTTCTTTATGGATACGATTAAGACATGGGCTGCGGGTACGAATGTGTTCGTCTTTATGATAGTGGGTCTTGTGGGCTTCAATTTTCTTTTCGAGCTTCTGGTCAATGTGGTGCTCAGTCCGGTTATTGTCCGACTGATTCAGGTCGGTACAAAGGCAAAAATCAAGTCTGTCTGACGTTTTATTCAATTGTAATTTCAAAAATAATAAGAGTGTGTCGGTGATCGCGGTGATCATTGGCACACTCTTTTTTTCAGTTAGTTTCAAATAAAGGACGAGTATCCCAAACAGAGCTTCGCTCTATAAATCAATTGATACCCTTTCTCCTAAAATACCGCCACAGCGGAAGCGTTGCCGCTGCCGCCAATATCTGCCAGCCGAGACAAACCCATGTTTCATAACCCGGATAGGACATATAGGGATTGAGCACATACTCCATAAACCAGTTCGGCACATTCAGCATACCCCACGTGGGTGTGAATTGCAATACGAAGCCAAACGGATTGCTGCCCGGCAACACTGCCGCCGCCACATAAAGGGCAAAATACAGCATGGCTGTCAGCACGGCATTGATATAGGCGTTTTTGGAGATAAAAGACAGCACAAACGTCACCAAAGAAGCCGTCACCGTATACCCAACCGTTACCGCACAAACGCGAAGCAGATAGCGCAGTTGACTCATTCTCTCCCATGTGATGAAGGGATACTGCACCATACCCCGCCGCTCCGTAGCCATTGCCGCCGACACACTGCTTTGCAGGAAGTTCCATGACTGCGGCAGTACGATCAGGAAGCAGATCACCGACACCGTGATGACAATGAACGCCGCCAGCGCCGAAGCCACAGCCGAAGCCGCCGCCTTGCTGAAAACGATGGAGCGCCCGATTTTGGTGGCGTAGACATTCTGGTGTGTATCGTAAAATTCCTCGTACTTCATCAGATAGGCGGTCATGAAGCAGGCAATCAACGCCAGTTCAAACAGCATGAGCAGGAACAGATTGTCATACAGCATTTCGTGAAGCGAAAAGGTCACGCCGGGGTAATAGCAATCGTATGCCTCGCCGTCCTGTCGGATTTCGTCCACTCTCGCTTCTGCCTTTTGATAATTGCGGTCGATAATCTTCTGCGCGACGGCGCTGTGAGGCGTGACGAACATTTTTTCGATATCCGCCTTGAATGCCATGATGTCGAAGTCCTTGTAATACTGATCGTAGGCGCTCTCTTTCACCTCATCGTAATTCACGCATACGTTGTACTCGTCGTAGGACGGCACATTCCCTGTGCGGACGTATTCATTGACCGCCTGAATGCCAATCCGCTCATAGCTCATGCCATCGGTAATCACAAAGAGATTCAGACCCGCGCAGCACGCAATCATCACCCAGAACAGAGGGAAACGCAGCACCTTGCGGATTTCGTTTCGGAAGAACATTTTTTGAATTTCACCTCATTTTTGCATATTTTTATATCACATAATCCCGTTTGCGAATCCATTGCAAGATCAGCGCCGTTGCCACGCTGACAACCAGCAGCGTCGCGGAAAACAGCAGCGGAAACGCGAGGCGCGGACGGAACATGGGATAAAAGTCAAGTATACTGAACCATTGGTCAATAAGCCAATAGGTAGGAATAGCGGCTGCCGCAGCAGTCAGGTAATTTTTGC
Source organism: uncultured Ruminococcus sp. (assembly GCA_902762615.1). Taxonomy (GTDB): domain Bacteria; phylum Bacillota; class Clostridia; order Oscillospirales; family Acutalibacteraceae; genus RUG762. The sequence goes on along the minus strand of CACWOX010000002.1, from coordinate 73,138 downwards.
AGAAACAGGTGGTCAGAAACAGCGCGCAGGTAAGCACCATCGAAGGAATCATGCTGTTTATGACGATCATGCGGAGAATGTACTGCAAAAAAGTCATGTCATACCAATGCGCGTCCCATGTTCGTCCTACATCAATGGGACAATCCAGCAGGGGCGCAAGTCCGTAGCTGCCATTAAACAAAAGGCCGCAAAAGACGCTCCATATGATGACATTTACCAGCACCGCCAGCAGCAGCACCGCTCCAAGCTGACGGAAGAGAATGGCTTTGCCGATTTTAGAGGCAAATTGCTGCCCCTGCACGCACGAAACTCGGTTTCGTGTCAAGAAGGGAACCGCCAGCGCCGCGCAGACGATCCAAACAAACATCATCCATCTGCCAAACGTCTCGCCTATTTCCACGTCGGGCATATAGAAAGCGCGCATGGTGGAAAGCTCCCCGCTGGCGGTACATTCCTTCATGCGCGGCACGGATTCCGGCACGGGTCTGTACCGCCAGTCTTCGTATTGCCGTTCCTGCTCATAATACTTATCTACATCGAGATTTTCCAGAAAATCAAAAGTAATCATCGCGCCTTTGTAGACCTGCTCCTTGTCCTCCAGCGAACGGAACGGGTGATTATAGGGAAAGCCAAATGCGCATTTTTCGTATAGCTTTACTAAATCATCTAACCCGTATTTTCTGACAGCTTCTTCGTAATACTCGCTGTCGGTTCCCATCAGACCTGCTTCGCACACCATTTCATAATCACGCTGGCTATGAATGCCGTATTCTCCCAGATATTTTTCCACAACACAATCAAGCTCCTGACGGAATTCGGCGTAATCCTGACGAATCGCGTCGCGTTCGCTCCGGTCGAGCGTCTTGCCGAAGCGTTCCTTGTATTGCACGGTCAGCTTATAACACCAGCCGTGGTCGTGCCGCTGTCCTACCTTGACGTCGCCGTAAAGCGAGTACCACAGCACGCCGAACGCCGCAATGATAATCAGCAAAGCCGGCCGCAGATACCGCCGCATTTCGCCCGCGAGGATTTTCCATTCCTTCCTCCATTTGACGAATACCGTCATTTTATACACCTTCCTTCAATCCGCATAATCAGCCTTTCGTGTCCGATTGACAAAAATCATTACCGCAGCCATTGCAACTACAGCGGAAACCAGCAGTGTTAGCGAATAAATGAACCAAGCATAAAGGTCGATATTCAGCATATAATCCATTTCGTATGACAGCTTGATAAAAAGAATGACAGACGGAACGGCGAGAGCCAAAGCGGGGAGATAGTTTTTGCTCAGGTGCGACAGGACAAACAGTATTCCCGTCAGTGCCAGCGACAGCAACAGTACCTTGCCGAAGGTCAGCCATACAAACTTCCCGAAGGTCAGGTCGAGCCAGAGAATACGCGGATAGCTGCACAGATTCATTGGGCAGTTCCACAGATGAAGCGTATTTTTTGCTCGCAAGAAGAAAATCACCGTAAACCATCCGTCTACCGCCGCGTTGACAAGCAATGTATTGAGGATTGCTCCGCCGGACTGTGCGAAAATGACGCGCCGTCCGGTCCGTGTCGAATATTGCATAGCTGTCACGCCCGATACGCGGTTGCCCACCGGAAGCGGCAGAACAATCAGCCCGCAGAGAATGAATATCAGCGCCGCCCAGAACTGAAAATGCTCCTGAAAAGACTCACCCGCGTCATACACACATTCCAGCAGCGACAACCTGCCGCCGTTGGATTGCATGACCTGCGTCAATCGTTTTTCGGAGGAAGGGCTGTATTCGTTGGCTATTTCCCATCGCAGCGTTTTTTTTTCCAAAGAGGAACGGTCGAGTGTCGGAAGGCTTGCGACGAACAGCTCCCATTCATCGACACACTTCGCCCAGCCCAGAATGCTTTCCGTCATTTGTTCCCTGTGAGCGATTTCATAAGGAATTTTGTCCCAGAAGATTTGGTTACACGTTTCCGCCAGCTCCTCTAAATTGTCCGCGCCCCAGCGTTCAGCACCTTTGCAATAGTCTTCGGATTCATAGTCCTTGTTTCTGGCGGCATCGGCGGCACTGTACAGTAAATGACAATCATCCTCACTGTGAATGTCATACTGTCCCATATATTTTTCATATTGATCGTTCAGCGCGGCAAGCGCCTTCTCATAATCCGCTTCTACCTCGGCGCGTTCCTCCGGGTCAATCGTTTCTCCGAACCGTTCCGAATATTCCACCGACAAATCATAGGCAATTGCCGGATCTGTTCCTTTGCGTTCCGCAAAAGAGGAGGAACCGAACAGCACATTCCACATCAGCAGCAGCGCTGCTACTACGATGAGCGTGAACGGTCGCCAGTACCGCCGCATTTCGCCCCATAGAATATTCCAGAATCTCATATTGCGTCCTCCAATGCCTCGCCGCCGTAGATATTCATGAAGGCGGTTTCGAGGTTGTCGGCGATGTGGGCTTTCAGAATGGCTTCAATGGTGTCGCAGGCGTACACCTCATGGTCTTTGATCATCACCACCTGATCGGCGATGTTCTCAATGTCGCTGACGATGTGGGTGGAGAGAATGACGATTTTCGTCTTGCCCAGTTCCGCAAGAATGTGACGGAAGCGCACGCGCTCCATTGGATCAAGACCTGCCGTCGGCTCGTCAAAAATAACGATCTGCGGATCGTTCATCAGAGCGTTTGCAATGCCGACGCGCTGAATCATACCACCGGAGAATTTCTTCATCTTCTTGCGCGTTACGTCGCCCAAGCCTACCCGTTCGAGCAGCTTCTGGCAGCGTTCCTTTGCGACAGCGGAATCAACGCCGTTGAGCGCCGCCATATAGGTGAGGAACTGCATGGGGGAATCGTCGCGATAATAGCCGAATTTCTGCGGCAGGTAGCCCACCAATTCACGGTAACTGCCGTCGAGCGAGGCGATGTTCTCGCCGTTCCAAAGGATTTCTCCGCTGTCGGGGTGAAGCAGCGTGACGATCATTTTGATGAGCGTCGTCTTTCCCGCGCCATTTGGGGAGAGCAGTCCGTAAACGCCCTTGTCAAAGGTGAGATTGATGTCCTTGAGTACGTTAAAATCTTTGAAGGATTTGGATACATTTTTGATTTCCAGCATAGTTAGATAAACTCCTTTACAATTAAGAATTACGCATTACGCATTGCGAATTAAATACATGGGACGCTGATAGAAAATCCTGACCAGCAGCGTGAGCAGCGCCGCCATTGCCGCACCCGACAGCATGTGTACCGCAAAGGGAATGCCGGTCATCAGAGCATACTGCTGCTCCGGCTCTATATAGGCAAAGCCCGTCGTCAGCAATCCCCATAGCACAGCGCACACAATACAACCCGTCAGTCCCAAACGGTTGAAGAGCGCAACATTCAGCAGTGAATAGAACATCACGCCCGACGCAATGAGTCCGATTATCTGCGGCAGATACTCCGTTCCGTGCAGACCGCACCATGCCAGCGCAGTTGCCAGATCAAGAGCCGCCGTCCCCAGAGAGAAAAGCGGCATACGCAGCAGAATCAGGTGACGGGCTGTGTATTTGTATACTCCCTGCATTTCATATACGCCCAGCGGCTTCTCCCGCAGGCGGTAGAAAAAGTCGGTCAGCAGCAGCACCAGCGGAGAGCCGAAGAAAAAGATAGCCAGCACCGGCAAGATGTTTCCTTCCTCGGTGAAGGCAGGATCATAATCTATCAGCACCGATGCAATTCCCACAGCAAAGGCTGCCGCCGACATGCCGTAAATGCCAATAGAATTGCGAAGAACCGTTGCCACGCCGATTTCACGGTAGGCGTGGATAAGAAAGCGCACCGTTCCCATACGCGGCGGTCTGGTTTGTCTGACAATACGGGCAACGGCCTGTTTCTTTTGTTCGGGGGTGGGATAGGGAATGTCGGATTTGTGAATCACTGTGAAAACTCCTTTCTGCATTTTTTGACAGCGGTATAATATTTTGTCTTGACGGTGTTCGGGGAAAGCCGCAGCATAGCGCCGATTTCTTCAAAGGTCATGTCTCCGAAGATTTTCAGTTCCACAATCTGATAGGCGCAGTAGTCACTTTTTTCCAGATACTCCATGATCTGCGCCGCCAGCGCACGGGATTCTGCCACTTCCTCAAAACGCTCATCGGAAGGGATTTCCCCGTCCATCGGTGAGAAAACTCCTTCCACGCATCGCCTTTTGAAGCAATCGCGCAGATAATTCGAGGCGACGACATACAGCCACGTTTTGAAGGAAGCGCGCCGTTTGTCAAAAGACGCAAGCGCATTCATCGCCCTAATAAAGATTTCCTGCGCCGCGTCATACGCGTCGTCCGCGCTGCCGACACGGCGGTAGGCAAAGGCGTAAATATGGTCGTAATATCGCAGAATCAGCCGTTCCTTTGCCTTATCGCTGCCAAAGCTCACGATCATAAAGACGAGCTGTTCGTCTGTCATTGCTGCTGTCACCCCACTTTCCCGCTGTTTTATGAAGTAATTTGGACGTCCATTAGTGTATACGACATTCAGAGAAAAATAGTTTTGATTTTTTTATTTTATTCTTTTATTATAAAAAAGCACATTTGGTTTGTGAAGAATGTTATCCATTCTATAATAACAAATCTTTTTAAAACCAAATGTGCTTTATTTATTGTTTAATTGCAATTATTTCGCTTGCGAAAAAGTGGCTATTTTGAAAGAAAATCGGCAAATGATGGCTTTGGTTGCCCTCTCATAATAATCACTCTTGCAGCGCTTTTCTGCGCATTCTTGACAGCAATACCGCGATTGCCAGTGCCGAGAGAATCGCCATGCCGAAGGCTATTGCAATGGGCACATTGCTTTCGCCTGTTCCGGGGCTGGGAACGATCTTTCCCTTCTCATCTACCCAGATGGCGTAAAGTGTCACATTGTCGGACGGCATTGTAATCACGTCTTTTCCGCCGCGATAACCGGTGCCGCTGCCGTCCTTCTTGGTGTTCCACTCCTTGAAGGTACAGCCGGCACGCACCATAGTACCCTGTGCAGCCACAAGAACCTTCTCACCGCCCTTATATGCGGTATCGTCTGTCGGCACCTTGCCTCCTGTCGCTCCGTTGCCGTCATAAGTCAGCTTGTATGTCTTCGGATCTGATGTGCCAGACAGTTTTTTCCACTGTGCTGTGAGTGTAATGGACGTTTCTACGGATTTTATTGTTGCACCATCCGCAAGCAGTTCGTCCTCATTACTGCCGCTTCCGGGCATGGAACTGGAACCGCTGCCGCTGGAAGGAGTGCTGCTCATCTTCCAGCCGGTAAATTCATAGGTTTCCGTGTCACGCACATATTTCAGAATATCGCTGTCGTGAGCTATGATCGTGTGCGGCTGCCCTTTGGTTACTGACACGTCATACGGGTCGTTCATATCCGGACTGTAATCCTCCGCATTCTTCGGAATGCCGCTGCGATAGGTGATATGCACTATCTCATCTCCGCCGGAATCCTTGGTAAACCATCCGATGAGCACGACATTGTTGGAAGGCATATCAAACTCGGTTACGTCCTCGCCGTCCTTCTGCCAGCCGTGGAATTCATAGCCGTCGACTGACAGCTTTTCTTTAACTGACACTTTTTCTCCCGGTGGGTAAAGCGTGTCGTCAACCGGAATATCCGACTCATATTCAGAAGCCTGCGGGTCGTTGTTGCCGCCCAGCAGTCTGAGTTCATATGTGACGCGGTATTTCTGCTCCCACAGCGCGTAGACGGTGGCGGTGCGGTTTTCATCATATCCTGTAACGGAATCGCCCTTCTGATATTCGGCGGTTTCGGCGCTCTTGCTCTTTGCCCAGCCCTTAAAGGTAAAATTATCCTTGGTCGGGTCATTTCGTTCGATTTTAATGCCGCTGCCGTTTGCCGAAAATGCTTCATACGTTACCGTCTGAGTGCCGTAATCGGCATCGCTGAGGCTGTCCTTGAAATACAGCGTGTACTTCCACGGAGTGAAGCTCCCGCTAAATGTCACGTTCGCAGCCGGCATGGTGAAGGACTCGCTTTCGGCGTAAATCCTGTCGGTGCCGTTGTCGTTATAATGCCAGCCGTCAAAATCGTACCCGGTTACATCAGGCACTTGCTTGACGTCGAATTTATCCCCCGCAAATTGGCGGAAGGTAACGGGTTCGGGAATAACGTACCCGGCAGGGGCATTTTCAACCGTGTAGGTCACGGTGTAAGAGCCTTCCCATACGGCGTAAACCGGAACGATGAAGCGTTTGGTGGCATTATCGAGAGAATAACCGTCCGAATCGTATGCCACGGCGACGCTCTCCTGACGGGAAGTTCCGTCGGAAGCGGTATTCCAGCCGATGAAGCGATAATCCTCACGGGTGGGAAGCTTGGATTGGGTGTAATCAAATGGCTGAGTGCTGCTTTGGGATTCCTCCACTGCAAAATCATGTGGGCCCGGAATCGGCGCGCTGCCGCCGTTGGCGTTGTATACCAGTGTGAAGAGCTTCTCATAGACCGCACGGTATTTCACCGTACCGGCAGGCATACGGAAGGTCTGAGCTGCATCCGCGTCGACGGTTGCGGGAATGTCATTGCCGTCCGAGCCGGCAGTTTCACTACCGGTCATTCTCTCCCAGCGAATGAATTGATATCCGTCCTTGCTCGGAGTTATCTTCGCGCCGTTTCCGTCCAGACCAACCGTTATTTCGGTGGTGAATGGCTTCTGGAAGGCTGTCAGCTGTGTGGTTCCGTTGCTGTCGTAATACTCAACGGGATAGCTGTTGGCTGTAAATCTTCCCCAGAATGTCACATCGTTATCCGGCATGGTGAATTCGCGCTGATCTCTGATCTGTTCTGTGGAAACTGTGATATCGCTTTCACGATCGACCTGATACCAGCCTGAGAAGGTGTAGCCTGTCGCAGTTCGGGGAGCGGCGACATTAAACTTTTCGTCCTTCACATGCGACGCTTCGGAAGGCAGTGCAGTATCCTTTAACGCGCTGTCGCTTGTCAGACGATATGTCACCCCGTGTGCTTCTGGCGCGTTCCACAGCGCTTTGAGCGTTGCGGTAAACCGTCCGTCAATGAGAACAAATTCGTTCAGCGGTACATTGTCGGCATTGAAGGTCAAAGCCTTGGTCACGTCTCCGCTGCCATTCCTGATTTCAAGCTGCCACTTGTCAAAGGTGCTGCCGTCGGTCTTTGCAAGATCTGTTGGAAGTGTCGCGCCAATGTCGCTCATCTTTGCGCCTGTAATGTCATCTGCAAACGAGAAATTCACTGATTCCATCGAGTCATTCGAGCCGCTGTTATACTTGCCGCCATTGAGGTCGAATGTCAGGCGATAGAGCTTATTCCACTTAGCGTTTGCGGTTGCAACCCCGTTTTCGTTTGACGCACTTTCGACAAAGAGGGTACGCGGAATGACGTTTTCATCGTCATTGTTCAGCTTATCCTTTTCAAACGTCTTAGAGCCACCGTTTGTGATAATCCAGCTGCGGAAGTCGTATCCGCTCTCAGTGGGAATTGTCTGACTTATGCGAGTCTCGCCTGTCATCACCTGACCGAGTGTAAAGGTCTGTGAATCGGGCGCGGTGCCGTGCGCGGTCACATAATTGACCAGATAGTTCCAGTTTTTTCACTGACCGTAAACATTGTATCCGTTTGTGCCGGATACGAAGTACACCTTTGGAGAGGTGCTGCCAGAACCGCTGCGAGTTGTGGTCCAACCGGTGAAGGTGTAACCCGAAGGCACTTCGGGTGTGCGGGTAGTATCTAATGTGTAATACTCGCCGGTGTCGTCCTTTTGCAGATCCTTGCGCTGGAATGTTTCGGGTTCGCCCACTTCGGTATCGTCCACAGAGTCGCTGTCGGCTGCTTTGCGGTTGGTGATATAGTGCAGCTTGTAGTCAATCGGCGTAAACTTACCCGTCAGCGTCACACCACCGCTCTGCATTTCAATGCTTGCGCCTGCCGCGTAGGTCGTGCCGTCCAGTTTCCAGCCGGTGAATTCGTAGCCGTCCACACTCAGAAGAGGCTCAACAGTCACCGAAGATCCTGCCTTTACCGCTGCGCTGTCGGGCGGAAGGACATATGCGCTGTTTCCTGTGCCCAAAAGCGAAGCAAGGTCGACATTGGGATCTGCGGAACCGTCCTCAAGCTGATATTTCACGGTGTAGAGAATGTCGGTGTACTGCGCCGTGTAGACGATATTGTCGGTGAGATGCTCAATGGTTTCACCCGGAGCCGTTGTGTATTTCGTGCTGGATGCTCCGTTTATCGTCAAAGCCCAGCTGCTGAATTTTTTATCTGACGGAGCAGTGAAATTCAGTGAATCATCGGTAAAGGTCTTGACCGTATGGGATGAGTTGTAAACAGGATTTTCTGTAAAGATATCGCCTGTTCCATCGCCCGGATCGTAGGTCACCGTGAGAGTATCTGATTCATAAACCGCAAGGAAATACAGATCCTGTGTCGGCATGGGGAATGTCTGCCCTGCTGTCAGTGTGCGGATATCCGTTGTACCGTCAGCGGCGTAAACCGCATCACTTGCGGCAAACTTCTTCCAGTCGCTGCCGACCAGCCTCCATCCTGTAAAATGCACATGCGCATTTTCGTAGGTTGGCGGCGTCACTCCGTCGGCAATCCTGACCGTCGATTCATAATTATACGATTCAACCTTCTTGTCTTTTTCAATGTCTGTGGGAGTGTTGGTTGTGGTGTATTTCTCCCAGCCGTAATGCACCGTATATTCATCCGGCACCCAGTTGGCGATTGCGGTGATGGTGCTGTCCTGCGCATTGCGGAAGGTGTAGAGGCTGAATGTATTGCCGTTCTTGATCTTGCCGGTTACTGTCGTCGAATTGCTCTTGCGGGTATAGCTTGTGTTCCACCTTTCGTCCGTCGCAAATGAGTAGCCCGTTGCGGTGGGAATGATCTCATCGAATGTGTAGCCGCTGACTATGTCGTGATAGCTCAGCTCACGGTCGGTGGGGAAGGAGGTAATGCTGCTTTCCTTCGGCTTTGTGATGTCGCTGTCGCTCTGACGGGCATTCTTGTCAAAGATCAGCTTGTAAGGCTGAGCCGACCAGACGGCATAGATGTCGCCGTGATATTTGGTTTCATTTCCAGTCGGCGCCTTGAAGTGCCATTTCGACGAATCGGCTTCATACAGGTCGTTGAATTCCGCCCTGTCAACCAGCTTCGATGTGTCGTAGGAATCTACAGGACCGTTAATTTCTTCCCACGACCAGCCCATGAAGTAGTAATTCTTGCCATTCTCTTCCTGCTTTTTGATGGAAGGCAGCATATCACGCAGATTGTGGTAGGGATAAACCTCCGTAGTCGATGAAGTGCCGTCTTCGAGCGTTTCAGTCCAATCCATCATGTCGTAATTGACAGCGCAGCGGTAATCCTTTCCGCTTTCGCCAAAATGTGCGTCATAGGAGCCGTCAATCAGATTGAGATGATAGGTCAGCGTGTAGTTGCGCACCCACTGGGCGTAGAGGACGTTGGGCGTCTCCGCGCCGTCCTTTTCCGCATTGTTAGCGCTGACAAATGTCACGCCCGAAGTGCAGTCGACCGTTTTGTCCTCCCATTCGCTGTGAAGGTATTGGGTAAGCTCGCTGTAACTGCCGGAATTATTTTTGCGCAGGTAATAGGTGCCTGTGCCGTCCCGTTTGGTATTGAAGCCGATAAAGGTGCAGCCCTTGGGCGCATTGCCGAGGAAGGTATCGCCAACTCCGTAATTGAGATCGGCGGAGAAGATGCTGCCCGGCATAATATAATGAACAAGCTCGTCAGCTGAAGCGGAACCGTCATTTACCACCAGACGCAGCACGGCGCGTTCTTTCCACACTGCGTAGACCTTGACCGAGAGATAATCCTTGTCGTCGATGGTAACGACGTCCTCGGTTTCCTCAAAGAAGGACTGCGGGATACGGTTGGAAATCTCAATGGTTTCGTCCGGTTCCTCCAGATTCTCCTGTCCATCGGTCAGCTCATAGCTGAAAGTACTGACCACGGTGCTGCTGTTTACCTGATCCGGTGTGTACGGCTGCAGGCTCCAGCCCATGAACTGATAGGTCTGCACTTTTTTGTCGGCAGCCCTGCCGTATTTGCCGTATTGATAGCAATAGGGCGTCAATGTGCTGAATGTCCAGTATTTTTCTTCGCTGCCGTTGACTGATTTGAAAGGATTGCTGGAGCTTTCGTTGGCAAGACGCGGCGAAATCACCGGACTTATGACCGCATCGTCAACCGGCTTGTTCATGTCAAATTCGATGCGGTAATTTTCATATTCATGCCATTGGGCATAAAGATTGTTGGGAGAGCCTTCGTTGTTCTTACCCTCGAAGATAATGCCTCCGCCCGATCCGCTGACGGCTGAAGAGCCGCCGGAACTGCTGCCGTATATCAGATGCTCGGTTTCATCGGTCACTTCCGGGTGATATTTCTTGACGTTTGCCCACTGCCTTGAGGAGCAGTACCAGATTCCGGTGCCGTTCGCCTTGGTATTGTAGCCCAGCAGCAGATTGCACGCCTTATGGAAGCCGGGGGTTGAGGGGAAGCTGTTGATGTCCGCGTTGAAAATACTGGTTGGCATCGAGTAGGATATATCCTTGCCTGCCGACGTGGCGCCGCCGTTTCCGTGGAAGGTGACAACCGCGCGCTTTTTCCAGACGGCGTGAACCGTGACGGTCAGCTTGCCCTCATCGTCGAGCGGCTGATTATGGAATTTGGAGATGTGTACCTTGTTGCTCACTTCTATGCCTTCGTCGGGTATCTCGGATGCGTCCTCGCTCCCGCTCGGCACCTCATATACGACGTCCACCTGGTCCGGGTCGGTCGGTGAAAGGCTCCATCCCATGAAGCAGTAGGTCTGGACGTTCGTCCTGCCGTAGGCTTCCGGCTCATAGCAGAACGGAGTCATTGTGGAGAAATGCCAGTAGCCGTCACCATCAAAGAGATTCCTGTTATGTTCGCTGCCGGTTCTCTCGGAAGTAGGCGTGCTTTTCAGAACCGTACCCTCCGGCACGTTCATATCGAATTCGATGCGGTATTCTTCGGTAAAATGCCACTGATAATACAGATGGTTGTCGTCATTATTAAAGCCGTAGAAATACATATCCTGTGACCCGGGATCATTGGCGCCGGAATAAAGAATATGGTGCGGCGTTTCATCGGTCACCATGCCCCTCGACAGAAGGGTGTTCCATATTGCTCTGGTGGCGTACCATGTGCCGGTGCCGTCCGGCTTGGTGTTATAACCCCAGAAATCATAATCATCACGGGTCGTAGAGTAAGTTGAGAATGATGTGGCGTAAATATTTTTTCCGCTGTTGCTCCACTGCTTTACCGTTTTTTGACCGGTATTAGCGATAGTACAGCCGTTGCCGTGCAAGGTAACGCAGACGCTCTCCTGCCAGTAGGCATGAGCAGTGATGTAACAGTCGCCGTTTTCGTCCTTGATAAATTGAGACTGCTGCGCTTTTGTGACAACTTTTTCACTGTTGACAATGTTGGTTGGGTCGTCAGCCAGAGCGTCCATGTCCACCAGTGCGTCAGGGGCGTATGCTTGATCAAGCGTCCAGCCCTTAAAGACATAAGTGCGCTGGTTCTCGTAGGTGTAGTTATCCTCCGCCACATAAACATTCTCAAATATTTCGGGGGACGGATTATAACCTGTCCTTATCGTCCAATCGGTAGGTACAGCATTGGTGGATAGCGTATGACTTTCAGGAATATAATTGACCGTCATATTTTCGTGCGGCATATTCTTGTCAAACACGACATAATAGGTGGAATTATAATCCCACTGCGCGTAGAGGTGAAGATCCTCTGCGGTAGTGACCGCCTGATGCAATTCGTAGTCAGTACCGCTTCCGTCTCTCTCGGTGTTCCAGCAGCGGAAGGTGTGATTTTGGCGTGAAATGTTGGAACCTGCGAGAAGCTGATAATCGGTAAAACCTGCCGAATCGCTGCTGTTGACGACTTTTGTTGCGTCGTGATTGATTCCGATTGTGCCGCCATTGGCGTCGTAGTAAATGGAGACGTTATCCTCCCAGACGGCGTAGAGCGTGCGGTTGAACCGCTTTTCTTCGACTGAATTTCCCGCTCTGCCTGTTCCTATCTGGCTGTAGCTTCCGCCGAACTGCTCGTCTGTAATATATTCGTCGACGATTGTGTCAATATTGTTGTCATTTGACAGGCTCCAGCCCTTAAAGCTGGCGGTTTTTCCGTCCGCATAGGTAGCGGTTTTGGGACCGGTGCCGGAGTGGAGAGTGCGCAGACCTCGCGTCGCGTCAAGCTTCAGCAGTTTATCGTTCGGCAGGTCACCGTTGGTTATCGACGCGCCTTCAGGGAGGTTTGCGTCGTAAATGAATCGGTAGAGATTTTCCCAGTAAAATCTGACTCGCCAATGCACATGGTAATTGAAGTAATTGCCGGTCAGCGTGTACTGGGTGCTGCTGGTGTTTCTGGATCCTCCGTCCTGAATTCTGGCGCCTGTGTCCTCGTCGTAGGCTTCAAACTTGTAAACCCAGAAGCCGTCCGCCGTGGGGTAATTCAGTGTGATGCCGGTGCTTTCGATGTCGCTGAGTTCTTCATATCTCAGTGTTGTAAGGTCGGCTACCAGATTGAGCTGATCGGCGTCGGACAGGTTGGCATGAGAATCAAATGAAACGGTGTAAACATTCTTTTCCCATATGGCATAGAAATTATTTTCATAATCTCCGTCAGACTGTCTGATCAGATCGCTGAATTTAATATCAAATGAGCCTGTCGTCGCATTTCGGTCGGTATTCCAGCCTATGCAGGTATAGCCGTCTTTTTTGGCAGGGGTATACACATATTTGGCACTGCCGTTGACCGGAACATATTGCCAACCGTTGCTGCCTTTACTGACTTCAGTTGTATCTGTATCAGAATGGTTATTGTAGAAGGTGCTTGTTCCGCGTACAAACCACCGCGCATAGAGGGTAGTGTCCTGACGAAGGTCACTGACTGTTGTGGACATGGTTGTATTACCTGCGTAATGCGGCTCGGTAAAATCGGGATTCGTATACCATCCCACCAAAAGATAACCGCTCGCTGCGTGACCGCTCTGTGCGCTCAGCTGAGCGCCTGTCCAAACTTTAAATCCCTGCGGGTCGACATCAACCGTTCCGTTGGGGTTAGTTTTATCCGTATTAAAGGTTTTCTGCTCTGAGTTGTTGTAGATATATGACCAATCCTTGTCCTCATCTACATAAGTTACCTTGATTTTCTTGACAAATACAGCGTAGACCCTGATGACAAAGCAGCCGTTTTCGTCTTCGTAGACGCAGCGAGGACTGCTTTCCTCTCCAAGGTAATTGTCTGAGAAATACGTGTATCCAACTTCTTCGGTCACTCCGGCACTCGCACCCGGCAGTGCGGAAGCTTCGATCACCTTTTTTCCGTCTCCGCCGGCATCCAGAGTCCAGCCGCAAAAAGCGACTGACACTCCGTTGATTACGCGGTCCTCAGGGTAGGAACTTTGGCTGCGTTTATAATTCAGAGAATAGCTGTCTGTTGAGGTATCTGCGATATTGCTTTTCACTGTTCCGGTCTTGTACAGCTCACCGTCCACATAATAATCCACACGGCAGTTTTTGTTCCACAGTGGAGAGGCGTAGGCAAGGTATAAATTACTGTCCCCCTGCTGCACAAAGTTGCTATAATTTACATTATAAGGAGACGTGGCAGAATTCACACTGCTGCTGCTTCCCGGCTTTGTCACCTTCCAGCCGCCGAAGGTGTAATGGGGTTTTGCGGCAGAGGTTTTCAGCGAGATATTATTTTCGCTGATCTCGCCCCGTGTAGCAGGCTTGCCGCCGTATTCGCCGTCTTCGCCGTATGGCTCGGCGTCGCCTATGATCAGACTTTCATTGTCGGCAAGAGTATACTGCGCCACATAGTCATTTTCCTCCGACGGACCGGCGGCAAAAGCATGCATGGCAAAATATCCGCTCGCAAAGAGCGTAAGAGCCGCTCCGAGTACAGCCGTGATCAAAATAGTAGTTCTTTTTCCTAACATGGTTAAGCTTTTACTTTTCATAACCGTGACCTCCGAAAAAAAATCAACAAAAAATCACCTGCAAGTTGAACCTATGTGTTCAATATATGAGTATTATATCATATTATTCTGAAGAATAAAAGAGATTTTGGAATATTTTTTTAATATTAAACGTCATTAGACGTTTTGTTGAAATGGAGTTTTATTGAGCAAATCACGAAAAAAAGCGACACGCAAAAAGTAAATGCGAATCGCTTTATTATGTATGTACATTTAAATGCTGTGTGTCGTCAGCAAGACCATTCAATATCAAACCTTCATTATAATCATATCGGTCTCATAATCCAAAGCTGAAGATAGCAATTATATAGATGGCAATGACATATATCGTTGCAAGCCAGTCAAATATGCCTAAAATCCGCACTGCCTTGTCATTCTTGGCAAGACCGCGACCGATAAAGAAGAATACAAAGCCTAAAAAAGCTAATAAAAAAGTGATGGATATTACCTGCCTGATTATCTTTGAATCAAGGCTTGACACAACCAATACATATGACACGACTGCCGATACCAACGGAATCAATTCTGCTATAATGGCAATGGTCTTCTTGTTCATTTTCAAATCTCCTCTTTTTTATGGTTTAAGCATCACCTGATATAATCTGGCTTGACGTTTAGGTTTCCACTTTGAAGTGCATTCTATCATTTATTAAAAACCACACTGACTTTTTTGCTGCATTTTATTAAACTATGGTGTGTTATGAATCGTAGAATTGCTGCCCGTCGTCCGTTACGAGTCGATCCGCCTTCGGATACTCGAAGATTTCCGAATGATCGGAGTTTGCGGCAAGGTAGTCTGCGAATTTAGCCGCATACCATTTTGCCATTCCAAGGTTGTGCATGAGATAATGTCCGCAGTTTTCGGGCGTGGTGCCGGGAACGCTCTTTGAATCCTCTACCAATCGGAACGCTCTTATTATAAGGTCATAAATTTCCCGCGGAGTACGGCTGCCTTTAAGAATGAGGTAAAATCCGGTCAGGCAACCCATCGGTCCCCAGTAGATAATTTCGTCCTTCCAGTCGGGATCATTCCTTAGGAAAGTGGCTATAATGTGTTCAAGCGAGTGCATGGCAGCCACATCGACCGCTGGCTCCCTGTTCGGTCTTGTAAGCCTTATGTCATAAGTGGTAATCACACCGTCGCCGACCTTATCCACACGGCTGGTAAAAATGCCGGGGACGATGGCTGTATGGTCTACAGAAAAACTTGGTATCAAATCCATGTCCGTCTCTCCTTCATGTAAAAATGAGTTTTTCATTAAATAACGTAAAAGGTCTGTCTATACATACTTATAATATCATGAATATCCAGCAAATGCAAGACGGATTGTATGAATTATACAGGCATCATTTGATTTTTTAATGTGTCAGGTGTCAATAGGGGAGAACAGTGATATTTTTCATCAAAATCGTGTTTGCAAAGTCAATTTCTCAAAGAGGTAATAGACTCTTTTATTTTATTGACAAGCCTAAGTCATAGGCAAGCCTTATCTCTTTGCTGTTCTTAACATCACCTTTTTCTTTTGCTCCGCTTGCCAGCACCATTCCGGCATCTTCCAGTTGGAAGAAGTTCAGAATTAGCTTATATTGCAGCTTAATTGAATCAAACAGTTCAGGCAGTGTTGCCGCTCCAACTAATATTAACGCAAGTTTTTTAACTTTAAACCCGTTTCGCATGGGTGTATGTAATCTGTCAACAATTGCTTTGAGCTGTGCGCTGATTCCGTAAAAATAGACCGGAGAAGCAACCGCAATCACATCGGCATTTTTTAATTTTTCATAGATTTTTGACATATCGTCGTTTTGGAAACATTGATGTCCGTCTCTTAGAAAACAAGTATTGCATCCTAAACACGGATTGACTTTATAATCGGCGACAGAAACCATTTCTACTATATTGTTTTTACTTGCTCCATCCGCAAAGGCTCGTGCCAATAAATCTGTATTTCCACCTGTGCGGTTACTGCCTACAAGTATTACTATTCGGCTCAATGTGTATACCCTCTTTCCGTTCTTTTACGCTGTCTCCAACAGACAGCTTCACTGGAATACAAACTGTTTTTGATTCTGCGCTGCCTTCTATCATTTTCATCAGCAGCCCCATTGACGTCCTTGCTCTGAGAAGGTTATCCTGTGCAACCGTTGTCAGCTTGGGTATGGAATTCTCTGCTTCTCGGCTTCCGTCAAATCCGAGAATTGAAATGTCCTCGGGAATACGCAAGCCGTTTTTCTGCAAAAAGCGCATTAGCTCCAGCGCATAAAAATCCGATACAGCGAATATGGCAGTATAGCCTTTCAGTGTTGTAAGCTGATTTTTATAGAACGAATCTCTCTCGGCTGCCTGCATCGGGATTTTCATAAAATCAGCTTTCGCTCCTAATCCCTCACACAAGCCCTGATAGCGCAGTAAATCCATGCATATTTCATTGTCGGCAATGCAAAGCACACGGCTGTGACCCATTTCTTTGAGGTATTGCCCCGCCTGTCTGCCGCCGTCGAAATCGTCAATGATGATATTGCCGAAGCGGTTCTGCCTGTCCAAAAATCCATCGTATATCACAAACGGAACACGGATTCTGTCGCGTAAATCCTGGTATTCGTCCTCGCAGAAACCGATTACCACCACGCCGTCCAAATTCCACATAGAGGCAAAGGCAATAATCTCGGTGATCTTCTTTGCCTTTTTCAGCATCATAAAATAGCCGTTTGCTTCTGTTTCGTCCGACAAATAATTGATGGCAGCCGACAGGAACGAATCCTCAAAAACATGTCCCTCGTACTTAGGATGATCGTTGACTACCACTCCGACAATACGTGAATTGTTGCGGGCAAGCAATGTTGCCGCCATATTGGGAATATAGCCGCGTTCTTCCAGCTTCTGTTCCACTGCCTTCACTGTACTGTCCGAAATCTTCTGTGTTTTGCCGTGGAGAACATTGGACACGGTCGCTGTACTCAAGCCCAATTCTTCGGCGATATCTTTAATCCTCACCTTGTTTTCATTCCACATAAGCTCACCTATCCGATTCTGCCAAGTCCGGATATCGCATTGATAAAATCAGCGAAAAATATAAACAAAGCAGCTATGAGCAAAATGAGTATCAGTAACAGGACAAGAGAAAAAATGGATGTGATCATTCCCGCAAGACACAGAGAGGTAATACAGCACGGTTTTCTTAATGAAACCGCACTGAGTACCAGTCCCGTTACGGAAAAGATGACACAACCCGCAATGCACCATAAACCCTGACTTCTTAAACAAATAATCAGTAAAAAAAACAACAAGCTGAGTATTCCTGAAATGAACGATACAATGCTGAGAGCTATTGCTTTATTTTTTGACTGATTCATAAAAACACCTCACAATTGCGGTCTTGCGACGCCAAGTCTTAACAGCAGTCTCCATAACAATACTGTAACAAGCATTGTCAAAATCAACCGAACGTCCGACCGGGTCAAAATATTTGTTTGAGACAACTTTTTACTGTTATTGTAATCTTCGTTTTCATGCGTTTCATATCTTCTTCATCCAGTCTTTTCTGACAAAAATGATCCAAGTCAGAATCAGCCGCACACATTCCTCCATCGAAAGGATAAAATACACCAGCGGTATGGATAATTTCCACACATAAGCGCTGAGCAGGGCAAGCGGCACACCGAAGCCCCATGTGCCGAGCAGTTCAATCACCATCATGGTGCGCGTCTGTCCTCCGCTTCGGACAATTCCGCCGCCGAGAATCATATTCAGCACCTTGATCGGCAATACGATTGCAAATGAAATGAGAATCTGCTGCGCCGTATGTTTGACATAATCCTCTACACTGTAAATGTCGGTGTAAATTCCCATCAGAAGCACCGTCAGTGAGGCAAGAATGAACGAGCCGATCAGTCCGTAAAGCAGCAGTCTTCCGGATTTTTTAAAGGCGGAATCTGTTTCTCCCTTTCCCAGTTCTTTCCCGATCAGAATGCCTGCCGCCTGCGACACGCCGCTCAGAGCGCCGACCGTCAAGCCCTGAATCGGATATGTCAGTGTCATTGCCGCACATTCAAGAGTCCCGATATGACCGTAAACCGAAGCGTAGACATTTTCGCTCAGGCTCCACATGAATTCAATCACCAGAACGGGAAGGAAAATGGCAAGATAACTGCCGCAGGTCATTTTTGTCAGCCACGCATCAGCGATACGGGGCAAAATGCGGAAGGATAAGCCGTTCTTCTTGTCAATCGCAATCATGGCTGCAATCAGCAGCAGCGCATTGAAAATCTGAGAAATGACGGTTGCCAGTGCCGCTCCGTTGGCTCCCATTGCCGTGAAGCCGAGTTTTCCGAAAATAAGGACATAATTCAATGCCGTGTTGATCAAACTGGCGATAATGCTGCACACCAGCGGAAGAGAGGCTCTTTCCATGCACCGCATCCTGGTTGAGATCATCATACTCACAGCATACGGCAAAAAGCCGAAAGCGATAATTCTCAGGTAATCCGCCGAGGCGGCAATTGTGCTGCTGTCAGACGAGTAAAGACTCATCAATTGGACAGGAAGCGTGAGACACATCGCCATAAACACACCGCCGATTCCGAGAGAGATTAGCGTATGCAGCGAAAATCCGCGGTCGGCTTCCTCTTTGTCATTCGCTCCGAGATACTGTGAGATGATGATGCCCGCAACGCTCACCACCGCGCCGATGACAACGCTGTACAAGGTGCTGAGTTTGCCGGCAATGCCTACCGCAGCAACGCTGACGCTGCCCATAGAGCCAACCATTACCTGATCGACAATCGAGAATGACGCCTGCAGCATACACTGCAAGGCAACGGGCAATGCAATTTTGAATACCTGCTGAATAAAAGAATCCTTACGCATAGAATAATCTCCTCGAAATCATTGATTCAATGAGATTATAAGTGATAGGAATGATTTGTGCAAGAGGTTAATCGCGTAACCTGCTACAAAAAGGAGGACTTGTTTTTATAGAAATTAAACCTCTTTTCCACGCAAAAAAGCAGCAAACTTCAAGCTTGCTGCTTTTTAATAAAAGGCATAAACGGTAATCGTTTGAGGCTCATTCATTCGGAACAGCGGTAGCAAAATAGAAAATGTCACTCATCTCGCGTGTTCCTGTGTAAGCCGGTTCGTTGACAACTTCCTTGTTGAACATGATGGTTCCGGTCTGACCGCCGTCAAGAGCATATGCAAGGCGCACACCCTTCTTTTGAATTTCAGCGGCAAAATTTTCGAGATTGCTGCCTTTCTCGCCAAGTCTGCAGAGAAGGTAATGCTTGTCATAATCAAACTGGCATACGGCGGCTCTTGGATATGATTCCCACGGACGCCCGTTTTGATACTGATAAAGCTTATCCTTTCTTGACGAAACCTTATAGTTGTCTATTATCATCGGACCAAATGCAAATGTATGGATTATTTCTCCGTTTTTGTACACATCGGTTTTAAAGAAATCTTTTGTAGATTCATATACAGAAAAGTTGCCGTTAATATCATACACTAAAATATCCATTTTGGGAGTAAGATGACTTCCTACCTTGTCTCTGATAAGGTTGCCGTACTGTATCTCAATTCCGTATGGCCGAAAGGCGCAGTAATCGCCTGACATTCCGAGTATGCCGTTGGTTTTTCTGAAAATATTCTCAGGATAATCCTTGTGCTTTTTGCTTATGACATTATCGACGATCGTTCTCCTAAACTGACTCGGATGCGCTATCCACACTTCGGCGTATGTTATAATACCGTATTTGGTTTTCTCTCGCCAGCATTTCACCTCGATTGTTTCATCCTTGTAGTAATCAATGGGAGTACCGTCAAAATTTTTGCGATCGTCGTCCTCAATCTTTGTGAAGTTGCTTGGGTCAGGCGCAGGCGTGAGATAATCGTACATTTCAAGGATATACGTTTTAGGTATAGTATGAATAGCGCTCAGCGCGTTGCTCAAAAGATTGTCCGATGAAATTTCAAAAAAACTGCTGCGATCCTTTGAGGAAACAGATACGCTTGAGAGATTCATAATATTTCCCGCAGGCAGAAGCCATGAAAGCAAGACAATTCCCAATACCAGCGCAGCCGCTTTAACAGGAGTGAATTTGCTCTTTTTTGACTTAGTGCTATGATCTTTTGCTGCGGCTTGGGGGTGCTTTGCACTGTTTTGCGTATAGTTTTGATCAATGCTTCGAGTAGTGTTTTGAGCAGCGTTTGGATTAATGTGTTGGTTAAATCGAGATCTGCCGTGGGACGTCGACACCGAACCGTCCGCGCGGGTTACGGAAGAATCGGATTGTCTGCCGGAGGGATGAGAGGATCCTGATTGATTCCTTTGAACAGCTTGTGATTTATCATAATCATTGCTGTTTTTTCGTGTCCGGAAGGCTTTTATTAAATCTTCTGCCTGTTCGTCCGAAATGAGCTTGTTTGTATTTCTTTTGTTTTCGTTCATAAAATTTACATCATTCCTTGTTTAATATAAAATCAGTCCACTTCCTCAGATTTTCCGTTCAAAGTAGTGCGGTAGATGAATACTCCATTGATTGCCGCACCTAACATGCAAATAAAGATGACGCTGTAATTTCTTATAAAATTGTGATAAGATATTCTGTTAAGCTCCATACACAAAGTAATACCAACGGCAGCCAAAGCAATCAGGGGCGCTGCCGGCTGATACCACTTAAAGCCATTGAGCTTCTTGGAGCGTACAGCAAAAATAACTGTGACGGCAGTAAAGCAGACCGCACCGAGTATTTGCTGTAATCTCACAAAGCTGTTGCCCATGACGTAAAGTGCGTCCACATGCATGCTGTCGAAAATTCCCTGCGAACAGCCGTGCATCAGTAAAAACAGGAGGGCGATATCTCCGTGTCTGCCCTTCATGCCGATTTTTTCGTTGCTGTTTTTTGCAAAAATGACAAACAGAGCAACAAATATCAGCAGTGAGAAAAACGCCTCAAAATTAAATACAGCCAGCAGCCATTCGCCTCTCTGGGAGTTGTAAACCGTCAGAGGAAAGA
The DNA here is from genome assembly GCA_902762615.1 of uncultured Ruminococcus sp. GTDB lineage: Bacteria > Bacillota > Clostridia > Oscillospirales > Acutalibacteraceae > RUG762. The sequence continues at coordinate 52,066 of CACWOX010000002.1, read as the reverse complement.
AGTGATATTTGTCGCTTTTAAGTGTAATTCCAATATTATCACCCGAAAAGTACGCAGAAAGCCTCCCTACAATGATAGCCAGTGCTCCTGCGATTGCCATACAGTCACAGACTGCTCCGGCATTGAATCCCTTGGATAATTTTTTTAGAATAGCCGCTGAAATCAAGACCCCGAATATTACTCCATAAAGTGCATATCCGCCTCTGGTAAAATTAAAGTGATCTTTGATGGAATCATACTCCTCAAAATTGCAGCTCCAATAAAGAAGCCGGGAAAGCATGAAGGAAACCGGTAAAGAGAGCAGTATACAATTGAGCAAATCATCATTAGAGCCTGTTTTAAAAAGCCTGAACATGATAAATGACACTATTACGGCGAGCGCTATCGCCAAAGCCATAAACACTCCGTGCCAATATACACAAATGCTGCCCAGCATCAGGGCGAGATAATCCATAAGCGTACGTCATCCTTTCGGTAATGAAATAAAAATCAATAGTTAGGTACAGCAGTCGCAAAGTAAAGAATATCACTCATCAAGCGTGGACCGCCGTAAGCGACGTTGTTGAATATTTTTTTGTTGAACATAAGGGTGGCAGTTTGACCGCCGTCAAGATTATAAGCGAATCTCACTCCTTTGGACTGCAAAACTCCGGCAAAATCCTTTGCGCTTATGCCTTGGAAATCAACAGTACAAAGCAGATAATGCTTATCATAATCAAATTGACATATGGCTGCTCTCGGATAAGACTGGTTTAATTCTCCCGGATATTTGATTCCCGGAAGCGTTATCTTATATGAATCACTCACGACATAATTATCAACCAGTACCGGTCCGAATGCAAAGGTGTGTAACACTTCACCGTTTTTGAATACAGCGGTTTCAAAGAAATCGTTGTTATCCTCATAGACAGAAAAATTGCCGTTTGTGTCGTATACTGCAATATCGAGGATGCTGCCGTCTGTGCCTCTTACAACGTTCCCGTACTGCATAATGATGCCGAAATTGCGAAAAGCGCAGTAATCAGCAGACATGCCTACGACGCCGTTCGTTTTTATAAAAATGTTCTGAGGGTAATCGAGGTGCTTCTTACTTATAACATTGTCAACCAGCGTACGTCTCAGCTGACTGGGATCAGAAATCCATACTTCAGAAAAGTTAAAAACGTTTTCGCCGATTTTTTCACGCCAGCACTTAACCTCAATGCTGTCATCCTTATAATAACTAATCGGCGTCCCGTCGTAGTTTTTTCGTTCAATATCATATTTCTCCGTAAACTTTGACTCATCGGGAGAAGGAGTAAGCGTATCACTCAGTTCAAGAACATATTTGCGAGGAATAACATGTACCTCACTGAGTGAATCACTCAATAGATTCTGAGACGACATCCGGAAAAATGTGTCACGATCCTTAGATGATGCCGACGCAGGATTGATATTCATAACGTTGCCGGATGGCAGAAGCCATGCAAGCACAAGAACCATGATTGTCAAGATGGAAAGCTTTACAGTGGACTTTGGGAAATTTTTTTGTGTATCATTTGTTTTTTCCTCTTTTGAAAAGTCTGCGTTGCAATTATTTTCGGTCGGGACAACATTGTTGTCCGTAGCCGTGGCAGCAATGTTGAGTATTTCAGCCGGAGAGTCATTTTCTGAATTCTTTGAAGAAGAAGAATCTGCCTCTGGTAAATCCAAATCATCTGTACTTTTGCTATAAGAACCAAAATTCTCAATTATTTTGTCGACCTGATCTTCAGTTATAGGCGGAAAATTTTTTTCCAAGCTGGTAACCCTCCCTGATCAAAAAAATGGAAAACATCAAATAACATGCCAAAAAATCAATTCTCTGAATCAAATCCTCCGCATATCGCTTCAAAGAGATCATCTGATAAGCAAATTAACCATTTGCCGCCGCCGTATTTAAGTGTGACGTTGAATGTATTGGTAGAACAGTACTTTTCCGGCGTGCTCATGAGTTCATCAAGAGCTTCGGCGGCAATTTTTTCTGCGCCTACGTCAGTCAGTTTAATGCTGCCGTCCTTTTCCTCAACGTAACCTTCTTTGCTTTCAGCAATGTACTTTTTTCCTAATTTCGTAGATTTGGTTTTGAGGTCCTCCGACAACAGATTAAAGTCAAGGTATGTAAAATCGACCTTGCAGTCAGCGTCAAGCTGATCGCAGTTAACTTTTCCGTTGATTGCGTACTTATAGCTTTTCACAAGATAATCATACAGCTTTTGAGCAAAAACGCCTTCGACGTTCTTTTTCATAGACAAAGACATTCCGCTGAGAAATTGATCCGACTCATTAAAATCTCCGGCGCAAATGCTGTCAAAAAAAGCCGTTACGGTATCTTCTGGAGCAGGAATATCTCCCACTATTTTCATAGGCATGGCACAGGAAGATAATGATGCAAAAGCAACAAGAAAAGCAATGATACTAATAATTCTATTGGTTATTGACATATTGTTTTTTCTCCTTACAATGCTAACAAAATCATTAACGAATAATAATAATCTTCAAACACAATACAAATAATTTTATCTTACAAGTAACCAAAAGTCAATAAACTCAAAGTAAAATATTACACGGCGAAAAAAATTTACAAATTTTAATACGGTAAAAAAAATAATAAAAATGTAGATTTTATTCTATGGGTATGTTATAATGATTTTAAATGCATTAAGGTGAAAAAGTCCTTTTTTTATTGAGGATAAAATGCCACACAAAGAAGGTAATGCTATGCTGAAGCTCTACCGTACCGATAACAAGGTTTTACGGGAATTAAATACGATTAAAGAAGGCTGCTGGGTCAACATGGTAGACCCGTCGTACAATGAGGTGGCTGAAATTGCGGGTCATTTCAATATTGACGAAGCCGATATCATGGCGGCACTCGACGATGAGGAAAGCTCCCGTATTGAGTTAGAGGACGGATATACCCTTATTCTGATTGACATTCCTTCTGTCGAGGTCAGACATGACAAGAACCGCCACACTACAATTCCTCTCGGTATTCTGATTACCCAGACCGCCATCATCACGGTTTGCACGGTGGAAACGCCCATACTCAACGACTTTATCAACAAGCGCATCAAGGATTTCAGTACCAAGAAAAAAATGCGCTTTATTTATCAGATAATTGCACGGACAATATCCTTCTATCAGTCCACTCTTCGCACGATAGACAAAATGCGCACCGAAATTGAGGAACGCGTAGGGGAGGACACGACCGATATCGACTTGATTGACCTGCATGAGCTTGAATCCACACTGGTGTATTTTGCCACATCACTCAACGCCAACAGCGGCGTACTCAACCGACTGACGCGATACACCCGACTGGAGCAATATCCTGACGATCAGGAGCTGTTGGACGATCTGATCGTTGAGAACCGTCAGGCTATTGAAATGACCGCGATCTACAGGGATATTCTCAACGGCACGCGTGAATTGATTTCGTCGGTCATCGACAGCAAGCTGAACAACGTGATGAAATATCTCACTTCCATCACGCTTGTCATGGCTATTCCCACCATTATTTCGGGATTGTACGGTATGAACGTGCCATCCTCCGGTATGCCGTTCGGCGAATCCCGCTTCGGTTTTGCCATCGTCTGCTTTATCACGCTTGTGATATGCGTTGCGGCGATGGTGGTAATGAAGAAAAAAAGAATGCTTTAAATCCAAAAGAAGGAGTTTGTGAAATATGGACAGCATACTGCAAATACTGAATGACAATCCACGCCTTTCCAACGCCGAAATTGCCGCAATGACCGGCATGACGGAGGATGAGGTCGGAGAAAGAATTTCATATTATGAAAAAGAGGGCATTATCTGCGGATACAAGACGGTTATCAACTGGGATAAGCTTGAACAGACCGACAAGGTCACCGCCATCATAGAGCTGAAGGTAACACCTCGCAAGGATACGGGCTTTGAAGCCATTGCCGAGGAGGTAATGGGCTTTGATGAGGTGGAATCGGTCAGCCTTATGAGCGGCGGCTACGATTTTTCTGTATGTGTCACGGGACGCACCTTCCAGGAGATTGCCCTTTTTGTGGCAAAGAGACTGGCGCCGCTCGACTCGGTGACTTCCACTACCACCACATTTATTCTCAAGAAGTACAAAGAGGACGGCATTGTCTTATCCTCTCAGGGTGACGAAAGAGGAGCTGACGTATTGTAATGGATTATGATTCCTTGTTGAACCGGACTGCTCTTGAGATACCTCCCTCCGGAATACGAAGGTTCTTTGACATAGCCGCCGAAATGGAGGACGTCATATCCCTCTCGGTTGGGGAACCGGATTTCCTTACGCCGTGGCATGTCCGCGATGTCGCGATAGAATCCCTGCAAAAGGGACGCACCGGATATTCGCCCAACCGAGGATTTACAGCTCTGTGCAGGGAAATATGCAATTACTACAGCCGCAGATTTTCATTGAACTACGATTATAAAACAGATGTTGTGGTCACAGTAGGCGGCTCCGAGGCGATTGACTTAGCGGTACGCACGCTGGTCAATCCCGGCGATGAGGTACTTGTTCCGCAGCCGAGCTTCGTTTGCTACGATCCGATCGCACGGCTCGCAGGAGCAAAGGTGATTCCTATTGTCACACGCAGAGAGGACGAATTCCGGCTGACTGCCGAGACGCTGAGAAGCTGCATCACCGACCGCACCAAGCTGCTTATATTGCCGTTCCCGAATAATCCCACAGGCGCTGTCATGCGTCGTGAGCATCTTGAAGAGATCGCCAAAGTGCTGCGCGGAACAAATATCATGGTGCTTGCCGATGAGATCTATTCCGAGCTGACCTACAACGGAGAGCCGCATGTTTCCATAGCCGCCATCGACGGAATGAAGGAGCGCACGGTGGTGGTAAACGGATTTTCAAAATCGTACGCCATGACCGGCTGGCGGCTTGGATATGCGCTCGGTCCCGCTCCTGTGATCTCGATAATGACAAAGGTGCATCAGTACGCCATCATGTGCGCACCGACTACCTCACAGCATGCCGCGATAGAGGCGCTTCGCAACGGCGACGAGGATATCGTAAAAATGCGGGACGAATACGATATGCGCAGAAGGCTTATTGTACGCGGCTTTCGTGAGCTGGGACTTGACTGCTTTGAGCCGGAGGGTGCGTTTTACATTTTCCCGAGTATTCAATCCACCGGAATGACCTCAGAGGAATTCTGCGGCAGGCTGCTCATGAAAAAACACGTTGCAGTTGTTCCCGGCAGCGCATTTGGCGCATGCGGCGAGGGATATATCCGGGTGTCGTACGCCTACTCCACCGCTCATATCAACGAGGCACTTAGAAGAATAGGGCAATTTCTAAAGGAAGAAAACATATAATGATCGAGGAATGATTAGTTTGAAAATACATGCTTATGCAAAGATAAATCTCACGCTTGATATTCTGGGTAAGCGTCCGGACGGCTATCACGACCTTGTCATGGTTATGCAGTCGGTCGGACTGCATGACGAAGTGTCTGTAAAGCTGACTGACAATACAGAAATCACAGTGAAAAGCTCATCAGCTTTACTGAAAGATGATGAGAGCAATACTGCTTTCAAGGCGGCAAAGCGGTTCTTTGAGTATGCAGGAATTACGGACAAGGGCGCTGAGATCATCATGGAAAAGCATATTCCCATGGAGGCTGGCATGGCAGGCGGCAGCGCTGATGCGGCAGCCGTTATCATAGCGCTCAACCGGCTGTGCGGCACGAACTATTCCGATGAAAGACTGTGGGAAATCGGCGTCAGGGTCGGAGCCGATGTGCCGTTCTGCATTACCGGAGGAACCATGCTTGCCAAGGGCAAGGGTGAAATTCTCACCAAGCTTCCGGCATTGTCCGATTTTGAAAAGGCGCCTGTTATACTTCTCTGCAAGCCGGACGTGGGAGTATCTACAGGCAGGGCGTATTCCGCCGTAGATAATTGCGATCCGACGAGCCTGATACGTCCCGATGCAGACGCTATGCGCAAGGCTCTTTCTGAACGGAGCGTTTATGGCATTGCCGATCATCTGGGAAACGTGTTTGAGCAGGTGCTTACAATCGAAGAATGCGAGAGTATCAAAAAATGCATGCTGGCAGGCAGCGCACTTGGTTCCTGCATGACAGGCAGCGGAACCACCGTGTTCGGCATTTTCGACAGCGAAGAAGCTGCAAACCAATGTGCCTTTACATTAAAAAACACTTATAATAATACCTTTGTCACCCAAGCGACAGATTGCGGATGCAGGATTGTATCGGAAAATTGACATAGCGTGAATAAAATGCTATCCTCCGTCAATAATTATTGCGAATCGATTCGGATAATTACTTATCGGAGGATATTGTTATATGAAAAGATTAGAGATTTCCGTTTTGCTGTCAATTGTTTTTTCCGTACTGCTGAGTATATGTGCCTTGAACACAGAGTGCTCTGAAATCCGCAGCAGCGTATTAAGGCTGCACGTCCTTGCCAATTCAGACAGCTCAGCCGATCAGGAGCTGAAGCTCAAAGTGCGCGACAGGCTTCTTGAAGTGAGCCAAGGCATATATTTACACGCCAAAACAAAGAATGACGCGATTGAAGCAACCAGTGAAAACCTGAGCCTGCTCAGGGAGGAAGCGCAGCAGGTTATCGCCTCAAACGGTTACGACTACCCTGTGAGCGTTTTGCTGGAGGATTGCTATTTCAACACCCGAACATACGGGGATATTACCCTTCCCGCCGGAAAATACCAGGCTCTGCGTGTGGTAATCGGGGAAGGCGCAGGGCATAACTGGTGGTGCGTGATGTTTCCTCCGCTGTGCATTTCGGCTGCTTCTGACGATGAGGCAGCGCTTAGTGACGTGCTGAGTCCCGAACAGATGGAGCTTGTTGAGGGAGACGGGTATGAGATCAAATTCAAATGCGTCGAGCTTTACGAGGAATTCAAGCAATATATGTCGGAGAAGTCCCGATAAAGGGACAGTACATTCTTTTTGCTTGCAATCATCATTATAATGTGAGATAATTAAACTAATCAGATTGGGGGGGGATTTATCGTGGGCATCAAATTTGTCATTGGCACTTCCGGCAGCGGCAAAACTGTCTACGCCAGAAAACGGGCTGCCGAGCTTGCTTCCGAGGGCAAAAGAGCCGCGCTGTTTGTGCCGGAACAGTTTTCATTTGAAACCGAGCGAGCGATGCTTCAGCTGCTTCCCGCGAGCCTTGCGGACAATGTGGAGGTATTCAGCTTTACAAAGCTTGCGCGAGCAATTTCCCGCGAAGTCGGCGGAATAGCCGGAAAGCGGCTCGACAATTCGGGACGTGCGGCGGTGATGAACGTTGCAATAACGCAGGTGCAGGATCATCTTTCGCTCTACGCCGGAAGCAGAAAGCGGCAGGATCTCATTAAGAATATGCTTTCGGCGGTTTCAGAATTCAAGAGCTGTGCGATAAGTCCGGATATGCTTTATGAAACAGCCGGTAAAACCAACGAGAGCGTACTGTCGCAAAAGCTCAGGGAGCTGTCTGTCATTTACGGCGCATACAATGCCGTTATTGCCAACATCGGTTCAATTGATCCGCTCGACGATCTTACGCGGCTTGCCAAGAATCTTGAACAGGTAGATTATTTCAGCGGAATGACTGTAATTGCGGATAGCTTTACAGGTTTTACACGGCAGGAACTGGCTGTTTTGAAATGTATTATTGCCCAGTGTGACAAATTTGAAATCACTCTCTGCTGTGAGAATCCGCAAAGACACAGCGGCAATATGCCTGACGATCTGTTTGCAACGGTGTATCATACAATTGATTCACTGAGTGAATGGGACAGTGAGATTGCGTTTGAGATTCTCGAGGGACACGACCGCTTTCATTCTGAAGCGCTTAAAAGGGTAGAAGCAGGTTTATTCCGCACTGAGCGTTCCGAGCCGTTCATTGAGCAAACCGACACGGTGAAGATTTACGCCGCAGAGGACAAATACGACGAGACAGAATTCATTGCTCGTGAAATCAGACGACTTGTGCGTGAGGAAGGTATGAGGTGGCGGGATTTTGCCGTTATCTGCCGCACCGATTCGGACTACAGGAATCAGATGCTTCGTTCGTTAAAGCTGCAGGGGATACCCTATTTCTGTGACAGACGTTCCGCTGTGACTGATATGCCGCTCATCCGTTTTGTACTGTCGGCGCTGGATATCATCAATGGGCGCTGGCGAAGCGAGGACATTATGCGATGGCTCAAAACCGGAATGCTTCGCGACGTAAGTACGGTAGATGCTGCCCGACTTGAGAATTACTGCTTTGTGTGGAGCATCAGCGGGAAAAAATGGAAACAGGCATTCAACCAGTCCCCTTACGGCTATTCAGACCGCCTGAATGAATCGGAAAATGAAACGCTTGACAAGATCAATGTAACGAAATCATGTGTAGTTGATTTACTTGATACATTTGAAAGCTCTGTAAAAAAGGAAAACACAAGCGGAAGAGAAATGGCTGTCGCTGTGTATCATCTGATTGAATCGGCAGGCTGCGCGGAATGTATTGAGAGAATGCTGCCGAAGCTCTCTCCGCAGGAGGCGGAGGCACAGGGGCAAGTGTGGAACCTGCTCATGAATGTCCTCGACCAGCTTGCAGATATTCTCGGTGAAGCCAAGATTTCATTCAGAGAGTTTTCCGATTTGCTTTCCCTTATGCTCGGACTATGCGATGTGGGAGAAATTCCGCAGGGAATGGATGAGGTTGTTTTTGGCTCCGCGGACAGAATAAGAACGTCGGGGGTCAAGACGGTATTTGTTTTAGGGGCAAATGAAGGTGTCTTTCCCATTATTCCGGAGTCTGCCGGCGTATTTACCGAGAACGAACGCAAAATGCTCATCAGCATGAATCTGCCTTTAGCCGGTGATTCGGGCGATACTGCGCTAAACGAACAGTTTATTGCCTATTCCGCAATGACATGCGCGTCGGATTTGCTGTATGTGACCTATAGCAAATCCTGTAACGGTGAACAGCTTTACAGCTCTGAGATGGTTACTGAGCTGAGCCGGATTGTTCCGATGTGCCAAAAGCTGTCTTGCTCCGAGCGAGTCACTCTCGAAATGATAGAGAGCGACGAGGCGGGATTTCTGCTTGCCGCGGCTTCTTTGGGAGAAGATTCCGACATCTCAAGAGCGCTTGCCGATACATATTCCGGATTGGAACAGTATTCGGATAAAATCGCCGTTGTAAAGTACGCGGCAGAACGCTCGATTTTATTGAAAAGCAAAGAGACTTTACATGATAAAAACAACGCAATAGCCCTTTTTGGCAAAAATATAAGAATATCCGCCTCAAAAGCCGAGTGCTTCTATAGCTGCCAATTCAAATATTTCTGCCAGTACGGCATGAAGGCATCTCCCATACGCAGAGCAGAACTCAATCCGATGGAATATGGCAGCGTGGTGCATTATGTTCTGGAAAAAATGCTGCGCGATCACGACGCAGGATTTTTGGCTGAGCAGGATGATCTCAACGAAATGATAAGCGATTATCTTGTAAAATATCTGAATGAGGTTATGGGCGGCACCGACATGAAGTCCGCACGTTTCATTTACTTATTCAAACGGCTCACGCAGTCTCTTTCGGTGCTTATCAGACAGCTCGCAGAGGAATTTGCAAAAAGTCTGTTTGTGCCGGAGTCATTTGAAACGCCCATTGACGGTTCTGAAATCAAGCCGCTCAATATTCCCCTGTCAGACGGCACTCATATCAGCGTCGGCGGCAAGATCGACAGGATAGATATTTACAACAGGGACGGCGTTAAATATATCCGTGTGGTGGACTACAAGACGGGCAGCAAAGAATTCGTTCTGAGCGATATCCTTTCAGGGCTGAATATGCAGATGCTTATTTACCTTGATATTATCTGCGATAAGGAACTCAGCGGCAGCGATTACGCTCCTGCCGGCGTCATATATTCGCCTGCTTCTTTAAAAAAGATTTCGGGCAAAAGGGGCAAGACCTCCGTTGAGGAGGAACAGCGCGATATGCTGAAAAACAACGGACTGATTGTCGACGACTCCGACGTCATTAACGCCATGGAGATAGGCATGCAGAAGAAGGTGGATAAAAACGCCAATGCCAGCGTCAAGGGCGGAGAAACCTTCCGTTCAAGCGCCACATATGTCGCCGATCCTGGACAATTCAGCGTGATTCGCGGATATATCCGTTCGCTGCTGCGTGAAATGGGCGAGGCGCTTCACCGCGGCGAAATCGGCGCCTATCCGGCAAAGGGAACCTACGACGCCTGCGAATTCTGCGAGTACCGAATCATGTGCTCACAGGAGCAGAAATGTTCCGGCAGGACTATCAGCAAAAAGAGTATGACAGAGACATTGCAGCTTATGCAGGAGGATAACGATGGGTGAGAGAATATGGACGCCGCAGCAGCGAAGCGCAATTGATGCGACGGGAGGAACACTGCTGGTCTCAGCTGCGGCTGGCTCAGGCAAAACCGCCGTTTTGGTGCAGAGGGTAATTGAAAGGCTGACTTCCGACGACCCGCAAAAATACTGCGACGCGGATAGGCTGCTTATCGTGACATTCACCAGAGCTGCGGCAGCCGAAATGAAGGAGCGTATAACGACCGAGCTTCAGAAAAAGCTGGAGCAGAATCCATGGGATACCAGAATGCGCCGGCAGATGATTCTGATTAAGAAGGCGCAGATCTGCACGATTGATTCATTTTGCAGCAAGCTGGTGAGGGATCATTTCTACAAGCTGGATATTTCTCCCGATTTCCGCATTGCAGACGACGCTGAACTGAAAATTCTGCGTGAGGAATGCATTAACGAGGTGCTGGAACGCAATTACGCCGAGGGAGACGACGATTTCTTTGAGCTGGTGGAGCAGCTGATAGGCGACAAAAACGACAATGAGCTGTCGGAGCTTATCAAGCGGCTGGATTTCTACATAGGCTCCTTCCCGTTCCCGGAGGATATGATGCATCTGCTGGAAAGCAGCTATTCATCGACCGACCCGACCAACACAATATGGGGAAAATCGACAATGGAGTATGCCGCAAGAGCATCCGAATACGGGCTTCAATGCAATGCCATTGCCTGCGACGTCTCCGCGTCCGACGAAAAGCTAAGTGAAAAATATCTGCCGTCATTTGAAAAAGACGCGGAGATACTGCAAGGTATTCACCGTGCGGCAGTCGCTGAAAATTGGGACGCTCTTTACAAATACGCCTCCGAAGCCGTGATAACTCCGCTCGGGAGAACCACAAAGCTGCCTTATGAAGCTGAAATAGCCAAAGCAGCCCGTTCGGTTGTCGAACAGACGATGAACGAAATACGCTCCTGTGTCATTTGCGGCTCCACAGAATTCGTAAAGGAAATTGACTTCACAGGAAGAATGGTTCGTAAGCTGATGCAGCTGCTTCGTGAGTACTACGATGAAATCGCTCAAGCCAAGGCAAGACGGCACATTCTGGACTTTGTAGACCTCGAACATATGGCGGTCAATCTGCTTGTGCAAAGGAAAGACGCTTTACAGGAGACAGCGACCGCTTCCGCCTCATCAGACTTCCTGAAAGCGTACTGCAAAACCGATACGGCTGTTGCGCTGACCGAACAGTTCGATGAAATCATGCTCGACGAGTATCAGGATACCAATGCCGTGCAAAGCCTGATATTCTCCGCTGTTGCACGCAATCCCGATTCAGTCGGCAAAAGAGAGCTGACCGACGGCGTGAATATGTTTATGGTCGGAGATATGAAGCAGAGCATATACCGATTCCGAAAAGCGGTGCCGGAGCTTTTCATGGACAAATTCAACCGTTACATGCCGTACACTCCGGCAGAAACCCGATATCCAGCGCTGATCACACTGGGCGCTAACTTCCGCAGCCGGAGCGAGGTCACCGAGGCAATCAATTTCATTTTCCGTCAGATCATGTCGCCCGAAATGGGCGGCGTTCGGTATGACGGAACGCAGGAGCTTGCCGCCCGCGCGGTATATCCCGATTCTGACGAAATGACTGCCGAACTGCACTTTCTCTCACGTCCGAGAGGATACGCTCTCAGCGGAACCGATTTTGAAGCGGAATACATCGCGTCGCTCATAGCCGGAATGCTTTCCGAGGGTTTTAAGGTCACCGATAAGGTAACGGGAGAACTTCGTCCCGCACGGTGCAGCGACTTCTGTATTCTCCGCCGGGGAATCAGCTCCAACGGACGCAGCTATGCCGACGCGCTTGAAATCAAGGGCATTCCGTCATGGATTTCCAATGACGGAGGACTGCTTGACACCGATGAATCAAATGTTATTCTCTCGTTTCTCAGAGTGCTCAGCAATCCATTGCTTGACATTCCGCTCATGTGCGTGATGATGTCGCCCATATTCGGTTTCACGCCCGACGAAATGGCGCGGATCAGGCTCAAAGAACGTTCCGCGCCGCTTTACGGCGCTGTCATGTCCATGGCAAATGACGGAGACGTCAAGTGCAGTTCGTTCCTTGAAAGCATGGATCAGTTCAGGCTGCTTGCCGCTACACAGCCTGCCGACAGCCTGATCGAGGAAATCTGCTATTCCACAGGTTATCTTGCCGCTGTCGGAGCCATGCCCAACGGCAGCATACGCAGGGCAAATATACGGCTGCTCTGTGAATTTGCCGCCAAGTGCGAAGGCTCCGGTTCCTTCGGGATTGGCGCATTTATCTCTACTGTGGACAGAATGCTTGAACAGGGGGAAGACCTGCCGGGTGCAGTCTCGGTCACGGAGAATTCCAACGTGGTCAGAATTATGACCATTCACAAATCCAAGGGGCTTGAATTTCCTGTTTGCATTATCGCCGGACTCGGCACGCAATTCAAAAAGGACGGCGATGCAGGGGGAGTCATTACACACAACGATCTCGGCATAGGCATGAAAATAAAAGAAAACGGCGCATGGTACGAAACCCAGATACGCAGGGCAATTATCGAGCGTTCGCACAGCGAGAGTCTGAGCGAGGAAATGCGTATATTATATGTCGCGCTGACCCGGGCAAAGGAAAAGCTTATCATGGTGGCAACTCCGCGTTCAGTCAAATCGTGCATTAACGATGCGGCCATTGCGGTTTACAATTCGACGGACGACGGACAGATACCACCGTTCGCCATGTCACAGTGCAATTCCTTCGCCGCATGGCTGGCGATAGCGGCTATCCGGCACCCGGACTGCGGCTGTCTAAGAGAAATTTCGGATATCTGCGTTGACGCCGTCGCCGCACCAAGCTGTAAGTTAAAGGCTGTAATTTACGAAGGGGAAGAGATTTCCGACGAGGAAACCCCCAGTCAACCGGAAGAAATCCAGCCGAATCCCTCAGCGTCTTCCAAGCCTGATGAAGCCTTGATGGCTGCCATAAAGCAGCGCATTGCATTCCAATATCCTTACGAAGCGCTGTCGGGAGTTCCCACAAAGGTGACTGCCTCCGAGCTTACCAAGCGGGAACATTCGGGCGAATCCGTCAATCTGGTGCGTCCCGCTTTTATGATGACCGGAGGGCTGACTCCCACCGAAAGGGGAAAGGCTCTGCACAAATACATGGAATTTGCCAATTTCCGTGCCGCTGCTGAGTCGCCCGAAGAGGAACTGAAACGGCTTCAGAAGTACGGATTTCTCACAGAGACGGAGGCAAACGCAGTAGACACCGCAAAGATTGCCGCCTTTTTCGGACAGATGAAGCCGATGCTTTCGGACGCCGACGAGATACTCCGTGAGCGTGAATTCTCCGTTATCCTTGACAGGGAGCACACATCCTTTGTCACCGGCGCGGATATCGGGGATGAACCTATTGTGCTCGAGGGCGAATGTGACTGTGTGCTTGTCTACCCCGACGGCGCTGTCATACTCGATTACAAGACCGATCGCATATCCGACCCTCAGAAGCTGATCGGGCATTACGGCACGCAGCTCAGACTCTACCGGTACGCCATGGAGCGAGTGCTTGAGAAGCCGGTGAAAGGAATCTACCTTTATTCCTTCTATCTCGACAGGCTCATTGAGGTAAAATAATCAATTGACACAGGTGATAAAGAAATGTATCAGGATTTTGACGAATTAAAAAGAGAATGTCTCAAATGCACCAAATGCGGACTCTGCCAAGGGCGGCACAACGTCGTTTTCGGTGTGGGGAATCAAAACGCCAAGGTGCTTTTTGTGGGAGAAGGCCCCGGAGAAAACGAGGACCTGCAGGGCGAACCGTTTGTCGGCAGAGCCGGAAAGCTGCTTGACACCATGCTCGACGCGGTCGATCTCTCACGTGAACGCAATATTTATATTGCCAACATTGTCAAATGCCGACCTCCGCAAAACCGCGATCCGCTTCCCGAAGAGCAGGAGGCGTGTATTGGCTGGCTGCGCAATCAGTTTGCCATCATGCGCCCGAAGATCATCGTCTGTCTCGGCAGAATAGCCGGCATGAAGCTGATGGATCCGAATATGAAGATTACTAAGCAGCACGGTCAGTTCATAGACAAAAAGGGTACGCTGATGATGGCAACTCTTCATCCTGCCGCCCTGCTGCGAAATCCCAGCCAGAAGCCGGATGCCTTCAACGACTTCCTGCTTTTGCGCGAAAAAATAATGGAAGTCTGTCCCGAAACATACGATATGTAGCATAAAAGTCACCGCAGGAGTCGTCATTCAGGCTCCTGCGGTGATTGCTCATCTTTGGTTTTTCTTTCGACCTGCAAGGGTCTTTCCTCCGATATCTCCTTTAGAAAAGTGACGTATCTCGTCACACGTATGCCGGAATTGGTTTCGTTTACTGTGCGTTCACTGCTGACCACCTCAATATGATCGGCTTTTTTTATCTTTCTGTCCAGAATGGCTTCCGCCTGCTCCGTACATTCTTCCGGAGTGAATTGCTTTTCGGTGTAGCAAAGCTCGTGCCACTGCTCTCTGCGAAGCACTATCGGAAAATCAAAGCCTAAGACGCTGAGAGGGATTTCTTCGTATGTTCTGCTGTAGTTCCCCTTGGGCAATGAGCCAAAAAGAGGTATCTCGATACCAAACGCCATGAGACGGTTGATATTTATGATGTGTCCGGTCGGTTCGGTGACAATCTGGCTGAAATTCACCGTTTCGGAGAATGTTTTATCTACCAGCGCCGTAACATTTCCTTTGGCATGCACCATCACTATGCTTTCTCCCAAAGAGTCAAATACCCCGCTGACAAGCACATCTCCGGGAACCACGATATCTCCCTGTTTTACAAAAATCGTCCCCTGTGAAGCTGTGGCGGATACTATCTGACCGCTTTCTCCGGCAATCAGATCACACGGCTCGTGATTTTCTATTGGCTTTCTGACCGGAACCGAGGCATTGAATTTTACCTTTGCCTTGCTCCCCATGCGTGATACCTGTATCATGTCAAACTGAGGAAGTTTTTCTTCGAGCAGCGTCTGTAGCATATCTCCGTGAATGGAAGAACACAGCACGCCGGTTCGTATGCCTTCCTCATAAAGCAGATCGGTCACGCTGACGGCGTATTGCTCGGGAAGATTCTCCAGATCCACCGACCACACAAACAGAGACATCACCCAAAGCGCTGCGCAAAACAGTAGAAAACCAGCTGAAAAACCCCATCTTTTGCTGTAATGTCTGATATAATAGGGCAGTCCGAAATGAGAAATAATCACAAGCTCTGCATTCGCTTTTGCAGCCACAGCGCAAAGTGACGGGAATTCCTTTGCCGAAGTAAAGGCGAATACCCTGCCGTCACTGTAATTTACATTGAATACATTCAGCCAGCGTCGGTTGGCAATATTCAAAAAACGCTCCACTGAACCGCCGACTATCTCAAAGCAGACCGTCTCCTTGATGAATCCGGGCATGCGTTCACCTTCCTTCAAATAAAGCTCACAGAACAAATATTGCCGCATATTACGACGGTGTTTTCTATCATTCGGCATATACTCAGACAGCCGCCGGCAATAACGACGTTTTTTGAGCAAGTTGAAACAATGATTCTGTCATCACTGTAGTCGCAGATTCCGCGGCAGCCCTCAATCAGCAGTCCCTTTCCAACCTCAAATGTAATGCGGCATTCCCCGTGACTGAAATCGGGCGATGCATTCATAAGCCTTCTGAGAAATCTGTCGGAAAGAGCGTTGTTATTATTATTCAAATGATCCATAGTTTTCACCCCGGTAGTTTCATTTATATGCCGGTTACGCATGGAATATCACGTTATTTTTCTTATGAGAATTACATATTCATTTTCAAAGAGGTGAATGTCCGTGGAAATGAGAAAACAGAATTTCAATCAAATGTTATTTTTGCTTTATGCCGCTGTCGTATCCATTATGGCTTGTGTGCTGTTTCTTATTTATTCAGGAAACGCGGCAGAAGCTGTGCGCAGAGGAATCACAATATGCGGTGCCAGCGTCATTCCGTCGCTTTTTCCGATGATGCTCCTGTCACAGTACATCGTCAAAAGCGGCGCTGCCGATCTTGCGGGAAGTTTGCTTGATAAACCCGCGAGGCTGCTCTTCGGGCTGCCCGGCATTTGCGGAGTGGCATTGCTCACCGCTCTGATCGGGGGATATCCCGCAGGCGCAAGAGCTGCCGAGACACTTGTTTCGGACAAAAAAATAACCCGCAGAGAAGGTGAGCGGCTTGCGAATATGGCATTTTGCTCGGGACCCGGTTTTGCCATAGGCATGATAGGAGCAGAGCTTTACAAAAATAAAACGGCAGGATTGTTGATATTGACAGCACAGGCAATCTCATGTATAATAATAGGAATAGCACAAAGGCTTATATCCGGCAGCGGCAATGTTACTTCCTCAAAAAGCGACGATTCCGTCAGGAATATTTCCCGCAGTCCCGACGCCTTCGTGCAGTCGGCTGCCAATACTGCCTCGACCATGCTGAATATGTGCAGCTTTATCATTCTCTTTCAGGTGATAACCGAAATGCTCAATTCCTCCGGCGTTAATAACGCGCTCGGAATGCTGGCGGAGCATTTTGGCTTTGGTGAATTCGGCAGGATCATACTTCCCTGCGCAGCTGAAGTGACCGCGGGGAGTATGCTTTCGGTGCGTTTTGGAATTCAGTTTACGGCATTTGTCGCGGGATTCGGCGGGCTGTCGGTGCATTTTCAGAATTTTGCCATTTGCAGTACTGTTCGTCCACGAAAAAGTCTCTACATTCTGACGCGAATGACGCAGGGAGCGATTTGCAGCTTAATTGTCTGGCTTGCTCTTAAACTGCCGTTTTTTTCGTCGATGGCTCTGCCGACATCTGGAAATGCTGCAAGCACAATACCGGCGGAATTCTCTCGCGTATCGGTCGGATTCGGCTGTGCAATGCTCGTCATGTGCCTTATGAGCGTGATATGTCTGCCATCGGAAAAGGAGATAACAGATCAATGAATTTTACAAGGCTTTACGGAAAAAACATAAATCCATCATGTAAATATTGTCTTTATTATGTTGACAACCCGAATGATTTGGGTAAAATGATATGTGAAAAGGGCAAAAACACTGAAAACTGCACCTCATGCGGCGCTTTCCGCTATGAGCCAACCCTCAGAGAACCTAAGGAGCAGCCTCTTCTCAAGCAATTCAGCCCGGAGGATTTTAAGATATAACAAAGGAAGTAATTTATTAATGAAGCTAATACTTGCATCAGGCTCACCGCGGCGGCGTGAGCTTCTTGAACTGACCGGGCTTAAATTTGATGTCGTAACAAGCGACGCCGATGAAAATGTTCCGGAGGATACCGACCCGGGAGTTGCCGCTCTCATACTCAGCGAGAGAAAGGCACTTGCTGTTGCCAATCTCGAAAAATGTAAAGGCAGCATCGTCATAGGAGCCGATACAATTGTCAGTCTCGACGGCAAAAAATTCGGCAAACCCAAGGACGCGGAGGATGCATACCGCATGCTGTCGGCGCTTTCGGACAGAACGCACACGGTTTATACGGGCGTTGCGATTGTCAACAGCGACCTCACTGTCAACAAATTTGTGGAAGCCACCGAGGTGCATTTTTATCCCCTCAGCGACAGTCAGATAAGAGATTACATCGCAACCGGAGAATACAGCGACAAGGCGGGAGGCTATGCCATACAGGGCGGAGGAGCCGTATTTATCAGCGGCATCATAGGGGATTATTACAATGTCATGGGGCTGCCCATAGGCAGACTTATGCAGGAAATACGCAAGATACATTGACAAAGGACAGTGAATGACATGCAAATAAAAGACATTATAAAAAAGAATCAGGCGATTTTTTCGTGCGAAATATTTCCGCCAAAAAGCTACATGAATATTGACAAGACCAAGGCGGTTGCCAAATCAATATGCGATCTCAACCCGGATTTTGTCAGTGTGACATACGGCGCCGGCGGCGGAACATCTCAGCAGACGGTTGAGATCGCACGCTACATAAACGAAACGGGCAACACGGCGCTCGCGCATCTGACCTGCGCTTCTTCCAACCGTCAGGAGGTTGCCGATGCGATTGAAAAGCTGAAAGCATACGGCATTGAGAATATTCTCGCGCTTCGCGGAGACATTCTCGAAGAAAACAGGGACAAGCCGCGCGATTTTACCTATGCCAGCGAACTTGTCACCGAGATCAAGCGTCACGGAGATTTCTGCATTGGCGCGGCGTGCTATCCCGAGGGCCATGTGGAGTGCGAAAGCATGGAGCAGGATCTCAATCATCTCAAGGCGAAGGTGGATTGCGGCGTTGACTTCCTCACGACGCAGATGTTCTTTGACAATACCGCTTTTTACAGCTTCATGTTCCGAGCGCTGAAAAAGGACATCAATGTACCTATTCTCGCCGGAATCATGCCCATGACAAACTCCGCCCAGATTGTGCGAAGCTGCAAGCTGTCGGGCGCTACGCTTCCCACCCGGTTCCGCAGGATTGCCGATAAATTCGGAGACAATCCCGAGGCGATGAAGCAGGCGGGCATAGCCTATGCCACCGAGCAGATCATCGACCTTATTGCAAACGGCGTGAAGGGAATACACCTCTACACCATGAACAAGCCGGATGTGGCAGAGAGCATAATGTCCAATCTTTCCAGCATAGTGGGAGCCGACAGAATATGCATGAAATAAGACAGGCGTCAGAATCAACGCCGGATCAATGGTACGGCGCGGCTGATATCAACGAGGTGCTGCGCTATTCCGGAATACGCAGCGCGGAAGGCTGCAATGAATCCATTATTGCCGATGCGGTCCGGGCGGTTGAACAGGTGGGACAGGCAGCTCTGCCCAAGGTGATTTCACGCGAATGTTCTCTTTCGGTAAACGGCAGCGTGTGCAGCATCGACGATATTGCATTTGTCAGCAGATCACTTTCCGAGCATCTTGCGGGGTGTGATAAGGCGCTGCTGTTTGCCGCAACCCTTGGCAGCGGCGTTGATATGCTTATAAGCCGGTATTCGGCAGTCAGAATGAGCTATGCGGTTATGCTGCAGGGAGCAGCGGCGGCATTGATAGAACTCTACTGCGACATGGAATGTGCCAAGCTGGAAAGCAAATACGGGAATGAAGGGCAATATCTCCGTCCCAGATTCAGTCCGGGTTACGGCGACTTTCCGCTTGAATATCAGCATGCGCTGACCGAACGCCTGAGCGCGTACAAATACACAGGAATAGCCGTAAGCAGCGGCGGTCAGATGACGCCAATGAAATCGGTTACGGCTGTTATCGGCATTTCTTCCACACGCAGAAGCAGCCGCGGAAGCTGCGCCAGCGGCAAATGCGCCGACTGTCCGAATGTCGGTTGCATGTTCAGACGGGTGTAATTACATCAGGTCAAATCATTCAAAAAGACAGGTGAATTCTCAATGAAGAAAATAACCGAGCTTCTCGGCAAAAGGATATTGTTTTTTGACGGAGCAATGGGAACCATGCTGCAGGGCAGCGGGCTCAAAGCAGGCGAGCTTCCTGAACTGCTCAACGTCACTCATCCCGAACTGATCACCTCGATACACAAAAAATATTACGACGCAGGCTGTAATATAGCTACAGTCAATACCTTCGGCGCGAATTCGTACAAGCTCAAAGACAGCGGATACTTACCGGAGCAGGTTATTTCTGCAGCGATAGGCTGTGCCAAGGCGGCAAGAGAGCAATCGGCAAACAGCGACGACAAATTCATTGCTATGGATATGGGACCGATAGGAAGGCTGATTGAGCCGATGGGCGATCTCAGCTTTGACGAGGCATACGGGCTGTTTGCCGAGATGGCTGCATGCGGAGAAAAGGCGGGAGCCGATCTCATTCTTATTGAGACTATGGGAGCAACCTATGAGGTCAAGGCTGCCGTGCTTGCCGCGAAGGAGAACACATCGCTTCCCGTATTCGTCACATTTGCCTTTGACGCGTCGGGCAAGACCTTCACAGGCGCCGACTGCGAAGCGGTCGCGGCTATGCTTGAGGGGCTGCGGGTTGACGCATACGGACTCAACTGCGGTCTCGGACCCGATGAGCTTTATCCCGTCATAAGCCAATTCTCTGAAATTTCCTCGCTTCCCCTGATATTCAATCCCAATGCGGGTCTTCCGAAGCAGAAGGACGGCGTGACCTATTTTGACGTTGACCCGGAGGCTTTTGCCGCTTCCATGCAGAAGGCAGCCGGACTGGGATTAAGCGTGATGGGCGGCTGCTGCGGAACCACTCCGGAGCATATGAGCGCGATGATAAGGCTGTGCCGTGATATTCCTGCACGCAGACCTGCCGACAAGGGAATCACAATGGTATCGTCCTACACCCACGCGGTCAGAATAGGGCAGGAGCCGCTGATTGTCGGTGAACGGATTAATCCCACCGGCAAAAAGCGCTTCAAGGAAGCCCTTCGCAACGACGAAATCTCTTATATTTTAGGTGAAGGCATTGCACAGCAGGACGCAGGAGCGCAGATCCTCGACGTCAATGTGGGAATGCCCGGAATAGACGAGCCCGCAATGCTGGTAAAGGCGGTCACTCGGCTTCAGGCGGTGATCGACCTTCCGCTCCAGATAGATACTTCCAATACCGAGGCGATGGAACAGGCGCTTCGCCGCTACAACGGCAAGCCGCTCATTAATTCCGTCAGCGGCAAGGAGGAATCCATGCGTGCTGTCTTTCCGTTGGTGAGCAAATACGGCGGCACGGTTGTCGGGCTTGCCCTTGATGACAGCGGTATTCCCTCTACATCGGAAGGACGCGTAGCGATTGCTCGCAAAATCATAGAGACAGCCGCGGAGTACGGCATCAGCAGGAAGGATATCATCATAGACGGTCTTACCCTGACGGTCAGCGCCGAGCCCGAATCCGCCAACGTCACGCTTGAAACGCTGCGCAGGGTAAAGAAAGAGCTTGGCGTCTGCACCACGCTCGGCGTGTCAAATATTTCATTCGGACTTCCTAAGCGCGAGATTATCAACGCAGTGTTTTACACCTGCGCACTGAATGCCGGTCTTGATTGTGCCATTATCAATCCTAAATCCGAAGCTATGATGAACGCCTATTATTCTTATCGTGCGCTCTGCGGATTTGACACGGCATGCGGTCAGTATATCGCCCGATACAATGTCATGACCGAAGCCGCAGCGCCCAAGACTGCCGAGACTATATCCCTTAAAGCAGCGATTGTCTCCGGACTCAGCGATGTTTCGGCTTCCATAGTCCGTGATAAGCTCACTTCGGGAGACATTGCCGATCCCATGGAAATCATCAAGGACGAGCTGATTCCTGCTTTAAACGAGGTGGGAGACGGATTTGAGAAGGGAACGGTATTTCTGCCGCAGCTGCTCATGAGCGCCGAAGCAGCAAAGGCTTCATTCGAGGTGCTC
This sequence comes from uncultured Ruminococcus sp., assembly GCA_902762615.1. Classification (GTDB taxonomy): domain Bacteria; phylum Bacillota; class Clostridia; order Oscillospirales; family Acutalibacteraceae; genus RUG762. Next base: position 30,255 of record CACWOX010000002.1, on the reverse strand, counting down.
AAAGAATTGCTTGCGGGATCCGGCTCGAATGAAAAGATAGGCAGGGTCATTTTAGCTACCGTCAAGGACGACATTCACGACATTGGCAAAAATATCGTAAAGGTATTGCTGGAAAACTACCGGTTTGAAGTGCTCGATCTCGGCAGGGACGTTCCCGCCGAGACAGTGCTTGAAAATGTTCAAAAATATAACATTAAGGCTGTCGGTCTGAGTGCGCTTATGACTACCACGGTGGTGCGCATGGAGGAAACCATCAGATTGCTGCGCAAGGAAGTTCCCCACGTGAAAATATTCGTAGGCGGCGCCGTGCTTACCGAAGATTACGCGATGCAGATCGGAGCCGATGCCTATTGCCGCGACGCTATGGCGTCGGTACGCTACTGTCAGAAAATCTTTGGCGCCGAGTGATAAAGTGATTTTTATAGTATAAACATATAAACAAAAAACACTTTCCCTTCACATAATCATAACATTATATATTTATAATTGAATTAAACTATAAATTTACGGAGTGTGAGATGAGTGGAGACAATCAAACTGGCAACAGGCATTACAATTGTGGTAATATGTCTTACGATTTTTGTGCTCATCGCATGTGCCAAGTTTTTCCATGTACGCAAGCCCGGATTTCTTATAGACAATTTAGCCGAGATCGCTATACTCACATTTGTATCACTGCTGATGGGCTTTTTGATTATTATTTCATAAGCGGCTTTGTATGAAAGCACCTGTTCTTTGCGGCAGGTGCTTTTTTTGTGAAAAATGAATATGAAATAAATATTTGTATTTTTTTATTGAATTGACTGTAATAGTGTGTTATAATCATAGAGTATAAATATTTCGGTCCTTCAAATAATATAACGGGCAGACAATGCATTATATTATGAAGGGCGATGTTATGATAGTATGACAGATGATCAGGACTTTTACGGAAGCGGAGAAAAAACGGACGGAGAAAATGAGCTTTCGTCGGGTGAAGGCTTCTCAAAAGACGAATTGAGCCAGATTGAGCAGACAGGCACCATTACTTCCGCAAAGGGCAGGCACATCATTCACTGTCTGTCGATAATAGGACAGATCGAGGGGCATCAGGAGCTGCCTTCTCCGACCAAGACCACCAAATACGAGCATATTATGCCTCAGTTGGTTGCGGTAGAGGAAGCCCAGGATATTGAGGGTCTGATTATCCTGCTCAATACCGTGGGAGGAGACGTTGAAGCGGGGCTTGCTCTTGCCGAGCTTATTTCCGGCATGAAAACGCCGACCGTTTCTCTGGTTCTGGGCGGAGGTCATTCCATAGGGGTTCCGCTTGCCGTGTCAGCAAAGCGCTCATTCATCGTGCCGTCGGCTACCATGACCATTCACCCTGTGCGAATGAGCGGTCTGGTGCTCGGTGTTCCGCAGACAATGACCTATTTTGAAAAAATGCAGGAGCGCATCAGCCGATTTGTTGAGGCAAATTCCGGCATGACTGCCGCACGCTTCAACGAGCTTTCCCGCAGAACAGGCGAGCTTGTCATGGATATAGGAACGGTTCTTGACGGCGATCAGGCAGTTAAAGAAGGACTGATCGACGAGCTGGGTTCGCTCAGCAGCGCGATTGCCTGTCTTTATGCCATGATTGAAGCCGACAGTCAATAATTATTTTTGAAAAACCAATGTATTGTTTATTGATTATAACAGTCTTTGGTTTACATAAATAAATATCATACTTGTAAGAAAGAGGTACATAATTTATGAACATCTGGGAAGCCATTATTCAGGGAATAGTGCAGGGACTTACGGAATTCCTTCCGGTATCAAGCAGCGGACATTTGTCCCTCGTCCAGCACATTTTGCCTTCTACGTCAAGCGGAAACAATGACGTCGGCAATCAGGCGGTGTCGCTCTTTTTGCATTTCGGCACCCTGCTTGCGGTCTTTATCGTCTACCGTGAGCTTATCTGGAAAATGATACTTGAGTTTTTCAGTATGTGCAAAGAAATTTTCACAAAGAAGTTTGTGTGGAATCTTGACAAGATGAACAAGGAACGCAGAATGGTGATATTCGTTGTGGTTGCTTCCGCATTTGCCATCTTACTCTTCCTGCCGGTGCTTGGCTGGATGGGCTTGGAGCTTGCCGACGGCGAGCCGGTCAAGAAGTTTGCCGATCTTGCGGAATATTTCTCCAACGACAACAGCATTATGGCTGAGGGAATATTCTTTACACTGACAGGTATTCTCATTCTGCTTGCCACTGTGTTTGATGTCCGCATCGGCAATTCGCCTAAGAACAAGGAAGGCGTTATCACAATGAAAAACGCCTGCGCGATGGGCATTGGTCAGTGCCTTGCCGCAATGCCGGGTATCAGCCGCTCCGGCACAACCACAACAATGGGCATGCTCACAGGCGCGGAAAAAAACAGCGCTTTGGAATTTTCATTTATCATGGGAATTCCCGCGGTTCTCGCCGCAAACCTTTTGGAGTTCAAGGACACAGACTGGTCAGCTGTCAGCGGTTCTACCATTGTCGCCATACTGGTAGGCGTAGTTGTTTCAGCTGTCGTCGGTGTGCTTGCCATCAAGCTTCTCAAATGGATCGTTTCAAATGAGAAGTTCCATTATTTTGGCTATTACTGCCTTGTACTTGGCGTTGTAGTTATTATAATAGCAACGATTGAAAGCGTTTTAGGCACAACTTTTTCTTTTGGCAAATAAGACTTGACCTATAAGCAATCGGGGCGCTGCCCGGCAGTGCCCCGGTTGTGTTTATAGGATTTCTTTAATTTGTCATATTGCAGAGAATTACGAGGTAATATAAATAACATGTCAGAAAACACGGGCAACAAAAAAAAGAGGTCTTCATCGGGCAAAAAGAACGGCAACGCTAATAAGTCCAAGCGTCCCTCCGGTGCTTCCGGAAAAGGCAGCTCCGGCGTAGATCTCAAAAAGAAAAACAAGCTTGCCGGCAGGACTGTGGAAATGTCATCTGGCGCTCAGATAAGGATAGAAGATGTTATGAACGAATCCGAAAATCAAATGGAAGCTCCGCCAAAACCAAAAAGACCCAAGCCATCTCCTCCTGTCGAGACCGAAAATGAATTTGAGCCGGAAGCACACGCCGATGATGTGAAATTCACAGAATTTACTGATGATGGGGAAGCAGAGCAGATCAACTGGAAAAAACAGATAGGCTCCATAGGCATATGGATGTTTTCCGTCATATTGCTCTCGCTTACTTTTTTCCCCGGCGAAAGCCTCTGGAATATTTTACACGGAATCATCCTCGGAGTGCTTGGATTTAAGGCTTTTCTCTGGGCTGGACTTCTGATTTTTTTCGGTTATCTGATGACCAAACAGATAGATGAAGAGCAGCTGCTGGACATAATCCGACCTGTGGCAGGAATTATTCTCCTGATTGACGTTCTGAGTTATATACTTATTCAGTCCGACGGATACCGAAATGTTTATAATGAGCTTTCCTTTGATATTTTGCCGCTCTTTAGTCAGATGCTCAATGACGGAGGAAAGGTAGGCGGAAGCGGACTGCTCGGAGGTGCAATAGGGGAGCTGTTAATTCTTTTTGCAGGAAAAGCAGGCGCTGCGATTATCACTTGCATACTGCTTACGGCTATGATAATGGTTCTGACCCATACAGGTCCGATCGATTTGTTCAATCAGGCAAAAAGAATCATCAGAGCATTGCTGGATCCTGAATTTTATAAGAAGATGTTTGAAGGTGAAACCGAGACAACCTCATACAAGACCGTGTTTGACAGTAACGAACCCTTCTATGATGATGATGTGTTGGATGTAGATGTTTTTCCGGAAGAGAATTTGGAGGACAAACCTTTTGACTCGGGTGAATCGGAGGAAATACAAGCAAATCAACCTGATGAAACATCACAGGGGGATGCGGAAGAAAGTTTGAGCGACATTGTCAAGGCAGTCTCGCTGAAAAAGAAAAAGAAGAAGCTCTCAAAAGCCGAGGAAATCATGGCTGAAAGCGATGAAATATCCAAGCAGGTTGAATCCGGCGCTGCTGCCAGTGAGTCCGATGAGAAGGAATATAAATTCCCCACAGTCAGATTGCTTGTAGCTCCCAAAAACGCCAACTCTGCCGATGATATGAATGAGCTTACCGAAACGGCGCAAAAGCTTATCAAGACACTGGACGAGTACAGCGTGAAGGCTTCTATTTCGGACATCAGCCGCGGTCCGACAGTCACCCGTTACGAAATAGACCCTGCTCCCGGCGTCAAGATCAATAAGATTAAGAATCTTTCAAACGATATAGCTCTTCGGCTTGCCGCGCAGTCGATCAGAATAGAGGCTCCGATACCCGGCAAGGCGGCGGTCGGTATTGAAATTCCGAATAAAAATAAGCAGATGGTGCGCATAAGGGAAATACTCGGGTCAAGAGAATTTGCCGAAGCCAAAGGAGCGCTCACTGTCGCCCTGGGCAAGGATATCGAAGGCAATATTATTCTCTGCGACCTGAGCAAAATGCCTCACCTGCTTATAGCAGGTTCGACCGGTTCCGGTAAATCGGTCTGCGTCAATTCCATGCTTATCAGTCTGCTCTATAAATATTCCCCCGAGGACGTCAGAATGGTGCTGATTGATCCGAAATCGGTTGAATTTGATATGTACAACGGCATACCGCATTTGCTGGTTCCGGTTGTTTGCGAGCCAAAGAAAGCCGCCGGCGCTTTGCAATGGGCTGTAAGCGAAATGCTCAAGCGCTACAGCATGCTCAAGGAACACGGGGTAAGAAATATTGACGGCTACAACCGTCTTGCTGAGCAAACCAAAGAATTTGAAAAGCTCTGCCGTATCGTCATCGTGATTGACGAAATGGCAGATCTCATGATAGCTTCTCCCAAGGAAGTGGAAGACGCTATCGCACGCCTTGCGGCTATGGCACGTGCCGCCGGCATGTACATGGTGCTTGCCACCCAGCGTCCTTCCGTGGACGTTATCACCGGCACGATCAAAAACAACATTCCCAGCCGTATCGCACTTGCCGTATCCTCTCAGATTGACTCGAGAACCATTCTCGATGAAGGCGGTGCGGAAAACCTCATCGGCTACGGCGATATGCTTTATCATCCAATGGGTTCCAGCAAGCACATCCGAGTACAGGGCTGCTTTGTGGAGGACGCGGAGGTTGACAGAGTCATCCGGTTTGTCAAGCAAAACGGTCTGGCGGAATATGACGATACCATTGCCGACGAAATCGAGCGCAATTCTCTTGAAAACGAGGGAGAAAGCTCTGCCGAATTTGAGGGCAAGGATGAATACTTTGAAAAGGCTGTGGAAGTGGTCACCGAAGCCGGACAGGCATCGACTTCCATGCTCCAGCGGCGTCTCGGAGTGGGATATGCGCGTGCCGGCAGGATTATCGACCAGCTTGAGGAGCACGGCATCATCGGTCCGCATGAGGGCTCCAAGCCCCGCGCCGTTCTTATTACAAGGACGCAGTGGCTGGAAATGACCATGAGCCGCAGCCATTCCGGCAAAAACGACCCGATCGTCCGCAGCCACAGCGAATTTGCCGCTCAGACGCTTGATGCGGGTCATGAGGAAATAACCGCCCGTCAGTCGGAATTCTTCAACGCAGAACTTGATGAGGATGCAGACGAGGAAGAACTGTATTTGGACAATGATGACGAACTGTCTGATATCGCAGATTCCGAGGATGAGGATGACTCCGGCGTAAAAGCCGACGTTGACAAAGAATTTGACGAGATCAACATTGCAGATGTGAGATCTGACGAAAAAGGCGGTAATGACGTAGTAGACGTCGAATTGGAGGACGGCGAGCGGGAGAATGATGCTGAGGTTCCTGAGCCGGATATTGAGATAAAGGATTTCACTCGTTTTATTGCAGAACCAAAGACCAAGGTTATTCCCCAGCCTGTAAAACCAACGCAGAACGCCGAAAGTAATAAACCTGCAAAAGCTTCTTCCAAACCCGATTCTGTCAAAAAGAAAAAAAGCGGACCTTCTGCAGCACCCAGAGATTTTTCGATTTTCTTTGACGACGATCCGGAAGAAATGGACGATTTCTTTGATTTTTCAAAGAGCAGTCACACCGAGATGTCTGAATCTCCTTCTATGCCAAGCGAGACGGAGGATATACCGCCGTGGGAGGAACAACCGCCGCTGAAAAGCAGCAATGATGACGATGTTTTCCGCGCTGTTTCTGAGCCGGACGCGATTGCCGTTACAGACAGCAATAATAAAGGTAACGATTTCGCCGGCATGGATGACGATGATGACGAACTGTCTGATGATATAATGTCATCTCCATGGATAAAAAAATTATAAAAGAAGTGAGGTTGAGGCTTTGTCATTTTTACCTGTTTCCCAAGACGATATAAATAAGCTCGGCTGGGATTATGTTGATTTTGTTTATGTTTCGGGCGATGCATATGTCGATCACCCGAGCTTCGGCGTTGCTATTATCTCCCGAATTCTCGAAGCCAAAGGTTACCGCGTGGCGATTCTGCCTCAACCCGATGTAAAAAGCAAAAACCTTGAGGATTTCCGGCAGTTCGGCAAGCCGCGACTCGGTTTTTTGGTGACAGCCGGTAATATTGACTCGATGGTGGCTCATTACACCGCAGCCAAAAAGAAGCGAAGTGAGGATGCGTTTTCTCCCGGCGGCAGACCAGGCAAGCGTCCCGACCGCGCAACAATTGTCTACAGCAGACTTTGCCGCAAGGCATACCCGGACGTACCAATCATAATCGGAGGACTGGAAACCTCTCTGCGCCGCTTTGCCAATTACGACTATTGGGACGACGCCGTCAAGCCATCCATACTCATTGAATCGGGTGCGGATATTCTCTCCTTTGGCATGGGAGAATACTCCATGATGGAGATTGCCGAGCGTCTTGCAAGCGGCGAGGACGTTTCCTCCATCACAGACGTGCGCGGAACATGTGTCGCCATTCCTGTGGAGGAGTACGTTCCCGGTTCGGTGGCGGAGTGTCCTTCATACGAGCAGGTTTGCGCTTCCAAGAGGGAATATGCCATATCCTGCCGCATCGAGCAGGACGAACAGGACGCTGTGCACGGCAAAAAGATCATTCAGCGCCACGGCGACGTTATCCTTGTGCAGAACCCGCCTATGCGTCCCATCACGACCGAGGACTTCGACTGGGTGTATGAATTGCCCTATGAACGCGCCTATCACCCGATGTATGAGTCGCTCGGCGGCGTTCCGGCTATCAAGGAGGTAGAATTCTCAATTATACACAACCGCGGCTGCTTTGGAGCCTGCTCTTTCTGTTCGCTTGCCTTTCATCAGGGGAGGCAGATTTCTACACGAAGCATTGATTCCGTAGTGCGTGAGGCGGAAATGCTCACACACAAGCCCGGCTTCAAGGGATACATTCACGACGTCGGCGGACCAACCGCTAACTTCCGCATTCACTCCTGCAAGAAGCAGGACAAAGCCGGCATGTGCCGCGGAGGTCGGCGCTGTCTTGCCCCCGAGCCGTGTCCTGCCTTACAGGTTGACCACAGCGAATTTCTGGAAATGCTGCGACGGGTCAGGGTTCTGCCAAAGGTCAAGAAGGTATTTGTTCGCTCCGGCATACGCTTTGATTATCTCATATTGGAAAAAGACCCGCAGGTCATGCGGGAGCTTATCGAATTCCACGTGAGCGGTCAGCTCAAGGTGGCTCCCGAACACTGCTCGACGCAGGTACTCGACCGCATGGGCAAGCCGCACTTTGAGGTTTACAGGAGGTTTGCAAAGGAGTTCTACGGTATTACGGAGGAAATAGGGAAGAAGCAGTTTTTAGTTCCCTACTTAATGAGCTCCCATCCCGGAAGTACGGTCAACGACGCTATCGAGCTTTCTCTCTTCCTCAAAAAGGAGCACCTTCATCCCGAGCAGGTGCAGGATTTTTACCCTACTCCCGGCACGATTTCCACCTGTACCTTTTATACGGGACTTGACCCGTACACCCTCGAAAAGGTGTATGTTCCGCGCACACCGCAGGAAAAGGCGCTTCAAAGAGCGCTGCTTCAATACTTCCGTCCCGAGAATCACGATATTGTGGAGCAGGCTCTTATCAAAGCCGGACGCACCGACTTGATAGGCAATTCGCCCTCCTGCCTGATCAGACCTTCGCAGAAGTACCGTCAGGCTCAGTCCGCCGGCGGGGGGGTCAACGGCAGAATCGGCAAACCACAGGCAAAGAGCGGCGGCAAAAAGAGTCCCATTCGCAGCATAAACAAAAAGAAAGGCAAAAAGAAATGACATTTCCCATTCGCAAAAAACATATGCGCACCATTATAACTCTGGTGCTGTCGCTGTTCATCATGATTTCCTCTGCGCTGTTTACAGGCTGCACCGAGGAGGAAGCCGACAAGTGGCTCAATGAGATATTCGGAATGCTCAATTACGAGGTTTACGGAGACGCCATTGAGGGCGAGGCAAATCTGAAAATGCACGTCATAGACGTAGGACAGGGCGATTCAATACTTATGCAGTGCGGTGAGTGCAATGTCCTCATAGACTGCGGAGAAAACGGAATGGGGGATACCGTTCTGGAATATCTGCACAGGGCAGGCGTTTCGCACCTCGACTGGATCGTAGGCACTCACCCGCATTCCGATCACATAGGCGGCATGGACACGGTGATCAAAAGCAATGATATTACGATTGACCATGTGATGATGCCGCAGACGTCCAAGAGCATGACTCCAACTACGATGACATACACCGAGGTTCTGACTGCCATAAAGAAAAAGAAGCTCAAAATAACCCGTCCTGTTCCCGGCACGGAATACGATCTTGACGGTGTGACCATGATGGTTCTTTCGCCACAAAAGAATGCAAATTACACCGATCTCAACGATTATTCAATAGTGCTGAAATTCACATACAGGGACGTTTCCGTTCTTACCGGAGGCGATGCCTCCAAAAACATAGAGAGTCAGCTTATCTCGCTGGATTATGATTTGAGCGCCGACATATACAAGGTTTCCCATCACGGCGGCAGAGACGGCAATTCACGGGCATTTCTCAATGAGGTCAATCCAAAATACGCCGCTATTTCGGTGGGAGAGGACAACAAATACGGTCATCCCAAAACCGAGATACTTAAAAGGCTTAAACAAATGAAATGCGACGTCTACCGCACCGATCTCGACGGCGATATAATCTTTGAGTCCGACGGGAAGAATATTTCGGTCATCGTATCAAAATAACGATCAATAAAAAGGAGTTTTAAAAAATGAGACATCTCACTGTTGACAGAATCGACGGCATTTACGCTATATGCGAGGACAAAGACCGCAGGATGTTCGCCATATCCAAAGCCGAGCTTCCTGCCAGCATTCGTGAAGGCGATAAGATTGACATTGATGACGAGGGCGTAATCACAGTCAACGGAAAGGCTGCTGCCGCCGCACGCGCCAATGTCAGACGCAAAGAGGACGAGCTTTTTGAAAACTGACATAATCCAAAAAAATTTTTAGAGTTTTCCACAGGCGACAACGCTGAATTCTACGGCGCTGCCGCCTGTTTTCCACCGCGAAATTAAGGATGCATTTTTCAAAAATATCAATATATAGTAAAAAAAGGCTTGCAATTGCATATATGTTGTGTTATAATAGGCTGGAACTACAAATAAAGCCCAATATGACGTGGCTGCATAAGCATCACATGATTTTGCACGCAGCCCGATATCATTACATTTAATCAGGAGTTGATAGTTTTGCCGGAAAGCCCCGAGTATATTGTAAAGCGAAGCGGTCAGACCGTTAAATTTAACGCCGCCAAGATTCGCGACGCCATCAGAAAAGCCGGAAACGCTGTTTTAGATGAGGAGATCACAGAGGAAAAGGTACTCAGTCTCACCAATCAGGTGCTGGAAAAAATTCCTGTCCACTCCATTCCTACAGTTGAGCAGGTGCAGGATATTGTGGAAGAGGTGCTTATCGCCAACGATCTTCCCAGAACCTCAAAGGCTTACATTCTCTACCGCGCCGAGCGCAGCAAGCTTCGTCAGACCGAGAAGGACCTTATGGATATCTTCAAGTCGCTGACCTTCGTTGACGCAAAGGATTCCAACATCAAGCGCGAGAATGCCAATATCGACACCGACACCGCAATGGGCACCATGCTCAAATACGGCTCGGAAAGCGCAAAGTACTTCGTTGACAACAATATTTTAGACAAAGACATCGCTGACGCGCACAATGGCGGTGACATTCACATTCACGACAAGGACTTCTACCTGCTCACCGAAACCTGCTGTCAGATAGATCTTCTCAAGCTCTTCAAGGATGGTTTTTCCACGGGACACGGTCATCTGCGTGAACCCATGAGCATTCAGAGCTATTCCGCCCTTGCCTGCATTGCCATTCAAGCAAACCAGAATGAAATGCATGGCGGTCAGTCGGTGCCAAACTTCGATTATTCCATGGCTCCCGGCGTCGCCAAGACCTTTATCAAGGAGTATTTCAAGGCGCTGGGACTTTATCTGAAATATCGCTATGATGTTTCCGAAAGTGCAGCCGAAGAGTCGGTGGCATATCTGGAAAAGGAAATGCCGATGGACATTGTTCGCATTTCCAACAAGGACGGTATGGAGCAGCGCATCATTGAATTGAAAAAAGGCGGCAGTCTTCCTGGGGTTATCAACGGACTTTCTGAGGACGATCTGAAAAAGCTCAATAAAAATGCCTTTGACACCGCTCTTACCGAGACCGACCGTGCCACCTATCAGGCGATGGAGGGACTGATCCACAACCTCAATACCATGCACTCCAGAGCAGGCGCACAGGTTCCCTTCAGCTCCATCAATTACGGCACAGATACATCCCCCGAGGGCAGAATGGTCATGCGCAACCTGCTGTTTGCCACCGACGCGGGTCTCGGCAACGGAGAAACCCCCATATTCCCGGTGCAGATTTTCAAGGTCAAGGAAGGCGTTAACTTCAATAAGGAAGACCCCAACTATGACCTCTTCCGTCTGAGCTGCAAGGTAAGCGCCAAGCGTCTTTTCCCGAATTTCAGCTTCCTTGACGCTCCCTTCAATCTGCAATATTACAAGCCGGGCGATTACAACACCGAAGTGGCTTACATGGGCTGCCGCACCAGAGTCATGGGCAATGTCCACGACCGCTCCCGCGAAATCACCTGCGGCAGAGGCAACCTCAGCTTCACCACCATCAATCTGCCGCGCATAGGCATTGAAGCCAAGGGCGACTGGAACCTCTTCTACAGCATGCTCGATTCCCGCATAGATCTTGTATTCAAGCAGCTGCTTCACCGCTTCAAGATTCAGTGCTCCAAGAAGGTGAGAAATTATCCCTTCCTTATGGGTCAGGGCGTGTGGATAGACAGCGACAATCTGGGCATTGACGATTCCGTTGCCGAGGTGCTCAAGCACGGCACTCTCAGCGTTGGATTTATCGGACTTGCCGAAACGCTCAAGGCGATGACAGGTCAGCATCACGGCGAGAGCGAAGAAAGCTACCGTCTGGGTCTGGACATCATTAAATATATGCGCGGACGCATGGACAAGAAGTCCGCCGAGACGGGTTTGAATTTCACCCTGCTTGCCACTCCGGCAGAAGGACTCAGCGGACGCTTCGTCAAGATGGATGCCAAGAAGTACGGCAGCATAGAGGGCGTTACCGACAGGGAATACTACACCAATTCCTTCCATATTCCGGTTTACCACAACATTTCGGCATTCAAGAAGCTGCGCCTGGAAGCACCCTTCCACAACTACTGCAACGCCGGACACATCAGCTATGTCGAGCTTGATGGCGATATGTGCAACAACATCGACGCTTTTGAGGCGGTCATCAAGTACATGAAGGAAGTCGGCATTGGCTACGGCTCCATCAATCACCCTGTGGATCGCGACCCGATCTGCGGCTACACGGGCGTGATCGGCAATTGCTGCCCGAGATGCGGCAGGCACAACGGCGAAGGCGTTTCGATTGAAACCCTCAGAGATCTGAAAAAGAAATATCCCAACATGCCGCATTTTGTAGGCATAGATTAATTGACAATACAACATCATTTAACGGAGGTAATCATCATGAGTGAACAGAAAACAGAAAACAAGACAATCGGTGAAGGCGTTGAATTCGAGCGTATCCGCCGCATTACGGGTTATCTGGTAGGCACAGTTGACCGCTTCAACGACGCCAAGCGCGCCGAGGAAAGCGACAGAGTTAAGCACGGTCTTGACGCTTCGGACAAATAAATTCTTATAAAATGATCCCGCCCACATCGGCGCCATTCCGTGATGTGAGCGGGATTTTTTATTCAGAAAACTGATAGACGGTGCGGCTGAGGAATTGCTCCCCTGCGCGGAGAAGCGTGCTGGGGAAATCCGGGTGATTCGGGCTGTCGGGAAAGTGCTGCGCTTCAAAGGCAAATGCCATGCCGGGATTGCCCATTGTAAAGAGCTGTGCTGCGGGCTGGTCAGTAAAGAATGCAATCTTCACGCCGCTTTTCAAGCCCTTTGCGATTGCGACAGGCTGCTCAGGCTCATGCGGATTTAAGACAAAGGTGTGGTCGTAGCCGCCGAGCGATTTGTCCGGAAGTCCCTCCATATTGCTTGCAAGCATTCTGGACGTGCGGAAATCAAATGGTGTGCCGTCCACCGGAAGCCTTTTTCCTGTTGGAATACCGTCATCATATAATTCGAGAGTCTGATCGGCATTAATGAAAAATTCCACATCGCGGTTGTCGGTTTTGGGCGGCTGGCGGAATTTAAAAAAACGAGTATCAATGCCGTTGGGAGTGAAATAACTGTGATTTGTCAGATTGATAATTGTATCCTTATCGCTGACAGCCTTAAATGTGATTTCCAAACCGTTGTTATCTGTAATGCCATATATAACGCTTACATTCAGATTGCCGGGGTAGCCCTCTTCGCCGTCAGGAGAGACAAGGGTAAATTGAATATAGTCGCCGTCAATCAGGCTGCTGTCCCACCGCCTTGTATAAAAACCGTTCTCTCCGCCGTGCAGGTGATTGCCGTTCTGATTCTGCGTGAGCTGGTATGCTCTGCTGTCAATGGTGAATCTGCCTCCTGCGATTCGTCCGGCATATCTTCCGACGGTTGCTCCCATGCAGCCTTTGGCAAATTTTTCGTAGAGCCTTGGATCGGGGAGGGATACGACCATATCCAGCCCTTTGTATGTAATCCGCTGCACTGTCGCTCCGAGGTCAATGACAGATACGGATAAATCGCCGTTGGAAATAGTGTAACGCTTGACATTCCGATTGCCCGAAATCTTTCCCCAGTTTTCTTCTGTTATTTTTTTATTGTTCATTGCTCCCGCTCCTTATCTGTTGCATATAATGATAACACATTCTACGTATAAAAGCAACATGCAGATAAATATACTCACAATGATATTACTTTTCCCGTATACAAAAAATTTACAATCGACAGGCAAAAAAACATTGATTTTTTGAAAAGTATGTATTATACTATTATAGCAATTTGCAATTGCAGTATTTTCCGATTGCAGCAATTAAAGAATTGCTTGTGTTGACAGAATATTATTCGTGCATATCGGCATGCGGATGCCGGATCCTGTGCGGCAGGGCGCTGTGAACCATGTCAGGCGGGGAACCGAGCAGCATTAAGCGGTTTGCTCTGTGCGCCGCAGCCAATCGGGTGTCCGTATGACGATGTGCATGAAGATTCTGTCTTTTTTATTGCCCGCAATTATTTGCGGGTTATATCAATGACTTGTGAGAGGGTGTGCAGCATGTATCAGGTGCTTTACCGCAAATGGCGTCCCAAAACCTTCGCCGATGTGGTGGGGCAGCCCCATGTCACCGAGACGCTCAAAAACGAGCTGATCTCCGGCAGAATTGCTCACGCCTACCTCTTTACAGGCTCTCGCGGCACAGGCAAAACCACCTGCGCCAAGATATTCGCCAAAGCGGTCAACTGCCTTCATCCTAATGACGGCAATCCCTGCGGCGAATGCGAGATTTGCCGCGGCATTGAAGACGAAAGCATTATGGACGTCACCGAAATGGACGCAGCCTCCAACCGCAAGATAGAGGATATCCGCGACCTGCTCGAGGAAATACGCTACACTCCGGCGCAGGCAAAGTACCGCGTTTTCATCGTGGACGAGGTTCATATGCTCACCACCGAGGCATTCAACGCCTTGCTCAAGACGCTGGAAGAGCCTCCGTCCTATGTTATATTTATATTAGCCACCACCGAGCCGCACAAGCTGCCGGCTACCATACTTTCCAGATGCCAGCGCTTTGATTTTCACCGCGTCACGCCTCAGGCAATATGCGACAGGCTGAAATATATTGCCCAGCAGGAGGGCGGCGACATTGACGATGAAGCCGGACTGATGATTGCGCGGCTTGCCGACGGGGGAATGCGTGACGCGCTTTCCATTCTTGATCAGGCAATGGGGAAGAGCAGGCAGGTCAATGCGCTCACCGTATGCGAAACGGTGGGAATGGCTGGCGCCGGCTACATCAATGAGATGGCAGGCGACATCGCAAAGCGCGATTCCGCTGCCCTGATGAGGCTTATCAACGAGCTTTACGCCAATTCAAAGGATATGATAAGGCTCTGTGACGAACTTATCGGATATTTTCGCAGCATAATGATATTATGCACCGTGAAGGACTCCGACGGTCTTATCGTCGCTTCGGAAGCGGAGCTTACCGAACTGAAGCAGGCGGCGGCGCAGTTCACTTCCGCAAAAGCCATCGAGATATTGAATTTGCTTCAATCCTCTTATGAGAAGATGGCACGCGGCGTCAACAAGCGTGTTGAAATGGAGACCGTGCTGATCAGGATATGCGGTATTCCCGACAACGGCACACCCGCGGCGCAGCCTTCGCAGCAGCAGACGCAGCCTGCAAGACCGCAGCAGCCCGATCAGAGCGCGGTGATCAATTCGCTGCTCTCCCGCATTGAATCATTGGAGCGCACGGTTCGCTCGGGGCTTGTTCAGGGCAGACCGAATGCCCAGACCGTGCCGATATTCGGCAGCACATCCGAGCCGGGAAGCAAGGCTTCGTCCGACAAGAGCGGCGCTTCGGTCAATGTGCGCGAGCTGAGCGATACGGCAAAGACCTATGGAGAATGGAATCGTGTCATAGAGGCGCTTCAGGAGATCAATCAGGCGGCTTACAGCGTACTTGCCAATTCCAGAGCTTTCATCAACGGCAAATATCTGCTGATTGAAACAGGGAATTTCGGCAGGGATATGCTGAGAAATTCGCAGGTCAAAGACGCGATAAGAAATATCGTGAGACAAGTTTCAGGAATCGACTGCCGATTGGGACCATATACCCCGTCGGGAGCAGTTCAATATGTTTCTACAGAACAAAATTATCAGTCCAACGACGCTCCGCTTGCAGCCGCCGAAAAAATAATCCAGCGCGCGCAGCAGGCAGGCATCGAAGTGGAGGAAAATTAGGAGGATTATTATGAAATCAAGATTACCCAAGGGCTACGGCTCCGGACAGGCAACCAACATGAGCCAGATCGCAAAGCAGGCTCAGAAGATTCAGGAGGAGATGGAAAAGGTCTCCGCAGAGCTTGACGAGAAGGAATACACTGTCAGCACAGGCGGCAACGCCGTAACCGTCACCATGCTGGGCAAAATGGAGATCACCAAGCTTACTATCAGCCCCGAAGCCATTGATCCGGAGGATCCGGAAATGCTCACCGACATGATCACAGGCGCCGTCAACGAGGTCATTCGCAGCATCAATGCCGACAAGGAAGAAAAGATGAACGCCGTAACGGGCGGTCTGTCGCTTCCGGGAATGGGATTCTAATTGGCTTACCGGGTAGCACCGCTCACAAAGCTGATAGAGCAGTTTGAAAGACTTCCGGGCATAGGCAAAAAATCCGCGCAAAGACTTGCACTGTATGTGCTTGATTTGCCAAAGAACGAAGCCGAGGCATTTGCCAACGCCATTCTCGAGGCAAAGCAGAAGATACGCAAGTGCAGGATATGCTGCAATCTGACTGACGAGGAGCTTTGTCCGATTTGCTCAAACGAGTCAAGGGACAAATCCATCATCTGCGTAGTTGCCGAGCCAAAGGACGTTATCGCGCTGGAGCGTACACATGAATTCAACGCGGTATATCATGTGCTGCACGGCTGCATTTCGCCGATGGACGGCATTGGTCCCGAGCAGCTCTGCGTCAAGGAGCTGCTTTCACGTATCAACGGCGGCGGAGTGAATGAGGTAATAATGGCGACCAATCCCACTGTTGAGGGAGAAGCTACGGCGATGTATCTTTCCAGATTGATAAAGCCTCTCGGCGTAAAGGTCACCAGACTGGCATATGGCATTCCTGTGGGCGGAGATCTTGAATATGCCGATGAGGTCACGCTCAAAAGGGCGCTTGACGGACGCAGCGAATTATGAGGTGATGAAATTGCCAAAGGATAAGGACGCAAACAGAAGCATTGCCCAGAACAAAAAGGCTTATCATGAATATTTCGTCGAGGAATCGTATGAGGCTGGTATTGAACTTACCGGCACCGAGGTAAAATCCCTGCGTCAGGGCAAGGTCAATATCAAAGAGGCATGGTGCTCCATAGAAGAAGGTCAGCTTTACATCAAGGGTATGCACATCAGCCCATATGACCACGGCAATATTTTCAATGTCAATCCACTGAGAGTCAGAAGGCTTCTCCTGCACAAAAAGGAAATCAATCACCTTTACAGCTGTGTAAAGCAGGCTGGCTATTCCATCGTGCCGCTGTCGCTTTACTTTAAAGGTTCGCTTGTGAAGGTGCAGATCGGTCTTTGCAAGGGCAAAAAGCTCTATGACAAGAGGGAGGACGCGGCTAAACGCGACGCTAAACGCGCCATTGACCGCGTCTTGAAGCAAAAAAATCAATAACAATACGGCATTCGCATATTCATAACAAATGCGAGTGCCTTTTGCATTAATATTGCACAGGCTAATTTCGTATTGCCTGTGATGTGAGGGATCGTAATGAGTAATTCGCTTATCAATGCCATCAATTCGGGCTATTCCGGATTTTCCAAAGGGCAGAAGGCTATTGCGGATTATATTTGTGAGAAATATGACAAGGCGGCGTTTATGACCGCCTCTACGCTCGGCAAGACCGTGGGTGTGAGCGAATCCACCGTCGTTCGCTTTGCCACCGAGCTTGGATATGACGGCTATCCGGGACTGCAAAAGGCAATTCAGGAGATGATACGCAACAGGCTCACTTCCGTGCAGAGAATAGACGTGGCGTGCAGCCGAATCAAGGACGACGAAATTCTCGAAAATGTCCTGACGTCCGATGTGGACAAGATTCGCCGCACGCTAAGCGAAGCGTCAGACGAGCACTTCAACAAGGCTGTTGAGATGATTTGTCAAGCCGACAGAATCTACATACTCGGCGCAAGAAGCGCCGAAGCGCTTGCGGTATTTTTAGGGTACTATCTAAAACTGATTTTCAAGAATGTCGTGGTAATTGACCCTTCCAATGAGAGCGACACGCTGGCGCAGATGATGCATGTCGACAGCAATGCCTGCGTTATCGGCATCAGCTTCCCGAGATACTGCAACAGCGCCATTGCCGCACTTAAATTCGCCAATGCCAAGGGCGCGAACATTATAGCCATTACCGACAGTATGTCGTCGCCCCTTGTCCAGTACGCCGAATGTGCGCTTATTGCCAAGAGCGATATGCTCTCCATCGTCGATTCGCTTGTGGCACCCATGAGTGTGATAAACGCATTGATCGTTGCAGCTATCAAGCGCAATCAGGCAGAAGTGTCCGATACGTTCCGCCGACTGGAAGCAATATGGGACGAGTACGACATTTATCAGAAGCCGGAGGAAAACATATGACGGATTACGATATTGTCGTGGTGGGCGGAGGCCCCGCCGGCATGATGGCAGCAGGCACAGCGGCGGAAACGGGCGCATCGGTTGCTCTGATTGAAAAAAATCAGCGCAACGGCAAAAAGCTGCTCATCACCGGAAAGGGTCGCTGCAATGTCACCAACGACTGTACCAGAGAGAACTTCTTTGCCAATATTCCTGTGAATCCCAAATTCCTTTACAGCGCATTTTCAAGGTTTAACAACAGAGACGTCATGGATTTCTTTGAGGCTCACGGCGTGCCGCTGAAGGTGGAGAGGGGAAACCGCGTTTTTCCCGTGTCGGACAAGGCTGCCGATATCAACAACGCACTGATTGATTTCTGCCGGAAAAGCGGCGTACAGGTCATAAGGGACGCAGTGTGCAGTATCAATGTAGAAAACGGTGTGATTAACAGCGTCAAAACGCAGAGCGGGGGAGAGATCACCTGCTCCTGCTGCATCATTGCCACCGGCGGCAAGTCTTATCCGCTCACCGGATCAACGGGCGACGGCTACATCTTTGCCCGGAATGCGGGACACACGGTAGTCAAGCCTAAGCCGTCGCTGGTGCCGCTTGTCATTGAAGGCAGGGAATGTGCCGAAGCGCAGGGGCTTTCTCTGAGAAATGTCGCAATCAAAGTCACGGAATCGGAGAGCGGCAAGCTGATTTACAAGGACTTCGGAGAAATGCTCTTTACCCACTTCGGTATGTCGGGTCCGATCATACTCAGCGCAAGCTCTCATATGCGCAACATGAATAAGCAGTACAAAATTTCCATTGATTTAAAGCCTGCTTTGAGCCTTGAACAGCTTGACAGCAGGATACAGAGAGATTTTTCGGAAAATATTAACAAAGATTTTGTAAATTCTCTCTCAAAACTATTGCCACATAAGATTATTTCTGTTATAATAAATAGAACAGGCATTCCTTACGCTACCAAGGTCAACTCCATACGCCGTGAGCAGCGAATTGCGTTGGCAGAGCTTCTGAAGAATCTGGAATTCAAAGTGGCAGGTTTTCGCCCTATAGATGAAGCTATCGTAACTTCAGGCGGAGTGAGCGTTTCCGAAATCAATCCTAAAACCATGGAGTCTAAGCTCGTGGAAGGGCTTTACTTCGCAGGTGAAGTGATCGACGTCGATGCTCACACCGGCGGATTTAATTTGCAGATCGCTTTTTCCACAGGACGGTGCGCGGGAATTGCCGCAGCAGAAAGGATGGGGTACTACTCATATGATTAACGTAGCAATTGACGGACCTTCCGGGGCAGGCAAAAGCTCAATTTCCCGCGAAGCCGCCAAGCGGCTGGGATTTGTTTATGTAGATACCGGCGCAATGTACCGTGCCGCAGCACTTTATGTAATGCAGCACAGAATTGATCCCGATGATGCGGAAAAGGTCGGAGCGATTCTTCCAATGCTCGACATAGAGCTGAAATACGAGGATGGCGAACAGAAGATTTACCTCTGCGGAGAGAATGTTTCACGGGTCATCCGCACTCGTGAGGTTACACGCTGCGCTCCGATCGTTTCGGCTATCCCGAAGGTGCGCCAGTGCCTATCGGACATGCAGCAGGAGATAGCCCGCAAAAACAACATTATCATGGACGGCAGAGATATTGGCACCGTTGTGCTGCCCAACGCTGAGGTAAAAATTTTTCTTACAGCTTCTCCCAAGGTCAGAGCACAGCGCAGATACAAGGAGCTTATCGAAAAGGGTATGGAGGCAGATTATGAAGTAGTGCTCGCCGACATCAAAGAGCGCGATTATTTTGATACCCACAAGCCGATTTCTCCGCTCAGACCTGCGAAGGATTCTGTTCTCATAGATACGTCTGAAATCGATTTTGAGCAGTCTGTTCAGCTGATTGTGGACACCATCAGAAATAAGCTGGACGCAAGGGCGTGAGGTGAGGCAATGAAAAAGAGCATTACGCTTGCCGAGACAGCCGGCTTTTGCTTTGGTGTTAACCGCGCCATTGAGCTGGTCAATTCCCTGCTCGATGAAGGCAAAAAGGTATGCACGCTCGGTCCGATCATTCACAATGAACAGGTCGTTCAGCAGCTTGCCGACAGGGGAGTGGTGATAGCCGAAACGCCTGACGAGGTTCCTGCCGACCATGTGCTTGTCATTCGTTCGCACGGCGTTCCGCTGCCTGTATATAATGAATTAAAGCAAAAAGAGCTGGTGATTCAGGACGCCACCTGCCCATTTGTTTCAAAAATTCATAGTATTGTCACCAATGCTTCGCAAAAAGGTGATATAATACTGATTGCAGGTAACTCGGAACATCCTGAGGTACTTGGTATCAAAAGCAGGTGCAGCAACGATGCCTATACCTTCCGCGACGATGTTGAATTGTCTGAACTGCTCAAAAAACACCCTGAGCTGAAGGAAAAATCTGTATCAGTTGTTGCACAGACAACTTTTAATACAGAAATTTGGAAAAAATGTTTGGAAATTTTCAAAAAAGACTGTACAAATGCAACTTTATTTGATACAATATGCAGTGCGACACAAAGCAGACAGCAGGAAGCCGCAGAGCTGTCTGAAAAATGTGATCTTATGATCGTAATAGGCGGAACAAACAGTTCCAACACTGCCAAGCTGTTTCACATATGCTCTGATCATTGTCGGAGCGTGCTTATTCAAACAGCGGTTGATCTGCCTGTTGACGATGTAAAAGCGGCGAATAACATAGGTGTTACAGCAGGTGCCTCGACACCGGCTGACATAATTAAGGAGGTCCTATCAACCATGAGTGAAATCCAGAACAACGAAAACTTTGAAGAACTTCTCGAGGAGTCTTTCAAGAATTCAAATATTAACGGAAAGGTAGTCAAGGGTACAGTTGTCGGTATCACACCGACTGAGGTATATGTAGATGTCGGCAGAAAACAGTCCGGCATTGTAGAGCTTAAAGAACTCACTGATGATCCCAACGCAAAGCCCGAAGACCTTGTCAAGGTCGGCGATGAGCTTGAGCTTATCATACTCAAGACCAACGACCAGGAAGGCTATATCTATCTTTCCAAGAAGATTCTTGAATCAAGAAAGACTATGGACAAGATGATCGCAGCTTCTCCCAAGGTAACTACCAGACGCCGCCGCCGCGACGATGAAGATGAGGCAGAGGTCGAGAGCGAGACAGTCGAGCAGTCCACTGAGGAAAAGGAACCTGTAGTCTTTGAGGGCGTAGTGACACAGGTCATCAAGGGCGGCGTGCTCGTTGCATGCGACAGCGTGAGTGTTTTCATTCCCGCGTCTCAGTGTATGCTCAAGCCCAAACAGCAGCTTGACACGCTTCTCAGACAGAAGGTCAAGTTTGTTATCATCGAGGTCATTAAGGGCGGCAGAGGCAGAGTGATCGGCTCTATCAAGAAGCTCGCCGAGAAGGAATTCTGGAATGAGATCGAGCCCGGCAAGACCTACACCGGCGTTGTCAAGTCCATGACCAGCTACGGCGTATTTGTCAACCTCGGTCCGGTCGATGGCATGATCCACAAGTCCGAGCTTTCCTGGGATAAGATTAAGGAGCCCAAGGATGTGCTTTCCATCGGTGATGTCGTCGAAGTAAGAGTTAAGGATGTCAAGAAGGACAAGAAGAATATTTCACTGGCATACAAGAAGGCAGAAGACAATCCGTGGGAGATTCTTAAAAACAACTACCCGATCGGATCGGTTATCGAGGCAAAGGTCGTCGGTACTCCCAGCTTTGGCGCATTCGTTAACATTCTCCCCGGTCTGGACGGTCTGATTCATATCAGCCAGCTCAGCCTTGACCGCGTTGAAAAGCCCACTGATGTTGTCAAGGTCGGCGATGTTGTCACCGCTGCCATTACCAATATTGACTTTGAGAATAAGCATGTAAGCCTTTCCATTAAGGAAGTGCTCAAGGCTCAGGCAGAAGCTGCTGCAGCAACTGAGCAGCCGATAGAAGATGATGCAGCTGAAGAAGAGAATGCTGACGCAGAGTAATGTGTAGGCTGCATTTGAATTTATTCAATTATTAAACAAGTGATCCGCAGTTTACAAAATATCGTAAGCTGCGGATTTTTGTGTAACAGATTATTATACTTAAACTAATATCGAGCCGAGGATAAATTAATGAAGATCACCGTAAAAAAACAAACAATTGCCAAGGTGTTGATCGAACGTTTTACATCAATAGAAGGTATTTTTCAGTTTTTACCTATGGTTTTGTGGAGCATCGTTTTAAACAAGACAAATTCATACTACGAGGTATATCTTATTATAGGCATATTAGGAATTATTGGTTGGTTTCTGACAGATAAAGGCGTTAAGATTATTTTTGATAAGTCGCAACGCGCTGAATTACTGTTGTCTGTGTTTTTTTCTTTTATTGTAATTGCAGCCAATTATGAATTGTTTTTGTTTATTTCCAACCCGTATCCTGTAAACAACGCTATGCGAGTAATGTACAATATTTTACATTATTTCATATATTTGCCTACTGTCTTTTTTGGCGGTGTATTAATCTTTTATTATATTTTTCACTATGCCGATCAAAGACTTGTTAAATTTTCATGGAGTAACCATGACTATCGCCTCGGTAGTAAGGCAGTTTTTTTTGCTGCACTCTTGATTCTTTTTACCTTTTATTCGTCTGTTTTAGTCTTCGGTTTTTATCCCGGCATTTTGACAAAAGACAGCGTGGTTCAGATAGAACAGATCATCTCGGGAAATTACAGCAATCATCATCCCGTTTATCATACGTTTCTAATTAAACTGTTTTTCAAGACAGGCTGTAGTTTATTTAATAATATAAATGCAGGCGTTTTATTATACAGTCTGTTTTCTGTCTTGTTGATGGCGTCGGCTTTTGCCTATAGTATTGTCACTCTTTACAAAATGAAAATGGACAAGAAAGGTATTATTGCTGTTTTGTCTTTATATGCTTTTCTCCCTTGTCATTTTTTTCTTAGCTTTACTATGTGGAAGGATGTTCCTTTCAGTGCATGTGTTTTGATTTTCACCGTTTCCATGTTTCGATATTTCAGTCATTTGGAAAGCAATCGTTATTTATGTGTGGGAACCGCTTTGCTGAGTGCTCTTGGAATTGGTCTGTTCAGGACAAACGGTCTGTTGGTTCTGGTGATACTGACGATCGTATTTGCGGTGTTTTTCGGAAAAAGCAGGCTCAAAATGTGTATCGCACTTGCATGTGTCACCGTCGTGGCTTTTGTAATGATGCGTCCGATGATCAATGTTCTTGGGATTCAACAACCTGATACCATAGAGTCACTGTCTATTCCTGCCCAGCAAATTGCAAGGACGGTGAAGGAAAATAACGATCTGACATCCGAGGAGATGGAGCAAATATCAAAAATCGTTGATATTGAAGAAATATCACGTAATTATTTGAGTTATGTTTCCGATCCGGTAAAGGAAGCGGTAAGACGTGCCGGAAAACAGCAGTATCTTGAAGAACATAAACTCGATTATGCTGTTTTATACATTAAGCTCGGTTTTTCACATCCGGACTCTTATTTTAAGGCATGGGTCGATCAGACAAAAGGCTATTGGAATTCAGGATATAATTACAGAAGATGGAAAACAGGCGTTTACCCCAATGATTATAATATTAAGCGCACAGTTTTATCTCGAACACTTAATAGCGCTATAATAAAGTATTCCAATGCGTTTGATAAAGTCGTTTTTCTTAGAATGTTTGTCAGCATCGGGCTTCAAACATGGCTTATACTTTTTGCTGCGTTTATTGGATATAAAAGAAAGGACAAGTTTACCTTGTTTTTAGTTGTGCCATGCCTTTCAATCGTTTTGTCGCTGATTATCGCAGCGCCGATTTTCTCAGAAATTCGTTATTCTTATCCGTTATTCTGCTGTCTTCCGTTCTTGACAGTAATTGCTTATTATAAGCCGAGTAAGAAAAAAATTGATTGATATTAAACTTACATTTTGAACTAACATAAGCTGTCTGATTCAGCACAGACAGTAAGGAAGTGGATTACAGTGAAAACTAATTTTGTTGTCCGACTGCGGCGTTTTCTTCTAAGCGATCGTTTTACGTCTTTACACGCGATAATTCAAATTATCACTATGATAGGCTGGCTTGCATTGTTAATCAAAACCAGCGCATATTTTGTGGTGTATATGTTGGTTGGTATTTGCGGATTGTTTTGCAGAAATTTTGTTAATAAGGATAAGAGAGATTTTTTCTATCGTGCGGAACGTCTTAATGTAATCATCGCGGCGGTTTTCTCTCTGGTTATTATTGCTGCCAATTATGATATTTACTCATCGGTTGTCAAGGCAATTGCTTCACATTCCGAGGCTGCCTCAGGGTTTTTGCTGAGTCATATTTCGGTTGCTTCCTTCGGGATTTTTCTGCTTTATTTTCCGGTTTTATTTTTCGGCGGCATGTACAACGCTTTTTTTATCCTGAAATATATTACTCAAAGGCTTACTCCGTTTTTCTGGAAGCCTCACCAATATTCTGCTGAACCCCACAGAGTGTTTTTATCTGCACTGATTTTACTGAGTGTTTTTTATTCAGCTGTAATGCTTCTTTGCTTTTATCCCGGCATTATCACGCCGGACAGCGTTAAGCAATTGAACGAAATCATAAACAATCATTATTCCAATCGTAACCCTGTATTTCATACTCTATTCATACGCATTTTTATCAGAATTGGTCTGGACGTATTTAACAGCGTTAGCTTTGGCGCTGCGTTATACAGCTTGTTTTCTGTTGTTTTTCTTTCATCGGCGTTTGCCTACGCTGTTGTAACTCTTTATCAGCTGAAGATAAGCAAAAAGCTGTTAATTGCGGTGACACTTTCATACATGCTTATGCCTTATCATATTTTATACAGCTTTACCATGTGGAAGGATGTTCCGTTTAGTGCGTCGGTTTTGATGTTTACGGTTTCCCTGTTCAGATGGTTTAAAAGGATCGGTAAAAATGAATGGCTGAATGCAGTGATAATGATTCTCAGCAGCTTTGGAATATGCCTTTTCCGCGGGAACGGAATGATTGCCTATTTCGTGTTTATTCTCGTTTTTGCTGTGCTGTTCGGTAAGAAATATCGCAAAATATCCCTTTCCTATGCAAGCATTCTGGCTGTCGCGCTTCTGTTATCCTATCCGGTACTTAGTTTACTAAATGTGGAACAGTCGGACAGCGTTGAATTATTGACGATACCGATACAGCAGATTTCACGATCAATCATAGATGACGGCGATCTTACCGAAAGTCAAAGGGAACTTCTTTCAAATGTGGTTGACATTGACGCCATACCGGAAACCTATAATCCACTGATATCAGATCCGATAAAGACGCTCTATAGAGAGACAAATAATGAAAAATTCTACAAGACGCATAAGCGACAGTTTGTAAAGCTTTATCTTGAAATCGGATTATCGCATCCAAAGTCATATTTTACCGCATGGGTAGATCAGACCAAGGGATATTGGAACGCCGGATATGATCACTGGAGATTTTCCTATGCAGGTTTGGGTGAGGAACTCGGTGTCAAAAAGCATGTCGTGTCAAACGGTCTGCAAAAAGCCGTTTATGCGTATTCTGAGTTATTTGAATATGTAGAAATCTTCCAACCGTTTGTCAGTATAGGGTTATTTACATGGCTGACTTTGCTTGCAGCATTTGTCGGTTACAGAAAAAAAGACAAAATTTCGATGATTGCTACTGTGCCAAGTCTTGCAATTGTGTTTTCCATGTTGCTCGGGTCTCCCGTCTTTTCGGAATTCCGTTATGTTTACGCCATGTTTTGCTGTATTCCTTTTTTAGCGATAGCCGTATTCTGCCGGGAAAAGGCAGGTGAAAAAACTGAGATACTGTCAAATAATAATGAGGACTGATCAAATGAATAATCCGATAAAAGCGAAACTTCGCAAATTCTTTTACAGCAATCAATTTACTGCTGCTCACGGCTATATACAAATCATCACAATGTTTGCATGGCTGATTCTTTTGAGTTATACCAGTGCCTATTATGTGATATATTTGTTGGTTGGATTATGCGGTTTTTTTAGCCGTTATATCTGCAATCAGGATAAGAAGGAAATTTTTCAGAAAAAAGAAAGATTCAATCTGGTGGCAGCAGCCGTCTTTTCTCTCTTTATTATTGCTGCCAATCACGACATTTATTATTCCATGATCAAACCGATCATTGCATCCGTTTTGACGCCGGCTACCGTTCAAAGTTTTAATCATCACTCTTCCATGGTTATCTTTTTGGTCTTTCTGTTTTGTTTTCCTTTTTTATTCTTGGGAGGTACATACGTCACATACTTTATATTAAAATATGTGACAAAAAAGCTCGCTGTTTTGTCATGGGGGTTACACAAATATGATGTAAGCGCAAGGAAAGTCTTTTGGTATGTTTTTGCTTTAATCGGTTTCTTTCATCTTTTGGTAATGCTTTTATGCTTTTACCCCGGAGCACTCAGCGGAGACAGTATTGTTCAGATCAGGGAAGTTCTAAGTAATCAATACACCAATCTTCATCCCATTTATCATACAATGATTATACGTTTTTTTGTGATGATAGGCGTTAAAGCGTTTCATGACATTAATTTGGGTGTGGCGTTGTACAGTGTTTTTTCCATTATGTTTCTTTCTGCCGTTTTTGCGTATGGAGTTGTTACATTATATCAATTGAATATTAACAAGAAAATTATAATGGCAGTTACCGCGGTGTATTTGATTTTTCCTCAGCATATTTTCTTTAGCTTTACAGTCTGGAAGGATGTTTTTTTCAGCGCATCCATTCTGCTTTTTACTATTTCCATGTTCCGATATATTGAGAAGATAGGCAGCAGAAATCATTTGAATCTATTGATTGTTTTTGTTAGCTCACTGGCGATGTGTCTGTTCAGAGGAAACGGATTTATTGTATTTCTGATTACCTTGATCGTATTTGCGATTTTCTATGGAAAACGCTATCGCAAAATCTGTATATCTTTAGCCTGTATGCTATTGGCAGCTTATATTGTCACTTTTCCGGTTCTTTCCGCTATGCATATAAAACAGGCGGATTTTGTTGAGCTAATGTCTGTTCCGCTTCAGCAGGTAACAAGGACATTGAAAAATGAAAACGATCTATCAGACGAGCAACTCGAGCTTCTCTCCAAAGTCGCTGATATTGATGCTGTCACTCAGAGGTATGACCCGTATCTTTCTGATCCGGTGAAATTTTATATAAGAGATCACGGAAATCAGGAATACATTCAGGATCATAAGCTTGAATTTATCGCTTTATACCTTAAATTAGGCATAACCCATCCGAAATCGTATATTAATGCGTGGGCAGATCAGACAAAGGGCTTCTGGAACGCAGGATATGATCACAAAAGATTTATTTTTTATTGCAGTGATAATGAAATAGGCGTTAAACAGACGGTGGCGTCTAAAGGTTTGCAGGAAATCTTTCATGCATGGGCAAAGTTATTTGAATATTTTGAACTGTTAAAGCCGTTTGTCAGCATAGGTTTTCACACTTGGCTGATTCTCCTTGTGGCTTTCATTGGGTTCAGAAAAAAGGATAAATTGACAGTATTACTGACGGTACCGTGTTTAGCAATTGTTTTTTCACTCATGATTGGAACGCCATCCTTCGCGGAATTTCGTTACGCTTATGCGCTTTTCTGCTGCCTGCCATTTTTAGGGATAATAGCATTCAGAAAGAAAACGTCAGAATTATCTGTGCTGAATTTATCATCAATCGAAAGCGAGGAAAAACAATGAGTGCAGGTGTGAAAAACAAATTGCGGCATTTTTTGCTCAGTGATAAATTTACAGCGGCACACATGATAATCCAACCTTTGACAATGTTTTGCTGGTTGATTATTTTGTTATATACCAAGGCGTATTATGTGATTTATTTGCTTATAGGCATATTAGGATTTCTTGCCCGAAATACGACTAACCATGATAAGAAATCCATTTTTTCCAAGTCCGAAAGAATGAATTTGATTGTGTCAGCTTGTTTTTCAGGATTGATTATGATGTCCAATTATGACATTTATTCACTAATGATCAGGTCCATCAGAAATAACATATGGACACCGTCAACTATCAATAACATAGATCATTATTTTTCTGAATTGTGTATTGGGTTTACTGTCATTTGTTCTCCTTTGTTATTTCTCGGAGGGTTGTATATTACTTTTTTTATACTGAAATATGTTACAGACAATCTTACCGCGTTCCAATGGAGCAAAAGTATATGTAATCTAAAAGCGCGTACTGTTTTTATAATAGTTTTCACTGCATTGAGCGTTGTCCGACTGGCAGTTCTGCTGATATGCTTTTACCCCGGTATTCTTTCTCCTGACAGCATTTCTCAAATATCGCAGTGTTTCAGTCATTCCTATAGCAACAGTCATCCGATTTTTCACACCTTGCTCATTCGTTTTTTTGTAATGCTTGGTATGAATATTTTTGATGACATTAATCTGGGCGTTGCTTTTTACTGCATTTTTTCTATCATGCTGATGTCAGCGGCATTTGCGTATGCGGTTGTTACTTTGTATCAGCTCAAAGTTAATATCAAAATAATTATTCTCGTGGTAATGGTTTACTTTTTTCATCCATGCCATATTCTTTATAGTTTTATTGTCTGGAAGGATATTCCGTTCAGCGCTGCTGTCTTGCTCTTTACGGTTTCAGTATTCAGATACATCAAAGAAATATCCCACAACAGAACCATAAATCAAATTATGATTGTTGTAAGCAGTTTTGGAATTTGTATGTTCAGAGGCAACGGATTGATAGTGCTCTTTGTCATAATATTATCCTTCCTTTTTCTGTTTAAAAAGGATTATCGTAAATTACTCATTTCTTTTGTGTGCGTTTTAACGTTATCACTGATCATTACTTACCCTGTGCTTCGTGTGCTCCATATCGAACAATCCGATTCAGTCGAATTGTTGTCGATTCCCATACAGCAGATCGGAAGAACGATCAATGAAGAGAAAGAACTGACGGAGAGTCAGATCAGGATGATTTCAAAGGTGGTGGATGTGGACGAGGTAAAATCAGCCTACAAGCCCAATATTTCAGATCCCTTAAAAAATCTGATAAGAGAAAAAGGGAATAGGGAGTATTTAAACAAGCATATGGCGGAATATGTATTTTTGTATTTTCAGATAGGCTTGCGGCATCCCGGGTCGTATATCAGGGGCTGGACAGATCAGACAAAAGGATACTGGAATGCAGGATACTACTATTCACTTTTTTCGTATGTTGTTTCCAATAATAATCTTGGTATAAAAAGAACCGTTCTTTCTGAACCAATACGATTCATTTGTTGTTGCTATTTTGATATGTGGGAATACTTTGATTTAACAAAGCCCTTTATCAGTATAGGAATTCATACATGGTTGATTTTGCTTGCTGTGTTTATCGGATATCGAAAAAAGGATAAACTCGTTGTTTTTCTCACTGTTCCGTGCTTGGCAATCATATTTACCCTTCTTATCGGCACGCCTGTTTACGCGGAATTCCGCTATGCATATGCGCTTTTCTGCTGTTTGCCATTTTTGGCTGTTATTGCGTTTTGCAATGCTCCTGCTAAACTAAAAAGCGATGAATTATCACTAAAGCAAAAGTATTAAAAGTTAAAGAAAGCACCCGCAGATTTGGTAAGATCGCACGAATCTGTGGGTGTATTTTTATGAAATGTTTTATTTAATAAATAGAATTTCTTATTTCTTATTTTTCTGATTAAAGTGGGCGAGAGGGTTGCTCTCTATCGCAGACTTTACCTGTGCATTGGACAGATGCGTGTAGATTTCAGTGGTGCCTAAGTTCTCGTGTCCTAAGATGTCCTTCAATACGCGGGTGTCTACGCCGCCTTGCTGATACATCAGTGTCGCGGCGGTGTGGCGCAGTTTGTGTACCGAATATCCTTCGTCCATGTTGATTCCTTTCAGATATTTTTTCACAAGCCATTGTACGGTCTTGGGGGAGATGCGGCGCTTGTTGCGGCTGATGAAAAGCGCGTTGCGGTCAGAGTACACGATACCGTCTACGGGACGTACTTTGCGGTAGGCTTCAATGGCGTTAATACAGGCTTCATTCAAGTAAACCATGCGTTGTTTGTTGCCTTTGCCCGTGATAACAAGTGTGTTGTCTGAGCGTATGTCGTTGTAATTGATGCCTACAAGCTCTGAGAGACGCATTCCACAGTTCAGGAATAATGTTAGTATGCAGTAGTCACGCTCCTTGTACGGTCCGTCTACGCTTTGCAGAAGGTCAATGCTTTGCTCCAGATCCAGATACTTCGGCAGGCGTTTTGGAAGCTTCGGATTGCCAAGCTCTTCCACGGGATTGGTCTTGATTCTGCCTGTGACCGTGTAGAGATATTTGTAGAAGGAACGCA
>CACWOX010000001.1 GCA_902762615.1 uncultured Ruminococcus sp. | reverse complement strand
GCTACTTCTTTCCATCAGCCGCAGCAACGCTTGGGCTGACTGTTTTCTTGCACTTGCAAAGCAGTTTTGCTTTGCTTGACTTTCACGGATTCAGGTAATATATATACAGCCTGTATAGCGGGAGTTCCTTCATTGAGCAATCGGCAAGGCAAATTGCTTTTTGTGATGAAGGTATTTCCCGTTTTTAGGCGTACCTGTTTTGAATAATCAAAATGAATGGAGTGCGGATAAATGGAGGCAAATGTAATTCTTTGCAGATGCGGCAAATGCAGCAAGCTCTACGGCATAAGAGTGGAGAGAATGTCCGACGGGGACTGGT
Source organism: uncultured Ruminococcus sp. (assembly GCA_902762615.1). Classification (GTDB taxonomy): domain Bacteria; phylum Bacillota; class Clostridia; order Oscillospirales; family Acutalibacteraceae; genus RUG762. The sequence continues at coordinate 256,514 of CACWOX010000001.1, read as the reverse complement.
GGCGCACATGGGCGTTCAGGATTTCCGAAAAAGGCGCTCGTCACGAAGGCTTTGACAAGAATGTCATTCGCGGCAACATGTATGAAACGGCAGAATATCCGGGCTGTCCCTACTGCGGTACCCACGAATTCGTGCAGTGCGGCTACTGCGGCAGGATCAACTGCTGGAATCACGAGCCTGCCCTTTATTGCTCGTGGTGCGGCAAGCTGATGGAAAACATAGTAGTTGCCAGCGATAAATTTGATGTATCGGCCAATCAGTTCTGATGTGCTTTTTTTAGACATTGCGCTTTTGCAGTTGAATTTTGAGTTTAAGGATGTGCGGTCCGATTGATCTGTAGTGTTTGTAAAAAAGAATGGGTCGGCGCCCCAGACGACACCAAATGCCCCTATTGCGGCGCCGATCTTAATAAGGGCAGCGATCAGCATTCGCTTTCGGGAGTCATCGCCTTTCTTATAAAGAAGGAAGGCGTGGATGTACTGCTCAAGCCCGACACGGTGATGTCCTATATCTCCGATCTGGTCAAGGGGCATGACCGCGACAAGAAGCTGATGCGTGTCGGCAGCTCAAACGGAATATTTCAAAAGGCGCATGCCCTGCTTATCGAGCCAAAGCATTCGCGGCGTGAGGTCATGGTGCTCGACATCAGACAGCACCTGATGGACAATGCCTTCCTCTCGGAGGAAAATGCGGTCGCGCTGCTCAATACGGTGCTGGAGGGCATAGGATTGCCGTCGCTTCGTCTGACGGTCAGGCAGAAGAATGCCGTTTCCGAACAGGAAGTCAAAAAAACTCCCGCTCCGCAAAACAAGCCCAAGTCCGAACCGAAAGCCGCTCAGCAGCCGACCGCCAAGCCGGCTGCCTCACATCCTGTCCGAAAGGCGGCTGAAGCGCCCAAGCCGCAAAATAAGAAATTCCGTCTCAACTCCATAAGTACCTTTGAGTATGACGGCAGCTCATTTTCCTCCCGCAAGGTGCAGGGACCTCTCTTCCTCAGGGGGGAGGCGAGAATGATCGGCATTCTGGTCACATATGACCCCGTGCCCCAGAGCATGAATGTGTCGCTTGACTGGCAGATATTCCATCAGGACGGCACGCCCATGACGGGAATGATCCACGGCAGCGGCAGCATAAGCAAGGGGGACACCGACTTCTATCAGGGCTGGGGCTGGCAGGTTCCCGGCAACTGGAAGGTCGGCAGGTACACTGTTAAGGTGTCCATGAACGGATCCGATCAGCTGACAACCTATTTTGATGTGATTGACGGCAATTATGACAATCCGAGGCTTGTGATGAACAGCGTAAGTCTTTTCAGCTCAGGCGCTGTGCCGCCGTCAGTGTCCGACAGAAAATATGCAACGGTATTCTCTTCCCATCAGGCAAGGCGCATCTATTTCGAGATCAGCCTTGCCAAGATGAACACATCGGTCTACACCACAATGAATTATTCAATAACCAGACAGAACGGCGAGGTCTTAGCCAATTATTCGGTGCCGATCCGTTTCCGCGCGGGAGATGACAGGTGCTGGACAGGCTTTGGCTGGGATAACCCGGGTCATTGGCAAAAAGGGCGCTACGGCTATGAAGTCTCCATAGGCGAGTCCAACAATCTTTTCCGCGGAGTGTTCGATATAGTGTGATTTTTCGGTGCTGTCACATGTTTTGTTTTCTCTGAATACTATGTGACTGTGAGATAAAAAACGCTTCAAGCGCTGTATTTTCGCCTGTCAGGTGATAATTTGAAAAAAAATAAAAAATCTGAAAAAAACCCTTGACATTTCCATTTGTATAGTGTAATATATATAGCGTCACTGAGAACGGCAAGCAATTGAAATGAAAAAATTCACGCTTTTGCCGTGCGAAATGACTGCTTTGGGAGCATAGCTCAGCTGGGAGAGCATCTGCCTTACAAGCAGAGGGTCACAGGTTCGAGCCCTGTTGTTCCCACCATTTCTGGCCCGGTAGTTCAGCTGGTTAGAACGCTAGCCTGTCACGCTAGAGGTCGACGGTTCGAGCCCGTTCCGGGTCGCCACTTTTGCCTCTGTAGCTCAGTCGGTAGAGCAGGGGACTGAAAATCCCCGTGTCATTGGTTCGATTCCGATCGGAGGCACCAACAAAGCGGATGTACTGTCGTGCATCCGCACTACTATGCGGAATTAGCTCATCTGGTAGAGCGCCACCTTGCCAAGGTGGAGGTAGCGAGTTCGAGCCTCGTATTCCGCTCCATGTTCGGCACCATCGCCAAGAGGTAAGGCCACGGTCTGCAAAATCGTTATCCCCAGTTCGATTCTGGGTGGTGCCTCCATAAAGCTGTCAGCTTTCACACTGACAGCTTTTATGTTCCCTGAGGAACGGGTCACTTTGGGGAATACGCACTGTTCGGTTCGGGTATGTGCCGGATTGCCGTTATTTGCCTCTGTAGCTCAGTCGGTAGAGCAGGGGACTGAAAATCCCCGTGTCATTGGTTCGATTCCGATCGGAGGCACCAGAAGCGCGGCTTTTTAAGCTGCTAAAAGAATAGTGAATAAAAAATAAAGAACAAAGAATAAAGAATATTTCTTGCTTATTGCTTTATTGCTTTATTGCTTTATTCACTTTATGCGGAATTAGCTCATCTGGTAGAGCGCCACCTTGCCAAGGTGGAGGTAGCGAGTTCGAGCCTCGTATTCCGCTCCATTTTATTTGAAAGCTGTCTCCGATTGTATTGGGCAGCTTTTTTATTTTTATCTGCGTTTTTTTATTTATTGTATGTTGCTGTAATGAAGCAGTTGTGTCAATCCTTTTTTTATTGGTTGACAATCGAACTGGCAATATGTATAATGAAAAGAAAACCAGTGCATTGGAGTGATCTCGTTGAATAATAAATATTCGATGTTTCCCGACGACCGCTCAAATGAGTTTGGAAGCGCAAACGATCTGGGAGAGGGCGGAGGACTTTTTGATTATTATGATGAAGATAATCTGAGTGCGGAAACGGATTTTTTTGCACAGTCCTCTGAGTCTCATTATTCCCCACCCGCTGAGCCTGTTTATCCCAATGAGAATGCGGCAGGCTATGAGTCTGCTTATCCCCATGAGAACGCGGCGGGTTATGAGCCTGTGGAGACGGTTCCGGCAACGCCTTCCGAGGAAGTTCCTGAAAACAGCGCTGCCAAAAAAAGAGGCAGTATAAAAATCAAGCTGATCGGCGCTGTGATTGCTGTTGCAGCCGTTGCGGCATGCGCCGCTGTGTTTTTTTGTACCCATGCGATATTCGGCGAACTCACCGGAAAACACGCGTTTTATTCATACGGCGCAACAGAGATAGATCTCAGCGGCAGCCATTACAAGGATTATTCTCAGCTTTCAAAGGTACATGCTCTTGAAGTCGTCGATCTTACCGATTCGTCGTTCGACAGCTTATCTGTCCTTTACGATTGCAAGCATCTCAAAGAGGTCATTCTGACGGACAGAGAGCTTTCCGCCGAAGATTGCATTGCATTTTACAGGCACCTTCCCAATGCGCATCTGGTATGCAGCGTCAACATAAACGGACAGGTATACGATTCCGGCATCACCTCCCTTACTGTGGAGCATGCCGACTCCGATACACAGCAGCTCTATGCTTCCCTCAACCGTCTGAAAATGCTCGACATGACGGCATGCCGCGTTTCGGACGATACATACAGGCTGCTTGATGAAGCGCTTCCCGACTGCACCGTCATGATACGCACCGTTATTGCCGGAACGGAATACACCACCCACGCAGAGGCGCTTACTCTGAGCGGTACACTTTCCGCCGAGGAAGCCGACCGGGTGTGGTATTTTAAAAATCTGAAAAGCATTGATCTGAGAAAATGCACAAATCCCGATCTGCTCAATGATTATCATGCCGCACATCCCGACGTGGTTTTGAATAACCCGATTGTGCTGCTGGGAAAGCAGGTCGGCACAGAGGATGAATCTGTCGATCTTCGCGGCAGCAGGTTCACGCTGAAACAGGTCAAGGCTGCTCTGAGTGAGGCATTGCCGCATATGAAATCGCTCAAAAAGATAGACATGTGCGGCTGCGGACTTTCCGATCGGGATATGGAAAAGCTGTGCGACGCTTATCCCGACATAAAATTTGTCTGGATGGTTCATTTTCAGGAGTGGGATGTTCGCACTGACGCGGTTGTTTTTTCGGCTCTCAATAAACCGGGCAATAAGCAATTTGACCAGAACGATTATGCCCCTTTGCTGAAGTACTGCACCGAGCTGAGAGCGATTGATCTCGGAAACAGTCTGATTACCGACATTTCAGACTTTTTCTCTCTGAAAAAGCTGAGAGCCGTCATATTGAACGGCAATCAGATAACCGACATCTCGGCTTTTTCAAATCTGTACGACCTTGAACTGATCGAGATGAATGGCGGAAACGGCATTAAAAACGCCGATGCGCTGAGAGGGCTGCAAAATCTGAGATATGTCAATTTCTGGTCGAACAAAGAATTGACCGATCTTACGCCTCTCTATGACCACGAAAAGCTGGAAATCGCGATTTTCCATCACACAGTGCCTCAGAAGGAACGCAAATGGTTCAAAAAATCCAACCCTGACTGCGATACGTATTACACGGTGGACAGCAGCATGATTCATTCCAACAAGCAATGGCGCGATAATCCCTATCGCAAGAAACTGGAAAAAGCCCTTCAGAACTGGATGGCTGTGGTAGACTTTGATGAGTCAACCGGAGATTACATTTTTGATTATGAGACAAATAATTACAAATATAAATAATGATTTCACGGGAGTGATTACCTTTGAATAACAACTTTCCTTTGTATCCCGATGACCGGTCAAATGAGTTTGGAAGTGCCAACAATCTGGAAACAAACGGCGGAGTCTTTGATTCCGTTCCGAACAATGCCGGAAACAAACCGGTGAATAGTGTGAATAACGTGAATAACGTGAATAACGTGAATAACGATATCCTTCCGCAGTCTGCCGAGATGCAGAGCTTCGTTCAGAGTGAGCCGATTCCGGCGCCTGCGCCGGAATCTGTCCCCTCGTCAGACGACAAGAGAGCAAACAAAGGGTCGGGCGTAAAGAGGATGCTGATCTGTGCGCTTGCTGTCGCTGCTGCCGCCGCGGCGTTTGCTTTTGTGTGGTTTTCGACCCACACAATATTAGGCGATCTCTTTGGCAGGCATGCTGTTTATTCAACCGGAACGAAAGAGATCAATCTCAGCGGAAGCGATTACAAGGATTATTCTCCGCTTTCCAAGGTGAAATCGCTTGAAGTCATAGATCTCACCAATTCCTCCTTTGTCAGTTTATCCGACCTTTACGACTGCAAAAATCTCAAAAAGGTCATTCTGGCTGACAGGGAGCTTTCGGCGGGAGAGTGCATGGATTTCTACAGCCGCCTTCCTGAGGCGCGCCTTGTCTGCAAAATCAGATTGAACGGGCAGGTCTATGCGTCCGACGTGACCGAGCTGACAGTGGAAAATGCCGACGCGGCAAGTCAGAAGCTTTATGCCGCGCTTAAAGATCTCCAATCTCTTGACATGACTGCCTGTGATGTATCTGACGATACCTACCGATCACTCACGCAGGCGCTTCCGGACTGCGCGGTAATTATTCGCACCACCGTCGGAGGCACCGAGTACACCACCGACGCAGCATCGCTCACGGTCAGCGGCGAACTGACCGCTGAGGACGTTGAACGCATAGGGTATTTCAAAAACCTCACAAGCATTGACCTGAGAAAATGCAGCAATCCCGATATTCTCGATACCTTCCTTTCCGCCAATCCCGACGTAAGATTGAATAAGCCGATTCAGCTGCTGGGGAAGGACCTTGGCACAGAGGATGAATTTGTCGATCTTCGCGGCAGCAAATATACGCTCGAGCAGGTCAAAGCGGCTTTGGACGAGGCGCTGCCAAAGATGAAATCTCTCAAAAAGATTGATATGTGCGGCTGCGGTCTTTCCAACCGTCAGATGGAGCAGCTGTGCAACGATTACCCGAATATTAAATTTGTCTGGATGGTTCGTTTTGTCAATTGGACGGTTCGCACCGACGCCGTAATGTTCTCGACGCTCAACAGCGAAGGCAAGAGCAAATATACGCAGGTGGACTATGCGCCTTTGTTCAAGTACTGCACCGATCTGGTTGCGCTTGATCTCGGTCACAGCAGGATAACCGATATATCCGCCATTGCTTCATTGAAAAAGCTCAGGGCGGTCATTCTGATGGACAACAAAATAACGGATATATCCGCCTTTGCCGAGCTGAAGGATCTTGAATTTATCGAGATGAACGCGACAAACAGAGTCAAAAGCGTGGAGCCGCTGAAAGATCTGAAAAATCTCAAATACATCAATCTGTGGGGCAGCATGGGTATTTCCGACCTTTCGCCGCTCTATAATCATGAAAACCTCAAAATTGTCATATTTGAGCGCACTGTTCCGAAGGAAGAACAGGAAAACTTCATCAAGTCCAATCCGAATTGTGACACTTATTTCGATATGGAAAGCGTCAGGTATTCCACCAACACCGCGTGGAGAGAAAACCCTTATCGCAAAAAGATTAAAAGTCTGTTTGGCAGAACAGACGCCAATAACGTATTGATCAGAGAGTGGAAATATGTGGTCGGCTTTGATGAAAAGACCGGTGATTATATCCTTGATTACAACACGGATCAATACAGTATTATGTGATGCATGCAATTGTTATTAAGATTATTAATGGCGGAAGTGATTTATATTGGACAACAAAGATTCGTATTCTTTAGATGATTGCCTGAATGAATTGGAGGACGCCAATCATCTGAATTCCCCTCAAGAGGTTCCCGACCCGGCTCAGATGAATTGCGGTCAGGCTGTCCCGTCCGAAGAGGAATGCCCGACAGAACCTTCCGACGGGCAGGGTGAGACTCCGCAGGAGAGTGACACGGCTGAGGAAGCGGTTTCATCTGACGCGGAAGAAGCCCATTCCGGCAACGATTCCGAAGCTGACTCCGATGACACAGCGAAAGCGGATTCCGATGAAGCTGTGGAGACCCAAGCTGTTGCGGAGCCAAGAAAAACCGATTCAGCGAAGTGCAGCGGGAAAAAAAGTAGCAGGCGGAAAGCAATACTTATTTTCGCGCTTGTTTCCGTTGCCGCCGCGTGTGTATGTGCGTATTTACATACCCACGCCATATTGGGCAATCTGTTTGGCAGGCATGAGATTTATTCTTCCAAGACGACTGAAATCAATCTGAGCGGGAGCGATTACAAGGATTATTCCCAGCTCTCCAAGGTGAAGTCGCTCGAGGTGATTGATCTGACCAATTCCTCATTTGTCAGCTTATCCGACCTTTACGGGTGCAGGCGGCTCAAAAAGGTAATTCTGACGGGGCGTGAGCTTTCCGCCGAAGACTGCGCCGCGTTTTACAGACAGGCTCCCGATGCGCATGTGGTATGCAGCGTCAACATAAACGGACAGGTCTATGATTCCGGCATTACGCAGCTCAAAGCGGAGAAATCCGACGCCAATACACAGAAGCTCTACGCCGCACTCAATCGCCTTGAAGTCCTTGACATGACGGCATGCGACGTTTCGGACGATACATACCAAGTGCTTGACCAAGCCATTCCGGACTGCAATATTATTGTCCGAACCAACATAAACGGGACAGAATATTCTACGGACATTGCGTCACTGACCGTTGAGGGCGAACTTACCCAAAAGGACGCGGAGCACATCGGCTGGCTGAAAAGCTTAGAAGTGCTCGATATCAGAAAATGCACCAATCCGGATTTGCTCAAAGATTTTCTTGCACAGCATCCCGACGTGAGATTAAACAATCCTATCGAGCTGCTGGGGAAGATGGTGGGTACAGAGGACGAATTTGTCGATCTCAGAGGGGAAAAGTACACCTTCGATCAGGTCAGAGACGCTCTGGCTGAGACGCTGCCAAAGATGAAGTCGCTCAAAAAGATTGATATGTGCGGCTGCGGATTAACCAATGATCAGATGGAACAGCTCTGCAAAGCCTATCCCGATATCAAATTTGTCTGGATCGTTCATTTCAAGAGATGGTCAGTACGCACCGACGCGGTGGTATTCTCTACTCTTAACGGCAACGGCATGGAGTATTACAATCAGAACGATTATGCCCCTGTGTTTAAATACTGCACCGATCTGAGAGCGCTTGACCTCGGACACAGCCTGATTACCGACATTTCGCCCATCGCCTCGCTCAAAAAGCTCAGAGCCGTCATTCTCACCGACAATAAAATTCATCGAATCACGGCATTCTCCGAGCTGAAAGATCTGGAATTCATTGAAATGAATGTCAACCGCGTGGAAAGCGCCTCGCCGCTGAAAAATCTGGAAAATCTGAAATACATAGATTTCTGGTCGAGCATGAACATGACCGACCTCTCGCCGCTGTATCATCATGATCAGCTGCGAATCGCCATTCTGCACCGCACGGTTCCTTCTGCCGAGCGTGAACGTTTCAGAAAATCCAATCCCGACTGTAAAACCTTCTTCACGGTGGACTACAAGCTGTCTACCAATCAGACATGGCGCAGCAATCCATACCGCAAGAAAATAAAGGTCGCCTTTAAAAACTGGAAATATGTAGTCGGTTTTAATGAGGAAACAGGCGAGTACATCTTTGATTACGACACAGATCAGTACAGCATCATGTAATTCTTTCATCTGAATAATCATAAACATCATAAAAATCATAAAGCACCGTGAATGTCTCGCAGCAATTCACGGTGCTTTTGTCATTAAAAAATGTTATTCGCCGAACGGCTTGTTTTTCAGATCGGGATAGCTGCCAAGCACCTCGAGCGCGGCAACGTGGGTATCTTCCAGCTGACCCGTCGCAAAATCGGCAGGCTCGTGTATGTTGAACATGAAGCCCTGCCTGCCGTAGCGCTTGTCAACGCCCTCTATGTATTTTTCATCGACCGAGGCATGCAGCACACGCCCGATGATCATAGAGCTGATGCCCTTGCGGGTGAGATCGACGTTGCAGGCAAGTTGACATTCCAGCGTCATGAAGCTCTGTTTGACCCGCGGCACCCTGACCTTCACCGCCCTTTCGGGAGTGAAGTGTCCCGCTTCAAATTCGTTTGTGGCGTTGGAATTGTCCATGATGGTTGCAATGCAGTTGGAGTAGTAATCAGCGCTCACGAAGTTAATGCAGAATTCGCCGTCTCTCACGATGTTTTCGTAGGTGTGTGATGTGTGCGAAACATTCTGCATTACCGCAAAGTAGCCGCCCTCATCACCTCCGAAGCAGCTCCATGAATGGAAGCACAGATTGGGCTGTCCGTTTTCCTTTAAGGTGGATATGAGAAAGAGCGATTGCGGTATGGCGCAGGCAAATTCCATATGTGAGAATGTGTCGAACTGTCCCTGCCAGTTTTCATAGAGCAGCTCGGCGGTTTCCATGCTTATTTCTCTTTTCAATTTGTTGTCTTTTCCTCCTTGTGTTTTACTGTTTTACTCTGTCGGCAACGGTAAACGGTGCGTAAAGCAACGCCCATACCGCGATAAGCAATCCCACTATCGGCAGCAGGTAGGCGCCTTCTCCCACCCACTCGGCAAATTTCTCTGTGAGAGTACCCCTGACAGGACCGTTGACAAAATAGTAATTGCTGCCGATCAATCGGTTGAGCAGCAGCGCCGGAATCATGGTCACTAAAAACATCAGCGCTACGCCCGGCAGCACCCGGTAATCCGGACGGAAAAGCCCGCAGCACACCATGTAGAGCGGTATCAGTACAATGAATGTGTGCGCTATGATGAGGTGAAGAAAGTAGAAGCTCAGCGCGGGAGAATTGCCGATGTCCGGGGTAATCAGCGCAAAGAGCGCGCCCGGCATATTCACCGCGTATATGAAATTGCGGAATATCTGATTCTTTGTAAAGACTGCCAGCGGATAGGTGAAAAGCGATATCGAACAAAGATGAAACGGCAGTCCGGTCTTTATGTTGAATTGTTCGGGGTGAAGGGCGAAGTTGACGTATTTGCCAAGCTCTATTACGGTGAATGTCGCCCAGAGTATGATCAGCAGCCTTTGCCTGTCCTTGCGGTCAAGCCTGCCGCCGATGAATATGACAACCGCTCCGAACAATGCCGCCGCCGCCAGAAAGCAGAGATGTTCGGGAGAAAATAGCCCTACCGGCTCTGTGCTGCTGAATATTTTAATCACACCCTTACATGCTTCACACTGCTATTGTGTGTCGGTTTGCGGGAATTATTCTGCGCTTTCTTTGACAAGGCGCTGGAATTCGTCGCCGCGCACCTCAAAATTTTTGAACATGTCGTAGCTGGACGCGGCGGGGGAGAGCAGGCAGATTTTGCCCGAAGCGGTGACTTCTTTTGCCTTTGCCACGCCTTTGTCGAAGTAGTAGCAGGGGTAGATTTTGATGCGCTTGCCAATGCCGTACTGCCTGAATAAGGCTTCCATGCGCTCGGTTGTCTGCCCGACCAGCACAATATTGTCGATTTCGGCAGTAGTGAGGAAGCCGGCGAGGTCGTTGTAATCAATGCCTCTGTCCATGCCGCCGAGAATGATCGTGCCGATGTTGCCGAGTGACTTGACGGCGTTGATGGCGGAACGGCAGATGGTGGAAATGGAATCGTCGTAATAGGTCACGCCGCCAAAGGTGCCGACTTTTTCCAGCCTGTGCGCCAACGGACGGAAGGTCGCCAGCGAGGCTTTGAATTCCTCATCGCTCATGTCAAATATCTCTTTGCAGATGAAGTAATCAATGCCGATATTGTAGAGATTGTGCTTGCCGACAAGGCAGGTCTCGTCGGGCTGAATGTCGATGGAGCCGTGCGGAACGGTGACGGTGGTGCCGATTACTGAAATATCAGCGGGAACATTCTTGCCCAGACCGTCGCAGGCGGTGATTAATCTGCCCTTGCGCGGATAGACGGAGAGCGTTTCGAGGTCGGAGCAGTTGAGAATGGTGACGTCGCTCTCGTCCTGCCAGCTGAATACGTGGGATTTTGCCTTGATGTAATTCTCCATGGTCACGTAATGGTCGAGGTGTTCTTCATAGAGATTGAGAATAACGCCGACGTGGGGGGAGTGTCTGACAAATTCCAGCTGGTGGCAGGACATTTCAAAGACTACCGATGTATTTTCATTTACCCTGTCGATGTAATCGAAGCAGGGAATTCCGATATTGCCGACGAATATCGTGTTATCGTCGTGATTTTTCAGCAGGTGATAGAGCAGGGAAGAGGTGGTGCTCTTGCCCTTGGTGCCGGTTATGCCGAAGGTGTTTTGACCGAACGCGGTGAGGAACACCTCGGTCTGCGACGTCAGGCGGTCGATGATCTTTTCGGGGTGGAATACGGGGATTCCGGGGCTTTTGAAGATATAGTCGAAGCCGTCGAAGTCAATGCCCTGTGTCTCAGTGTCCCAAAATTCACAGTTGGGATAGGGCGTCATGTCGATTTTCTTTGAATCGGCAAGCGTCAGGGGCATTGCGGGATAAATGGAACGGATGTAGTTGAAGGTGGAAATTCCCTCTCGCCCCATGCCCCAGATGACGACTTTTTTATTTTCGATGAATGAGATGATGTTTTTCAATGTAGATGCTCCTCCTGCATTACTGCTGTGTGATTGGATTGAATCCGGTCAGTGTGGTGATAATATATAATTTCCTTATTTAAGGATTGAGCGAACGCTATCTCAGCTTTCGTGCTGTCGCCGAGATAGCCGCCGACATTTGCCACGAATATCGCGTCCGACAGCCGGATTTTTTCCTTGTGTATTTGACCGAGCAGTGCCAGGTCCTCCGCCGTGTAGGCGTATTTGCCCGATTTGGTGAGTTCAATGGGAGTTAGCACGCAATTCCCTTCCAGTGCCAGTTTTTCCGCGATTTGCTTTATCTCGTGGCTAAACCGATGGCTGCCACATATCGTGATAATTTTCATTGTCCGTTACACTCCTTAAACCAACCAAATTATAGCATTGCACCGCTGCTTTGTCAATCAGGCAGAAATTATTCCCTAAGAAAAATATAGAATACGGTTTATCGCTTTAAAGCGCACAAAAAAAACGGGAAATTCCTGTCAAAATATGCAAATCTTTATATTGACTTTTGGAATTGAATCTGATAAGATATGTGCTAATGGTCTTGATTTTGCATGATAGCAATTTTGAAGTTCTATTCGCCGCCGCAGCCGACAAAAAGGCAGGTATCAAGCGATTTTCTACATAAATTATCCGGTGCGTGCGGTATTGAAAAAAACAGAGAAAAAACTAATACAGCAACAAAAAAGGGCAGCAATCCTTGGAAGGTTTTTTGTAAAAATATTTTGTGCCTTCCGTAAAATTAACATCGGCGTTTTCAATTATCAAAAAATGCCGGTTTAATTCTATATTTACTGCGATTTGCCTCGGCTTGGTAGCCGATATTTTGCAAAGAAGTGCGGCTATGTCGGGCAGAAAGCAAAATTTCAGTAAAGGGGGATGTGTGCTAATGTCTGAAAATATCATTAGTCTTAAAAACATCTCGGTGTCGTTCGATGGTGAGGTTATCCTTGACAAGCTTAATCTCGATATCAAGGACGGCACTTTTGTGACGCTGCTGGGCCCCTCGGGGTGCGGCAAAACTACTACCCTCCGAATTATTGGCGGTTTTCAGGAACCGGACAGCGGAGATGTTTTTTTTGGTTCGGAGCGAATCAACGATCTGCCTCCTCACAAGCGCAAGCTGAACACAGTTTTTCAGCGATACGCTCTGTTCCCTCATCTGAATGTGTATGAGAATATCGCGTTCGGCATGAGGATTCAGAAGAAGAAGGAGTCCGAGATTAAGGCTAAGGTCGAAGAGATGCTCAAGCTGGTTTCACTTGAGGGCTTTGAGAAGCGCAGGACTTCTACACTGTCGGGCGGTCAGCAGCAGCGCGTTGCCATTGCAAGAGCGCTTGCCAACGATCCGCGTGTGCTTCTGCTGGACGAGCCTCTCGGCGCGCTTGATTTAAAGCTGCGTCAGGAAATGCAGGTGGAGCTCAAGCGCATTCAGAGCAGGCTGGGAATCACGTTTATTTACGTCACCCACGACCAGGAGGAAGCGCTGTCGATGTCTGACACCATTGTTGTCATGAATCACGGTGTCATTCAACAGATAGGTTCGCCAACCGATATTTACAATGAGCCGGAGAACGGCTTTGTTGCTGACTTTATAGGCGAAAGCAATATTGTCGACGGCATCATGCACGCCGACTGCGACGTGGAATTCTGCGGCGCGAGATTTGAGTGCGTCGACACGGGATTTGCCAAGGATGAGGAAGTGGACGTTGTCGTCCGTCCGGAGGATATAGTGGTTGTGCCGAAGGAAGAAAGCGCACTCAGGGGAACTGTCACTTCCGTGACCTTCAAAGGCGTACACTATGAAATGTATGTCGATGTTCCGGGCGAAGAGGAAGAATGGATTATTCAGTCCACTGTCGCGCAGGAGGAAGGCAAGGAGATCGGCATGACCGTCATCCCGGAAAATATTCACATAATGAAGAAATACACCGGCGACTACGCAAGCGACATAGAGTTTGAATGACGGAGGGCTGCTTATGAAAAAGGATTCATGGGTCGCCTCGCCCTTCATGCTGTGGGTAGTACTATTTACGGTGGTTCCGCTGGCGATGGTGTGCTGGTACGCCTTCACCGATTCCACCGGAGCCTTTACGCTTGCCAATATAGAAACAATCGGGACATACTGGGGTTATCTCAAGGACTCGCTGATCATGGGCGCTGTGGCGACGGTGCTCTGCCTGCTGCTGGGATATCCGGTAGCCTATGTGATGTCCAGAGCAAGCTGGGGGACGCAGCAGACATTGATGATGCTGCTGATGCTGCCCCAATGGATGAATTTTTTGCTCAGGACGTACGCGTGGATGACCATTCTGGAAAACAACGGGCTTATCAATACGCTGCTCGGCAAAATCGGAATCGGTCCCTTCCACATGATCAATACCAAGGGCGCTATCGTTTTAGGTATGGTTTACAACTTCCTGCCCTATATGATACTGCCGATTTATTCCGTTATGGAGAAAATACACAAGAGCCTCTTTGAAGCGGCAAACGATCTGGGCGCGAACCGCGTGCAGACCTTCCGCAGAGTGGTGCTGCCGCTGAGTCTGCCGGGAGTGATCACCGGCATCACGATGGTGTTCGTCCCTTCGGTCAGCACGTTCGTCATTTCCCAGATGCTCGGCGGAGGAAGAAATCCCCTCATCGGCGACGTGATCGAGCGGCTGTTTGTCGGCGCGGCTCCCAATTACAACGTCGGCGCGGCGCTTTCCCTTGTGCTTATGGTGCTGATACTCATCAGCATGGCTGTTATGAAGAAATTTGACGACGGCGAAGAAACAGGGGGGTTGATGATGTGAAAATTTTATCAAGGATTTATACAGGACTGATATTCTTGTTTTTGTACGCCCCGATCGTGGTGCTTATTGTTTTCTCGTTCAACCAGAGCAAGAGCCGCTCGGTCTGGAAGGGCTTCTCGCTCAGATGGTATGAGAATCTCTTCCGGGATCACAACATTCTGGAGGCGCTCTGGACGTCGATTGAGGTCGCCGTGATCGCGGCGATTGTTTCCACGGTTATCGGCACGGCTGCCGCGGTCGGACTCAAAAAGATGAACAAGGGGCTGCGTTCCGTCATGCTGACGCTCAACAATATTCCGATGGTCAACCCGGATATTGTGACCGGCATTTCGATGATGCTGCTCTTTGTGGCAGTATTCGGTGCGACAGGACTTTTCCGTCCGGGCTTTGGAACGCTTGTTGCCGCCCACATCACATTCTGCATACCGTATGTCATACTGTCGGTCATGCCAAAGCTCAATCAGATGAACCCGAGCATTTACGAAGCGGCGCAGGATTTGGGCTGTCCGCCGCTGAAGGCATTTTTTAAGGTCGTTATTCCTGAAATCATGCCCGGTATCATCACCGGAATGATGATGGCGTTCACCCTGTCGCTGGACGATTTTGTGATAAGCTATTTTACCAGCGGTTCCACGGCACAGACGCTGCCGATGGTCATTTACTCCATGACCAAGCGCAGAATCAGCCCGAAGATCAACGCCCTGTCCGCTTTAATGTTCGTCATTGTGCTGACGCTGCTTGTCGTAATTAATATCAGACAGATCAGAGAAGCAACGCGCAAGCGAAATGAGAAATTTTCCGGTTGAAATACGAAGTATATTCACACTAAAAAGAAAGGATTTTGATAAATGAAAAGAATATTGGCACTCGTGCTCTCCGCAGCACTTATGATGTCCGCGTTTTCCGTGCTTTCCGGCTGCTCGGAGGAAAAAGGCGTAGCCAAGACCGGCGAGGTGCTTTACGTCTACAACTGGGGCGAGTACATCTCCAACGGCGACGACGGTACAATGGACGTCAATGCCCAATTTGAAAAGGAAACAGGCATCGAAGTCAAATACCTCAACTTCTCCAGCAATGAGGAAATGTATGCCAAGATGAAGAGCGGCGGAATGACGGTGGACGTTATTATTCCCTCTGACTACATGATTTCTCAGCTTATTCATGAGAACCTGCTTGAAAAGCTCGATTTTAACAATATCCCCAACGCCAAGAACATAGACGAAAAATTCCGCAAGCCGGCATTCGACCCCACAGGCGAATATTCCGTGGCTTACACATGGGGCTGCACCGCGATCTTCTATGATTCCAGATACGTCGACGAAGCCGACATTGACGAGAACACATGGGATCTGCTCTGGAACGAGAAATACAGCGGCAAGATTCTGATGTTCAACAACCAGCGCGACGCATTTGGCGTGGCTGAGGCAAAGCTGGGCTATTCCCTCAACAGCGAAAATCAGGAAGAGCTGGAAGCCTGCTATCAGGAGCTTGTCAGGCAGTGTCCGCTTGTACAGGGCTATTACGGCGATCAGATTTTTGATAAGATGGAGAGCGGCGAAGCGGTTATCGCTCCCTACTATAACGGCGATCTGCTCATGCTTCAGGACGGCAACGAATATATCAAGGGCTACATTCCCAAGGGCGCCAACACCTTCATCGACTCGATGTGCATTCCCACCTGCTGCCAGAACAAGTCCGCTGCCGAGAAGTACATCAACTTCATGTGCCGCGAGGATGTGGCGCTTGCCAATGCCGAATTTATCGGCTATGCTTCTCCCATTTCGGCTGTTGTGGAGCAGCTGGACGAGGAAGTCACAGGCGAATTCTTCTATCCTGACGACAGCAAGCTTGCTCAGTGCGAGGTGTTCTATCAGCTTTCCGACGAGGCAAACGCGTTCCTTTCCACCAAGTGGGAAGACCTGATGAAAGAATTTACCGAAAAGACAAGATAAATGATTTGATTGATCAGTAAAAAAATACTGCACAGCGTACAGACTTAATGCCGGATACGCTGTGCAGTTTTGTTATCCTGTTTTAAGAAGCGGGATTGCGGTAAGGATCATTCCTCGTTCATGCCTTGAACCTCGTCGTCCTCCGGATTCACTGTAATGGTGTCCGGATTGATCACGACGTCATCGTAATGCTGGGTGGAGCGAAGTACAACGGTCGTTCTGCCGGGCAGATGGAGCTTTCCGCCTGCAAGCTCGGCAACAGCCTCTTTTTCTTCGGTTTCGGTATCTTCCTGAGACGATGCGCCGAGTACGGGCGCGGCATTGGATTCCTTCTCGCCCTCGGCATTTTTGCTTACGACATATCCTCTCAGCTCGGTAAAGTCGGAATATCCGGCTGCCGAGAGATCAATGTCGCAGTCGTCGAGACTCAGATTGTGCAGAACCATGACCGCAACTCCGTCATAAATGCTGGTGTAGGCGCAGATGGAATCGTTTCCCAATTCGCATGCCGTAACGGTTCCGCGGGCGATCTGCGGGTTCTGGTTCTTGAGCTTGAGAATCAGTCTGTAGTGGTTGAGGAGCGAATTCTCGTCGCCGAACTGTTCCTCTACCCCGGCAACTTTGTCCTGATTGATGGAGTGATCCACGTAAGGCAGACCGATCATTGCCGACCCGTCTTCCTTTTCTGACCATTTCATTGCCATTCGGGCAGTGGCGTCCTTTTTGGAGGAATCCTTGGCTGTGCCGTTGAGACCGATCTCTTCGCCGTAATATATGAAGGGATTGCCGGGCATCATCAGATACATCGAGGCGGCTATCTTGCGCTGACTCAGCGTTGAGAAATAGCTGGAGGAACGGTACATGTCGTGATTGGAAATAAACGGAGCGTCAATCGCGCCTGTGGGAGAAATGAGCTTGAGGGTGTTGTTCCACTTCTGCACCTTTTGGGCGAATTCCAAACCGTTCTGGGATTTTACCGCCAGCGGAATATTGCCGCCGGTGTTGGCAAAATTGAAATTGAAGAAGCTGTCAAATCCGCTCTTGTAATACTGACTTACCGTTGCGGAACCTGCCCATGCTTCGCCTACCGCGTAAAAATCCGGATTTTTTTTGCGGCAGTATGTGATGATCCTGTTGAGCACCTGCGTGTTTTTTTCGGTGTTGTTGGCGTAGAACCACAGTACCGCGTCAAATCGGAAGCCGTCCACGCCCTTGTCTATCCAGAAATCAAATACCTTTTCCAGCTCAGCCCAGACATATTCGCTGTCAAAATTCAGCTCGGGCATATCGTCGCTGAAGCTGCATTCATAAAAGTACTCGGTGTCGGGAACGGGACGGAAACGGGCTCCGCTGAGCGTGTAATGGAAGTAGTCGCTGTTGGGCTGATTGATGCGGATGCCGCCTAATTCAATCAGCTCGTCCTCGGTATAGCAGGTATAGTACTCGCCGTATTTTTCATCATACTGGCTGGTTTCGCCGTTCTGCCTGCATTTAACGACGTCACAGAATTTTTCAAACCATTCGTGCTTGTTGGATGTGTGATTGACCACCATATCAATGATGACGGTGATTTTTCTTTCGTGGCACTTTGCCAGAAGATTCTCAAAATCCTCCATCGTGCCGTACATCGGGTCAACGGCGCAGTAGTCGGTGACGTCGTATTTGTGGTAGGAAGGCGAAGGAGATATCGGCATCAGCCATATGCCGTTGATGCCCAGAGAACGGCTCGCTGCTGCTCCGTAAGCCGGTTTGAGATAGTCGAGCTTCTCGGTTATTCCGTTGAAGTCGCCGTATCCGTCGCCGTCGGAGTCCTTGAACGAGCGGACAAATATCTCGTAGAAATTTTTGTATTTGTCATCGAATTCCACAATGGTTTTCTCAGGCACCGATGGCTTTTTGGTTTCCTGAGCGGCTTTTTCGGCGCCGCAGGACGCAAGCATGGTCAGCATGGCAAAGGCGATCACCAGCGCCGAGCGCAGTTTTTTTCTGAATGTCAAAATACTGTCATCCTTTCACTTTGCCCGGAATAGAGCATTGATCAAAAAACAATCAACAATTCCGGCGCAAATTGTTTGATATGCATTATTATAAATTATCCGGCGGTCAATGTCAATGTATTTTAACCTTGTTATTGCTTTTTATTAATGTTTTTTTACATAAAAATCAAATAGGCAGTGTGATTATCGTGATTTTGTACTAAAATAATGAAACAAATAGCAGAATATTCAAAAATTTTAAAAAATTTACAATAAAAAATTGAATTAAACAGGCAATAATCTATTGACAGTTGCGCGGATTTATGGTAATATGCATATGGCAATTTTTAACTCTTCGGGAAGGTTGTGATTTATTTTGGCTCAGAAGGAAGCATCTTCATTTCAGCGCGGTTCGGGCATACTTATGTCCATTACCAGTCTGCCGTCGCCTTACGGCATAGGCACACTGGGCAAAGCTGCGTATGAATTTGTTGATTTTCTCAGAAAGGCGCAGCAGCGTTACTGGCAGGTACTGCCCATAGGTCCCACCAGTTTCGGCGACTCGCCTTACCAGGCTTTTTCGGCTTTTGCCGGCAACCCTTATTTTATAGATCTTGACACCCTTGCAGAAGAAGGTCTTTTGCAATATGACGAGATCAACTGTCATGATTGGGGTTACGACGCTTCAAGAGTCGATTACGCTAAGATCTTTGAATCAAGGTTTACGGTTCTTCGCAAGGCTTTTGACCGCAGCAACCACAGGTCGCTGCCCGAGTTCAAGCAGTTCTGCGACGACAATGTATTCTGGCTTGACGACTACAGCCTCTACATGGCGCTCAAATTCTACTTTGACAACCGCGAGTGGCAGCTGTGGGAAAATGACATTCGCCTGAAAAAACCGGGCGCCGTCAAGCTTTATACCGACAAGCTGGCAAACGATATTGAATTCTGGAAGTTCCTCCAGTTCAAGTTCTTTGAGCAGTGGAACAGATTAAAGGCTTATGCCAACGAAAAGGGCATAAAGGTGATAGGCGATATTCCGATCTATGTTTCCATGGACAGCGCCGACACATGGGTGCACGGCGATCTCTTCCAGCTTGACGAGGAAATGAAGCCTGTCAAGGTAGCGGGCGTCCCGCCGGATAATTTTTCGGCTGACGGTCAGCTCTGGGGCAATCCCCTTTACGACTGGGACAAGATGGAGAAGAACGGCTTCGCCTGGTGGAAGCAGCGCATGAGCGCATCCGCAAAGATGTATGACGTGATCCGCATAGACCACTTCATCGGCGTCATCAAGTACTATTCCATTCCCGCCGAAGCCACAACAGCCGCAGCCGGCAAATGGATGCCCGGTCCCGGCATAAAGCTCATCAACGCGATCAATTCCGTGCTCGGCAATTCGCTTGTAATAGCCGAGGATCTCGGCGTTTCGGACGAAAAGGTCGAAGCGCTGCTCAAAAAAGCCGGTTACCCGGGCATGAAGGTGCTCCAGTTCGGCTTTGACGGCGGAAGCGACAATGTTATGCTGCCCCACAATATTACCGACAATTATGTCGTGTATGGCGGCACGCATGACAATGAGACGCTTGTCGGCTATTTCTGCGACGACAACAAGAGCATTGAGGATCTGAGATACGCTGTGGAATATCTCAACTGCGAGACCATAGACAGCATTCCTGACGCCATTATCAGAGTCGGCTTCATGTCCTGCGCTCATACTGTCATTTATCAGCTTCAGGATTATCTTGGTCTTGACAATTCCGCCAGAATGAACTTCCCATCAAAGCTGGGAGGCAACTGGGAATGGAGAGCTACCAAGGCTCAGATGTCGGATAAGCTGGCTGCAAGGATTGCGCGGCTTGTCGAAATTTACGGGAGGTAACCAATTTGAACACTACTTTTCAGAACGATGTAATCAAATGTCTTGAGCTGGATGCCGGCAAGACGCTTGAAAACGCTACTACCAAGGAGCTTTACAACGCAGTCTCCAAGGCTGCCGTTGCACAGGCTTACCGCGGCGCTGACAAGTTCACCGGCACCAAGAGAGCGGCATATCTTTCGGCTGAATTCCTTATCGGCCGTATGATCTACAGCAACCTGCTTAACTTGGGTCTGCTGGACGAGACCAAGGAGCTGCTCGCCTCGGCAGGCATTGACATCAATGTTTTTGAAGATATAGAGGACGACGCGCTCGGCAACGGCGGTCTGGGTCGTCTGGCGGCATGTTTTATTGATTCTGCCGCCACGCAGAACATTCCGCTCGACGGCTACGGCATTCGCTATAAGTACGGACTATTCAAGCAGTATTTTGAAAACGGATTCCAGAAGGAAAAGGCTGACGACTGGCAGGCTTACGGCGATCCGTGGTCTATCCGCAGAGACGATGAGACCGTGCTGATCAAGTTCTCGGGTCAGACCGTCAAGGCGGTACCCTATGACATGCCGGTTATCGGCTTCGGCGGCAAGACCGTCAACAACCTCCGTCTGTGGCAGGCAGAGGCAGTCAACAGCTTCGACTTCGACCAGTTCAACCGCAACAACAGAGCCGCCTCCATCGCCGAAAAGAACGACGCGGAGGTTATCTCCTCGGTGCTTTATCCCAACGATGAGACATGGGAAGGCAAGGTGCTGCGTCTGAAGCAGCAGTACTTCTTCTCGAGCGCTTCGCTGCAGGATATGATCCGCAAGTACAAGGCACGTCACGGCTCCGACTTCTCGCAGTTTGCCAAGGAGTACGCCATTCAGCTCAACGACACCCATCCTGTCGTCTCCATTCCCGAATTCCTGAGAATTCTGGTGGAGGAAGAGAAGATCGACCTCAAGGACGCCATCGCCTACGCGAAGGATACCTTTGCATATACCAATCACACCATCATGCCTGAAGCTCTTGAAAAGTGGCACACCAACCTTTTCTATGACGTCATACCCGAAGTTTACAACTACGTCATAGCTCTTGACAAGGTGCTGCAGGAGGAGCTTGCATCCAAGGGCATTACCGGCGAGGATCAGAAGATCTACAGAATCATCTGTGACGATCAGGTTCACATGGCTCGCATTGCAATCTATGCGACACATTCCACCAACGGCGTGGCACAGATTCACTCCGATATTCTCAAGGACACCGCTCTGCATGAGTGGTACAAGCTCTATCCCGAGCGCTTCAACAACAAGACAAACGGCATTACCCAGCGCCGCTGGCTTGCTCTTGCCAATCAGGAGCTTTCTTCCTTTATCACAGGCAAGATTGGCGACGGCTGGATTACCGACCTCTTTGAGCTGAAAAAGATGGAGCAGTTTGCCGACGACGAGGAAACTCTGAAGGCATTTGCAGACATCAAGCACCAGAAGAAGGTCGAGCTTGCCGATTATATGAAGAAGATTGACGGTCTCACCGTCAATCCCGACTTCATTTTCGACATTCAGGTAAAGAGACTGCACGAGTACAAGCGTCAGCTTCTCAACGCGTTCTCCATTCTGGACATCTATTTCGGCATTAAGGACGGACGCATCAAGGACTTCAACCCGACCGCATTTATCTTCGGCGCAAAGGCGGCTCCCGGCTATTACAGAGCCAAGGGCATTATCAAGTTCATCAACGAGATCGGAAAGATGATCGCCAATGACCCCGAGGTCAACAAGTATCTCTCGGTTTCGTTTGTTTCCAACTATAATGTTTCCTACGCTGAAAAGATCACTCCTGCCGCCGATGTCTCCGAGCAGATTTCCACTGCCGGCACAGAGGCTTCCGGCACCGGCAACATGAAGTTCATGCTCAACGGCGCTGTGACACTCGGCACATTTGACGGTGCGAATGTCGAAATCGTCGAGCAGGCAGGCGAGGACAACAACTACATCTTCGGCGCAAGAGTGGAGGATATCGAGAAGATCAAGGGCAGCTATGACTCCAAGAAGCTCTATAATGAGAATCCGAGAATCAAGAGAGTGCTCGATACCCTTGTTGACGGCACACTTGACGACGGCGGATCGGGAATGTTCCGCGACCTCTATTCGTCGCTGCTCGACGGCGCTCACTGGCACCATCCCGACCATTACTTCATTCTGCTCGACCTCATTCCCTACTGCGACGCAAAGCTCAGATGCAATGCCGATTACTCCGACAAGAAGGCTTTCACAAGAAAGTGCTTCATGAATATGGCTAACTCCGGCAAGTTCTCCAGCGACAGAACCATCAAGGAATACGCCAAGGAGATCTGGGGCGTCTGATATTCTTTGGTAATAATTGCTAAAGAGCTTTTATAGCGAAAATATACAGCAAGCTGCGATTCACGTTAATTAAATTTGTGAATTGTGGCTTGCTTTTGCTTTGACCGAACGTAAAATAGGGCTTTAAAAACGTGAATATTACAAAAATAAGTATGAGATATTAAAAAAAACTAAAATTAATAAAAAAAAATTTAAAAAAACTATTGACAAAACATACAATTTGAGTTATCATATTCACAGGTTCGGACGAGAATAAAAATAGTCCTAAAAACCTAAAATATTTGTGCGAAACGCTGTGTATTTCTAAATATGGCGTTCAAAAAAATTTTTATGGAGGGTTTATCCAAATGAAAAAAAGAATTCTCGCACTTTCACTGGCCGCCGCTATGTTAGTCGGCGCAATGGCAAGCTGTACCGCAAAAGAAACCGATTCTCCTTCTTCTGCTGCTCCTGCTGAAAAGAAAGACGTTAAGCTCGTTATGTGGGGCGCACAGGACGATCAGGACTACCTGAAGGCTGTTACTGATGAATTCGTTGCACAGTATGACAAGGCTAACGTTACCGTTGAGCTGAAGGTTCAGGGCGAAGATACCGCTAAGGACGAGGCTCTGAAGGATGTCGAGTCTGCTGCTGATATTTACGGCGTAGCTCTTGACCAGATCGGTGCTCTCGCTGACGCTAAGGCAATCTTCGAGATTCCTCAGGAAGGCGCAGATCAGCTCGGTCAGACAGTTGATATGTCTCTTGGTAAGTACAATGGCAAGTACTACGGTGTTCCTTACATCGCAGAGTGCTCGTCCGTCCTGTTCTACAACAAGTCTCTTCTGAAGGAAGAGGATGTTGCTTCTCTCGAAGGCATTCTTGCTGCTGAGACAGGCACAACCAACATCGCTTTCAGATTTGACAGTGCTTGGGAAGACATCACATGGTTTGCTACTACAGGCGCTAAGGCTTTCACAGACGGCGACAGAACAGTTTGTGACTGGAACAATCAGGATTGTGTTGATATGGTTAAGTACATCGGCACTCTGAAGGCAACCGGCAAGGTTACAACCATCAGCGACGCTGGTGACCTCTCCAATGCTCTTGGCGACGGCACAATCGCAGCTGGCGTTATCGGTTCTTGGCAGGCTAATGCTATTAAGGAAGCTCTGAAGGACAACTACGGTGTAGCAAAGATGCCCACAGTCAACGGCAAGCAGATGGTTACATTTGCTTCCGGTAAGGTTTACGTTATCAACGCAAACTGCGCAGATCCTGATGCAGCTATCGATCTCATCACTTGGGTGACCAACGCTGACAATCAGCTCAAGAGATTTGAGCAGAGAAGCGCTCTTCCGACTGCTTCTGCTCTTGCTACGAACGCAACAATCCTTGCTGATCCTACCGCTGCTGCTGAGCTTGCTCAGTTCGCTTACACCATTCCTAACGCACCTATCTATGGCACAGTTGATTACTGGTCCACTGCAGGCGCTCTTATCCTCAAGGCATTCAACGGCGAGATCGCTGAAGATGCTGTTCAAGGTGAGCTTGATACTCTTGTTAAGGGTTACAAGGGTGAGTAATCCTCTTATCTCTTGCAAATAGAGAGCTTCAAATAATGTGTAGCCCGGATGTGTTTTTGAAAGAAAATATGTTCGGGCTACTTTTGTGAAATGCATGCATTCGTGTATGAGCTTTTGGAATCCATTACTTAAATCTTTTGGAAAGTGAGGAAGATTGATGAGCAAAAAATTAGATTCCGAGTCAAAGATTGAAGTGCCTGATTCCATAGCTACAAAAATATCTTTTGTGATTATGGGATTTGGCAATTTGGCTCACAAGCAATTTGTCAAGGGCGCAGCTTTCCTGCTTATCGAGGTCGGTTATATACTGTTCATGCTTATGGGCGGCTTGCAGAACCTGTGGAATATGATTACTCTGGGTACCGTTGAGACTCACGAGGAAAAAATCGAAGGTTCCATGTTCTCCCGTGTTGTCTACGGCGATAACTCGATGCTGTTCCTTTTGTTCGGTATCATCACTCTGATGATTACAGCGGCGTTTGTTGGCTTCTATATTGCCAATATCAGAAGCGCAAGAAATGTGCAGCAGCTTGAAATGAAGGGTGAAAAGATTCCTTCGTTTATTGACGATGTAAAGCTTCTTATAGACAGCAGATTCCATATTACCCTTTTGTTCCTGCCTATCGTTGGTATTGTCACATTTACACTTGTTCCGCTGGTGTACATGATCCTGATTGCGTTTACCAACTACGACAGAGATCATCAGGTCCCGGGTAATCTGTTCCATTGGGTTGGTCTTGCCAACTTCAAGGATGTTCTTCTCGGCGGCGTTGGTTTTGCGGATCAGTTCTCCCACACCTTCTTTGGTGTTCTCGGATGGACACTGATCTGGGCATTCTTTGCCACCTTCACCAATTACTTCCTCGGAATTATAGTTGCTATTATTATCAACCAGAAGGGAATTAAATATAAGGCACTGTGGAGATCGATCCTCGTTCTGACCATTGCAATGCCTCAGTTTATCTCCCTGCTCGTTATGCGCAACTTCTTCTCTCAGTACGGTGTTATCAACAGAGCGCTGATCAATGCGGGTATTATTTCAGACCTGAACCATGTTATTCCGTTCTTTACCGATCCTACATGGGCGAGAGTTTCGATTATCATCGTTAATATGTGGGTTGGTATTCCTTATACCATGCTGATGTCCAGCGGCATTCTGATGAACATTCCTCAGGATCTGTATGAGGCTGCCACTGTTGACGGAGCTAACAAGGTACAGATGTTCTTTAAGATCACTCTTCCTCAGATCATTTTCGTTACCACCCCTTATCTGATTACGACGTTTATCGGCAACATCAACAACTTCAACCTGATTTACCTCATGACAGGCGGCGGACCTTCCACCACAGACTATTATGCAGCAGGTAAGACCGACTTGCTTGTTACATGGCTCTATAAGCTGACGTCTGACAAGAAGGACTACAGCTTGGCATCAACCATCGGTATTCTGATCTTCATTATTTCTGCCGCGTTGTCCCTGATAACCTACAGAAATACAAAATCTTATAAAGAGGAGGACAGCTTCCAGTGAGTGCAAATACTACTTCAAAGACAAAAAGCCTTCAAGCTCAGAAGAAAGCAGGTCTTATTGCCAGCTATGTCTTTTTGATCATACTTTCGATCATCTGGGTTATTCCGATCTTGTGGGTTGTCCTGACCTCCTTCCGTGTTGAACCCGGCTCGTTTGTATCGTCTTTCTTCCCGGCTCCTTACAAATGGCAGGCGGAGGACGGTCGCTGGTTGGAGCAGACCTATACTCTCCAGAACTACATTGATTTGTTTACTCCGGACGGAGACTATGACTTCGGTCGCTGGTATATGAATACTTTGATCGTAGCTATATTTTCCTGCCTTATCTCTACATTCTTTGCGGTTTCTACTGCTTATGTTATGTCGAGAATGCGCTTTAAGCTGCGTAAAACCTTTATGAACGTCGCTCTTGTTATGGGCATGTTCCCCGGCTTCATGTCGATGATCGCTGTTTACTTCATCCTGAAGTCTGTCAATCTCAATCAGAGCCTTATCGCACTGATCATGGTTTATTCCGCCGGTGCCGGTCTCGGATTCTATGTCTGTAAGGGCTTCTTCGATACCGTACCTAAGGCGCTTGATGAAGCGGCTATGATCGACGGCGCTACAAAGGCACAGGTTTTCTTCAAGATCGTTCTGCCTATGTCAAAGCCGATCATCGTTTATCAGGCACTGACAGCGTTCATGGGTCCCTGGATGGACTTCATCTTTGCAAAGTTCCTCATGGGCACCAACTACAAGACCTATACAGTTGCTATCGGTCTGTATTCCATGCTCGAAAGAGAGAGAATATTCACTTACTTCCGTCAGTTCGCAGCAGGCTCTGTCTGCGTTGCAGTTCCGATCATGGTTCTCTTCATGTGCTTGCAGAAGTACTATGTTGAGGGTGTTACCGGCGGCGCTGTCAAGGGTTAATTTTTCTGGAATTTCTACTGACAGAATGCTTGCGTATGATTCTGTACGCTGCATAAATCTACAATTAAAGGTCGTTTGTTCCGAAAGGTTCAGACGGCCTTTTTTGTCACCTTCGCATTCTTTTGAAATAATATGTAAGCGGAGGGATTTGTATGAGATACCGAAAACACATCACGACCAAAAAGAATATTCGGCTTAGAATAGCTGCCGTGTCGGTTGCGTTATTTACTGCCTTTGTCTGGATCAATAACAGAGTGAATCCTATATTGAAAACTATGACCTCTGTGCAGGCGGGTTACATAGCCAACATTGCCATTGATCAGGCGGCAGCGGAGGTGCTTGCCGAATCGGATATCATGTACGACAGGCTTATTTCATTAAACACGCTGTCAGATGGGACGGTTTGTTCCATGACAGCCAATATTCGTGAGATGAATAAATTCAAAACCAACATTTCAAAGGCAATTCAGGATAAGATTCTCGACTACTGTGAACGGGAAATCTCCATTCCGCTCGGCACACTTACGGGAATAGATTTGTTTTCCGGCAGAGGTCCGAGCGTCAGAATGAAAATACAGCTTTACGGCAACGTTACGGCAAACCTGCGAAGCGACTTTGAAGGAGCAGGTATCAATCAGACCCGCCACAGGATTATTTGCGATGTTAAGGTGGGCGTTTCTGCGGTTATTCCCGGATGCTCGTCCTACACCGAGGTGGTAAACAGCTTCACCGTATCCGAAACGGTGCTGCTTGGCAGAGTTCCCGAATCCTTCACCAACGTCGACACGAACGATGAACTGTACGATGATATAAATAATTTTATCGGGGATTGAAATATTTTTCGGTATGGTGTAAAATGTAAAAAAATCGGAATACCGGAAAGGATGTATTTTATGCCTGATATTAAAGAAATTGGTGAACGTGTAAAAAAGCTTCGCGAGCTGATCGAATATCACAGCAACGCCTATTATAACCTCGATTCACCTGAAATAGAGGACGATGAGTACGACGCCCTCATGCGGGAGCTTCGTGATTGGGAAGAGAAGTATCCGGAGCTTCGTGCGGCAAATTCCCCGACGGTAAGGGTAGGAGGCGCGGCTTCAGGCAAATTTGCCGCGGTGGAGCATGAGGTAGCAATGCAAAGCCTGCGGGACGTGTTCGCCATGGAAGAGGTGGAGCAATTCTGTGCCGATTTTCCGGGCGCACAGTTTGTGGTGGAGAAAAAGATCGACGGTCTGTCGGTTTCACTGGAGTACACCAACGGAGTGCTGACGAGAGGCTCGACTCGCGGCGACGGAAGAGTCGGCGAGGACATTACCGAGAATCTTCTTACCATTTCCTCCATTCCACACAGAATAAAAACCGACGCTGCGTTTCTCGAGGTGCGTGGGGAAGTGTACATGCCGCGAAAAACCTTCGCCGCACTCAACGAGAGTCAGGAGGAAAACGGGCGCAAGACCTTTAAAAATCCCCGAAATGCCGCCGCAGGCTCCCTCAGACAGAAGGATGCTGCCATTACAGCGGCAAGAGGGCTGGATATTTTTGTATTCAATGTTCAGCAGGTCAGGGGAATGGCATTTGATTCTCACTCCCAGTCGCTTGCATATCTGAAGAAGCTCGGCTTTCCGGTGTCGCCGGAGTTTGTTGTGGCTACGGGCTTTGAGCAGGTGGCAGCGGCGATAGACGCCATAGGAACGCAGCGCGGTTCATTGGAATACGACATAGACGGCGCGGTGGTCAAGGTGGACAGCCTCAGCCTCAGGCAGTCGGCAGGCGTCACCACCAAATTTCCCAAGTGGGCTGTCGCGTTCAAATATCCGCCCGAGCAGAAGGAGACGATTCTGCGGGATATCGAGGTGACTGTGGGCAGAACAGGCGTGCTGACGCCAACGGGCGTATTTGATCCTGTGCTGCTTGCCGGAACGTCGGTGAGCAGGGCTTCGCTGCACAATCAGGACTACATCACGCAGAAGGACATCCGCATAGGCGATACGGTGGTGCTTCGCAAGGCGGGAGAGATCATTCCCGAGGTCGTTTCCGTTGCCTCGCACGGGGGAGGAGAGCCGTACCTGCTGCCGGAGGTCTGTCCGTCCTGCGGTGAGAAGGTGTTCCGCCTCGAGGACGAAGCGGCTCTGCGCTGCGTCAACCCCGAATGTCCCGCACAGCTCATGAGAAATATCATTCACTTTGCCTCCCGCGACGCGATGGATATTGAAGGCATGGGACCAGCCGTCATCGAGCAGCTTATTTCCGCCGGCAGGATAAAATCCCCGGCTGACATTTACATTCTGAAGGAAGAGGACATTTCTTCCCTCGAACGTATGGGCAAAAAATCGGCTCAGAATCTCATTGCAGCCATCGAACGCTCCAAGGGCAGCGACCTTTACAAGCTGATATATGCCCTTGGCATACGCCATATCGGAGAAGCCGCTTCACGCCTGCTGGCAGACAGATTCCGCACCATGCAGGCGCTCATGGATGCGCCCTCCGAGAGCTTTGCCGCTATTGACGGCTTCGGAGACATAATGGCGGAATCTGTGGTGGATTTCTTTTCGACCGCTCACGCGAAGGATCTGATCAACAGACTGACTGCGCTGGGCGTTAATATGACGGCACAGAGTCAGGAAAATGAAAATGCGTCGGGCAAGCTGGAGGGACTCACCTTCGTCATCACAGGCACGCTCGAGGGCATGACCCGCGACGAGGCGAAAGCCCTGATCATCGCAAACGGCGGCAAGGCAGCCGGTTCGGTGAGCAAAAAGACCTCCTACCTGCTGGCTGGCGAAAATCCCGGCAGCAAGCTGACCAAAGCCGAGGAGCTTGGCGTCAAGGTGATTTCGCTTGAACAACTCGGCGAAATGATAAACGGCTGAATTTTTGATAAATAACGGCGTATTTTTCCATGTGTCATTTCATATAATTGTGATGTAATCAACACCGGCAGCTTAGCCGGAGTGGGAGGCATTGCAAGATGAAATTTGTCAAGACAATCAAATTAAAGCCGCTGCTTATTTCGCTGCTGATTCCGCTTGTGCTTGGCGGAGCGGTAGGCTTCTTTCTGGCGATCACAGGGCAGTTTGCCGATTACGATGAGCTGTTCAAGCCGCCGCTCAGTCCTCCGTCATGGCTCTTTTTTGTGGCGTGGACCATTCTGTATGCACTTATGGGGATATCCTCATACCTTGTGCTTACGGCGGACGCTCCGGCAGGAACGAGATCGGATGCGCTGTGGCTCTATTTCGTGCAGCTGGGTATCAATCTGATCTGGCCCATTTTATTCTTTTACTTTGACATGCGGCTGGCAGCGTTCATTTGGATCATTGTGCTGATTGCCGCGGTGGTCAGGATGATCGTGAGCTTCTGGTTCATCAGCAAGCCGGCTGCGCTTCTGCAAATTCCCTATCTGCTGTGGCTGCTGTTTGCAGCCTACCTCAACGGCGCTGCATTTATTCTCAACGGATAAAAATGGATATGATTCCGGGTGAATTATTTCCCGCAACTTGCCAATACTTCAAATGTAATACAAAAATACGGCGGGAGGAAGTATTGTGCAGTTCAACAAGGTGGAAATTTGCGGGGTAAATACGGCGAATCTCAAGCTGCTGAGCGAAAAGGAGAAGACCGAGCTGCTCAAAAAATCGCAGTCAGGCGACAAAAACGCACGCGATGAGCTGGTCAAGGGCAATCTTCGTCTGGTGCTCAGCGTGATTCAGCGTTTTTCCAATCGCGGTGAAAATCTGGACGATCTCTTTCAGGTGGGGTGCATTGGGCTTATCAAAGCCATCGACAACTTTGATACCAATATGGATGTGAAATTTTCAACCTATGCTGTCCCGATGGTGATAGGAGAGATCAGGCGGTATCTTCGTGACAACAACAGTGTGCGGGTCAGCCGTTCCATGCGGGATACTGCCTATAAGGCAATGCAGGTCAAGGAGCGTGTGCTGAGCGAGCAGGGACGTGAGCCGGGGGTTGAAGAGATCGCCAAGGAGCTGGGACTTCCAAAGGAGGATGTCGTGCTGGCGCTTGAGGCGATCGCCGAGCCGGTGTCGCTCTATGAGGCGGTCTATTCCGACGGCGGCGACACTATCTATGTGATGGATCAGATAGGCGACAATAACGACGACAGCAACTGGCTGGACGAAATCCTTCTCAAAGAGGAGATAAAAAATCTCTCGCCCAGAGAGAAACGCATACTGACGCTGAGATACATGCGCGGCAAGACGCAGATGGAAGTGGCGCAGGAGGTTGGAATATCCCAGGCGCAGGTATCCCGGCTGGAAAAGGGCGCCATGAATAAGATAAAGAATCACTGACAAGGTTTGGCGGCAGTCTCACGGAGTGCCGCCTTTTTTGTTTTATGTTTTACGCTTTATGCTTTATGTTTACTGCGGCAGCGTTTATTACGAAAATGTGATGACTGTTTTGTGCAAAAAGCAGATTTCTATGGAAGAAAATTTATTATAAATACCCGCCATAATTATTTTTAAAATCTATTGCTATTTATATAATAATTTGGTATAATGTAACAAATGACAAGGGGTGATAAATTTGAGTTCATCTGTTGATATGTATGTAAGCAATCTTGTTGATTCCGTGCTTCAGAAGCTTTATTACGAGGAGCACAATGTCAGCTTCTTCAAGCATTACAACACTTTTTCAATACCGCTCAAATTCGTTAATAACGCTATGCTCAAATCCGGCAATATCGTCCAGATCCTGTTTCACGAATTTCAGCCGGGCGCCATTAAAGCTGCCTACAGTCCCATGATGGATTGGGTCAATGCGCTGTATGGCAGATATTACGCAGCTGAGCAGTCATTTGAGTCCTTTCTCGACAACGCCGGGGTTTATTCGCTGCATAAGAACATTTACGTCAAGTACCGCGAAAACGGTATTTGTCAGCGAACCGAGGAAGTTATCCCTGTAGAAAACGAATATGAGCACGATAAATTCCTCAAAGGGCTTATCGGCATTTTTAACTATGTTTCCGAAAAGGTGCCGCTGCTTATCGTTCTCAATAAGGTGCATCTGGCGTCTCTTTCCACCTATGAGTTTTTGTATAAGGAGATAACCGAAAATCCCAACAATAAGATCGCGTTTATTTGCACTATCAACGAGGTTTTTGTTGTTCCGGATTATGTCAAAGCCATCAAAAATGACGTCATGGTCGCGCTTGAAGGCAAGAACATGATTCAGGACTGGGGTCTCGAAGACAAAGAAAGCGTCGCTGACGAGAACGATATCTTCACGCCTGTGAATGAAGCCTTTGACAGGTATCTTCTGCTTATCAATAATATGATTGAATGCGGCGCAATGGCGCAGGCAATCTATTACTGCGACATCATCAAGGAAGCCATTGACGGAAAAACGATCACGGCAGAGGAAGAATCCATACACCGTTTCTACAGACTGTATGCCGACGCAAACTTCAAGCTGGGCAATTATCCCAGAACGCTCACCATCTGCGACGAGCGCAAGGGCATTGTAAGCGCAAATACAGAGGATTTGCTCGTCGACCGATTCAATTTTGAATACACCTATCTCGTTTCGCTTTGTCATTCGTGCGCGGGTCAGGATACGCTGGCGCAGAAGTATGCGGATGACTGCGGGGAATTTGCTAAGAAGAGCGGCGATGAATACCTCATTTTCAAGACCGAGCTGCTCAAATGCATGGTCAAATTCCGCAGCTGGACCAACGTCTATCTGTGGCATGTCGATTATACGCCTACTGCGAATTTCCTTGAAAACGCCGAGAAATACCAGTATTTCAATCATCTGGCTTACATTTATCTTTTCTGCTTCGGCAATGACCGAAGCTACTACGACGTCGATCCGGAATTCTGCGAGTCTCACGATCATTACAAAAAGGGTATGTATTTTGCGGATATGCTGGGCAATGAGTCTGTCAAGCTGAGAGCCTACAAAAAGAACGTCGTCTTTTCGTCCGGCTTCGGATATTATCCTGCCGTTGACCATTTCTACAAGAAGAGCCTCGTCATTCTCAGCAAGCAGGACAACCTCACCCAAATGGGCAATGTCTACAACGGTCTGGGCTACAACCGCATAGTCAGTGAGCAGTTCAATGAAGCCGACGCCTACTTCAACAGCGCTATGGAAATATGGTACAAGCTGGGCAAGCCGGAGAATATGGGCGAGTCGCTTTACAATATGGCGGTCAACGCCATGCTCGCCAGAGATTACAAGAGCGGCTGCGACTTGCTTGTTACTGCCGTTCGTATTATGAAAAACCTCAATCAGAATAAGCTTGAGCTTTGCAATATGTCTAAGATTTACGGTATGATAGCTCTATGCTATATTAATATGGGCGTCGAATACAACGCACAGCTCTATCTCAACAGAATGCAGCTTGTTCTTTATCACCTGATATTCCCGGAAGGCGAACCGAGCTATTTCCTGTGGGACGACGACATGTTCTTCTACTATTTCGACAGAGGACTTGTTGCCCGCAAGGACAGTCTCGCCGAGGCACAGCACAATTTTGACCGCGCCAATTTCCACCTCAAGCGCACCGAGGGTCTGTGGTTCTTTGCCTACGAGCTTTTTGCCATAGAGCAGGCTGATCTCTACCGCGCGCAGGGCAGACACGTCGAGGCAAACGAGCTGCTCCAGAATTGTCTTGATTTCTGCACCGAGAATAATTACCAGGACAAGATAGAACGTCTCAATTCCGCGCTTACAGGCAATACGATAGAAGATAAGCATTACAATATCGGTCTTAAAAAGATCACCATAAATCAGGCGATCGAGCTTTCACGCCGTGTGGGCGCCGAGCATCAGCTCAGACTTAAAAATAAGAGCATCGACTTCCTGACGAACTGGCAGGAGCTTATGAACCGCGATGATATAGACAGAAAGTCGCTTGTCAACACGTCAATGTACTCCATCCAGAACAATTACAACGCCGACAAGATTATTTACCTCGGCGTTGAAAACGGCAAGGCGGATCTCATGTACTGCGACAGGGACTATCACCCAAGTCCCGAAATGCTGCAGGGCATAGTCTCCTTCTTCATTCGTAATCCGTCTGAGTTTATGACCAACAGACTGGAAAAGTCATTCTATGACTACAAGGATTTGATAGGGCTTTTCGGCATAAACAAGGTGGTTTCGATGATCGGCGTGCCGATTGTTGTCGACGGCAAGCTGCAGAGCATTCTTCTGGCGCTTATGGAGATGCATGACAATTTCGCCAACAATTTCTCGATCTTCCTCGACGGAGACCTGACGATATTCAGCGTGGCTTTCCATCAGCTTGTTGACGCCCTCAACCGTCTGGCTACGCAGGAACGCATCAGAAAGATGAACGTTCAGCTCGAGCAGACCTCGGTCACTGATATGCTTACCGGTCTGTACAACAGACAGGGCTTTGCAAAGACCCTGAGCGAAGAGATGAAGAAGTACGAATCCTCCCCCGATGTGACAACAACTGTATTGTATATCGACCTGGATAACTTCAAATTCTATAATGACACCTTCGGTCATGCCATAGGCGACGTAATTCTGGTGTCGTTTGCCAATATCTTCAAGCAGATTACCAAGGACAAGGGCTATGCCATCCGCTTCGGCGGCGATGAATTCGTCATTGTTCTGCCCGATTCGAGCGAGGAAGAGGGCGTGGAAATCGCCAAGTCGATTTACGCTAAGCTCGACGAGACCGACGGATTTGCAGAGAAGCTAAAGGAAAAGATGGGCAAGGATTTCAAGATAGACCCCAAGAACAGAGTGTCCTGTTCCATCGGTATTTCCACTGCAAGCGTATTTTCACAGGAGGCTATTGATGAGGCAATGAAGCACGCCGACGATGCTCTCTATGTGGTCAAGAAGACAACCAAACGCAATTACAGGGTTTGGAAGCCCGATTCCGAAAGTGCAAGGTAAGTTCATACTGGGAGGTGCGAGATGAAAGGACTGCTTAAAAAGGTCGGCAAGGCAATCGGCGGTCTGGTTAAGGACGTTATGGACGACTCGGTGAGCGCCTATTCCGCACAGGCTGCGTTCTTTATAATTATCTCGGCGTTTCCGATGATAATGCTTCTTTTGACCATGCTGAAATTTCTTCCGTATTTCAGCGGCGGCGTTCCGCTTATCAGGATCAGCTTCTTACCGGATGACGTCAATGCCTTTGTCCAGACCATGCTGCAGGAGATCATCAACAATTCGACAAATACGGTTATTTCCATCTCGGCTATCACCGCCGTCTGGTCATCATCGACCGGCATTTACTCCATTATGCTGGGGCTGACCGCAGCCTATTCCATAAAGGAAACGCGCGGATATATCCGCATGAGGTCGCTTGCGATATTGTACACGCTGGTCTTTCTGGTGATGATCATTGCGGCTCTCGGTGTGCTGGTATTCGGCAACAGTATTTATCACGCGCTGATCAATTACCTTCCCTTTGCCGCGAGCAACCTCACGATCATTTCAAAGGGCGTGCGGTGGCTGCTGGGATTCGCAGTGCTGGTGCTGTTCTTTGTGATCAGCTATATCGCCGTTCCGAATCGCAAATCCACCGTTATGGAGGAGCTTCCCGGAGCGCTGGTAAGTGCTGTGGGCTGGGTCGGATTCTCGTATCTGTATGCATTTTACATTGAGCATTTCGGCAATTACGCCAATGTTTACGGAAGCCTTACAGCCGTTGTGCTGCTCATGCTGTGGCTCTACTTCTGTATGTTCATTATGCTGGTAGGCGCGGAAATCAACGTCGCATGGAACAGCACCTATCGCAGGATTGCCGGGCGCATCTATCGCAGGACGCGGTGGAAGCTCTCGCATCTCAGCGATGACAAGGCTGATAAAGCCGAGGCTTCGCAGACAGCTTCCGGAGAAAAAGAGGGTTTCGAATAAAACAAACGATATCCGAGGCGTACTTTTTTTACAAAGCATGCCTCGGATTTTTTGGAGGAGTATAAATACATGAGTCATTCCAACAGCTATAAGCATTTCTCCAATACCGAATGTGAGTATTTCCCCTGTCACAAGGGCGTGGGAGAGAATTTTAACTGTCTCTTCTGCTACTGCCCTCTGTATGCCCTTGGCGAAAAGTGCGGCGGCAATTTTGAATACCTGCCGAACGGCGTGAAGAGCTGCATGAAATGCGCTATTCCGCACAGCGAAAAGGGGTATGATTATATCATGTCCAAGATAGGCGATGTGATCGCTCTGGCTGAGAGAAAATAATAAAACAGGTCGGAATCCGTATGACCGGAAATCCGACCTGCTTATTTTTTATGTGAGGAAAATCAGTTTTTCTTGCCGCCGGGGAGCTTGCTGCGAATCATATTGACCACGCCGAAGAAATTGTCGAGCAGCGTTGTGACAATGCTGTCGCCGCTGTGGCTGTTCCTGCTGCGGTAGTAGCGGGAGACCGAGCCGAATGCGCCGGTTCTTCTGGGCGAATTGGTGGTGACAATGCCGATGACCTCGGAGTCAAGAGAGTCGAAAACGTCGATGGCATATTTCATCATATCCGTGCGGGTGTGTCCGTACTGAGCGACTATCAGACAGCCGTCCACCTTTCCGGCGACCGCTGCCGCGTCGGGCAGAAGCTCGATGGCGGGCGTGTCGATGATCACATAATCAAACTGGCTTTCTACTGCCTTCAGCAATTCTGTAAAAACATCGCTGTCGAGCAGATCGCAGACGTCAATGCTGTTCATGTTGACATTGTTGACGGCGGTAATTACGTAAAGGTTGCGGTTAGAGGTCTTGTTGATGGTGGCGGCGAGATTCGCCTTGCCGAGCAGAAGATCGCCCAGACCGAACACCGGATCGAATCGCAGTTCGCGGCTGATATTCGGGCGGTGCATGTCGGCTTCTATCAGCAGCACCATCGCATTGGTGTCGGCAAGCGACTGTGCAAGTCCGATGGCGACCGAGGTCCTGCCGTCGCGCGGAGAAGGGCTGCATACCGCGATGGTTCGCACGCCGCGTCGGGAATATTTGATGGCGGAGCGTAGCACACGGTAGGCGTTGCTCACCTGATTGACGCTGCGTTCGGTGCCGATCATGCGCGCGACCGGAGGAATGGCGGCTATGACCGGAATGCGGGTGAGCGTTTCAAATTTGGAGCTGCTGCGCAGTGTGCGGTCGGCGGCAAAGGAGAATATGTTGTAGATAAAGAAGGCGGCGGCTGTGATTCCTACGGCAGCCAAAGCTGCGCCAAATGAGATCAGCCACGGGCTGTTGACGTCCGTGACACGTCCCGCGTCCTCGACCGCGCCGGAAAACGACGGGTTTGACATGGCAAAGGTCTCTTTGATAACGATGTCGGATTCCTTCATCAGGTTTGACATGAAGGTTTCGCCGAGAATCTGATCGGAGTCAAATATCACGACTACCTGCAGAACGTTTGAATTGTTGATCTGCGTTACTGTGACACGTTTTTGGAAATCCGCGGGATTTTCATTTTTAATCTTGCTGTCGCTCAAAGCCTTGCGCACGGTGTCGCTGTTGTCAATTAGGGATATCGAGGTCAGAGCAGCCGAACGGGACAGCTCGGATATATTGTACTGGTCGGCAATGCTCTCGCCCATGACGTCGGACTGTATTCTTATGGTCCCGGTCAGGGTGTACTGCACCGGAGTCATTATTTTGGCGGCGATAAGCACCACCGGAAATACAAAAGCGATTATCAGCGTGAGCACCGACATTCTCTTAGCGCACAGCTTCAGGTATTCCGCTATGTTAGTGTTGGAATTCATATGCCTGTTCACATTCTTTCATTTGACGTTTAATCTATATTATAAAATAGTTCAGCCCTTTCGTCAACCAGTATTCGTCACAAGATGACGCTAATCAGGTTAAGTTTACGTTTTTTTTACACATTGTCATTCCGCCGCACCTGTTATTAATATAATATTTGCAATAGTTTGATAAAAAAACCTTTGAAAAACTATAACAGTATGATATAATGTTCTAAAGACAATTTTAGGCGATTGTAAAAGCAAAAAAGAAAAGAAGAAAGCGCGCAGCGCCGTAATTAGCGAGCGAATGCGAGCGTGGGGAGTCTTAGCTGTCGACAAGCGACAGCACGGGGGTCTGGACCTCCTCGCGGGTCAAGGGCAGCGCCCCTCGCTGCAACGTGCGGCGACCTTAAACGGGCTTGGGCGCATCAGAAAAAGCGCAATATCAGGATAACCTTTGCCCCGAGTGGAGAAAAACTTCCGTGTTCAGATTGGCTAAGTCCCTGATTTCCTGCATTTTTCATTTTTTACAATCGGCTATGGAAAAAATTTTCTAAGGAGATTTGATAAGCTATGGCAGTAATGAGACTTTTTGTAGAGAAGGCTCCCGGTTTCGATATTGAAGCCAAGGGCGTTCTCTCTGACCTGAGGGACAATCTCGGCATGACCGGCATCAAGGGTCTGAGACTGCTCAACCGTTACGATGTGTCGGGTCTGACCGACGCGCAGTACGCTCAGGCAAAGACTACCGTTTTCAGCGAGCCGAATGTGGATATCGTTTACGACGAGACATTCCCCATTGCCCCCGATGTGAGGGTATTCGCCACCGAATACCTGCCGGGTCAGTACGACCAGCGAGCCGATTCCGCGGCACAGTGCGCACAGCTGCTCACACAGGGTGAGCGTCCCGACGTGCTCACCGCGAGGGTCTACGTGCTCAGCGGCGACATCACCGACGAGGAATTCGACCGCATCAAGAGCTACATCATCAACCCCGTGGAATCGCGCGAGGCTTCGCTCTACAAGCCACGCACGCTCGAGCAGAAGTTCGATATTCCAGCCGATGTGCAGGTGCTGGAGGGCTTCACCGCATGGGACGACGACAGAATGGCGGAGTATTTTGCCTCTATGGGATTTGCCATGACGCTGGACGATCTGAAATTCTGCCGCGATTATTTCTGCGACGAAGAGAAGCGCGACCCGACGGTTACCGAGCTGAAGGTGATCGACACATACTGGAGCGACCACTGCCGCCACACCACATTCCTCACCGAGCTGGACGACATCAAGGTGGAGGAAAGCGGCTATGACGCCGAGATTCGCAAGGGAATCCGCAGA
The DNA here is from genome assembly GCA_902762615.1 of uncultured Ruminococcus sp. Taxonomy (GTDB): domain Bacteria; phylum Bacillota; class Clostridia; order Oscillospirales; family Acutalibacteraceae; genus RUG762. The sequence goes on along the minus strand of CACWOX010000001.1, from coordinate 217,923 downwards.
TACTTAGCCGCACGCGCCGAGGTTTACGGCGAGGAGACCTCCCGTCCTGTGACGCTCATGGATATAGGCACCATCGGCGCAAAGGTGCTCAAAAAGCGCGGACTCATTCCCGACCTCGATGAGAGCGAGGAGATCAACGCCTGCTCGATTGAGGTGCCTGTCGAGATCGACGGCAAGACCGAGCAGTGGCTTGTGCAGTTCAAGAACGAGACCCACAATCATCCGACAGAAATTGAGCCTTTCGGCGGCGCTGCCACATGTCTGGGCGGCGCTATCAGAGATCCGCTCTCCGGCAGGGCTTATGTCTATCAGGCAATGCGCGTTACCGGCGCTGCCGACCCGAGAGTACCTGTCTCCGAGACAATGGAGAACAAGCTGCCTCAGCGCAAGATCACCACAGGCGCAGCCGCCGGCTATTCCTCCTACGGCAACCAGATCGGTCTTGCGACGGGTCAGGTCACTGAAATCTATGACTACGGCTACACCGCAAAGAGAATGGAGATCGGCGCTGTGGTAGGCGCATCTCCCAAGAAGAATGTATTCCGAGGCGTGCCTCAGCCGGGCGATGTGGTGGTGCTGCTGGGCGGCAGAACCGGACGCGACGGCTGCGGCGGAGCGACAGGCTCCTCCAAGGCGCACAACAGCTCCTCGCTCGAAACCTGCGGCGCAGAGGTGCAGAAGGGCAATCCTCCCACCGAGCGCAAGATTCAGCGACTTTTCCGCAACGGCAAGGTAGCAGCCATGATCAAGCGCTGCAACGACTTCGGTGCGGGCGGCGTATGCGTCGCCATCGGTGAGCTTGCGGACGGTCTGGATATTCGCCTTGACGACGTGCGCAAGAAGTACGAGGGTCTCGACGGCACTGAGCTTGCCATCTCCGAATCGCAGGAGCGAATGGCGGTCGTGCTGGAAAAGAAGGACGTTTACAAATTTATCGCCGAGGCTGAGAAGGAGAACCTCGAAGCCTATGAGGTGGCGACGGTTTCCGAAACGCCGCGTCTTAATATGGTGTGGAGAGGCAAGACCATCGTCAGCCTGTCGCGTGAATTCCTCAACACCAACGGCGTAAGACAGCATTCCACAGCCAAGATAAAGGCTGTTTATCCCTACAACGATTACCGCCTGTCGGTTCCGTACGAGCTGAGAGGTCTCTCGGTGAGCGACGCACTGATCAAAAATATGGGCAGGCTCAACGTCTGCTGCCAGAAGGGACTTTCCGAGCGCTTTGACGCGTCTATCGGAGCCGCGACAGTGCTCATGCCCTTCGCCGGAAAGAATCAGCTCACGCCCGAAGAGGCAATGGTCGCCAAGCTTCCGATTGACAAGGGAGAGACCGACTGCGCCACCGCAATGGCATTCGGCTATGTGCCGGGTCACACCGAATGGAGCCCCTATCACGGCTCCGCGTTTGCGGTTGTCGAGTCGCTTTCCAGACTGCTTGCGGTAGGCGCGAACCCGCTGGGCGCACGCCTTACCTTCCAGGAATACTTCGAGCGTTTAGGCGACAAGCCCTCCCGCTGGGGCAAGCCGGCTGCGGCACTGCTCGGTGCGCTGACCGCTCAGCTCAAAATGGGCACTCCCTCCATCGGCGGCAAGGATTCCATGTCCGGCTCCTTCAACGACCTCGATGTTCCTCCGACGCTGGTGAGCTTTGCTCTTGCCACGACAAGCGCCAAGAGAACGCTCTCGGCGGCTTTCACCAAGGCAAATTCATCTGTCGTGCTGGTTCCCGTGCCGTATCACAAGAAGAAGTCGCATATGCCCAAATGGAACAAGCTCCGCGCAATGTACGAGAATGTCTACCACATGATCTGCACAGGCGAGGTGCTTTCCGCAAGCGTTGTGCATGAAGGCGGCGCGGCGGCTTCGGTCATCAAGTCCTGCTTCGGCAACGGACTCGGCTTCACCTTTGAGGAATCGGTTACCGATACAGAGCTTTTCGCTCCGCTTTCGGGTTCGCTTGTTCTTGAACTGAAGGACGGCGCTCGTGTGATCGACGGCGTAAAGTACATCAGCCTCGGCAAGACTACCGTCAATCCCCTTATCAGAATCGGCAGCAGCAAGGTTGCCTTAGGCAAGCTGAAGGATGAGTGGATGGCTCCCCTCGAACCGATTTTCCCTGTAGCGCCGGGGAGCAAGCCCGTGGTCAAGAACGTGCCCATGAACACCGCAAGAGCGGCTTATCCAAGCATAATTCCTGTCATCGACGCAAAGCCGAGGGTATTCATTCCTGTATTCCCCGGCACCAACTGCGAGATAGATACCGCCAAGGCGTTTGAAAAGGCAGGCGCAAAGGCGGATATTCTGGTTGTAAAGAACCTCACGCCTTCCGCCATTGAAGAGACCATCAAAGAGATGGCAAAGAGAATCGCCAAGTCGCAGATCGTCATGCTGCCGGGCGGCTTCTCGGGCGGCGACGAGCCGGACGGCTCCGGCAAGTTCATTGCCACCACCTTCCGCAACCCCGTCATTGCCCATGAAGTTACCAAGCTGCTTGAAGAGAGAGACGGTTTGATGCTGGGTATCTGCAACGGCTTCCAGGCGCTGATCAAGCTGGGTCTGGTGCCTTACGGCAGAATCACCGAAATCGGCAAGGACGACCCGACTCTGACTTTCAATACCCTCGGCAGACACGTTTCCCGCATGGTCTACACCCGCGTCAGTTCGGTCAAATCTCCGTGGCTGCATGAGTGCGAGGTGGGCGAGCTGCACACCGTTCCTGTGTCGCACGGCGAAGGCAGATTTGTCGCGGACGAGGAAATGCTCGGCAAGCTGATCGCCAACGGTCAGGTCGCCACGCAGTATGTTGATCCCAACGGCATGCCTTCCTCCGACATCGAATGGAACCCCAACGGCTCGGTATGCGCCATCGAAGGCATTACCTCGCCCGACGGCAGAGTATTCGGCAAGATGGGTCACTCCGAACGCATGGGCAAGGATCTCTACAAAAACGTTCCCGGCGAGAAGGATCAGAAGATTTTTGCATCAGGCGTGAAATACTTTAAATAATGTGAAGTGTGAAATGTGAAGTGTGAAGTTTCAAGTTGCGCCGCAGATAAGCTGTGGGTCTTTACGCTTCACCTTCCATGAAACACAGTTCAGAGGAAAGAGGTATCATCCATTGAAAAGAATCAAACAGATGCTGATGGGCATTTTTCTGGCGGTAATAGGTATGCCGCTGCTCATTGCCGGATTGTTTGCCAACGCGACCCTGTTCGCCGGAATCGGCTTTATTATCGCAGTACTGGGTTTAGGCTTTGCTGTGGTAGGATATATTCTGGACGAGAACGATTGATAAAATCCAAAAATCCCGACTGTTTCTCAGCTTAATCACTGAAAAGCAGTCGGGATTATTATTTATTTAAAGTGGAAAGTGGGAAAAAATCAGTCGACAATGACTTCGCCCTCGACATGACCTGCGCAGCCTGCGGCGTTGGATTCGTCGGTGTCGATGTGCATGGCTGCCGCGTAGCTGGGGCTGACTCTGACGACAACGTCGCCGAAGGTGGTGGTTCTGTCAGCGGTCTCGATCTTGACCAAGACAACCTGGCTGTCCTTTACGCCGAACTTCTCAGCGTCTTCGGGTGTGAAGTGGATATGTCTCTTGGCAGCGATAACGCCGTTCTCGAGAGCAACCTCACCTGCGGGTCCTCTGAGCACGCAGCCGGGAGTGCCGTCCAGATCGCCGGACTCTCTGACGGGAGCGGCAATGCCGATCTTGCGGGCGTCGGTAAGCGAAAGCTCAACCTGAGAAGCCTTGCGCGTGGGACCGAGGATGGATACATTCGGCATAACGCCCTTGGGACCGACGATGTCAACGCGCTCGTTGCTGGCGAACTGACCGGGCTGTGAAAGATCTTTCTTCTTGGTGAGCTGATAGCCTTCTCCGAAAAGAGCTGCGAGATGCTCGTCTGTCAAATGGACGTGACGTGCAGATGTTTCAACTAAAACCTTCATGTGCAAAAATCTCCTGTGTGTTAAAAATTTGCATTGCCTGTCCGCTTGTCACGGAGCGGCGCTGCATAAGTATATTTATATTTTAATACTACCTGTCTGTAAATTCAACCCATTTTCACATAATTTTTTGTAAATTCAAAATTTGAGAATGTCGCCTGAAATGATTTTGCAAGGTTATAAAAATTTAATAATAATTGTTGAATTTCATTTGTAAATATGGTATAATTAATCCTAAACCTAACGGTTTGAAAGGGGTATACATAATATAATGAAAAAGCTGACAGTAGGTCTATTTAACGATTCATTTCCGCCGAGTATCGACGGCGTTGCCAATACGGTGCTGAATTACGCGCGGATCATTCACGATAAATACGGAAAAAGCATAGTGGTCACTCCGAGGTACAAGAACGCGGTGGACAATTACAGTTTTCCGGTGATTCGCTACATGTCTCTGCCCACCGAAAAAACCAGAATTCGCTATCCGGCAGGAAATCCCTTTGCCATCGGAGCCATCAGGGAGATAAAGAAGCAGAATCTTGATCTGATCCATGTGCACAGCCCGTTTACAGCGGCTTACATCGCGCGAAACTCAAATATGCGTCACAGACTTCCGGTGGTGATGACATATCACACAAAGTTTGACGACGATATCGCCTTCACCGTCAAAAGCAAATCGCTCAGAAAGGTTGCCGCTTCCATCGTCGTCAATAATTTCAACTATGCCGACGAGGTGTGGACGGTGAGCCACGGCTGTGCCGCTTCGCTTCGTGCTTTGGGCTATCAGGGCGATTACAGGGTTATGGTCAACGGGGCGGATATTACGCTCGACCCTGCTTCGGACGAAGTTATGCGCAAGGTGCAGGCGGACACCGGATTTAATTCGGGCGAACTGGTGTTTATGTACTGCGGCAGAATGCAGTGGTACAAGGGTATCAAGATCATTCTGGACGCACTGGTCAAGGTCAAGGCGGCGGGAGTGCGTTTCAGGATGATATTTGTCGGCGGAGGCTTTGAGCTGAATGAAATCAAGGACTACACCCGCAAGGTGGGTCTTATGAATCAGACGCTCTTTACCGGCGCGATCTACGACCGTGCGCTGCTCAAGGGTTACTTCACCCGAGCCGACCTGTTTTTATTCCCGTCGACCTACGACACCGCGGGTCTGGTTGTCATGGAAGCGGCTGCCTGCCGCACGCCCAGTGTACTTATCAAGAACAGCTGCGCTTCCGAGATCGTGACCGACGGGCGCAACGGATTTGTCAGCGAGGAAAACGCAGACGCTTTCTCGGCGGCAATTCTGGGCGCCATCAACGACAGGAGCGCCCTTGCTCAGATGGGCGAGAGAGCTGCCGAAGAGGTCTATCTGTCGTGGGACGATTCCGTAGCGAATGCTTACAAGAGGTATGAAGAGATCTATTACGAGTGGAATTCCTTCGGCGGAATGCGCCGTATGAGTGTTATGAAGCCCGACAACGATTCATGATCACAAATAAAATCATAAAAATATGGCTGCCCGCCAAGGATTATTCCCGCACGGACAGCCTGTTTTTTTATTCTGATTGCTTTTCAACGTCCTGAATGATTTTGATTATCTTGACATATACCACACGCTTTGGGGTGGCTTCCGATACTGAAATGCGGTAGCCGCCGAAATCCACGCCTTCGCCCACAGAGGGAATTTTGCCCATGCGCTCGGTGAGCCAGCCGCCAATGGTGACGGCTTCGGTGTTCTCGTCCTCCTCTATGTCGATCATCTCAAAGACCCTGCCGAGCGACGCGACGCCCGAAACGATGTACCCGCCGTCGTCGCAGTGCTCTATCTCGCTGATGATCTCGTCGTTTTCGTCCCAGATTTCGCCCACAAGCTCTTCTAAAATGTCCTCGAGAGTGATAATGCCCACCGTGCCGCCGAATTCGTCTATCACAACTGCCATATGACACCTTGCGTGCTGGAATATTTTCAGCAGCTCGGAGATTTTGGTGTTTTTGGGGATATATTCCACCGAAATGAGCAGGGACGGAATGTCCACGGTCTTGTCAAAATACATTTTTTCATAGAAATCGCGTTCATGCAGTATGCCGACGATGTTGTCTATGGTGCCTTTGTAGACGGGAATTCTTGAAAAATGGTTGTTCTTGAAGATGGAGGCAAATTTTTCAGGCGGTGTGGAGATCTCGGCAGCCAATATGTCCACTCTCGGTGTGAGAATATGCGTCACTTCCAGATCGCTGAATTCGATCGCCGAGCGGATCAGCTCGCCCTGATTTTCGCCAATGCCGCCCTCGTTCTGTGCCTCGTCCACAATGGTGATCAGCTCGTCGTCGGTGATCGCGCCGCCGCCTTCCACGCCAAGCATTTTGGCAATGAGCTTTTTCCATTGGGTAAATATCCAGTTGATCGGCGTGAGCAATGTCTGCAATACCGAAATGAACGGCGCGGAGAACATGGCGAAGTTCTCGGGAACCTCTTTGGCAATGCTTTTGGGAGTGATTTCGCTGAAGATCAGCAGCAGCACCGTCATGACCAGCGTGGAGATTGCCGCGCCCGCGTCCCCGAAAAACGACGTGAAAAGCAGTGTCGCGATGGACGAAGCCGCGATATTGACGATGTTGTTGCCCACCAGTACGGTGGAGAGCAGCTTGTCGAAATTCTCGGTCAGTTTTAACGCGCGGGAGGCTTTTTTGTTGCCATCGGACGCCATGTTTTTCAGGCGTATTCTGTTCACGCCGGAAAATGCCGTCTCGGTCGCCGAAAAATACGCCGACAGCACAATGAGCAAGATTAGCGAAAGAATGCTTGTGTAGGTGGGATTCATGGCTTTTTCTGGAATCTCCTTTTGTTGGGGGTTAGCGGTTAGTTGGCAGGCTCTTTTAATTTATCAATTTCCTGTTCCATCATAGGCATTACGTTCAACATATGCCATCATGGTATTGTTTCTCCATATATGCGCAATGAGGATAAGCATCGGGAGAATAGAAACCAGTATAATGTTTTTAACCATAATACCGGCTATGAGTACAGCTATGATACAGATTCCGATGAATACCATAATAGCTATATGCTCTTTTATCCACTTCTTTTTAAAGAATTCTATTTTATCCTTCAACGAGAAGCTACTGGCTTTGATGGTCTGTGTCAGATTTTCTTCAGCCGCCTCTTTGTACTCTGTTTCGGTTAATCGCTTTCCACTCAAAATCTCATTAATACTGACATTATAAAGTTCCCCTAAAGCTAACAACGCATCTGCGGGTGGCAGATAAATGCCTGTTTCCCATCGAGAGATTGTCTTATTAGTTACTCCTATCTTTTCTCCGAGCTGCTCCTGTGTATAACCTTTTTCTTTCCGAAGTTCCGCTAAAAATTTTCCTGTGTTTTTAAGATCCATACGGATCACCTCCTGAAAAGAGTATAGCCTATCTCCATTAGATTGTCTATACCATAATTAGCGAATTGTTGGACATTTCTACCATAATGCTCTGACATTTCATGTCCAACCATCGTTTTGACGCCATAATCATACTCTCAACCCTAATTGTATAACACTGCGGTGTTTTTTTCAACTGTATAATTGCAAAAATGATTGATTTTTGTTGGGTGCGAATTTTTATGAGATTTTCAAAGGCTGCTGTTCGACACACCAAAGACACACCGGTTTTCTAATCCTATTCCGGCGTGTCTTTTTCTTTTGCCATAATTCAAAAAATATCTGTTGAACCCGGCCCGAAAACATAGTATAATATGATTTAACACATCTATCACAAATGCGAGGATGGTTGAAAAATGTACAAATTACTCCGATTCTTAAAAGATTACAAAAAGGAAAGCATTTTAGGACCGCTCTTCAAGCTGCTGGAGGCTTCGTTTGAGCTGCTGGTGCCGCTGGTGGTGGCTGCCATTATCGACAAGGGCATCGGCAGCGCGGACAGAGGCTATACCGTGAAAATGTGCCTGCTGCTGGCGGCGCTCGGCGTGGTGGGACTGGTCAGCTCGGTCACCGCGCAGTATTTCGCCGCCAAAGCCGCCGTCGGTTTCGCTGAAAAGGTGCGTCACGCGCTTTTCAAGCATATCCAGAGTCTTTCCTATTCGGACATTGACTCGCTTGGAACTTCCACACTCGTAACCCGCATGACCAGCGACATGAATCAGGTGCAGTACGGGGTCAATATGACGCTGCGGCTGCTGCTGCGTTCGCCCTTTGTGGTGTTCGGCGCGATGATCATGGCGTTCACGGTGGACGCAAAGGCGGCGCTGACCTTTGTTGTGACCATTCCGCTGCTGTCGGTTGTGGTCTTTGGAATCATGCTGATCTGCATTCCGCTATACCGGAAGGTACAGGAGAAGCTGGACGGCGTGCTGCTTTCTACCCGCGAAAATCTCACGGGCGTGAGGGTCATTCGCGCCTTCTGCAAGGAAGAGGAAGAAACGCGACGCTTCCTCGACCGCAACGAAGAATTGACCGACGCGCAGAAATTCGTGGGAAAAATCTCGGCGCTGATGAATCCCGTCACGCTGGTGATCATCAATTTTTCCATCATCGCGCTCATCTACATAGGCGCTCTGCGAGTGAATCAGGGCATCATCACACAGGGCGCTGTGGTGGCGCTCTACAATTACATGTCACAGATATTGGTGGAGCTTGTCAAGCTGGCAAATCTCATTATCAGCGTCACCAAATCCATCGCCTGCGGCAACAGAATTCAGGCGGTGCTGGACATGCAGCCCTCTATGATTTTTCCAAGTGAAGCGGAAGCACAGCAAGGCGATTCCCGCAGCGAATATGCGGTGGAATTCCGGCACGCAGATCTGCGCTACGGCAATTCGGGCGAAAATGCCCTCACGGATATCGACCTCCGCGTGAAAAGGGGCGAGACGGTCGGCGTGATCGGCGGCACAGGCTCCGGCAAAAGCTCGCTTGTCAACATGATCCCCCGCTTCTATGATACCTTCTCGGGCGATGTGCTGGTGGACGGTGTGAACGTCAGGGAATATTCGCGTCAGGCGCTTAGGGAAAAGATAGGCGTGGTTCCCCAGAAGGCGGTGCTTTTCAAGGGAACGATACGCGATAATATGCGATGGGGCAATTCCGACGCTTCGGACGAGGAAATTCATGCAGCCATTGCCACGGCGCAGGCTGCCGAGGTGGTTTCCGGCAAAGAGGGCGGTCTGGATTATATGATTGCCCAAGGCGGCAGAAATCTTTCCGGAGGTCAGCGGCAAAGGCTGATGATTGCACGCGCGCTGGTGAGGAAGCCCGAAATACTCATTCTCGACGACAGCGCGTCGGCGCTGGATTTCGCCACCGACGCGGCACTCCGCAAGGCGATCAAGGCGATGGAGGGCAGTCCGACGGTGTTTATTGTGTCACAGCGAGCCGCTTCCATCGCACACGCGGACAGAATCATCGTCCTCGACGACGGAAGAATTGTCGGCATGGGAAAGCATGACGATCTGCTGAAAAACTGCGAGGTCTACCGCGAGATATACAATTCCCAATTCAGCAGCGAGATTCGATAAGTTTGGAGTGTGGAGTTTGGAGTTTCATAAAGTGTGGAGTTTGGAGTGTGGAGTTTGGAGTTTGGAGTTGAGGAGCGCCTGTCGGCGCTGGAATATAAACGCTCGCGTTCGCTTGCTTAATGTGTTATATTATCAAAAAAGCGAACGAATGTGAGCGCTTATATTCTAAGGCGCGGATGTGCCTTCATTAACTCCAAACTCCAAACTCCAAACTCCAAACTTGAGCAACTCCACACTTAACATTTTGCTACCCTTTATAAAGGAGATTTGGACTATATGGATAACCGAACCAAACGCACCATTAAAAAGGTGCTGCATTACATCGGCGCTTACCGCTTTCAGCTGGCGGCTTCTATCGTATTCGCCGGAGCTTCGGTCGCGCTCACACTCTGGATTCCTCTGTTGATCGGCAGAGCCATTGACTGCATTATTGATAAAGGACAGGTTGATTTTAACCTCATAAAGGTCTATCTTATCAAAATAGCAATAGCAGCCCTTGCGACAGCCCTTTTGCAATGGCTGATGAATACCGTCAACAACAAGATCACATTCGAGGTGGTTCGTGATATCAGGGACGAGGCGTTCCGCAAAATTGAGATATTGCCGCTCGGCTACATCGACTCCCATTCCTACGGCGAGACGGTCAGCCGCGTCATTGCCGATGTGGACACCTTTGCTGACGGACTGCTGATGGGCTTTACCAATCTTTTTACGGGCGTTGTCACGATTTTAGGTACGCTGGTATTCATGCTGATGCTTCACCCGGGCATTACTGCCGTTGTGGTGGTCATGACCCCGATTTCGCTCTTTGTGGCGAAATTCATTTCCACCCACACGCACGACATGTTCAAGCTGCAATCTGAGACACGCGGACAGCAGACCGCCTTCATCGACGAAATGGTGAACAATCAGAAGGTGGTGCAGGCATTCTGTCATGAGGACGAGAACATGACGGAATTTGACGAAATCAATTCGCGCCTGTCAAAATATTCGCTGCGTGCGACATTCTTTTCTTCGCTCACCAATCCCGGCACCCGCTTTGTCAATAACATCGTGTATGCCGCCGTCGCACTGGTCGGCGCGTTTGCAGCCATCAACGGCAGCATTACCGCGGGTATTTTATCGTCATTCCTCAGTTATGTCAATCAATACACAAAGCCATTCAACGAAATCTCCGGCGTGATTACCGAGCTGCAAAATGCCCTCACCTGCGCGGCGAGAATATTTGAACTGATCGAGCAGCCGCCGCAGGTTTCCGACGAGGGCAACGCCGCGCTTGCGGACGTAAGGGGAGAGGTGACACTCCGCGATGTGTCCTTCTCGTATGTGCCGGAGGTCAGCCTGATCGAGCATTTAAACCTGAATGTCACCCACGGCAGGCGGGTGGCAATTGTCGGTCCGACCGGATGCGGCAAGACGACGCTCATCAACCTGCTCATGCGGTTTTACGATGTGAATGGCGGCAGCATTTCCGTTGACGGCAGCGATATCCGAGAGGTGACGCGACACAGCCTGAGGCAGAATTACGGCATGGTGCTTCAAGAGACGTGGCTCAAAAACGGCACCGTCCGCGAGAATCTCTGCATGGGCAAGCCGGACGCCACCGACGAGGAAATGATCGCTGCGGCGAAAGCCTCCCATGCACACAGCTTCATCAAGCGACTTCCGCAGGGATACGATACGGTCATCAACGAGGACGGCGGCAGCCTTTCACAGGGACAAAAGCAGCTGCTCTGCATAGCCCGTGTCATGCTCTGTCTGCCGCCCATGCTGATACTGGACGAGGCGACTTCTTCCATCGACACACGAACGGAACTGAAAATACAGGACGCGTTTGCACGCATGATGAAGGGTCGCACGAGCTTCATCGTTGCACACAGACTTTCCACCGTGCGCGACGCCGACGTGATACTGGTGATGAAGGACGGACATATCATCGAGCAGGGAGATCACAATACGCTTCTGCAAAAGGGCGGCTTCTATTCAAAGCTGTACTACAGCCAGTACGATGGCTAAAATTGCCGAAAATGGGCGATTTTGTCATTATTTCTCAAAATTATATGAACAGACATACAAATTTAACCACTGTTTGTGGCAATTGCACAAATCCTTCTCGGCATATAAATAGATATTTTAAATGTTGTGAGTTGTATTATTGCTTTGGTTGTGTTATAATTGTATGCGTAGAGAGGAAATCTGATAATTATTTAATTCTCTGTAAAAACATTAGCAGAAAAATAAAACGATAAGGTATGATGGAATGATAAAAACGGAGTTGAAAAGAATGAACAAAACCAATCCCGACAATGAGAAGCAGAATATCGTCATCTCCTTGAACGACCCGAATTTGAAGGATGTTATCCTTGAGGATGAGGTTCAGAATATTGAGGTCAGTGATGACAGTGCCGACAATAAAAAGAAAATGGATGACTTGGATTGGGGTGACCTCAGCGAATTCGGTCCGATACTTCCGCTTGGTACCGATATGCTGAAGGACAAGCCTGTATATCGCTTCTTTAAACGATTCTTTGACGTGCTGCTCAGCGTGTTTGCCCTGGTCGTGCTTTCGCCGGTGCTGCTGCTCATAGCGCTTTTGATCTTCCTTGACGACCCGCACGGCAGCCCGATATTCATTCAGGAACGCGAGGGCAAGAACCGCAGGAAATTCAGGCTTGTCAAGTTCCGTTCGATGGTGGTCAACGCCGAAGAGCTGCTTGACAATCTGCGGAAAAAAGGTATAACCATCAAGGATCCGAGTGACCCGACTTATAAGATGAAGGACGATCCCCGCATTACCCGATTCGGCAGATTTATCCGCAAGACAAGCATTGACGAGCTTCCGCAGCTCATCAATATTATTCTCGGTCACATGAGCATTGTCGGTCCCAGACCTCCGCTCACGCGCGAGGTAAATCAATACAATGATTTCGCAATGCAGAGGCTGCTTGTTCGCCCGGGTCTTACATGCATCTGGCAGAGCACCAGAAACCGCGACGAGGTAAAGTTCCCCGACTGGATGAAGATGGATGTCAGATACATACACGACTGCGGCTTCCTGCTCGACTGTAAGCTGATATTAAAGACATTCGCTATAGTATTTACAGCCAATGGCAACTAAACAATTAGACAACTAAACAATTAAACAGAAAATCCGTGCATGGATTGTGATGACTCATGCACGGATTATTTTTTTTATAAAATATCACCTTCGCCGGTTGAGCTGTGCTCGGCAGCATCCTCAACGGCTGGCGAAAATTCCTTAATATAAGGCTTGCCGCGTTTCTGGCTGTCATTGCTTTCCTTCTTTTTCGAGGGAAGAAGAAGAGGCTCCTCCGCGTCAGGCTCCTTATCCTCGTTAATGGGGACGTAAACAGTGCCGTCGGCGTTGGTTTCCACCTTCATGATCTGCTTTTCAAACACCTTGAAGGCGAATGACTTCCGGGCAAATGACCCGGCGCATATTCCGGAGAAGAGCAGATGAAGCATGAGCAGAACCAACAGCAGGGCTGTCATCATGGAAAACGGATCTGTAGTAAGCTCTGTGATGAATGAATCGCCCGACAGCAGAAGGAATCCCGCGGCAGCTCCTGCCGTTAAAACAAAGAGAATGACCGAAAGCACGGGAAAAACGCGGAATCCGCTTCGCCTCAATGTTCCTGACGAGCAGCTTCGGGCAGCACCGAGGTATCTGTGTCCGAAAAAAGCGCAGCCGGAGGCGATGTAAAGCAGCACCGAGCCGATAATGAAGAGTGCTCCGGTGACATTCGGCTGTGTTGCGATTGTGTTGTAATGCAAGCTCTTGAGCAGCTCATTGATGCGTTCCTGTGTACCGCTGTGAATGATAAACAAATACCCAAGCGTGAACATGCCCATTGCGGTGAAGAAACACGCTACAGCGGTGACTGCTATAGGGATTCTCAGCAGCGTGCAGCCTTTACCGGCTGAGAAGAGACTCACGATGGAAAAAAGCGCCGAGAGAAAGGCAAATGCCGCAAGGACAGGCGAAAATCCCTTCATAAAGGCAAGATACGCCGATAATACCGCGATTGCGACTGCGATCAGCGTCACAATCATGCTCAGTCCGGAGCGAAAGTGCTTTTTGGTGATGTATTCGATGGAATTCATTGTCATAACCCGAACCACCCTTCACATCACACAAAGAGAAGCATTGCCAGACACTCGGAGCAGAGTGCCAGAATGGCAGCAGCAGCCGCCGCTGAGAAGAACAGCGTCAGGAATGGACTGCGTTTGAATGCCGACGCCTTCTGTATTCCGAAATAATGCGTGATTGCGGCAGAGACCAATCCTATCAGGAGCAGCATGATGCCGAATGCCGTCGAGGCAAGAGAAGCCGGAATGGCAAGCAGCATTGTGACCGAAAGGGGGAAGAGGGCAAAGGCGGAAATATTGAGCGCCTGATTGACAGAGGGTCTCTCTTCCGCATGAACAAACGCCACTGCGGTGATCGCTGTAAGAAGTATTAATATCAGCATTGCCATGACAGCCGCGTGAACAATCAAAGCGCCAAATGACATGATTGCCTTGCCGGATGAGCCGGAGGAATTCTCAATGACAGAGGCTATGCGGGAGCCGCATACCTCACGGAAAAATCCCGGCGACAGTGAACCGAATGCCGCCAGCGACATGGAAGACATAGATACCACAAACAGCGAGCCGAATGTAACCCACACCGAAGCAGAGCGGGTGCGCGCCGCTTTTTCCATCCCTTTGAGGGGGGAATCGGATATAAATGCCTTGACACAGCCAAGAACGTCGGAGTCCTCTTTCTGAGCGGGTTTTACGTTTGCCTCACTCATGCCCCCGCAATTGGGGCAAATGCCGTTGTCGTTGAGTCTGCCGCCGCAGTTAGAGCAATAACTCATTAGCCATACCTCGTTTCTTTTGTAAACCTTTCATTATTTTATCACGTAAAAGTAAAAAAGTAAATAGCTTTAAGAAAGCTCTACATATTTTTAAAAATTAAGACCTGAAAATATGTTATTTTGACAAAAGTTCTGTAAGATCGCAAATGATTGCATTAGAGATAAGCATACCCTTTCGCGTCAGGCGAACGCTCTTGTCATCGCATACACAATAAGGCTTCATCACGGGCGAAGCTGCTCTTTGCCGCAAGGCTGACGGAATGTCTGTGCCGAACCGTTCTCTCATTCCCGCATCTGTCAGCCCCTCCGCGAGCCGCAGACGAAGCATTACGTATTCCTCAATGCTGCCGCCTTCTCCGTCGTCGTGAGGCTTATCGCCGGACAGATAGCCTTGAATGCTGCGGTCGTAATAATACCGCCTGCCCTCAAAAAAGCCGTGCGCCGAAGGTCCGATGCCGATATATTCATCGCAGTTCCAGTATTTCAGATTGTGACGGCTCTCAAAGCCGGGCTTTGACGCGTTGGATATCTCATACTGCGCGTATCCCGCCTGTTCCAGCACGTCAAAGGTCTGCTCGTACATGTCGGCAAGCGTGTCCTCGTCGGCGATGGGCAGCGCGTATTGGATGCGGTAAAAGGGAGTCCCCTCTTCGATTTTCAGCATATAGGCGGAGATATGCGAAGGCGCCGCTTTTTCGATGAACCGCAGCGATTCTGTAAGCGAATCTGACGTCTGCATGGGTATGCCCAGCATGAGATCGAGCGAGATATCGTGTATGCCGCAGCGGTGCGCCTGCTCCATTGCCCGCAGAACGTCGTCGGGAGTGTGCCGCCTGCCGATGGCGGATAGCTCTTTTTTGACTGCCGACTGCATTCCGAGCGAGAGACGGTTGATTCCCGATGCGGCGCAGCCCTCCAGAAAATCCCCGAGGTCGCTCGTGGGATTGGCTTCCACCGTTATTTGCGCTTCGTCCGCAACGGTAACGCAGCGCCGCAGCGCTTCCATAATGCGGGCGATCCTGCTGCCGCCCAGCAGAGAAGGGGTGCCGCCCCCGAAATAGACCGTGTCGGCGCACAGGTCGTTTGACGCAAGCGCCCGAATGCGGCGTACCGTTTCATCGGTGTAGCGGTCGAGCAGCTTTTCGCTGAGCGTCACCGAATAGAAATCGCAGTAGGGGCATTTGTATCGGCAGAAGGGAACATGAATGTAGATACCTGTTTTTTTCAATGCGGTCACTTCCCGACGGAGGATTTGCGCTTGGCAAGGTAGTTTTCCAGAATGATAACCGCTGAAACCGCGTCTACCATCGCCTTGCGCTTTTTTCCGCGGGTGTTGGTGGCGTTGAGAAACTGGTGGGCCTCCATGGTGGTGCAGCGTTCGTCCAGCATGTCAACAGGGATTTGGCAGGCGGCGTGAAGGTCGCCTGCGAACCGACGGGCATTCTGTGCGCTTTCGCCTTCGGAGCCGTCCATGTTGACCGGAAGCCCTACCACGATAAGCTCTGCTTTTCGCTCCGACGCAAGCGCCGAGACCTTCTGCACGAGGTTCGGGACATATTTCTCATTTATCACCGTAACGGGCGAGGCGAGCATTTCGTTCGGGTCGCATATGGCAATTCCGGTGCGCGCCCGCCCGAAATCCACCGACAGGATTACCATAGCTGCACCTGTCCGACCAGCTCGGAGATGTTGGAAATGCCGTTTTCGGCGAGGTAACCGTCCATGCCCTCGATGATTTTCAGAGGGGCATACGGGTCGGTGAACATGACCGTTCCCACCTGAATAGCCGAAGCGCCGGCAAGCGTCATTTCTATAGCGTCCTGCCATGTGCATATGCCGCCCAGACCGATGACCGGCACCTTGACGGAGTTGTAGACCTCGTTGACCATTCTCACCGCAATCGGAAACACGGCAGCGCCGGACATGCCGCCCTTGTTGTTGCGCAGAATGGGTCTGCGGGTGCGAATGTCGATTCGCATGCCGAGCAGCGTGTTGATGAGCGACACCGCGTCGGCGCCGGCGGCTTCCACCGCCTTGGCAATCTCGGTAATGCTGGTCACATTGGGCGAGAGTTTAACGATCAGAGGCTTGTCAGGACAATGCTCCCTGACGATAGAGGTAATGCGTTCCGCGCCGGAGCAGGAGGTGCCGAACGCCGCGCCGCCCGCCTTTACGTTCGGGCAGGAGATATTCAGCTCCACCATATCGACGGATGATTGATTGATCTTCTCCGCTATGTCGGCGTAATCCTCCTCGGTGGCGCCCGCAATATTGGCGATGACCACAATATCCTGCTGACGCAGCCACGGCAGGTCTTGCTGGATAAAATGATCCACGCCGGGGTTCTGTAATCCGACTGAATTGAGTATGCCGCTGGGGGTCTCGGCAATTCTCGGAGGGGGATTGCCCGCCTTCTCGCGAATGGTCATGCCCTTGGAGGATATGCCGCCGAGCTTTGATATGGGATAAAATTCGTTGTACTCCCTGCCGAAGCCGTAGGTTCCGGAGGCTGCTATGACGGGGTTCTTGAACTCCACCCCGCAGATATTTACATTAAGTCTGCTCATTCCCAGATTACCTCCCTGCTGTCAAATACCGGACCGTTCTTGCATACATGCAGATATTTCTCGCTGCCGTCATCAGCGCTTGTCTTGCAGGCGCAGACCAGACAGGCGCCGATTCCGCAGCCCATTCTTTCCTCCAGTGATACCATGCACCTGATGCCGCGTTTTTCCGCTTCGGCAGCTGTCAGCCTGAGCATTGGCTTGGGACCGCACGCGTAGATCACGTCGCAGGGCGCTTCGTCGAGACGATCGGCAAGCAGCTGCGTCACGAATCCGTGATGCCCGAAGGAGCCGTCGTCGGTGGCAACGCGAACATCGGCGCCGTTGGCTTTGAATTCATCCGCGAGTATCATCGCGTCCTTGCTGCGGAAACCGAGCAGTACCGTCGCGTTCGCGCCGTAGGGAGCCGACGCGCCCAGCAGGGGAGGAACGCCTATTCCGCCGCCCACAAACACAGCCTTTTCCTGCGGGTCAATGTCGAACCCGTTGCCGAGCGGAGCCAGAATATCCATGCTCTGCCCCTCCTGCATTTGCGAAAGGATGGCGGTGCCTTCGCCCCTTATCTCAAAGACAAACCGGATAAAGCCTTCTTTGCGGCTGAACCCGCATACCGAAATGGGACGGCGAAGCGTCTTGCCTTCCACCAGAATGTTGGCAAACTGACCCGGCTTCATGCTTTGTACGGCTGTTTTTGAAGCAACTGTGAAGCTGAATGTGGTTTTGTTGAGCTGTTCCTTTTGGATGACGGGACAAAGCTCCTGCGTGTATTTCATAAATAAGATGCCTCCTCGGGTGTTTCTTACTATTTATCATACCATTACAATGTCATAAAGTCAAATAAAAAGTAAAACACACGGACTTCCCGCTCAATGCTGGAAACCGTGTGCTGATTGAAAATAAAAAATAATCCCGCCCGACCGTAATGTGCTTTAAATAACCTGCTACTAAAAGTAACAGGTGGGTGCCATCCCAACGGCTTCTCGCTCCCTGCTTCCGAACTCAGTTCAAGACTGCGGGAGGTCTGCAATCCACCGCCGGAGACCTGGCTCCCTAAAAATAATTTGTAGGGTTATAAAAGCACAGTTCGCGAATCGGGCAGAATAGTAAGCTGATATTATTATGTGCGGAGCAGACGAAATTATGCCTCGGCAAGAGAATCATTGCCGCTTTCCACCGGCTGCTCATCCTCGTCGTCGTACATTTCCTTGAAGCGCTCACGGAAGAGATCGTCAAGCGCCATGAGAAGCTCATCGTCCTCAATCTCCGCAAGCTCTTCCTCGTCGTCCACGACGTCGACCTGAAGGATCATGTACTCCGCCTCGCCGGTTTCCTCGTCGATGGAGGCAAGCGGCATCAGTGCGACAAACCTGCCTTCCTCCGTTTCAATGGCGTCGAGTATTTCGTATTCCGATGTGCGTCCTTCGTCATCTATCAGAGAGATGATGCTGTCGCCTTCCTCGTCGTCTTCAACTGCAGCGCCTTCGCCGCGTGTGTTGATTTCGTCACTCATGTTGAATTATATTCCTCACTGTTGGTTAAGAATAATCCCGGCTTGAAGGGGTAACAACCTGTTGATCCGGGGCTTTTTCATGGCTTTTCTCAAAGCCATTAGTATTCTACACGCTTTTTTTCCCTATGTCAATAGAAATTTTGGATTATTTCAAATTTAATAAATTTTTTTCAGTTTTTTTAAAAAAACTATTGACAAACCCGATAAGATGTGTTATATTATAGTTGAGCTTAGGAAAGCGGTAAAGTTAAGGACAGACAGGATGAAAAAAGTAAGTCTTACGTAAAATGAAATGTAGATTAAAGTATTGACCGAAAAAATAAGACTGAAAGAAGTAAGCTGCCTGAGATTAAATTCATATGGGAACAACCCGAAATGAATAAGATCGTATCCTTTTCAGAACAGAGCCGGAATAAGCAATACAAAAGAAACGGGGTGACGCCGATGGACGCAATGACAGCCTCACAGCACATCGGAACCGAAACCCACGAAAGTGAAATTGCTGAGTAACCAAAAAGGCAATGAGCACCGAGAGCTTTTATAGCAAGCGATCCGAGATTGAATAATCAAAGCAGATCGATTGATGCATGATAAAAGCCTGTGCAATGTTTATGAACAGTGTGCCTTGGAGTTACAAAAGCAATACGATTCCAAGGGTTTCGATATGTAAGCCAGTAAGCGGAACGGAAAGCCGCTTGAAAAAAACAAATTAAGATGATTCTGCTGATGATAAAGAAAAAATCACGCAGACCAAAGCCGCGCAGAATGTATAAAAATTACTGCAAAGATAATGTGCATCAAATGAAAAAGCCGTGACAAAGACAGAAAAATGAGAATGATGCATAAAGAATACGGTGAAGAAAA
Organism: uncultured Ruminococcus sp.; assembly: GCA_902762615.1. GTDB lineage: Bacteria > Bacillota > Clostridia > Oscillospirales > Acutalibacteraceae > RUG762. The sequence goes on along the minus strand of CACWOX010000001.1, from coordinate 198,630 downwards.
AGCAGTTGAGAGAGCGACAAAAAGATGATCTCAGCCAGTCGTGATTGTGGCGGGACGTCAATTACAGGAAAAGCGAAAAACGCCAATGAAAGTAAGAAGTCGCGTGCAGTAAATATTATGCATGAAAAGATCAAACCGTTGATGTGAGAGTGACAAATGCAAAAATAAAAAAGCAGAAGTCACAAAATGAAAAAGATTCACATTGATGTTGCAATAGAAAGAACCCGACAGGTTTAAAAAGCAGCGGCAAATCCGATGTAAACAATCTTATGAGGCGTAAGCTGTAAGAGATGTAATAAGACCTGAACGAGATATAAAATATAGATCGTAAGAATAGCAAAGGGTCGAGTCCAATGAAAACTTAAAACTCTGCCAAGTTGAGTTTCGATGAAAGCAAGTGAGCTTTATGAAAAGAAAGTTTTACACGCTGACAAGAAATGAAATGTAAAGGGTGAGTCCAAAGTACAATTAAGCTTTGAAGAGGCGAAGAAATCCAAGGTGATATTCGCCGCGAAACGGGAAGTCAGATGACAGCCCGATAAAAGAAGCAACAGGACATTGCAAAACAAAATAGCTACGGCGGCATAAAGCCGGGTGCGGTACCGATGTAGAAATATATCGGTACCCTTTTTTGCTTTCTTTCATGTCACAACCGTACAAAGTATGGTATAAAAAGTTCGTAAATTTTTCGTAAAAGGGTATGGACTTAATGGGATTTGTAATGTATAATAGATGTAGTAAACAGGTAAGCAATACTATGTAAATGGGGGAATCAATCATGTTGCTGCCTAATTGGCTGTGGATCACAATTATATTTGCGGTCTTTGCTGCATGCATGATCTATATGGAGTTCATCAGAAGCAAATTTGTGCTTTCTACCACACACACGGCTGTGACGGTCAACGGACTGCCGCGTGTGCTCGACGGCATGAAGTTTGTGGTGATCAGCGATTTGCACAATATGTCGTTCGGCCGCAATAATACGGAGTTGGCACGCAAGATCAGACGAGAGCATCCGGATTATATCCTTTTTGCCGGCAATATGGGCGACGCAAAGGCTGCCGATATCGACGCTTTTTACGATTTTCTCGATTCGGTGGGCAGGGACATTCCTGTGGTAATGGTGCCGGGTAAGGACGACCTTCGACTGGGCAACGGCACGCTTCACAAAAATTTTGTTAAGTCGGTCAGAGAGGCAGGCGGAGTGATTCTCAATAATTCCCGCGCAGAGATAAATGTCGACGGCGAAAAGCTTTATATTTACGGCTATTGCCCCGGACTGAAAGAGGACCCCGCAAAGCCTGTCAAGGAATGGAAATTCCAGAAGGTGCGCAACAACGACGTATTTGACGCTCTGGGCGAATGTCCGCAGGACGCGATGGTGATTCTGCTGACAGGATATGCCAAGGGCTTTGAAGCTTATTCACGCTGGGGCGCTACACTGGTGTTTGCAGGCGGAACGCACGGCGGCTATTACAGAATTCCCTTCATCGACAGAATTATCAGAAACAACAAGATCGCCTATACCGCAGGCGAATACCGCATGGCTCGCAGCAAAATGTATGTCACCCGCGGACTTGGCAGCCCCTCCAGAATCCGTTTCAACAATCCTCCCGAAATTTCGGTTATAAGCATAGCCAGACCCAACAGTCCGCTGCTTAAAACGATGCCGGTCAGCACTGACAACGCGTACGATGTGTTTATGTACTGGGCAAAGTCAGAGGGCAGGGCGATTCGTGACCTGCTCAATGAACGCACCGATGCGCTTCACGACTGGTGGGACAATCTCAGGCACAAGGAGCAGTCGGTCTATTCTAAGAGAGGTACTGAGAATAAGGAAAGGACCGTCTACATGTCTCCGCAGGGGCGTGCCAGAGAAAACGCGCGCCGCGCAATGAAGGGCAGCGGACCGGTTCGCCGTGTTTCGAGAGTCAAGACACGCTCTGAGTACATAAGCGAGCTTCAGGCAGAGATGGGGAATACCGACGCGGTACATTCCTACGATAAATTTAAAACGGCTGAGGAAATAGACAAGATCAAGGTTTTTGGCGATATAAAGATCTGATCACATCGGCGGATTACGTCATGACGGCAATTGACAAATGCTTCGTTTGTCGGCATGGTCGGATTATCCGCCTTTTTGTGTCTTTGTGTTGGTTGATTAATGAAAGGCGGTGCCAGATAAAATTATGGCAATTATTATTAAAAATGCGGCAATAGTGAATATCGACAGCATAATTAAGGGCGATATTGTGATACGTGACGGAGTCTTTGCACAGGTTGGAGGGGCAGCCGAGGCTGCGGCGGAGGATCAGGTTATCCAAGCCGATGGACTGCATGCTTTTCCCGGACTTGTGGATATGCATGTACATCTGCGGGATCCGGGTCAGACCCACAAGGAGGATATTATCTCGGGCTGCGCGGCAGCTGCTGCGGGCGGAGTTACCTCGCTGGCGTGCATGCCCAATACGGTTCCCGCGGTTGACAGCCCCGAAACGGTGGAATACATTATCAACAAAGCCAATGCAACAGGTATTCACGTTTATCCTGCAGCGGCGATCACCTACGGTCTGTCGGGCAGTGGATGCTGCGATTATGAAGCCTTAAAGAAGGCGGGGGCAGCCGCACTGTCGGACGACGGACGCCCTGTGGAGAGTGACGAAATGCTTCTACGCGCCCTTCAAGAAGGCAAAAGGCTTGGTTTGCCCGTGCTTTGCCACTGTGAGGATTTAACGCAGGCGGCAGGCGGCAAGGTTCATGAGGGCAGAGCTTCCGAACTGCTGGGAGTCAAGGGAATGTCCTCCTCATCGGAATACGGGGATATTGACCGCACAGTCCGCCTTGCTGAGAGCGTTGACGCTCCCGTGCATATCTGCCACGTCAGCACGAAGGAATCCATTGAGATCATTCGTCAGGCGAAGGCTCGCGGCGTAAAGGTCACATGCGAGACAGCGCCGCATTATTTCATTTATACATTTGAAAAGGTTCTGGGGCGTGACGCAGATTACAGAATGAATCCGCCCCTTCGTGAGGAAGCCGACAGACTTGCCGTCATCGAGGGCTTGCTTGACGGTACCATCGACGCGATTGCCACCGACCATGCGCCTCATTCGCCGGAGGAAAAGGCGGATTTTGTCAAGGCTCCCAACGGTGTGGTCGGCATGGAAACTTCACTTGCCGCAACGCTGACATTCATGCCCGAAAAGCTGACATTGAGCGACATTGTGAGGCTCATGTCGTTCCATCCCGCCAAAATTATGGGCATACCGGGCGGCGAGATTCGGGAAGGAGCGCCTGCGGATTTTGCGCTGGCAGACCTGAATGAGAAATGGGTCGTTGACCCGAATCAGCTGCATGGCAGGTCAAAAAATGCCGTATTCAAGGGAGAGACTCTCACCGGCAGGGTGAAAGCCACATTCTGCGGCGGCAGGAAGATTTTTTAAGACTACGATATGTAATATTTCATACGAAAAAGAAAGGAACGCTGAAAAATGTCATTTAATCCACTTATCGAAAAAATTATTGAGATGAAAAATCCCACCGTTGCAGGTCTTGACCCAAAGCTCGACTATGTGCCGCAGTATATCCGTGAGAAATGCTTCGAGCAGTACGGCAGAACGCTTGAGGGCGCTGCCGAGGCGCTTTATGAATTCAACACCGGACTTATCGACGCGCTGTGCGACATCGTTCCGGCGGTCAAGCCGCAGATGGCGTATTATGAAATGTACGGCTGGCAGGGCGTGAGAACCTTTGCACGCACGGTGGAATACGCCAAATCAAAGGGCATGTACGTCATCACAGACGGCAAGCGCAACGACATCGGGGCAACCATGGAGGCATATGCCGCGGGACATCTTGGACTGACAGATGTTGACGGCGAGCAGATTGCCGCATTTGGCGCGGATGCACTCACCGTCAACGGCTATCTCGGCACGGACGGAATCGATCCTCTGCTCAAGGTGTGTGCCGCGCAGGACAAGGGCATTTTTGTGCTGGTTAAGACCTCCAATAAATCCTCCGGTGAGCTTCAGAACCTTCCGCTGGAAGGCGGCGAAAGCATTTACGGTCGTATGGCATGCATGTGCGACGAATGGGGAAAAGAGCTTCCCGGCAAGTACGGCTTCACCGGCGTCGGAGCGGTCGTGGGTGCAACCTATCCCGAACAGCTCACCGAGCTGCGCAGAGAGCATCCATCCATCTTTTTCCTCGTGCCGGGCTACGGAGCGCAGGGAGGCGGAGCACAGGGACTTGTCGGTGCTTTCAACAAGGAAGGTCTCGGCGCTGTGGTCAATTCATCACGTGCCATTATGTGCGCCTACAAAAAGGAAGGCTGCGATGAAACCGACTTCGCCGGTGCTGCCAGACGCGAGGCGCTCCGCATGAAGGACGACATCAACAGCGTTCTTTCATAAGAAAATGAGCAGGAATCTTTGGGATAAAACTGACGATTATGACGACTATAACGATTATGGCGATAGTCATTATCTCGGCAGTTATAATCGTGGTGTTGGCGGCAAGCAAATGTCCTATTACAATGGTTTCGAGCCTAAAAAATCTAACCGAAAGGGAAGCGTCAGTTCGGGCGTAATGTATCTGCTGATTGCAGTCTTTTTCGGTGTGATGATATTCACGGTGCTGTTTGGGAGAATGTTTGTTGTGAATTCCATCACACATGCAATCGGTTCGCAAGAGACAGTTGTCTCGCCGTCGGACAGCAGTTCTGAGCCTGAACCCGAGCCGCCTGTCGATCCGGCGGAGGAAAAGATTGAAGAGGAACTGAGCGCTATGACATTGGAGCAGAAGGTCGGGCAGCTCTTTATGGTGCGGAACAACGGCAGCGGCAGTCTGAAGGATACGGTTGCCAAGACAAATGCAGGCGGCGCGATTTTTTTTGCCAATGATTTCAAGGGCAAATCTGCCGCAAAGGTGAAGAAAATGACCGATGAGCTGCAATCCGCTTCTGACGGCAGGCTGATCATTTCGGTGGACGAGGAAGGCGGCACGGTTGTGCGCATCAGCAGCAACACCAAGCTGCGCAAGACCAAGTTTCTTTCCCCTCAGAAGCTCTACAAAAAGGGCGGCTTTGACCTGATTGTTTCGGATACAGAGGAGAAATGTGAGCTGCTGGATTCATTGGGGCTCAATATGAATATGGCTCCGGTTGCGGATGTCTGTACCGCTTCGTCGGGATTTATGTATAGTCGCGCATTTGGCAAAGGCGCCGACGAAACCGCCGAGTATGTCTCAAAGGTTGTCAGCACCATGAAGAAAACGCCGATCGCCTCGTGTGTCAAGCATTTTCCCGGCTACGGCAACAGCAAGAAGGATACCCACAAGGGGCTTGACGTCAATGAAAAGAGCCTTGACGATCTCAAAAAAAGCGATCTTGTGCCATTCGAGGCGGCGATAAAGGAAGGCGTGGACAGCATTCTGCTGACGCACACGATCGTCAATGCGATTGATTCGGAGCGTCCTGCTTCGCTTTCGCCTGAGGTGGTCAAGCTGATTCGTGAGGAAATGGGTTTTGACGGGCTTCTGATTACCGACGGTCTGGAAATGGGCGCTATAATCAAATTCAGCGGGGACAGCGGCAAGGTCTGCGTGATGGCAGTCAATGCAGGAGTGGATATTCTCTGTGCGCCCAAGAATCCCGTGTCGGATTACAAGGCGGTTCTGGCTGCTGTCGAATCGGGAGAGATTCCTGAGGAACGCATTGATGAATCTGTGCGAAGAATACTTCGTTTCAAGCAAAGATTTGGGGCAAGGGTTGAACCAGAGGACAAATCGACAACTGCTTCTGAGGCAGAATCCGAAGATGAACCGACGACTGTAACCACAACAAATTCTACCTCCAAAAAGACCACCAAAACCACCACGAATACGACAACCAAAACGACAACGCAATCCACCACCCAATCGACAACCCAGACAACAGCGGAAGCAGATGATGATGGTGCTGTGGGTTAAATACATTCAATACAAAAAATACGCGGCAGTTCGTGATAAGACGAATTGCCGCGCTTTATTATATTATTTCAAAGAATCAATGTCTTAATTTTTGTGAAATCGCCGTCCATGACCTTGTAGGTTGTTGGAATGTCGGCGCCGGTCGGGTCGGTGAGCAGGGGAGAAATGTCGGAATGAATATAGAGTGAATCCATTCCTATCAAATTCGCGCCCTTGATGTCGGTGCCCGCGTCATTGCCGATCATGATGGACTGAGAAATATCCAAGCCGTAACGCTCCACCACTGTACGGAAGAATTTTTCCTCCGGCTTGCAAAGCCCTTCATCGGATGAAAAGACGATGCCGTCGAATCTGTCGTAAATGCCGAGCGCAATCATCTCGTGCTTGGTGAACATCTCCTGCGCGTTGGAGAGCAGGTACACCTTTCCTCCTGCCGCATGAATGGAATCCAGCAGGTCGGTCACTCCGTCGTACAGGCAGAGAAATTTGGTGGATATGGCGCGGAAGGTCTGTCCAATGGTGCGGATAATGTCCATGGAAACCTCCACGCCTTTTTCCTTGAACAGATCTTCAAAGACGTATTCCAGCTGAATTTCCGGGTATTGCGCGCCGTTTTTCGCTCTAAGTCTCTGAGTGTGTTCCGAGCAGAGCCGCAGGTAACCGGCACGAAATTCCTTCGGCGTGTAGTGTGCGCCGTGATAGGCGTAAAGCTCGGTGACCTTCTTCCAAAGATAAGGCTTGCCCTCATTGGTGTTGATGTCCACAAGGGTGCCGTAGAGGTCGAATATATAATTCTGGTACATTTTCTGTCGTTAGCTCCTTAAAAAAACCGGACAGGCATTTTTTTCTTTTGTAAAATGTGTCTGTCCGGTTTGTAAATCGTATTTATTTTGCGATCAGAGAAACGCCTGTCATTTCCGCAGGCTGTGCAATGCCGAGCACTTCCAGCATTGTGGGAGCGATGTCCGCAAGGCAGCCGCCTTCACGCAGCGTGCAGTCGTAGCCCACCACGCAGAAGGGAACGGGATTGGTGGAGTGAGCGGTGAAGGGTTCGCCCTTCTCGTCAAGCATCTGATCGGCGTTGCCGTGGTCGGCAGTGATCATGACCACGCCGCCCATCTTGTTGACCGCAGCCTCTACCAGGTCGCCCACGCAGGTGTCAACCGCTTCCACGGCAGCCTTCGCCGCATCGAAGATGCCGGTGTGACCGACCATGTCGCAGTTGGCGAAGTTGACAATGATGATGTCGTACTTGCCGGAGAGCACACATTCCACCAGTCTGTCGCGCACTTCATAAGCGCTCATCTCAGGCTGAAGGTCGTATGTCGCTACGGCAGGGGACTTGACAAGCACTCTGTCCTCACCCTCGTACACCTTTTCAACGCCGCCGTTGAAGAAGAAGGTCACATGGGCGTACTTCTCGGTCTCCGCAATGCGGAGCTGCGTCATGCCAAGAGAGGAAATATATTCGCCGAGGGTGTTTTTCAAAGACTGAGGCTTGAATGCCACATGTACATTCGGCATGGTCGCGTCGTACTGGGTCATGCAGACATAGTAAAGCGGGAAGAGTCCGTTTCTGCGCTCGAAGCCCTTGAAATCCGGGTCAACCAGCGTTCTTGTGATTTCTCTTGCGCGGTCGGGACGGAAGTTGAAGAAGATGACCGAATCGTTAGCCTTCATGCCGGCACCCTCGGTGCAGACAACCGGAATGACGAATTCATCGGTGATGTTCTTGCCTTCCTCGTCGATCTGCTCATAAGAAGCTCTGATGGCAGCAACCGGATCAGGATTCTGGATTCCCTCGCCGTAGACGATGGCGGAATATGCCTTGACAACGCGTTCCCAGCGGTTGTCTCTGTCCATGGCGTAATATCTGCCCATGACGGTGGCAATTTTGCCCACGCCGATTTCCGCGAGCTTCTCCTGAAGCTGCGCGACGTAATCCGCACCCGAAGCGGGGGGAACATCACGTCCGTCGAGGAAGCAATGCACATAGACCTCAGTCAGACCGTACTTCTTCGCCATTTCCACAATGGCGTATAGGTGAGTGATGTGGCTGTGAACGCCGCCGTCGCTCATCAGTCCCATGAGGTGAAGGGCGCTGCCGTTCGCCTTGCAGTTCTCCATAGCGCCTTTGAGAGCCTCGTTGTCAAAGAAATCGCCGTCCTTGATGGACTTGGTGATTCTGGTAAGCTCCTGATAGACGATTCTGCCGGCGCCCATGTTGGTGTGACCGACCTCGCTGTTGCCCATCTGACCGTCGGGAAGACCGACAGCCATTCCGGATGCGCCGATGGTGGTGTAGGCGTTCTCAGAGAAGAATTTGTCGAGATTGGGTTTGGCTGCTGCGACAATGGCGTTGCCGTAGGGATCCTTGATGCCGTAGCCATCCATTATGCAAAGAACAAGGGGTTTTTTCATAATAATTTGTGTTCCTTTCGGTTGTTGTTTCGTGTTCAGGTAAGTTGTGCCTAATTGCGTTATACACAAACAGACGTTTCCCGTTTATCTTTTTATTCAATAGACGGAAAACGCCTGCGTATCAGGATCAATTATCTGCTGGCTGCTGCGACGATGGCTGCAAACTTGGTGGCAACGAGGGATGCGCCGCCGATCAGACCGCCGTCAACATCGGGCTGGTCAAGCAGCTCGACTGCGTTGCCGTCGTTCATGGAACCGCCGTACTGAATGACCATCTTGTCTGCTGCCTCTGCGCTGTAAAGCTCGCCGATGAGGTCGCGGATGATCTTGCAGACCTCGTTTGCCTGAGCAGCGGTTGCGGTCTTGCCTGTGCCGATAGCCCATACAGGCTCATATGCGATGATGATTCTGTCAAGCTCTTCTGCGCTTACGCCTTCAAGAGCCTTTGTGGTCTGCTCGCGGACAAGGGACTCTGTCACGCCTGCTTCACGCTGGTCGAGAGTCTCGCCGACGCAGACGATGGCGGTCATGCCTGCGTCCAGAGCGGCTCTGGTTCTTGCGTTAACGGTAGCGTCGGTCTCGCCGAAGTACTGTCTGCGCTCGCTGTGACCGATGATGACGTACTGTACGCCCATAGAGGTGAGCATTTCCGCGCTGACTTCAGCGGTGAATGCGCCGCTCTTTGCCCAATGGCAGTTCTCAGCGCCGACCTTGATGTTGGTGTCCTTGGTTGCCTCGAGAGCGTTCTGGAGGTCAACGTAAGGAACGCATACGAGAACGTCACAGTCCGCGTCCTTTACCAGAGGAGCGATCTCGTTGATAAGCACGGTGGTCTCTGCGGGGGTCTTATTCATCTTCCAGTTGCCGGCGATAACAGCCTTGCGAAGTGTCTTGTTCATATTTTTGTCATACCTTTCATTGATTGATTGGAATTGTGTCTGTAAAAGCGCCAAAAAGCAATACGGAGCGGACTCCGGAAAAGCAGTCCAAAGCCTGCACGGAATCAGCCCCGCCTTTTTTAGAGTGTGAAATTTGAAAGGTGAAGTGTGAAGTTGTTGTGATAATAACTGATTCGGTGAATACTGACTCACTTGGATATCACAGACATTTGTACTAACTGGTATCTGTGAAACGTGGAAGTTACGATTAGCATAACTTCACATTTCACATTTGACACTTCACATTGCAGAAAATTATTTCTCGTTGAGGCATGCGATACCGGGAAGCTCTTTGCCCTCGAGGAATTCAAGGGAAGCGCCGCCGCCGGTGGAGATGTGGGACATCTTGTCGCCGAAGCCGAGATTGTTGACAGCCGCAGCGGAGTCGCCGCCGCCGATGATGGTGGTTGCTTCGGTCTCAGCGAGAGCCTTTGCTACAGCAATAGTACCCTTTGCGAGAATCGGATTCTCAAACACGCCCATCGGACCGTTCCAAACGACGGTCTTAGCGGACTTGACAGCGTCTGTGTAAAGCTCTGCGGTCTTGGTGCCGATGTCGAGACCCTGCATGTCAGCGGGAATGGTGTCGACAACCGTTACTTCGATAGGAGCGTCGATCGGATCCGGGAAGTCCTTGGTGATGGTGGTGTCAATGGGGAGGAGGAGCTTCTTGCCGAGCTTCTCAGCCTTTTCCATCATTTCCTTGCAGTAGTCGATCTTGCTGTCGTCTACAAGAGACTTGCCGACTTCCTTGCCCTGTGCCTTGAGGAAGGTGTATGCCATACCGCCGCCGATAATGAGCGTGTCGCACTTCTCGAGCAGGTTGGAGATGACGTTGAGCTTGTCAGCGACCTTTGCGCCGCCGAGAATAGCAACGAAGGGACGGACAGGATTCTCAACAGCGTTGCCGAGGAACTGGATTTCCTTCTGGATGAGGTAGCCGACAACAGCGGTGTCAACGATGCTTGCAACGCCGACGTTGGAGCAGTGTGCTCTGTGAGCGGTGCCGAATGCGTCGTTTACGAATACGTCACAGAGAGAAGCGAGCTCCTTGGAGAACTCTTCGCCGTTTTTGGTTTCTTCTTTTCTGTAGCGGGTATTTTCGAGAAGGATGATATCGCCGTCCTTCATAGCCTCAACAGCTGCCTTGGCGTTGGGACCAACGACCTCATTGTCAGCAGCGAACTTGACTTCCTGACCGAGAAGCTCAGTGAGTTTTGCGGCTACGGGAGCGAGGGAAAGCTCAGGCTTGGGCTCACCTTTCGGCTTGCCGAGGTGGGAGCAGAGAATGACCTTGCCGCCGTCGGCAACCAGCTTTTTGATGGTGGGCAGAGCAGCGGTCAGACGGTTGGTGTCGGTGATAACGCCGTTCTTGAGCGGTACGTTAAAGTCGCAGCGAACCAGAACTTTCTTGCCTTTTACGTCGATGTCGTCGACGCTCTTTTTGTTAAGAAGAGAACTCATGGGTAATACATCCTTTCGTGTCAATGCCGACGGTCACTGCCGGGGGCATGGATTACAAAATTTTGGATAATGCCGCTTTACGCAACCCGCGTAAATATCCGCGCCTGCCGCATTGCCGCATATCTATGAATTATTTTACTATATTTCCCGCGATATTTCAAGGGGAAAAGCGCCTGTTTGTCTTAATTTTATGATTATTTTACAAATTATGGGGCTTTTAACAAGTTCTGATATTTCTGATTGTCATTTTGTTAATTGCATGCATAAAATGATAACGGCACATATTATCAACATATATGGAGGTATCATAAACATGGCAAGAATTTATCTCAGCCCGTCAACGCAGGAATACAATGAATACGTCAACAATCTTGGCACCGAGGAGCAGAACATGAACCGCCTTGCCGACGCGCTTGTGCCTTATCTCGACCGGCTCGGTATCGACTACACACGCAACACGCCCCAGATGACCGCCCGCACGTCCATTCAGCAGGCGAATTCCACAGGACCTTATGATTTCTACCTCGCGCTGCATTCCAATGCCGCACCCGAGCAGTTCGCCGGAATGCTTCGGGGAACGGACGTTTATTACAACCCTGCCAACCCTGAGAGCAAACGAGCGGCAGATTTGATCGCCGACGAATTCCGCAAGATCTATCCCGAACCGCAGCTGGTGGACGTACGCCCGACAGACTTTCTCGGAGAAGTGCTTCGCCCGAATTATCCCGCCGTGCTGGTAGAAGTGGCTTACCACGACAATCCCGACGACGCGGCGTGGATTTTGAACAATTTCGACGCGATTGCAAGGGCATTGGCGAACGCAACGCAGGAATTCATCGGCGAGAGCGATCAGCGGGTTCCGTTTGCATATGATGAATAAATAAAACAAGCTCCGTTTTGGCAAACGTGTCAAAGCGGAGCTTGATGATTGAAATAAAAAACTGATAATGATTATGCTCAGTCGGCGTGTCTTTCCGGTTCCGAATTATCAAGACACATCGTATATCCAACGTATAAATTTGCAGACTCAAATGACTCATATATTGAACACTTTAGATAATCTGGAACGCAGAGACCACGACAGTAGGAATTGTAGTGGTCTGTATTGATATAATCTTCTTTGAATTGACAATAATATCTTTCGTAACATTCTTCTTTCAAGAACGGGCATGTGTTTGCCAATGTTAATTCCTCCGTTTTTCTGATTCTGGTATTCTTTTATTACAGGTTAAACCTGTAATAAATATAGCGCATACCTCTAATAATTACAAGTAGAACTTGTATAATGTTTTTTGGTGATTGTGCATGAACAGAATTAAGCAGCTGCGTGAGGAACGCGGAATGTCACAAGTCAGATTAAGTATTGAATTAGGCGTCAGTCAGGAAACCGTCAGCGCTTATGAAAACGGCAAGCATTATCCCAGTGTGCAGTCGCTTATAAAGCTGTCGGAAATTTTCGGTGTGAGCTGCGACTATATTCTGGGCTTGTCCGAGCAGCCGCACAATGTCATTTACCATTCGCTCGACGAACAGGACAGAAAATTTATCAGTGATTTTAAAGCGCTTTCTTTGCCGAATCAGGAAAAGGTGAGGGCATATATGCAGGGGCTTTTTGACAGCGTTGGAAAGTGACTTTTAACCTAATGTAAAACACCGCTAAGTCCCTTGAGCCAATACGCAAGTTATTTTTCGTTTAAAGATATATGGCAAATCACTCTTGATGTTTATTATTACTATTTCTGCATTTATAAGTAATATTTTACTTTGATTTCATTATAATTGCAAATTATTACTTTGTCAAGAGTTTTTAGAAAGATTTTAGTATAGTATTATTATAAAGAGGGTGGTGCAAATGAACAGAATAAGAGATTTGCGCGAGGACGCTGATCTTAAACAATCCGAATTAGCGGCAGCAACGGGTATTTCTCAAAAGACATTGTCAAATTATGAATCAGGCAAGACCAATCCTGACAGTTATGCCATCATAAAATTAGCCGAGTTTTTTAATGTTACCACAGACTACCTGTTGGGGGTAACCCGTAATAATTTCAGGGATTTGTCGGACGTAGCAAAAAAGCTCGATGAAACCACATGCACATTGGCGGAGATCTCGGATTTGCTGAAAAAACTGAACGGATAGCTTGCAATAATACATCCCCGGACGTGTTTGGAAATCATCACAAAACGCGGTCGGGAGTTTTTATTACCTAATACGGTTTCAGATCGTCATCGCTCTATTTGCATCTCCTGATAAAAAACAAAAATAGGCGTCAGGTCTACGTTCTGCACGGCGACCTGACGCCTGTAAAAATATTCAATTATAATAGGTGGGAAAGATATAGAATCTTAGAACTTGCCAGCCTTTGCAGCCTCTTCGATGGAAACGGCTACGGAGACCGTCATACCGACCATCGGGTTGTTGCCTGCGCCGATCAGACCCATCATCTCAACGTGAGCCGGAACGGAGGAGGAGCCTGCGAACTGAGCGTCGGAATGCATTCTGCCCAGTGTATCGGTCATGCCGTAGGAAGCAGGACCGGCTGCCATGTTGTCGGGATGGAGTGTACGGCCTGTGCCGCCGCCGGAAGCGACGGAGAAGTACTTCTTGCCAGCCTCGATGCGCTCCTTCTTGTAGGTGCCTGCAACAGGATGCTGGAATCTGGTCGGGTTGGTGGAGTTACCGGTGATGGAAACGTCCACGTTCTCCTTCCACATGATGGCAACGCCTTCCTGCACGTCGTTAGCGCCGTAGCAGTTGACCTTTGCTCTGGGGCTTGCGGGATCCTTGGAGTAGCACTTGCGGTAAACTTCCTTCAGCTCGCCGGTGTGATAATCGTATTCCGTCTCCACATAGGTGAAGCCGTTGATTCTGGAGATGATCTGTGCGGCGTCCTTGCCCAGACCGTTGAGGATAACGCGGAGGGGCTTCTGACGAACCTTGTTTGCCTTGTCGGCAATACCGATAGCGCCTTCAGCAGCCGCGAAGGACTCGTGACCTGCGAGGAACGCGAAGCACTCGGTGTCCTCTTCGAGCAGCATCTTGCCGAGGTTGCCGTGACCGAGACCGACCTTGCGGCGATCTGCGACGGAGCCGGGAATGCAGAAGGACTGGAGACCTTCGCCGATAGCTGCGGCGGCGTCGGAAGCCTTGCGGCAGTTCTTCTTGATGGCGATGGCAGCGCCGACGGTGTAAGCCCACTTTGCGTTCTCAAAGCAGATGGGCTGAATGTTCTCGATCATGTGATAAACGTCGAGACCTGCGTCCTTGGTGATCTGCTCAGCCTCTTCGATAGAGCCGATGCCGTACTCTGCGAGCTTTGCAAGAATCTGTTTTTCTCTTCTGTCGTATGATTCAAATGTGACCATTATACATTACCTCCTCGGATTATTCTTTTCTCGGATCGATGAATCTGACGGCGTCAGCCACACGACCGTACTGACCGGAAGCCTTCTTGATGGCGGTGTTTGCGTCGTCGCCAGCCTTGATGAAGTCCATCATCTTGCCAAAGTTGACATATTTGTAGCCGATGATCTCGTCGTCCTCGTCGAGTGCGAGGTCGGTGATGTAGCCGTCTGTCAGTTCGAGGTAACGGGGACCCTTGGAGAGTGTGCCGTATGTGGTGGCGACCATGGATCTGGCACCTTTGCCGAGGTCTTCCAAACCTGCGCCGATCTGAAGACCGTCCTCAGAGAACGCGCTCTGTGTGCGACCGTAAACGATCTGGAGGAAAAGCTCTCTCATAGCGGTGTTGATAGCGTCGCACACCAAGTCGGTGTTGAGAGCTTCCATAACGGTGAGACCGGGAAGGATCTCCGCTGCCATAGCTGCGGAATGCGTCATGCCGGAGCAGCCGACTGTCTCAACGAGAGCTTCCTGAATGATGCCCTCCTTAACGTTGAGCGAGAGCTTGCAGCAGCCCTGCTGAGGTGCGCACCAGCCGATGCCGTGTGTGTAACCCGAGATGTCCTTGACGTCGCGTGCCTTGACCCACTTTGCCTCTTCGGGAATGGGAGCAGCGCCATGGTGTACGCCCTGATGGACAGGACACATTTCTGTTACTTCTTTTGAATAGACCATAAAAGTCTTCCTCCTTAGTAAAGTTTTTGAGTCGGTAATCCGCTGTGGTTTTTCCGGATTTACACAAGAAGCCGACAGCTTCTGCCATAGTGTTTCGCAGGAGTCATCAGCTTCCTTTCATTACGCGCCATAAACATGAACGGAGCGGGCTTGACGAGCGTTCCGGAGTTCCCACGGGAGGACTTTATTCCCGCAGGATATTGTATCACAAAGCGCCGAATTTGTCAATATAATATAGATTATTTTTGCCCGAAACGGCGGTATTATTGCATTATTTTCAATTTTTTCAAATTTCATTTTACGCTTTGGAAAAGCCTCACACGCTCTCCGCGTCCCGCAGCCATTCGGCATACAGCGCGTCGGAAGGCATGCGCCAGTCGCCTCTGGGCGAAATCGCCACGCTGCCCACCTTGGGACCGTCGGGCAGACAGCTGCGCTTGAATTGCTGGGTAAAGAAGCGGCGCACGAAATTCACCAGCCACTTTTTGATGATTGCAGGGGAATATTTTTCCTCGAATGTCGGAAGGGCTATGCGGTAAATTTTGTGGGGAGCAAAGCCGCAGCGCATCATATAATACATAAAGAAATCGTGCAGCTCGTAGGGACCGACAATATCCTCGGTGCGCTGGGCGATGTCGCCGTTCTCCTCGGGGGGAAGAAGTTCGGGACTTACGGGGGTATCAAGCACGTCGTAAAGCACCGATTGGAGCGGCTCATCCGAAACCGACGCGAAGTAGCCCACAAGGTAGCGCACAAGCGTCTTGGGAACGCCCGCGTTGACGCCGTACATCGACATGTGGTCGCCGTTGTAGGTTGCCCAGCCGAGAGCCAGCTCCGAGAGGTCGCCGGTGCCGACGACCAGACCGCCGCATTTGTTGGCGGTGTTCATCAGAATCAGCGTCCTCATGCGCGCCTGTGAATTTTCGTATGTCACGTCGGTGGTTACGCCGTCGTGTCCTATGTCGGAAAAATGCTGCTGCACGGCGGCGTGAATATCCACTTCCTTGAAGGAAGTGCCGATCGCCTCCGCCATCTTCTGGGCGTTGGATTTGGTGCGGGAGGTGGTGCCGAAGCAGGGCATTGTCAGGGCGATGATGTTTTCGGGCGGCAGACCGAGGCTTTTGAAGGCGTCCGCCGTGACGAGGCAGGCAAGGGTGGAATCCAGACCTCCGGAAAGCCCGATAACGGCGTGATCCGCGTGCGCCCCCTTTAAACGGCGCTGCAATCCGGCGCTCTGAATGTGGATGATTTCGCGGCATCGCTCTTCAAGATTGGCTTTGTCCGACGGAACGAAGGGCGTTGGGGAAAACCTGCGTTCCAGCGCTGTCTCGGTGACAGCAAGACTGAATTCCGCGATGAATGGATACTTTTCAGACGGAACGGCTGTGAAGGTGGACATTCTGCGGCGGTCTGCGTTTATGCGCTGGATGTCTATGTCGGCGGAGACAAAGCTGCCTGTGTTCCAGCGCTGTCGGGCGAGCATGGAGGCGTTCTCGCATATCATGCAGTGTCCCGAAAATACAAGGTCGGTGGTGGATTCCCCGTCGCCCGCACTGCAATAGACATATGCGCAGACCAGACTTCCGGAAAGCCCCTTGATGATGGAACGGCGGTATTCCGACTTGCCGATCAGCTCATTGGAGCAGGAAAGGTTGCATATCACATTGGCGCCCGCCTGTGCAAGCCCGACAGAAGGGGGAGAAGGCACCCACGCGTCCTCGCAGATTTCCGCGCCGACTATCAGTTCCGGCAGCTCGGCGCAGCGGAAGAATCCCTGTCCGAGGTAAACCCTTTGTCCCGCGTATTCGATGAAAAATCCCTTCTCCGGCGAAGCGGAAAAACGTCTGCCCTCGTAAAATTCCGAGTAGGTGGGAATGTGGGTTTTGGGAACAAGTCCCAGGAGCTTTCCCTTGTTGATGAAAGCCGCGCAGTTGTAGAGCGAGCACCCCACCGGCACGGGAACGCCGACGGCGATCAGCATATCGAGTTGCGCGGTTTCTTTGATTATGCGTACAAGCGCATTTTCCGCAGCGTTCAGAAGCGTCTGCTGTAAAAACAAGTCCTCAAGGGTGTAGCCGGTAATTCCCAGCTCGGTGAATACCGCCAGCTTAACCCCTTTGTCGCTCATGTCGCGCGCCATTGATATGATTCTTTCGGCGTTGGCGGAGCAGTCGCCCAGAGCGATTTCCGGCACGCCTGCCGCTGTCTTGATAAATCCGTCCTTCATATGCTTCATTCCTCAATGTCAAAGTTGTTGCTATTATTATACAACGGCAAGCTGTCCAAAGCAATATTTTTTATACCGGCGATTGTAAAAAAATATTTTTGTCGGGGCTGTTGGACCGCCTGTTTTTTCTTTTACAAATTATACTTGCAATAAAGCGCCTTTGATGTTATAATAATTAAGTATATAAATTTTTACCATCGGAGGTATATTTAAAATGTCATATAAAGAGGATTTTGTTAAATTTATGGTGCGTTCCGGCGTTCTGCTTTTCGGCGACTTCACTACCAAGAGCGGCAGAAAGACCCCGTATTTCGTCAATACAGGCAATTACAAGACAGGCGCACAGGCTGCCAAGCTGGGCGAATATTACGCACGCAATATTCAGGAGCATGTCGAGGGAAGAATTGACGCGCTTTTCGGTCCGGCATACAAGGGAATTCCGCTTGCCGTGGCGGCTGGCATTTCCATGAACAATCTTTTTGACCGCGATATCAACTACTGCTTCAACCGCAAAGAGGTCAAGGATCACGGCGAAGGCGGTTCCATGGTGGGCTACAAGCTCAGGGACGGCGACCGCGTGCTTATCGTGGAGGACGTCATCACGGCAGGTACGGCAATCCGCGAGACGCTGCCCGTGCTCAAAGCCGCGGCTGACATAGAAATTGCAGGAATGGTCATTTCGGTGGACCGCATGGAAAAGGGCAAGGGAGAAAAGACCGCTATTCAGGAAGTCTATGAGGAATTCGGTATTGTCACATATCCTATCGTCACGGTAAAGGAAATCATTGATATTCTCCACAACAATCCCGTGGACGGCAAGGTGTACATTGACGATGAGATGAAGGCTAAAATGGAAGCCTATATGGAGCAGTACTGCGTAAAATAATCGTTACGGGAACGCCGACAGACTCGTGCTCATTCGGGCGGGAATATCGGCGTTTTTTGTGTAGTCTGTTACTTTTATGATAGGGAGGATATTATGCTAAGATTCAAGACAGGATTGAACTACGGGTGGAGATATACCCCTGATTATTCCCCGAAAAAGAGCAAGAATGAAAATTTTGACACTTCCATTCGCCCGGTGGACGTGCCTCACAACAGCGGCACATCCAAATACAGCTATTTCACGGGTGAGGACGAGAGCAAGATCGTGCAGTACAGCAAGCTCTTTGTTATTCCGGACGAGATGGAGGGCAAGAGGATTATTCTCCACTTTGACGGCGTTATGAGCTGCGCTGCCGTATTTGTCAACGAAAAGGCGGCATTTGCCCACAAGGGCGGATTCACGGGCTTCAGCGAGGATATAACCGATCTGCTGACCGACAGCGAGAATAAGCTCACCGTCATCGTGGATTCTACCGAACGCGCTGACACTCCGCCATACGGAGCGCCGGTTGACTTTCTGAGCTACGGCGGTATTTACCGCGACGTCTGGATTGAGGGCGTTCCCCAGCTCTATATCAAGGACACGTTTATCAACCCCATGCTGACCGAAAAGGGCTGGAAGCTGGACATCACCGGAGAAATCGGCGGCGAAGGCGAACGCAAGCTGACCTTCGCGCTTTATGACGGCACGCAGCGCCTCGGAGTCTGCCAGTACCGCGCCGAGCAGCCGAATTATCATGTTTCGTGGACGGTCTCCGCCGATGTCATACCGTGGACCCCCGAAAATCCGAAGCTCTACACCTTGAAGGTGTCCCTCTCGAGCGGCGACGAGCTGGATTACACCATTGGCTTCCGTCAGGTCAGGGTCGATCCGCAGGGATTCTATCTCAACGGCAAGCGTGTGAAGCTCATCGGCATTAACCGCATGCAGAATTACGCCTATGAGGGCTTCGCAATGCCTGCCTCCGCACAGCGTGCCGACGCCGATCTCATCAAGTCGCTTGGCTTCAATGCCGTCCGGTGCGCCCGTTATCCGCAGAGCCGGTACTTTGTCGAGCGTTGCAGCGAGATAGGTCTTATGATCATCTGGGATATGCCGGGCTATCAATACGCCAAGGGCGGCGACTGGTTCGAGACGCTGACTCAAAATGTGCGTGAAACCGTGACCGAGCACAGAAACGCTCCCAGCATTGTCATGTGGGGTACGCGTACAGACGACAGCAAGGATATTCCGCTGCTCACACGAAAGGTCTGTGACCTGATCAAATCGCTGGACAATTCAAGACCGCTTTACGGCGTGAGATCCTTCAAAGGCGGCGAGTCTCTTGAAGAGGTCTACGCCTACAATGACTGCGAAAAGCGCAGTCTCAGCGACAGCTTTGTCTATGATACGGCAGCCATTTCACCCGGCAATTCTCCCGTAATGATAACCGAACACACCGGTTCGCTCTATCCCGCACGGAGTTTCGGCAGCGAACGCGAGCTTCTGGAACAGGCTCTCAGCCACGCACGCATGCTCGACGCGGCTTACGGCAGCAAGGGCGTCATCGGCACCTTCGGCTGGGTCCTCTGCGATTACAACACGCACGTCAGCTTCGGCGGCAATGACGGCGTGTGCAGCTTCGGCATATGCGACCTCAACAGAATCCCGAAGCTTGCCGCGGCAGTGTATTCCAGCCAGAGCAACTCCCGTACCGTGCTGGAGATTTCCTCTTCCATGATGCCGGGGGAGCACCGCTTCGGCGTGATAGGCAATGTCTATGCCTTCACCAACTGCGACAGTGTGCGCCTTTATAAAAACAACGAGCTTGTGGCGGAATTCTTTCCCGACCGCAGAAGATATCCCCATATGCCTCACCCGCCGATTCTCATTGACGATCTGATCGGCGACAAGCTCCAGAGCAAAGAGGGCTTGGACAATAAAAAGGCGCAGGATGTCCGCCGAGCCATCAGCGAACTGAGCGACGACGGCGCACAGCAGCCCGTCAAGGAGGGCTTTATGTCGCTCTTCTCCTCCAAGAATCAGAAGATCTCTGAGGAAGAGGTTGTCCGGCTCTACAGAGAATATGCCGTGACGCGTTCGGTCAGAACGGAATTCAGATTTGAGGGCGTTATCAACGGGCAGGTTGCCGCGACGGTTGTGAAAGCGCCCGTGACCAAGACCAAATTCAAGGTCAATGTCAGCAGCAGCAAGCTGGTTCACGGCGAGACCTACGACGTTGCCAGAATAGAGATAGTAGCGGTTGATTCCAACGACAACCGCATCAGCTACTTCAACGACTGTCTCAGCGTCACCTGCGACGGCGCACTCGAAGTGATGGGCCCTGATGTGATTCCGCTCATCGGCGGCGGCGCTGCCTTCTATCTGCGCACGAAGGGCGGCAGAAAGCAGGCAAACGTCAAGGTGACAACGCAGTCGATGGGCGAATTTGAGATACCGCTCAGCGTGATTCGCAAGACCTCGAAGGAGCTGAATGTCTCCAAGACCGAGGAACAGCCGCCGGAGGAATGATAATTTGAAAAGAATCACCTTCAAATGCAAAAACAAGGACAGCGAGATTATCGGCATTGTCATATGCATACTGCTCTTTCTGGCGGGCTGGCTGATTTCGTCGGCGATTGCCCGAACCTACGGCGACAGCATTTTTATCACGGTAGCTGTGCCGATTGCCTTTCTGGTCTGCGGAGTGGTGTACATGTCCCGCCGCAGGTCCGCGGCAGCCGGACAGGAGGGAAAAGCTGAATTTGCCGAGAGCGGCAGAGTGCGGCTCACCTTCGGCGGGCGAAGCGTGATATTCGACAGCAAGGACGTCAGGAACGTCAGCTACACCCGCGATACGCTCACCAATGACGCCATTGGAAACGGCTACATAATGACCGTAAAGCTCCCCTTTCGCTCTGTAAGGATTTTTTCGGAGGAGCTGCCGCAGGGCGTTTCGGGGTTTGAGAATACCGAGCTTTATGCCCTATATACCGAGCTTGCGGGTATGGTAAAAGAAAATGAGCAGTCTGAGTGAATTTTTTTCCCCATCGGGCAGCGGATATGCCATTCACCGCACCTTTCTGAGACGGGAACGGCTGCCGGAATGCTGCAAGGAACATCTTGCAGCGCGCGGGATTTCGATAAAGCATCTCGGAGATTCGGGGGAGGAAGTGTATCTTCCTCTGGTTAAATGCGGCATATGCGGCAGAGTTTACGCGATATGCGGCAGGAAATACATGCCGGTGGACAATCTGCTTAAATATGAGATAACGGATCAGCAGGAATAAACAAGAAAAATATTATTGTGAATATCAACAATTCATATAGCCGAAGTCTGTGCGTTTGTACAAACTTCGGCTGTTTTAATGCTTTTTTTAAAATAGTAATGAAACTTTTTTCCATCTTGGAACGTTATATAAATGAACGGGTAAGTTCATTGCCGTCAAACGGCAGTATAATATTTTTACGAAAGGGTTGATCAAAAAAATGATCAAGAAGATTCTTGCGGTCGGATTGACCGCGGCATTTTTCCTCTCAGCGGGCGGCACAGCGCTCGCGGCGAGCAGCAGCGCTTCCAAGGCTGTCGGGACAAGTCATATGCAGGCGGCAAGTGATTTTATCATCAAGAACGGCGTGCTGACCGAGTATAAAGGCAGCGGCGGAGATGTGGTAATCCCCGATACCGTCACTGGCATTGGGGAATTGGCATTTGAAGACTGCACCGGTCTGAAAAGCGTAACGATACCGGATTCTGTGACGAGCATTGATGAATATGTATTCTCAGGCTGCGTTAAACTGGAAAAAATCAATGTCGCCAGCGGCAACACTAAGTATTCCTCTGTGGACGGTATGCTGTATAATAAGAGCAAGACAATATTACTGGTGTGCCCTCAGGGTAAAAGAGGCAAGGTAATGATTCCCAACACCGTGACAGATATTTCAGAGTATGCTTTTTACGATTGCAGCGGTTTGACAGAAGTCACCATACCCGCGTCCGTTAAACAAATAGAGCGTTGTGCCTTTTCGGACTGTAGGGGATTAAAAACACTGAATATCTATACTTTGTATCCGCTGGTTGATAAAGAAGCCTTTTATGTGTATTTTGATTTAGGACCTGACGGCGACGGTTTTGGCGGCAGACGCAATACAATAGAAACCGTCAATTATGCAGGGTCTTCTGCCGACTGGGAAACAGCGAGATTTCCCCTTACCGTAGGAAATACGCTGAATCTCAATTGTCTGTCTGTCAATATCACCGCCCAGCCCAAGAGCCAGAGCATCAGGCTCGGTGAATCGGTCACCTTCTCCGTGAAAGCCAGCGGCAGCGGATTGAAGTACCAGTGGTATTTCAAGAAGAAGGGTCAGACTTCATTCAGCGAGTGGAAGGGTCGTATCGGACGCACCGAGACAGTCACCCCCAACGCCACATGGGACGGCATTCAGATTTACTGCAAGATTACCGACAGCAAAGGCAATTCTGTTGCCTCCGACAAAGCGACTGTCACCGTCAAACCCGCTATAGAAATCACCTCCCAGCCCAAGAGCCAAAGCGTTAAGCTCGGTGAATCGGTCACCTTCTCTGTGAAAGCCAGCGGTAGCAGATTGAAGTACCAGTGGTATTTCAAGAAGAAGGGACAGAAATCATTCAGCGAGTGGAAGGGACGTATCGGACGCACCGAGACAGTCACTCCCAACGCCACATGGAACGGCATTCAGATCTACTGCAAGATCACCGACAGCGCAGGCAATACGGTCAATTCCGCCACTGCAACGGTGAAGATTGGTTAATGCTCTGATTCCGTTCATAGGATAGTGCAACATTCCCAAAACAGTAATACAGATGATAAAAACGCTGGAGAGGTCACCCCTTTTTCCGGCGTTTTTTGACATTTTACAACTCCACATTTCACACTTCACATTAATAAATTGACCGTCAGCGCGGCAATTATCATGCCGGTGAGGTCGGCTGTCAGTGCGGCGGGAATGGTACATCCCGTCTTTTTGACTCCCACGCTGCCAAAGTAGACCGTGATGGTGTAAAAGGTGGTCTCGGTGGAACCCATCATCACCGAGGCGACATTTCCGGCGATGCTGTCGGGACCGCAGGAGGCAAAGATGCCTTGCAGCACAGCCAGCGCACCGCTGCCGGATATCGGACGTATCAGCATGAGCGGCAGGGTTTCGGGCGGAATGTGCGCCATTCCTATGAGCGGAGCGGTAAGCTGTCCGAGGGCTTCCACAGCGCCCGAAGCACGCAGCGCCGAGACGCAGAGTGTCAGCGCGGTAAGAGCGGGAATGATGCCCGCAGCGGTGTGCAGTCCGTCTTTTGCACCCTCAAGAAACGCGTCGAATATTTTTACTTTTTTTATCAGCCCGAAAATGATGATTCCGGAGACAGTGAAGAGTACAATGTAATTACCCATTATCGCATTCCCCTTTGGGGGCAGTCTGCAATGCCCTGCACATCAGAAGACCTGCCGTCAGCGCACAGACGGAGGAAATCCAGACACAGGGCAGTATTCCTCCCGGGTCGGACGAGTCGGCGGCGCTGCGCAGGGTCATGACGGTTGCGGGAATGAGCTGCACCGAGGCGGTGTTGAGAACGGCGAATGTTACCATCTCATTGCTCGGCTTCCCGTCCGATATGCGGTTTTGCTTTGCCATTGCACGCATTGCCTTTAATCCGGGAGGCGTGGCTGCGTTGCCCAGTCCCAGAATATTTGCCGAAATGTTCATGCAGACGTATTTTTCTGCGTCACTGCCTTTTTCCAGCTCCGGCATGATCAGCCGCAGCAGCGGACGGATTATTTTGGCAATCATATCGGTGAGTCCCGATTTTTCGGCAATCGCCATTATGCCGCTCCACAGCACCATGCCTCCGGCAACCTTCATCATCAGCTCAGCGGTGCTGATGCCGCTTTGCAGTATGGCGGACGATACCTCCCCGCCGTTTCCTGAGAAAATGCCCCATGCAGAGGCAATCAGCAGCATGGCGGCAAAAATATAATTCATCATGGCTGTCACGTCCTTAGCGCTCAATTATTTTAAAATTTTTTATGCAAAACCGATTTACTTATATCTATGAATGTGGTATCATAATTATTACGAGTGTTTTTGGGAAAGGAAGATGGGCTTGCCGGATTTTAAGAAATTCCGAAAAGGAAATAGCGAAAGTGCGGCGCTGAACGACGGCTTTAACGATGGATTCGACGACGGTTTGGACGACGGCTTTAATGACGATTTTGGCGGCGGTTTTGACGACGACCTTGGAGGCATGAGTGACGGCTTTGACGATCGTGATCGCTTAAACAGCGGTTTTCCGCAGGAAATGCCCCAGAATGGCGACGATGTGCCATTGCCCGCTGAATATTCCATGCCGGCGCATGACAATGCGCCGGAAAAACAACGCTCCGACCGCGAAAAGGCGGATCTTAAAGCAGGCTTTGGAGCACTCTTCAAGGCGATTTCCGACCGCTTTACCGGCAACGGAAAGCCCGCGCGAAGCACCGCTGTGGACGGACCGGACGCTTCCTTTGCCAATGAATATGACAGCGCGGTTGACGAAGGCTTTGCGCCCTTGTCGGAAGAAATGCCGCAGACGCAGGATAATACGTTCGGGCAATTCCGGAACGATGAACCGGAGGACAATCCTCCGACCGATTCTGCTGAGCGGGAATATGAGCAGCAGAATGACTTCGGCAGCGACGGCTACAGATACAGCGGCTATCCCGACGACGCGGGTTATCGTGATAATTCCGATCATATATATTCCGGCAATCGTGATAATTATGATTTTTCACAAAACGAATATGACAGCATATCGGAAAATGATTCCTACCCCGAAGACAATAGCGAGCGTTACGGCTTTGACGATTTTGATGCAATCAATCCGGAAAACGCACAGTCGGATGCCGATGTACCGCATTCAGAAGGCAGTACGGACGGATTGTTTGCGGCTTTGGGAGCGGCATTTGCAAAATTCCGCAGGCGGCTGCCCAGCTTTCGTCCGAAGGTATACGTGCTGCCCGAGCCGGAGTATGAGCCGGAACAGGACGGCATAGGAACACCCACCCTTGCCTCGGATATCAGAAAAATTCTCGAAGAACAGAACAAATCGGGCGAGACCGAGCAGGAATATGACCGAATGCGCAGCTATATCCGATCAGTAAGCACCGATACCCGCATACGCCCCGGAGACATAAAGGCTCCCGAAAATTTAGGCGAGGTGCGAGCCGCCGAGAGTGAGCTTTATGACCTGATCGACGCTATCAGCAATACCAACGAGCAGCAGCGCAGACGCATAGGGGTTTATGAGAAGCCGCCGGAGGAGGATCCGTACAACTATCGCGGCATCAATGACGACAGGCAGTTTTACACCGACATGGACGCCTTTTCGTTTGACATGAATTCCCGATACGGCTTTGAGTCGGAGCACAAGGTTGACCCGGGCAGGAAGGCTGCCGAGATGGAATACGACAGGGTTTACAATCAGGCGATTTCCGGTCAATACAACGCGCCGGACAGATCGGGCGACCTTAGCGACGGATTTGACGACGACCTCGGTGATTTGAGCGACGGATTTGACGATGACCTTGGAAGTATGAGTGACGGATTTGACGGTGACCTTGGGGATCTGAATGACGGATTCGGCAGCGGAAGGCGTTACGAAAATCCCGATGACAACGCCTCATACAGAGAGGGCTTTGCCAACGATCGAGCCAGGCGTTCTTCCCCAAAAAAGACATTTGCCAGACGGAAGCGGGACTGACGGTTTAAAAAATGTGGATTATCGGTAAATTTTTAATCTCATTTGCATTTTAACCTTGAATGAGTCTGCTTTTTGTGCTATCATACATTTGTATATTCATGCGCGGCAGCTTATGCAAAATTTATTATTGAGGAATGATTGATTTTGAAGGGCAACAGACAGATCGGTCTTGACGGCAGAATATTTATCAATGACTGCCTGAGCGACGGAATATTTTTTGTTTACAGTATCATACTAAGCGGACTGTTAGGCGCATTCGGCGACGTGATGAAGCTCGTCGGCAAGAGCAGTCATGCAATGGACCCGCT
Source organism: uncultured Ruminococcus sp. (assembly GCA_902762615.1). Lineage (GTDB taxonomy): Bacteria > Bacillota > Clostridia > Oscillospirales > Acutalibacteraceae > RUG762. Next base: position 172,591 of record CACWOX010000001.1, on the reverse strand, counting down.
GACCAACGGACTTATTATCATGGATCTTGCATGCTGTCTGGGGCTTGTGCTGGTGTCGTACTATGTCTACTTCATGAATTGCGGCGAAAGTATGCCGCAACTCGGAGTTAAGCCGCTCATTTATCTGGAATATGTCAGGCTGGCTTATTACGGCATGCTTATTTACGATGTGCTTTATCGCTTCTCGGACGAAATACTTCACAGCGGCAAATATCCCGTCGCTATGTCGATATTTTATTTTGTCTATCTGGGCTGGCTTGTCGCCTGCGCCTTTGCGGCAATGTTCATACTTACGGTGCTCAATCAGAATATGATACGCCGCAGCTATTCCGATTCATTCAAGATGCTGGCTCTCTTCGGACTGGCAGTCAATATTATCATGCCGCTGGTGTTCTTTATCACGAAAATCTGGGTAAAAGGCGGCGGCGACGGCTTTTACAGCTCAGGTCTCTGCGATTTCATCAGACTGGGAATTGCTCCCATATTCTACGCGGCGCTGTGGTTCCTCTTTTTGAATGCGATAGATCAGGTCGACAGGGTATTCAGCGAGGTGGACAACGCCATTCGTGACAAGAATTACCGCATTGAATTCGAGGAGGAAGCCGAAAAATCCTCCAAAAAGAAAAAGAGCGACAAGAAGGACAAGGACGGCAAGAAGGAAAAAAGCGGCAAAAAATCCAAGAGCAAAAAGAAAAAGGAAAAAACCGAAACCGACAGTAGCGATGCAACAGCTGCCGCCGATGCCCTGCCGGAAACTGACGCTCCCGAGGTCTCTCCCGAGATAGCTTTTGAGACCTCTTATGACGCGGCGGAGGAGACACAGGAAGAGCAGGAGAATGTCGGTGAGGTTGTGGACATCAACGCCCTGTTTGAAAGTAAGAAGGACGACGTTCCTTCGGACAACGGTCAGACCGACGAGAATCCCGAGACATCCGCTGACGAAGGACAGACCTCCGAAAACGCGGAAGATAAGCAATAATTTTTCAATAAGACAATGAAAACAACGTCAGCAGGCTCTCATATCATGACGTTGTTTTTTGTTGAGAATGGGAGACGGTGATTTAAAATGGAGAACAACTACAGCAATATAATAGCGCCGTCCGACGGAGTGCGAAGATTTCTCTGCAAGACATCGGTGCTCGTGGTGGGCCTTCTGTCGGCTGTTTTCTGTGCCTGTGCCTTCCGCATGAACATGCTCGAGGCAAATACGCTTGGCAGTACATTGCGAAGCAATATGCTCTATGTGGCATACGTCATGTTGCCGCTGGGACTTCTGACCTCGGCAATCTTTGCCAGAATCAAGGCTATGGGAATGGCGTTCAGCATGATCAGTCTGCTGATAGCTACGGCGGCGGCGTTTATGCTGCTGCTCAATTCCCTTGCCTCTTTGCTTCGTGAGGGAAGAATGCTCGGTATTTCGGGCAGCCTGCTTGAGCTTTTGACATTCTGTTCGTTTTTTGCCCTGCTGGTGAATCTGGTGATGTCCTGCATGGAATTCAAGCTTCAGCCGGTCATAGGTTCTGTCGGTTCGGTTGCGGCGGTTCTTGCCATGACCGTGACCTCGATAAGAACAATGCTCTCCTTCAGCGCCCTCAGCTTTGCGTGGAAGCCGGAATTTGACTGGAGCAATCTCGGAAAGTTAGTGGATACCGACAAGCTGCGTTATCACGCGGAGTGGATATTCAGGAGTATCCCCAGAGGGAATGCCACTGCTCTGCACGCGATGTTCAGCCTGAGATTATACGAGAGATTGTCAGCGTGCCTGTTTTACGCGATGATCATTATGATATTCCTCAAATACAAAAAGGAAATGACGGCGTTCAACAAGCTGCTCGCACACGCAGGCGAATATGTGGAGATTCCCACCGCGAGAATATATCAGAACATATTCGGTTCGGGCGCACGCAACGACGGAGAGCCTGTGGAGCCCAAGCCGAAGAAGAAAACAGGCAGCTCACTGAAAAGCCGTCTGCGCGATCTTGGCAATATGGCAAAAGCCAAAGAACAGGGGCTTGATATCACGGATATGGCAGACGATTATGACGCACGCAGAGCTTCTGAGGAGGAACAATTTGACTATACTTCGGATATTGGCGCATCGGAATACGCAGATGATGACGAGCTGACCGAGGAGGAGCGATTCATCATGGAAAAAAGACGGATGCTGTCCCGCTCCAGCGGCAATTCCGACGAGCGTCCGAGACAGCGCCGCCGTGATTCGGATGAATTCGGGGAGGACGAGCGTCCGAGACAGCGCCGCCGTGCTTCAGATGAATACGGAGAGGACGAGCGCCCGAGACAGCGCCGCCGTGCTTCGGATGAATTTGGGGAGGACGAGCGCCCGAGACAGCGTCGCCGTTCGGACGAATTCGGGGAGGACGAGCGCCCGAGACAGCGTCGCCGTTCGGACGAATTCGGGGAGGACGAGCGCCCGAGACAGCGTCGCCGTTCGGATGAATTCGGGGAGGACGAGCGCCCGAGACAGCGCCGCCGTGCTTCGGACGAATTCGGGGAGGACGAGCGCCCGAGACAGCGCCGCCGTTCGGACGAATTCGTGGAGGACGAGCGCCCGAGACAGCGCCGCCGTTCGGATGAATTCGGGGAGGACGAGCGCCCGAGACAGCGCCGCCGTTCGGATGAATTCGGAGAGGACGAGCGCCCGAGACAGCGCCGCCGTGCTTCGGACGAATTCGGAGAGGACGAGCGCCCGAGACAGCGCCGCCGTTCGGATGAATTCGACAGAGGAGAACGTCCAAGGCAGCGCCGGGAGATGACCGATCAGGAAAAATATCTGATGGAGGAGCGCCGAAAGAGGCAGCGTCAGATGAATCCTGATGGCAGAAACGAGCGACGAAGTTCGGATCGCGGCAGAAATCAATTGAGATATGACTGAAAATGATATTTGTTAACATTATTTATGATTCATTTTTATCTAAAAACACGGTTGAAAAAAAGCCGGCGGTGTGTTAAAATACTAAAGTGATATGACATGTTGGAAAGGTATGATGTTTTGTGAGCACTTCAACTATTGCAGATAAATATGAAAGCAAGTCAGAAATCGTGGAAATTAATCTTCCTGATGAAGATAAAAAAGAGAAAAAATCCGATAGCAAGCATAGTCTTCTCATCATGACTGCGATTTCCCTGCTTGTAATGATTGTGGCTGTGTCATTGATCTATTACTTTATCAAAACCGATCCCACTCTGGTGCACAATAATGATCAGACATCGCAGGTTTCGGAAAATGACAGCTATGTAAATCCCAATTCCATACAGAAATTAGAGCATGATGATTCACATTTTACCATGAAGCCCGCGGAAAATTCCCAGATTTTTATAGTCTGCGGAGCCGCTTTTATGGTGGTAATGGTTGGAGCCTTCATATTTGTCAAGGTAGCCGAGCATAAAGAAGACAATTGATGCCGTAAGGAAAATTGCACTGCACAGATTATGATTGTGTTAAATCCATGCAGTGCGATTTTGTTTTATTCATTTAAATCCAGTGCCGATATCAAAGCCTGCTTCGTCAGTTCCTTCATGTCGCTTAGTGTGCGAAGTTCCCCGCACATCACTCTCAGCTTTGCGGCGCCCTTTATGCCGCGCATGTACCACGCGGTATGCTTCCGCGCTTCGCGCATGCCTACATTCTCGCCTTTGTAAAGACAGAGCTTTTCAATGTGGCGGTTCATAACCGTCATTCTCTCGTAAATGCCGGGCGGCGATACGGGACGTTCCAGATCGTACTGCGAATTGATTTCGCGGAAGATCCATGGGTTGCCCAGTGAGCCTCTGCCAACCATCACGAGGTCGCAGCCTGTTTTTTCGAGCATCATCATGGCGTCCTTAGCCGAGTAGATATCCCCGTTGCCTATTACAGGGACGGATACCGCGTTTTTGACGGCGGCGATAATATCCCAGTCGGCTGGAGGAGCGTACATCTGCTCACGGGTTCGCCCGTGTACGGCTATCATCTGTGCGCCTGCCGATTCGCATGCCCTGGCGACCTCGACGGCATTGACGCTGGAGCTGTCCCAGCCCTTGCGTATTTTTACCGTCACGGGAATATCCACGGCTTTTGCGACTGTTTCAACGATTCTGCCGCAGAGCGCGGGATCCTTCATCAGAGCGCTGCCGCTGTGATTGCCTGCGATCTTTGGAGCGGGACAGCCCATATTGATGTCAATGGCTGCCGGATTTTGCTGCGCGGCTATGCGGGCTGCCTGCGCCAACACCTCCGGCTCATAGCCGAAGAGCTGTATTGCCATCGGGCGCTCGTTATCAGAAATGGCAAGCAGTTCGGCAGTCTTGCGGTCGCTCATGATCAGTCCTTTGGCGCTGACCATTTCACTGACGCAGTAGGCTGCGCCGTAGCCCATACATAATTCACGGAAGGCGCGGTCGGTGACGCCTGCCATCGGCGCGAGAACAGCCTTGCCTTTAATTTCGGTGTTTCCGAGTTTCATAATTATATAACAGTCCTTGGAGTGATTTTTTTTGAATACAATGGTTATTTCAGATCTTGACGGCACGCTGCTGCATTCAGATGTGCGTCTGTCCGAATTTACCGTTTCTGCGCTCAATTCTCTTATACGAAGGGGATTGAATTTTACATATGCCACAGCCCGCTCGCTCAATTCCGCCATGAGGGTTACGAAGGGACTGGAGCTTTCTCTGCCTGTCATTACCTACAACGGAGCCTGCATCAAAAGCCCCGGAACAGGTGAAATCATTGAAATACAGGGGCTTGACGTGCATCAGGTAGAGCTGATCAGGGAGACGCTTGACAAATTCGGAGTGAGTCCCTTGGTATACACATACCTTGACGGAGAAGAAAAGGTGCTGTGGCAGAGAGGAACCGAGAGTGTCGGAATGCAGATGTATCTCGATTCACGAAGAGAGGATGAAAGAATGCTGCCGGTAGACAGCTTTGACGATCTGTTTTGCGGAGAGATTTTTTACGTCACATGCATTGAGGATTCCGACGAGCTGCTCTCGCCTCTTTGCGTTGATCTGACCGCGGAAGATTCGCTCAATTGCCTGCTGCAAAAGGATATCTACGGTCCCGCCTGTTTTTGGCTGGAGATAATGGATTATCGCGTCAGCAAGGCGCACGCCCTCGACACCATCAAAAAGCTGACCGGCATGGAGCGCATTATTTCATTCGGGGATTCCATCAACGATGTGCCTCTGTTTGAAGTCTCAGACGAATGCTACGCGGTGGAAAACGCCGTGGAGCCGTTAAAGAAGGTTGCCGACGATGTGATAGAGTCAAACGACGAGGACGCGGTGGCAAAATGGCTTGCTGAGAATTTCAACCGGATTATGTGATCATTGATTCAGCGCCAATCTGATGATGTTTTGGGTGGAATGCCCGTCGCAGCCGCCGCACAGAAGCACACGCACGCGGAATATATCATTATTGGTTGCTTTTTCATTCAGCACCGCGTCAGCCAGTTCCTTCGGGTCTGCAAAAGAGACGCTGGGGAATACTGTAAGGGGATTGACATTTATGCCGCACTCGTTGGCATAGCGTTCAGTGTCGGGTACGAAGAAATAGACCGGCTTGCCAAGCAGAGCGGCTTCGGCGGCGGCGCCGGAATAATCCGATATAACGGCGTCCGCAAACACAATCGCCTGCTCGGTTGTGAATAATTTATCCGCAATCGCTGTCCCGCCTGTAATGACGGTCTGACGGTCGAGCGGGTGGAGCTTTACAACGAGCGCATATTTTTCGCAGTCGAAGCTCTCTATCATGTCGCCGCAGTCTATGGGATAATCGCGGCGCATGGTGGGCAGCCAGACTGCGATTTTTTTGCCCTTTGCCTGCGGATATGCTTCATAGAACCGCTCGCGAAGCTCATCGTACCGGTCGGCTGAATGCAGCAGTCGGTCGGCAACCGGCGTGCCGAGCGGCAGTACCTTTTCAAGCGGCGTGTTCATCGCCTCGGCAAAGAACGGTCGCATATATTCGCTGCCGACTGCGACGAAGTCGTAGCCGTTGTGCATCTGCATAATACGCGCTATGTCAGAGGAGGTGCCTTCCGGCATGTCCACCGTCTGCCAGCCGAATTTCTTTACCGCCACCATGGAATGCCATATCTGCACGACGCGCAGCTGCTTTTTGTGGCGGAGAATGCTGATCGGAATGCAGTAGCTCTCGGTAATGCAGAGCTTCGCGCCCGCGAGAGCCTTCATCTGACGCAGCATCAGCAGGGCGTAGGATAGCCCCATTTCGCTTTTCAGCCCGAGGCGGCAGTAGAATTCGCACTTGGTGGAGGGCGATACCCTTTGAAGCTCCTGCTCGAGCAGCAGAAAATTTTCCGAAGGCTCGTCAGACTGACGGCTGAGAAAAACCGCCTTGTCGCTGACAGGAATCAACAGCTTCATGAAGAAATAGATAAATCTCATTCCGTATTTGAGCAGAATAAAAATGAGTTTTTTCATTTTTAAAATTCCTTTCGGATGATATATAAAAAAGAATAGTAAACAGCAGAAGTGAATCAACGAATAAAACTAACTATTCACTATTCACTATTCACCATTCACTATTCTCTTAGCCGCTTTGCATTGCAAAGCGTGCGCCATATGGTGCCGGTGACCGGGCTTGAACCGGTACGATGTTGCCATCACGGGATTTTAAGTCCCGTGTGTCTGCCAATTCCACCACACCGGCAGATTAAAATATATCCGTAAGATGAATTATATCATACTGCTTTGGTAAAATCAAGTTTTTTTTGAATTTTTCATATTATTTTGTGGGGAGAATAAATCTTTATTGAATTATTGCGGAATTTGTGGTATGATTGTTTTATATAACAAGGACACAAAGGGGAACGCAATATGTCCGAAACAATGTCAAACAACAACCGCGTGGAGCTGCTTTCTCCCGCGGGAGATATTGAGCGGCTGAAGTGCGCGTTGATGTACGGCGCGGACGCGGTGTATCTCGCCGGAACGTCATTCGGCATGAGAGCCGGAGCCAATAATTTCACCCATGAACAGCTTGCAGAGGGAGTCAAACTGGCGCATGCCGCGAACGCGAAGGTGTACGTCACCTGCAACACCATTCCGCGCAACGATGAAATTGACGCGCTGCCCGATTTTCTTGAGAAGGCGGCAAGTGCGGGAGTGGACGCGTTCATCATTGCCGACATAGGCGTGATGCGTCTGGCGCAGAAATACGCGCCGAATGTGCATGTTCATATATCCACACAGGCGGGCGTCGCCAATTACGCCACGGCAAACGAATTTTACAATATGGGCGCTTCCCGCGTGGTGCTTGCCCGGGAGCTTTGCTTTGATGAGATAGCGGCACTTCGGGCGAAAACGCCGCCGGAACTGGAAATAGAAGCCTTCGTCCACGGCTCGATGTGCGTTTCTTTTTCGGGCAGATGCCTGCTGTCGAGCTACATGACCGGACGCGACGCCAATCGAGGCGACTGCGCACAGCCCTGCCGATGGAAGTATTATCTCACCGAGGAAAAGCGCGAAGGGCAGAAATTCGAGATATTCGAGGATCACGGCACACACATTCTCAATTCCCGCGATATGTGCATGATCGAATACATTCCGCGTCTGGTGGAATGTGGGATCACCTCCTTCAAGATAGAGGGTCGTGCGAAATCAGCCTATTACACGGCAGCGGTCACCAATGCCTACAGACAGGCGATAGACGGATATTACGCTTCGCCGTCGCCCGATTACAAGCCCGATAAAGCTATTCTTGACGAGCTGCGCAAGGTGAGCCACAGGGAGTATTCCACAGGCTTTTACCTCGGAGATGAGCCGGGACAGGTGCTTGCAAACGGCGGATATGTCCGCGAGTACAAGGTTGCCGGAATGGTGGAGGAATGCGGCGGCGGTGTGCTGACACTCAGCCAGCGCAATAAATTCCGCGTGGGCGATACGCTCGATATTATGCCCCCTCACGCAAAGCCCTTCCTGTTGAATATCACAGAGATGTATGACGGCGACGGCAATTCCATCGAAGCCGCGCCGCATGCCACCATGATTGTAAAAATACCCTACAGCGGACAAATGATTCCAAAAGGTTCGTTTGTGAGAATTAAAGAATAAAAACAGTTAAAGCATTATTTCAAAGGAGCAAATTTTATGTATCAGTTTGTAGAAAACAGCGACAAGTTCATCAGCCTGCACGATTGCCGTGCCACCGGAATGACGGTGGGCGACAGGGTTATTTCATTTACCTTTGACGACGGCATATGTATTGGCAAGAAGCATCCGCGCAACACCTATGGCAAGGCACTTCGCACCGACGCTGCGCAGGTGGACTTCAATCTTCCTGTAGGCACGCCGGACGAGAATGTGACCTGCTATGTATTTTTTGAGAAGAAGAACGGCAAGACCACACGCAAGCAATTCAGCTTGGAGAAGCTCATGCGCAAAATCAACGAGAAGGGCAGACCGCTCGAATTTCTCTATGCCTACAAGGGCGGTGACACTGTTGTGTATGAATGTTCCCTGTGGAGAAGGAAGAAGCCGGGCGCACGCGAATGTGTGCTTATGATTCGCACTGACGGCGCCTCCTACCACTGGAATGAGCTTTGCCCCGAGAAAAAAGTCTGATTTTTGATGGAAAGGTTTTGATTAACATAAGCAGTAAAATATTAATGGCTGCCCCCTGTCAATTCGGTGTGGAAGGGCTTGCCGCGGGAGAGCTTCGCCGTATGGGAGCGGAAAATGTCGCCGCCGAGAATGGCAGAGTACTGTTTGAAGGCGACGAATCAATGCTTGTCCGCGCCAATCTGAACAGCCGCTACTCCGAGCGCATATGCATTGTGATGGGCAGATTCAGGGCGACCACCTTTGACGAGCTTTTTGAAGGGACAAAGGCGCTGCCGTGGGAACGCTGGATAGGCAAGTCCGATGCCTTTCCGGTCAAGGGCAGCTCCCTCAGTTCCAAGCTCCATTCGGTGCCGGACTGCCAGAAGATCATCAAAAAGGCGGTGGTTGATCGCCTGTCGCAAAAATATTCGCTGAGCTGGTTTGAGGAGACGGGAGCCATTCACAGAATCAATTTCATCATAATGAAGGACAATGTGCTGCTGATGATCGACACCTCCGGCGCAAGTCTACACAAGCGAGGATATCGCCGCAACGGAGCGGCTGCGCCAATCCGCGAGACATTGGCGGCTGCCATGGCGGATGTCGCCTTTGTTCGCAGCTATTCCCACGTGATTGACCCCTGCTGCGGTTCGGGAACCATCCTCATCGAGTCGGCGCTCAAGGCGCTCAATGTCGCCCCCGGACTTCGCAGGTCGTTTGTCTCGGAGGAATGGCGCGTCGTTCCCTCGGAAATATGGCAGAGCGAACGCACAAGGGCGAAGGATCTTATCAAGCGTGACGCGGAATTTACCGCCTGCGGCTACGACATCAACCCCGAAGTGATAGAACTGGCACGCGAGAACGCCTACAAAGCGGGCATGTCCAAGCGGATTGTATTTGAACAGCGGGATATTGCCGGCTTTGACCTTGACGGCGAGAAGGGCGTTGTGGTGTGCAATCCGCCATATGGCGAAAGGCTGATGGACGTGGAGAGCGCCCGTAAAATATATAAGATAATGGGCGAGAGATTTATTCGCAAAGACGGCTGGAGCTACGCCGTTATCACCCCGGACGACCAGTTTGAGCAGTATTTCGGGCGCAAATGTGACAAGCAGCGCAAGCTCTACAACGGAACGCTGCAATGCAGACTTTATATGTTCTTTAAATAAGGCGCTAATGCAGTGATTTCAGCAGTTTACAGCAATTCACGAAAAATTCAATATTTTTTTCTTTTCAGCAGTGAGATAATTGTTGTAATTGTGCATTTTTGAGTGTATAATTATTAAATAAGGTTATTTCAATTGAGGGGAGTATTTTAAAAATGAATATAAGGGAATCTGCCGAGAATTACCTTGAAACGATTCTTATCATCAATGAGAGAAAAGGTTCGGTTCGTTCGATAGACATTGCAAATGAGCTGAGCTTTTCCAAGCCGAGCGTCAGCGTCGCCATGAAGAATCTGCGCGAAAACGGCTATATCAATGTGGACGAGAGCGGATTTATTACGCTAACTGAATCGGGCTTTGCGATCGCAGATAAGATGTACGAGCGTCATCGCACGATATCCGATTATTTTATTCTGCTGGGAGTGGAGCCTGAAACCGCTGTGAGGGACGCATGCAGAATAGAGCACATCATCAGCGGCGAGAGCTTTGAAGCAATCAAGGGTCAGTACAAAAAGCTGAAAAACGAGCAGCAGTAAATTGATCGGCGGTCTGGGGTAATTCGGGCTGCCGATTTTTGATAGGAGGAGATGACGGGTATGCGCGCAGTCATTCAGCGTGTGACACACGCATCAGTGACGATAGACGGAGAAATAAAAGGCAAGATCGGGCAGGGCTTCCTTGTGCTGTTCGGGGCAGGGGAAGGCGATACCCGTGAGGACGTGCAGCTCCTTGCCAAGAAGACGGCAGGAATGAGAATATTCTGCGACGACGGCGGCAAGATGAATCTGTCGCTTGCCGATATTGGCGGTTCGGTGCTGGTGATTTCACAGTTTACGCTTTACGCGGACTGCCGAAGGGGCAACCGTCCGAGCTTTGCCGGCGCAGCGGCTCCCGACTGTGCCAATGCGCTTTACGAGTACTATATAAAACTCCTGCGGGAGGAATACGGCATTCCCGACGTGCAGACGGGCGAATTCGGCGCGGATATGAAGGTGGAGCTGCTCAATGACGGTCCTGTGACGATCATTCTGGACTCGGAAGAACTGAAGCGTTCGCGTTCGCTCGCTAAATGAATAATTTCAATCGAAGATCAGCATAAAATCGACAATAGGCTGAAAGAACTGTTGCCTTTCACCATTGTTCATGTTATGGCTCAACGGAGGTCTGATGAATTATGAGCGTAAAAAGAATATCGGTCGGAGAGCTTGGCACCAACTGCTATATATACTGCGACGAAGCCACCGGAAGGTGTGCCATCGTTGACCCGGGCGAAATGGATGACTATTTGCAGTCAAATATTGAAACATTCGGCTGTGATAAATTCGACTATATATTGCTCACCCACTGTCACTTTGACCATGTGGGAGGCGTGAGTGCCGTTAAGGAGCTGACAGGCGCGAAAATTGCGATTCTTGCGCCCGACGTGCCGGGACTTCGCGATATGTATGTCAATCTCTCCGCGCCGTTTACGGGCAGGGGAGAGGTCTATCCCAAGCCGGACATTGAATTGACGGACGGCGAGAAATTCACCGTGGGGCAGACGGAATTCACTGTCATGCATACGCCCGGTCACACGGTGGGAAGCTGTTGCTTTATCACCGACGGGATCATTTTTTCAGGCGATACGCTGTTCCGCATGTCTGCGGGACGTACCGACTTCCCGGGCGGCAGCATGACACAGCTGAGAGGTTCTCTGAAAAGGCTGATGAAGCTTGACGGAAATTACACGGTGTACCCCGGACACGACGCGCCCACCACCCTTGCATCGGAACGCGAGTACAATCCCTATTGCTAATTGAAATATAAAGGTTTGAATGATTCATGTATATTCTGACAGACGGCATAGCTTCAAGGTATGAATACGAAAAGCTGGCGCGGGTGTTCTTTCCCGACCAGAAGATGAACGAATCCGAGCAGAGCGACCCGGACGCTCTGCGAATTGAGGTGCGCTGGCAGGGAGCCTGTCTATCGTCAAAATTAAAGCTGGGCGACCGCGAATATTACGACGAGACGACTGCTCCGGCAGACAAGGCTGACAATAAGAATTACTGTGAGCTGACGATTGCGCAGCTGCTCTGCCGACAGCTGATAAAGCTCACAGGTTTCAATCCGCCGTGGGGGCTGCTCACGGGAATCCGCCCCATGAAGCTGCTGCGTATGCTTACGCGCGAATACGGCAGGGAAGAAGCGGAGCGCAGGTTTAAGGAAGATTATCTCGTGTCGGACAAGAAGCTCGCCATCAGCAGGCGGACCGTTGTGGGGGAGGATAAGATACTTTCCCTCTCGCACGACAATTCATTCAGCCTGTATATCTCGGTGCCGTTCTGTCCCTCGCGGTGCAGCTATTGTTCCTTCGTTTCGCAGTCCGTTGAACACGCCGCAAAGCTCATTCCCGAGTACACCGAGCTGCTGGTGAGGGAATTGAAAATCACCGCGGATATTGCCGCTTCGCTTGGACTTCATCTCGAATCGGTCTACATGGGCGGCGGCACACCGACCACCCTTTCTGCTGAGCAGCTGGAACGTGTGCTGACAGCGACCTCGGACTGTTTTGACATGAGCGATATAAAGGAATTCACTGTAGAAGTGGGCAGACCCGACACCGTTACACCCGAAAAGCTCGCCGCGATAAAGCGCAGCGGCGTTGGCAGAATAAGCATCAATCCCCAGACGCTCAATGACGAGATTCTCCGTTCCATCGGACGGCGGCACACCGTAGCGCAGGTCTATGACGCAATGAATATGGCGAAGGCAGCCGGCTTTGACAATATCAATATGGACTTGATCGCGGGATTGCAGGGCGACACGCTCGCATCCTACATGCGTACGATTGACGGCGTGATCGCGCTCGATCCGGCTTCCATTACGGTTCACACCCTTGCCATGAAGCGCTCGGCAAGCATGGTCACGGGGCATATCGCACAGTACAACGCCGAAGGAGAGCTTGCCGCGCAAATGCTGGATTACGGCGAGAAGCGGCTTACCGAGAGCGGATACGACCCGTATTATCTCTACCGCCAGTCGGGCATGGTGGGTAATCTTGAAAATGTCGGCTGGGCAAAGCCGGGATTTGAGGGCGTGTATAACGTCTTTATCATGGACGAAACACACACCATTCTGGCAGTCGGCGGCGGTGCCGTTACCAAGCTCAAGCAGCCCCATGTCAACAACATCGAGCGAATTTTCAATTACAAATATCCCTACGAATATATATCACGCTTTGACGAAATGATAACCAGAAAGAAGGGAATAAAGGAATTCTATGATCAATTTTGTTGATTACTACATTCACTACACCGAACGCTTGCGGCATATCAACAATGCGGTGCTCAATTCGCCTGCCGAGCTGATTAGTCAGATGGAGGAGCAGTACGCCAAGCGCATTAATGAAATAGCCGATTTTGTCATGTCTACGGGCAAGGGGAGAAAGCTCATCATGATGTCGGGACCTTCCAGCTCGGGCAAGACCACCACTGCCAATATGCTGGTAAGCCGTGTGAAAGCGTCGGGGGCAAACGCGGTCTGCCTTTCGCTGGACGATTTCTTCAAGGGGGAAGGGCAGGCGCCGCAGCTTCCGGACGGCAAGTATGATTATGAATCGGTCTATGCGCTCGACATTGATCTGATGAAGGAATGTCTTAATGAGCTGCTGGAACACGGAAGCACGATGATGCCGCGTTTCGATTTCGCCGCCAAGAGTCCCGCGCCGGAGCGCTATCCGCTTCATGTCGGGGAGAATGACGTTATTATCGTTGAAGGCATACACGCACTCAATCCCATCATCACTGACTGTCTGCCCAATGAGAGAATGGTCAAAATTTACATCAGCGTCAAGCAGGGCATCAAGGAAGGCGACGAAACGGTCATCTCAGCCCATCAGATCAGATTCCTGCGCCGGCTTGTGCGCGATTATCAGTTCCGCAGCAGCTCGCCCGACCGCACGTTTGAAATGTGGCCGCAGGTGCTTCGCGGCGAAAAGCTCTATATTTCGGCTTACAAGCGGCTTGCCACTGTCACCATCAATTCCATACACATTTACGAGGTCAACGCGATAGCTGACAAGGCAATTGAGATACTGGGCAGCCTGCCGGAGAGCAGCCCTTATTACACCGAGGCGCAGGAATACATCAGGCGGCTTGCGCTCTTTGAAAATCTCGACGAGGGACTGATTCCTGAGAATTCTCTGATCAGGGAATTCATCGGACAGGGCAGACTTTCCGACAAGCCCACCATCCATCCGGAAGCCGACCGTCCGGCGCGGGTCATCAAAGATATCCGTTTCTTTGCCGAGACTTCAGCAGTTCATATTGACACACGCCGCGACTGTACATCCTGCTGCGGGAAGAACGCGCTTGCTCCCACCGAAAGACTGATTCGCGCTTTGATTGAAAGAAAATTCACATTGCCGCATATAGGCAGATTTGACCATCTTTACATCAATTTTACCACACGCCTTCCCGAAGGTCATTCCAGATTTATTTCTGACCTTCCTGTGTGCCGGGGAGAATTTGATTGGTACAGATATGTCGATGTGGGCGTGAGTGAGGAAACATTCCGTTCGCTCAGGTATAAAACGGGCGAATGGTACCTTCAGACCGCTGTAGATGTGATTACAACCCACTTTTGCCATACCGAGGACGAGAGAACGGCAGTTTACCGTCTGCTTGACGACATTACGGCGAAGGGCAGCGATTTTGAGACGCTTTATAAGGTCAAGGAAACCTCTTCGTTTACAGTGCAGGTGTGTACGGCGGTGGAGGACGATATGCAGATCATTCCGCATGTCCGTGTAACCGACAGGGATGGCAATGTAGTTCTTGACAGGCGAATGGATTGTATGGACAGCGAGAGATTCGTCAATCAGTTCGGGACCCTGTTGGTCAGCAGTAAACGCGTTGCGATTCGACCGCGAAAGAATGAATTTACAAAGAATATGAAGGAAATAATTCTGCCGATAGGGGAGGAGTGAGATCATGTCGTTTGCCGTGATAAACAGTCTCGGCTGTTTTGGCATTGACGCTTACGGCGTTAAGGTGGAAGCCGACACCGACGAGAGCTTTCCGGGCTTTGATGTGGTTGGATTGCCGGACGCGTCGGTCAAAGAATCCCGCGACCGCGTGAGGGCAGCTGTCCACAACTGCGGTTTTGAATTCCCTGTTTCGAGAATTACCGTCAATCTTGCCCCCGCCGATATCCGGAAGGAAGGCCCGATGTACGACCTGCCTATCTTTATGGCAGTGCTCCTTGTTTCACATCAGCTTGATCACGTGCCGGAGGGCAGCTCTTTCATCGGAGAGCTGTCGCTTTCGGGTGAAGTGCGTCCCGTTAAAGGCGTGCTGGCAATGGCGATCGAAGCCCGCGATCTCGGCTATCAATCGCTCTTTATTCCCCGTGCCAATGCTGCGGAAGCCTCGGTGGTGGACGGAATTACAATATATGCCGTTGACAGGGTGGGAGAGATTGTCGATCACATCAACGGCAAAACGGAATTGCTGCCTGTCAGCTCACGCGATTTTCCCGAAAAGCCGTCCATCCTTTCGCCGCTCGATTTCTCCGACGTCAGAGGGCAGGAGGCGCCAAAGCGGGCGCTTGAGGTAGCTGCCGCAGGAGGGCATAACGTGCTGCTCATCGGACCGCCGGGTTCCGGCAAGAGCATGCTTGCCAAGCGGCTGCCTTCGATCCTTCCCGATATGACATTTGAAGAATCCATTCAGGTCACCAAAATTCATTCAATAGCGGGTTTATTGCCGCACGATGTGCAGCTCATACGCACGCGTCCCTTCCGTTCGCCGCATCACAGCGCGTCGTCGGTGGCTCTGGCGGGAGGCGGACGCATACCGGGTCCCGGTGAGGTATCGCTTGCACACAACGGCGTTCTCTTTCTTGACGAGCTGCCGGAATTTGACAAATCCGCACTTGAAATACTGCGTCAGCCTCTCGAGGATCATCAGATCACCATTTCAAGAAGCAGCGGACGCATCACATATCCGTGTGATTTTCAGATGATAGCCGCGATGAATCCCTGTCAGTGCGGCTATTTCGGGCATCCCACGCGGCAATGCACCTGCCGCAGCGGTGCGGTCGCCAAATATCTGGGCAAGATATCCGGACCGCTGCTCGACCGCATGGATATTCATGTGGAGGTGCCGCCGGTGGAATACAAGGCGCTTTCCCGCGCAAAGCCCTCCGAAAGCTCCAAAAGCATTCGGGAACGCGTCAACAAGGCTCGGCTCATTCAGCAGGAGCGCTTTGCCGGCACAGGAATCACCTGCAACGCCCGCATTACGCCCGCGACGATTCACGAATTCTGCCGCATGACGGATGACGCCTCCCGCGTGCTTCAGATGGCTTTCGACCGCCTCAAGCTCTCGGGCCGCGCCTACGACAGAATCGTAAAGGTCTCACGCACGGTTGCCGATCTCAGCGGCTCGGAGATCATTTCTTCCGATCACGTAATGGAAGCCATACGTTACCGCACGCTTGACCGCGAGTATTGGCGCAACTGATTTTTGTTACATAATTGCATAGCTTTTCCCACGACACAGAAAGGAATGTGCCGTGGGATTTTTTCATAATAAATGCAGTATTTTCGACAGCTTATGCGCATATCCCACACGATATGCATAATATATTAATAGGTAGGCAGAAGTCTGCCGCGGTGAAACCGGAAAAACAAATCATCACTGTGAACAATTTGAAAAACATCGTTGATTTTGTGATTATATGTGCCGCATGCGGCAAAAATAACATTGCGGAGATAAAAAAGCGCTCCGCTTTACGAAGTGAAAAACAGAGAGGACGATGACCAATAGTATGAATGTAAGAAGAGGAGATATATATTACGCGGATCTAAGTCCGGTGGTCGGTTCGGAGCAGGGCGGCGTGCGTCCCGTACTTATCGTGCAGAACGATGTGGGCAATCGCTTCAGCCCGACGGTGATAGCCGCCGCCATTACCAGCCAGACCGAGAAATCACACCTTCCTACCCACATTTATGTGCAGTCGATGGAATGCGGGCTGCACAAGGATTCGGTGGTGCTGCTGGAACAGATACGCACGCTCGACAAGCGCAGGCTCAAGGAGTGTATGGGCAGACTGGAGGACAGCACAATGGATAAGGTGGATCAGGCTATTTCCATCAGCTTCGGTCTGGGACAGGACGATCAGAATATCCGCAAGGCAAATTAATTTTTCGTTTTTGTCATGCAAAAAACTCCGCTTGCCAAAGAATGACAATGCGGAGCGGTACATATAAACAATGATGGATAAAGAATCAGCTTTTTATGATCTTTTTTTTGACCTCTAATCTTACGTCGCTGCCTACAAAATGTATGCGGGTGTAGTTCCCTGAAATGCGGGATGTAATACGTTCGTCGTACTTATTCTTTAGCCCGTCTATGTTGAGATTGGTGCTGATGATGGTGGGTCTGCGGCACAGCAGGCGGGTGTTGATGATATCGTATAACACTGCCGTAGTGAATTGGGTAGTGAATTCGGTGCCAATATCGTCGAGTATCAGCAAATCGCAGGCTTTGAGGAGATTGAGTGTGTACTGCTTGTCGTCGCTTCTGCCGAAGTGCTCACCTTCAATGGTATTGAAGAAATTCTGCGCCGAGCCGTAGATCACGCCGTAGCCCTTGCTGATCACCTTGCTTGCGATGGCAAGCGAGAGGTGCGTTTTGCCGAGTCCCACGCCGCCCTGAAAGAGCTGATTCGGCGATTGCAGGGTAAAGGAATTGGCATATTCCCAGCAATGGCGCTTGACTCCCTCCATCATATGGCGCGGTGACAGATTGGAGGAGGTTGCCTTTTCGGGGTAAAAATCGAGCGAAAAGCTCTGGAAGGAGCAAAGCTCAAGGGGCGTGGAACGGTTCAGCTCTTCGTATGCCATTTTGCGAAGTATCTCTTTGAAGCAGGAGCACATTTTGCCGTCGATAAAGCCTGTGTCGCCGCACTTGGCGCAGTGGTATTTCGGCTCGAGATAATCTTCGGGGCAGCCGTTCTGACGCAGTATTTCAAGCTGACGGCGCTGCATGGCTAAATTGTTGTCCCGTATCTGGGCTACCGTATCGGTGATATCCTTCTGTCCGTTGAGCATGACGCGGGTGAGTCTGATCGAAGTCTGCGCTATTTCTCTTTCCAGCTCGGCGTATTCCGGATTTGCCGCCATGAATGCCTTGCGGCGCTCGTCGTTTTCATTGACCGCCTGCCTGCGGTAGGAATCCAGAAGGAATTTTGCCTGATCATATACTTCTCGTGAATATCCCATTATTCAAAGCTCCTTGCAGTTAGTTTCAATCGTCATAATTGCAGTTTCCGCTGCCTGCTGCCATTTCCTTAGCCCATTCCGCGTCCAGAATGGCTTCTATATCCTCGGCGGCGTATGTCTCGCCGAAATGTTCGTTCTGTTTGCCTCCGCGGGATTCGCCGCGAACCTGCCTTCTTGCCTCCATCGCCTCGCGGTTCTGCTCGTCCAGTTTGAGCGCGGAGGTAAGGTCGGTTATACCCTGCTCGAAGTAACGCTTGATGATGCCGTTCATATAGGCAAAGCTCAGCTTGCCGTTTTTGTTGACGCATTTGTCGTAGGCGTGCCGCACAAGATCCACCTCGATATGCTGTCCGTTGATCCACAGGTCGCAGTATTTCAGCTCACTGTCGGTTGCCTTGCGTTCGGGAATTTCCAGCGCGGAGCGGACAGTATTCCATGCTCTGCGCTTTGCGGTAAGTGCGGAGATCTTTTTCTCTGCCTTTTCAAAATTATCTATTTCCTCGGCAGCCCAGCCTATTCCGGTTGCCTCTATGTAGGACATGCTCGGCTTGCCGATGGATTTGCAGTACTGCACCAGCATTGGCACCACCGTGCAGGGCAGTCCGTGCCATTTTACCAGTGTGACAAAGCATGTGACCTCGGTGTGGGTGAGCTGCTTGCCGAGGGTGGACTCCACCGCGGTGAGCATGTTTTTCAGGGCGTTGTCCTCGGCGACGTACCTCATGCATTCGTCAAACGGATAGCGTATCTTGTCCCGTGTGACAGGCGCCTTTTTCTCTTCCGACTTTCCCAGTGCGTTGTTCACCGAAGCTTGGGGAATGGTGGTTCTGACTTCGGCGTCGGGGGCTGCTTCTTTGGCTTTTTCCTTTCTTTCGGGCTGGCTCTGAATACCGCCTTCACACAGAAGTCCGCAGTTGACCCAGTAATCCAGAGCGTCCTGCGTGTCGGAGGGCTTTTGTCCTATGGCAAAGGCAAGCGCGTCAAGGGTTACCGCTTCGCCGCCGTGACGAAGCATGTAGAGCAGCACCTTGAGCTGAGCCGCGCCGGCGAGCTTCATGTGCTCGTCCACCACACATGAAGGTACGGCAAAGACCGAATTCCAGTTGCCCATGGTGATGGAATATTCCATACTCTTTTTTTCACTCATATCACTCTCTCCTCTCCCTGTTTTCTGACGGAATATTATTATAACACATACCTGCGTCAAATGCAATTGTAATTGTCCGTCAGGGCAAAAAAATCCCGCAGCTCCATATTTTTCTTTTCGGAAAAATGCGGAAATACGGGCGTTTCTTGTATTAAAAATAATAAAAAAATGAATACCTTGGTTATTTGTCAGCCGAAGTCTCCAGTATGCCTCTGTAAAAGAGATAGAGCCTGTTTACCGTGCGCTGGTATTCCTCTGCGGTGATAATGACGTCGTCGATGTAGCGGAGCCTGCCGCCGTGCTTTCTTTTTTTGCGGCGACCGATGACCAGACGGACATTCTGACCGTCGCTCAGCACAAAGACGTGGTAGCCTGCGGACGCCGGTCCGATAAATACCGCGTCGTAACGGCAATCCTCCTCGGCATAGCGGTCGCCCGAATAATACTGCGGGAAACGCAGCTCTCTCAGCCGCTTAAAGAGCTTTTTGCCCTTCATGTCAAACAGCTTGCGGCTGACCTTTGGGTGGGAAAATGCGGAGGTTCGTTCGTCGAACAGGCAGAGAATGTCGCTCTCGACGTCGGTGGCGCGAGGCTTGCGGGGATATGCCACTCCGTTGATGCAGACATGCAGCATTCCGCTGACCTTACTGTCTGTGCGCCAGTTTGCCACCTTTTCGGTGATCACTGCGAAGGTGTCGGGATTTCCGGCTATCATTTCAACTCATCTCAATTCTATCGTTGTTTATTGTTTGTATAATCTGTATCCGAGTCCCCAGACAGTTTCGATGTACTGACTGCCGGGACTGAGCTTTTCCAGCTTGCTGCGAAGGTTGCTTATGTGGGTCTTGACGGCGTTATCGTCGCCCAGATAATCCTCCTGCCATACAGACTCGTATATGTTGGCTTTGGTAAAAACCTTGTCGGGATTGCGCAGCAGCATTTCGAGTATCTGCGTTTCTTTGGCGGTGCATTTTACTTCCCTGCCGCCGACGGTGATGCGCATATCGGAGCAGTCCAGCTCGATATCCTTGTAGCGCAGTACGGCTGTGGGCAAAATCGAACTGCCTCCCGCACGTCTGAGGGCTGTTTCCACACGTGCCGTCACCTCGCCCAGATCGAATGGCTTGGTGATGTAATCGTCCGCGCCCATCTTGAGCAGATCTATCTTGGTGCTAACCATGTCTTTGGCGGATATGATGATCACCGGAACGCTGCTTTTTTCTCTGAGCTTGCGAAGAATCTCGTCGCCGCAGATGTACGGGAGCATAATATCGGTGATGATGAGGTCATGCCTGCCCGAAAGAGCGGCTTTCTGCCCGTTCAGCCCGTCATAGGACGACTCAGTTTCGTAACCGGCTGCCGTAAGTGTCTCGGCAAGCAGCGCGTTGATGTCCGCGCTGTCCTCAATAATCAGAATTCTGCTCATTACGCTGTCAGTCCCCTGTCATTGTCGGATGATAACAAAACAAACGGCGGGAATCCGTCAGAAGATTATGACAAACCCCGCCGTCCGCTTTTTCAGATGATAACGACTGCCTGCGGTCGGGAATCCGCGGCACACAGTAAGCTTACTGGATGGAATAATCGAGATAATCCTGAAGCTCGCGGTCTTCCTTTTCCTTTTCCTTCTTCTTGATGATGATCATGGCAGTGGTAATGGAAGCTACGACAGCCGCAACCGCAGCGATCAAGCCGATAATCGTCCAAAGGCTCAAAGATTCATGTTTCTTTTCCATAAAAATAACACTCCTTAAAAAAAGAATTACATAATTAGTGAAGCAAACGATACCCGACTAAAGCCCCAACGGGCGGTCGGCGATATGATTTATATAATTCACAAGAGAATTATAACTCACTATCATTTATTCTACATGTAATTGTCCCATTTGTCAATTACTATTTGGTACAATTTACACAACATTCAAATAAAAAATAAAAGCGGAGCGAAACACCGCAAGATTGATCGGCATTATCGCTTCGCTTTTGACGGCAATGATACAACACTGCCGAATCCTGACAAATTCACAGATACATAGCAAGAGCGTCTGTGTCCTCTCCGAAAAGCTCAATTATGCGTTGTTGAGCTTGCGAACGAGCTTGGACTTTCTTCTTGCGGCGGTATTCTTGTGGAGAATGCCCTTTGCCTGAGCCTGGTCAATTCTCTTGATGGCGAGACGGATAGCCTCGCTGCTGTCGCCACCCTCTGCGATAGCTGCCTCAGCCTTTTTGATGGTGGTCTTGAGGTTGGACTTAACAGCCTTGTTGCGAGCAGTCTTGCTTGCGGAAACAAGCACTCTCTTCTTTGCGGACTTAATGTTGGGCACAATAAACACCTCCTTATTCGGGTTCAGTCGCATAAATCAATTTTAACATGAATCAATTTAAATTGCAACATATTTTTTTATTTTTTTCAAAATTTATTCAGTAATGTGATAATTGAACATATCTTTCCGTTTGACCGTGGCAAAATTATGTATATTTGCATTATATTGGGGCAGAATAAAACTATTGAAATCAACCGACCGCCGCAAATGCGGTCAAAGGAGAGTGGCTTACAACCATGAATTACCGCACCGATCTGACGATTGAGCTTGCCGAAGGAGCAGAGAAAACAGACGGCGTGACCTCTGATGTAAGCGTAATGAACGGTGTGACGGTAACGCGCACCGTAATAAGCGACGAGTCCGCCTCAGGATTGATAGGCAAGCCGCAGGGAAAGTATTATACACTGGAAATGCTGCCGTTTTCCGACGCGGCTTTTGAGCCGGACGAATGCTTTGAGGCGGCAGCCGACATTCTGCGGGAGCTGCTGCCGGAACACGGCTGCGTTTTGACTGCCGGACTTGGCAATTCCTCTATCACACCCGATTCGATCGGTCCGAAGTCGGTGAGCAGAATTCTTGCCACACGTCACATTTCGGGAGAACTTGCCGACAAATGCGGGCTGTCTCCTCTCCGCAAAACAGCTGTGATTGCACCGGGCGTGCTGGGACAGACCGGAGTGGAAGCCGCCGAACACATCAAATGGCTGTGTGAAGGGCTGAAGCCCTCGGCGGTTATCGTGATAGACGCGATGGCTGCCCGAAGTCTTTCACGTCTTGGCAGAACGCTTCAGATCTGTGATACGGGAATATCGCCCGGCTCGGGCGTGGGGAATGACCGACCCTGCATAGACAGCGCCTATCTCGGCACAAGGGTGATCTCGATGGGCGTGCCTACAGTGGCGGAGCTGCGCGCCGATGAGAGAAACGAAGCAGGCAGCGACATGATGATCACTCCCCGTGAGATAGATCTGCTGACCGACCGTGCGGCGCGGTTCATTGCCGCGTCGGTCAACGGCGCGCTTCAGCCTCATCTGCACCCGACCGAGATCATGAAGCTGTTCTGAGCTGCCGTCAGCTGTATTGAGCGCCTTCCGGAAGGTTTTTGGTGTAAATGGTTTTGGTCAGCGGCTTGTAAAGGTCATACGAGAGCTTCTTTTTTTCAATCAGATTGCCGTCCTGATATACCTTCTTCCACACGCGAATGGTCTTGCCTTTGTCGCCGCCGGTGGTTTTGCCCTCGGGATTGTCTGCGTTCGGACGCTTGTAGACAATATCAAACGCGACCTTGCTTTCCACTTCACTTTCGAGCTTAACGGTTATTCCGTCCTCTGTGCCGGTGATGGTTGCAGTCAGCTTCTTATTCTCGTAGGTGAGCTTTACCTTAATGGGATACTCCTTGTTGTTGCGAAACTTGAAATCAAGGTGCCCCCAGTCCACAGTCGAGTCGCAGCCCTCGGTGGGCCAGTAGTGAATGACATAAATATGATTGTGCCGCTCGGTTATCTGCAAATTTGCGTAGAGCGCGGCGCAGTAAAGGGTGGTGGAAACCTGACAGATGCCGCCGCCGTAATCCTCGCTGGAGCCGGACGAGAGATAGACGGGAGCCTTCATGAATCCGTTTTTGGCAGTGCGCTGTCCGACCACTCCGTTGAACGAAAATTCATCGCCCGGCTGCATGATATATCCGTCGGTAAAATCTCCGTAGGTATTGATGTTGTCTGCCGCACGCTCGACGTTGTTGGATCTCTCCTTGCTTGAGCCCTTGTAGGATGTGGTGCAGGTGGAGAGCACATCAAGGCAATAGGGGGCGCGGACCTCTTTAAGACTAACCTCAGGGTAAGTCAGCGTCAATTTGATGGTCCACTTGGTTTTGTCGGCTTGCGATTGAATGGTATTCCGTGCCGCTTCAAGGTCGAAGTCCTTGCCTATGATGTCGGCAGTAAATTGGGGGTTGCCTGCGGAATCCTCGGTGACGTATGCGCTGGAGGGACCGCATTTCACTTCATTGTATATTTGGTCGATGTCGACTTCAGGTGTGGTCAGGGTGACTATTTTGGTGGAAATCGGGCTGTAGTCGTCCGCCTTGATGCGTTCGTAAACCGTATCTATCAGGTTGTCATAATCTATTCCCACGCCGTCGGAGCCTTTGTAGACGGTAAGTTTGTCTCCGCTTATCTTGTATTTCGGCGCAATCATGGGCGTACCGTACTGCTTGGCTAATTGGTAGATGAAATCATGTACTGCCGTTTCGTTGAAGCAGAGATTGCCTTTGGTGGTGATGACCTTTGTCAGTTCCTTGCCCTTTGCGTTTTTGTAGGTCACTTCCTCCGAATGTCCGTCCTCATAGGGGGAAGAGGTAAATTCAAAATCACCCAACCGGAATTCCGTCTCCTTGCCGTCGACCTGCAATGTGAAGCGACGGTCAGCGAGGTTCTGCGATACTGCCGGCTGCATGGACAGCGCGACGGTTTCAGGCGTCATGTAGGGCATTGAATTGTGGATCTCAATAGGAAGAAGAGTCACCTTGAAGATATAATAAAGCGAGCCGAAAAGCACCAGCAGCACGATTCCAAGTCCGGAGTACAGCTGCATGCCGCAGCCTTTTGTGTCGAAATGGGGTGAATGGTGGTTGTCGTTTGCGTATCTGTATCCTGCGTTCATATAAAATACACCGGTTTCATAAACAAATAAATATCAGTTGAATTTCGTACATTACATAACGGAGCTGTCGTCAAGCACTCCGATTTCACAATACCAGTAGCCTTTAGCCGCCATAGCCTCGGAATCGCAGGCAGTGAGTTTTTCTTTCAGCTCGCTGAGCATACCGTCGGGTATCTTAAAATTGCTGTTGTAATTGGGATTGCGACGGTTGACCTCTTCAATGAAAGAGGCAAATATCACCATGCTTTCATAGAGCGCTTCGAGCGATGAATTCAGAGCCCACAGCTCATCCGGTTCGTTTGGGTCGAATATAACGAGCCTGTCGGACTGTTTTTCTATGCAGATAAAGCTCCCGTTTGCAAGACAGCCTATCGGAAAAAGACCTTGTGCGTCAAGCGGGGTCAGTCGATCAGTCGGAACGAATTCCATAAAGCTGAGCCACGGCTCGGCAGTCTGAGGCAGACCGTATTCTCTGAGAACGGATGCAGAGCAGCAGCTGAGTCCCTCCGATGCCTGTGCCGGAAGCCTGAATTTCACTATAGGAGAATGCTTCCATTTTTGGGTGAATTCGGCAGGAGTCATAATATATGATCATTTCCTTTAAAAAAGATACAAAGTTATTCTAACACAGTGATTTCCGATAGTCAATAGCAACAGACGATTATTCTGAGTGAGGATATTATGATAATTATTGCTGCTGTCAGCGGCTCAAACAAAAAAGCGATGTCTTGCATTGCACAAGGTATCGCTCTTTCGATGAGGAATTATTTGTATTGAGATAATACGAAAAATCAGTTGACAGCCTTTTCGATTTCGTCGGCGGCTGATTCCATATAGTCGCCTTCAAAAAGCTCGATAAGACCGTTGTCGCAGTTGTTTGCCAACACAGGGTCAAGCGGCAGCTTGGCGAGCACTTTCAGACCGAATTCGGCTGCAACGGCGTCGGTCTTGCTCTCGCCGAATACGTTGATCTTCCTGCCGCAGTCGGGGCATTCCACATAGCTCATGTTTTCCACAATGCCGAGAATCGGAATGTCCATCAGCTTCGCCATATTGACAGCCTTTGTTACGATCATGGAAACAAGCTCCTGCGGCGAGGTGACTATCACAATGCCGTCGAGCGGAAGCGACTGGAACACCGTCAGCGGCACGTCGCCGGTTCCGGGAGGCATATCGACGAACATGTAGTCTACGTCCTTCCAGATCACGTCTGTCCAGAACTGCTTGACGGTGCCGGCGATCACGGGACCTCTCCAAACAACAGGGTCAGTCTCGTTGTCCAGCAGAAGATTGACGGAAATCATCTGGATTCCGGTCTTGGTGACGGCGGGAATGATATACTGCTCGGTGCCGTGCGCCTTCTCCTTCACGCCGAAAGCCTTGGGAATGGAAGGACCGGTTACGTCTGCGTCGAGAATGGCGGTCTTGAAATTGCGGCGATTGAAGGTAACTGCCAGCATCGAGGTGACGAGGGATTTGCCGACGCCGCCCTTGCCGCTGACAACGCCTATTACCTTCTTGACGCTGCTCAGGTCATTGAGCTTCTCCAGAAAGTCCTCTTTGGAGGGCTGACGGCTGGAACAGTTTGCCGAGCATGTGCTGCAATCGTGTGTACATTCACTCATAGTTGATTATCTCCTAAACAAAATGATGTTAAGTATTATTATAACACAAACAAAACAAATTATCAATACATAATTAAAGAAAAAGCAAGGCGCACACTCCAATTGAGGAAGGTACCGCCTTGCTTTATTATTCACCGATTTTGGATAAAACCATATTCATTGTTTTTTCACTTATATAAAACCCGTTCGCAATCATTTTGTCAAGCAGCGGTCTGACCTCAGGAACAATGCCTTCTTGCTTTGCTTTTATCAGTACACCGATCGTGCCGGTTACAGTTAAGCCGAGGTATTTAGCGGTTTTTCTTGCTGCCAGATCATCAAGGATCACCAAATCGGCTCCAAATGAATCCTGCTGCGCAAGTATCATTGTCTCAACTTCACCCGCATGGAGCTTTGCGCGGTACATGGCATAATCCTGCGGATTATCTATGTTCAGCACCTTTATCCAATTTTCTGAAAGACGTAATGCCGCACTAGCTTTGTCATCGGTTGCTGTGACTTCTTTGTAAACAGCGTCAGCAATATATATTGTTCCGTATAATTGACGAAGGATATCCAGTTTTCCGATATTGCCAAGGGCAAGAATCGGCGTTGAATTCACTATTACTTTACGCATTGGCGATATCCTCGCTCAGTTCATCCTCATTTTCAAATTCAAATATAGAAATGCCGTTTTCCGAGAGCAATTTGATAAAATCCGTCTTGTTCATATCCGCAATGTCGGCGCAGTATCCCAAAGAAATGCCAAGCTTTGTGTAATAAAACAAAGCAGCTGCCTGTCTGACGTATACTTCGGACTTCCTTTTGGAAAGATGTGCGTCAAAAAGTACTTCATCCGGTATCGGTACCGAGACATTATACATATTGAAATCCCCCTTTTTATTTAAAAAATCACATGCACTCGTGAGCCGAACGGGCGATCACGTCGAGCTGCTGTTCGGGAGTCAGGTCGATGAATTTGACGGCGTAGCCCGATACGCGGATGGTGAAGTTGGCGTACTCCGGCTTCTCGGGATGCTCCATGCAGTCCTTGAGCTTGTCTATGCCGAATACGTTGACGTTGAGGTGGTGAGCGCCCTTGTCAAAGTAACCGTCCAGCACATGCCAGAGGTTGTTGACGCGTTCCTCCTCGGTGTGTCCGAGCGCGTCAGGGCTGATGGTCTGGGTATTGGAAATGCCGTCGAGGGCGTATTCGTAGGGCAGCTTGGCAACGGAATTGAGCGAAGCCAGCAGTCCGTTCTTTTCGGCTCCGTAGGCGGGATTGGCGCCGGGAGCAAAGGGGGTGAATGCCTTGCGTCCGTCGGGCGTAGCGCCTGTCGCCTTGCCGTAGACAACATTTGATGTGATGGTGAGAATGGATGTGGTCGGCTCGGAATCGCGGTAGGTGTGGCAGCCCTTGACCTTGTTGATGAAGGTTTTGAGCAGCCATATGGCGATTTCGTCGGCGCGGTCGTCGTCATTGCCGTAGCGCGGGAAGTCGCCTTCGGTCTCGAAGTCCACGATCAGTCCGTCCTCGTCTCTGATGGGCTTGACGGTGGCATACTTGATGGCGCAGAGCGAATCGACAACATGTGAGAATCCCGCAATGCCGGTGGCGAAGGTGCGGCGGACGTCGGTGTCGATCAGTGCCATTTCGGCGGCTTCATAGTAGTACTTGTCGTGCATATAGTGAATGAGATTGAGGGTGTTGACATACAGCTCGACCAGCCAGTCCATCATGGCGTCGAATTTCTCAATGACTTCATCGTATGTGAGAATGTCGCCTGTGAAGGGGAGGTATTTCGGACCGATCTGCTCCTTGGATTTGGCGTCAATGCCGCCGTTGAGGGCGTAAAGCAGGCATTTGGCAAGGTTGGCTCTCGCGCCGAAGAACTGCATTTCCTTGCCGGTCTGCGTGGCGGAAACGCAGCAGCATATGCTGTAGTCGTCGCCCCATACCGGACGCATGACGCAGTCGTTTTCGTACTGTATGGAGGAAGTATTGATGGATATTTTAGCGGTGTATTTCTTGAAGTTCTCGGGAAGTCTCGAAGAATAAAGCACCGTGAGATTGGGTTCGGGAGAGGGACCCATGTCCTCAAGGGTGTGCAGGAAGCGGAAGTCGTTCTTGGTGACCATGTGTCTTCCGTCCACGCCTATGCCAGCCATTTCGAGGGTAGCCCAAACCGGATCGCCTGAGAAAAGGGCGTTGTAGGAGGGAATACGGGCGAATTTGACCATACGGAATTTCATGACCATGTGGTCGATCAGCTCCTGCGCTTCCTTCTCGGTAATGGTGCCTTCCTCGAGGTCGCGCTGAATGTATATGTCGAGGAATGTCGAAATTCTGCCGACGCTCATCGCGGCGCCGTTCTGGGTCTTGATGGCGGCGAGGTAGCCGAAGTAAACCCACTGCACGGCTTCCTGCGCGTTTTCAGCCGGACGGGAAATGTCGTAGCCGTATATTCTCGCCATCTTCCGCATGCCTCTGAGGGCGCGAAGCTGTTCGGCGATTTCCTCACGCAGACGGATGAATTTGTCTATCATGTTGCCGCCGCCGCAGTGGGCGAGGTCGTTTTCCTTCTTCTCAATGAGATAATCAATGCCGTAGAGCGCGACGCGTCTGTAATCGCCGACGATTCTGCCTCTGCCGTAGGTGTCAGGCAGACCGGTGATGATATGGCTGTGGCGCGCGAGCTTCATCTCGGGGGTGTAAGCGTCGAATACCGCCTGATTGTGGGTCTTGTGGTACTGGGTGAATATTTTGACAAGCTCGGGATTGACGGTGTAGCCGTAGGTCGCAGCCGCCTGCTCCGCCATCTTGATGCCGCCGTAGGGCATGAATGCGCGTTTGAGCGGCTTGTCGGTCTGCAATCCGACGATCTTTTCCAGATCCTTCATGGATTCGTCGATATAGCCGGGACCGTAGGCGTTCATGCGGGATACCACTTCGGTCTCGCACTCCAGCACGCCGCCCCTGGCGCGTTCTTCCTTTTGCAGCTCCTGCAGTCTGCCCCAGAGCTTGTCGGTCGCCTCGGTGGGACCTTCCAGGAAGCTCTCGTCGCCGTCATAGGGGGTGTAATTGGACTGAATGAAGTCTCTCACATTCACGTCCTCTTTCCATACTCTGCCCTTAAAGCCTCTCCATGCGTTGTTGCTCATAGGATCAAATCCTTTCCTGCTTAATAAAAATATTCCTGTCCGCATTTGCGCGGAGCCTGCTGACTCACTCTATTGCAGAACGCAATATTCTCTGAGCGTTTGCCACTCTGTCTTTGTCCGGCGGCTGGGTATCTCTGAGCGAATAGGGGATTCCAAGCATTTCCCACTTGTATATTCCGAATGAGTGATAGGGTAGAACCTCCACCTTCCGCACATTGCCCAGTGTTTGAATGAATTCCGCCGTTCGTCTGAGAAAACCGTCGTCGTCGGTTATGCCGGGAACAAGCACGTGCCGGATCCATACCGGCTTGCCGATGTCCGACAAAAAGCGCAGCATGTCTAGAATGTTCCCATTGTCTTTTCCGGTAAGCTCAATATGCCGCTGCGGGTCGATGTGCTTGATGTCCGCGATGAAAAGATCGGTGACCCCGCACAGCTCCCGGAATTTTGAGAAATAGGGTTCCTCACGGGTGAAGGGCTGTCCCGCCGTGTCGATGCATGTGTTGACGTCCCGCTGCTTTGCCTTGCGGAAAAGGTCGAGCAGAAAGTCGATTTGCAGCAGCGGTTCGCCTCCGCTCATGGTAATGCCGCCCTCGCTGCCCCAATATCCCCGGTACCTTTCGGCAGCGTCAAGCAGCTCGTCCGCCGACTGCATTTTGCCGCCCTCGTCAGTTTTCCATGTGTCGGGATTGTGGCAGTAGCGGCAGCGCAGCCGGCAGCCCTGCATAAAGATGACAAATCTCACGCCGGGACCGTCCACGGAGCCGAATGATTCGGTGGAGTGAATCCTTCCTAATAACATGATAAACTATCTCTCCTCTAAATTCAATGGCTTTTTCGTGACAAAAACAGAATCAGCCTTATCCACATTAGCGATTGGCTTTTATTGTTCTTTTTGTTCATTTTTCAAAATGGCAGAAGCCGCTGAGCGGACAATTGCCGCACTTGGGGGAACGCGCCGTGCAGGTTTCGCGCCCGAACAGTACGAACCTGTGGCAGAGATTGTTGCCCTCCTGCGGCTCGACACATTCGCGCAGCTGCCTTTCCACCTTCACCGGGTCTTTGGTGCCGTCGGTCAGCCCGATTCTGCCTGCAATGCGAATGCAGTGCGTGTCGGCGACGATGGCAGGCTTGCCGTAGACGTCGCCCAGAATGAGATTGGCTGTCTTGCGTCCCACCCCCGGCAGTTTCAGCAATTGCTCCATGGTGTCGGGAACGGCGCCGCCATGCTCATCGCGTATCATCAGGGCGAGATTTTTGATGTCCCGCGCCTTGGTGTTGAAAAGTCCGCAGGGCTTTATGATTTCGCCTATGTCCTCCGCCGAAGCGTTACAGAGCGATTCGAGCGTGGGATATTTTTCAAACAGCACCGGAGTGACCTTGTTCACCCTCGTGTCAGTGCATTGCGCCGACAGCCGCACGGCAATCAGCAGCTCTACCGGATTTTTGTATGTAAGCGAGCATAAAGCGTCGGGGTAAATTTTTTTGAGTGCCGCAACGGTCTGCGCGGCGAGGTCTTTTTTAGTCATGCCTTTATTCCTTCCTGTTCCATTCGGAACTGAGTATGGCGTATTGCAGCGTGTCCTGCCATATCGGATTGCCGAAGGAATCCTTTTTGAAATAAATGTTCTGCTTAAATTCAGCTTCTTTCCTCATGCCCAGACGCTCCATCAGCTTGTGCGAACGGTAGTTGAGGGAATGGCATTCCGCGATCACACGGTGGGCTTTGAGTGTGGCGAAGGTGTAGTTGAGCAGAGCGGTCGCCGATTCGGTCGCATAGCCGCACATCTGCCAGTTCCGGTCAAAGACATATCCAAGCTCGAAGGTGTCAAATTGCCGCTTGCCAAGATAGAGATTGCCTATCAGCCTGCCGCTGTCCTTCAGTGTGACGGCAAAGAATTCGTCTGAGTTGGAACGGAACTCGGCTTCCCGCTTTGCCTGCTCCAATGAATAGGGTTCATAGGGCTCAAAGCGAACCACATTGATGTCCGAAAGATAATCGTAAAGCTCGGTGTAATCGCTTGGCTTGAATTTTCTGATGATAAGGCGCTGTGTTTCGATAGGCTTGAATGTCATTTAACGTCCCCCTGCAAGAAAATGAAAAAAAAGAAAAGCGCCACAATTTAAATACTGTGGCGCTTGCTGATGGAGCGGAATACGAGGCTCGAACTCGCTACCTCCACCTTGGCAAGGTGGCGCTCTACCAGATGAGCTAATTCCGCATGCCGATCTGCGATTGCCTGATTATTATATCAAACGCAAACCGGTTTGTCAAGTGTTTTTTTCGGATTTTTTATTTGTTATCCCGAATGATCTATTCTGAACGTTCATAAAACGCAATCATCCGATTGTCCTTGACAATTATTTGTGTGCATGATAGAATGTATTTAAAGAATTAACAGGAGGCAATATTATGAAAAAGCTCAGAGGAATCGTCGCTCTGCTCCCGCTTGTCGTCACGGCGGCGGTGCTGCCGTTCATGCCGGAGCAGGTGCCGATGCATTATGATGTGGAAGGAAATGTGGACCGCATGGGGAGCAGGTATGAATTGTTCTTAATGCCGCTGCTTATCCTGCTGATCGTCGCGGTCAGCTCGTTTGTAACCAGGCATTACGCAAAGAGGGCGGAAAGCGCCGACGAAAGCGAGGCGAAAACAGCCAGGGCAAACAGCAAGGTGCTGGGTATCACTTCGCTCGCTGTGCCGGTGGTTTTCGGAGCGCTGCAATGCGGCATTCTTTACATGACCTACCGCAATGCCACTTCGCGGCATACGGAAGTCAATTCCGATCTGATAGTACGGCTGTCGTTCATAATGATAGGCGTGCTGTGTGTCGTTCTGGGCAATTTTATGCCAAAGGCTCCCCGCAACAATCTCTTCGGCTTCCGCGTGTCGTGGAGCCTGTACAACGACAGCACATGGAAAAAATGCAACCGGATCGGCGGCATTGTGTTTGTCATTATCGGACTGCTGATGATCGTCACATCTGCTGTTGTTTCGGCAATTGCGGTTCCTTTCCTTACGCTGGGGTATCTCTTGGTCGGAACGGTTATTCTGCTTATCTATGCCCGCAAGGTCTACCAAGACGAGACGCAGGCAGAAGGGGGAAAGGGGCAAGTACAAACTAAATAACCCCCACACTTTATAAAGCTCCGCATGTCACACTGATAAAAAGCGGCTCCCCGGTAATCTGAGATACCGAAGAGCCGCGATTTTTTTACGAAGAATAGGGTATTACGAGCAGATCAACAATCGCTTACCTGATTATTTCAGACCAAAGCGCTTCTTGAATCTGTCAACACGTCCGCCTGTATCAACCAACTTCTGCTTGCCCGTAAAGAACGGATGACATTTGGAACAAATTTCAACACGAATGTCCTTCTTAGTGGAACGTGTGTGAATGACATTGCCGCAAGCGCATGTAATGGTTGTATCCTCGTATGTGGGATGCATCTTCTCCTGCATGGTTGTCACCTCTTTCAAAAATCCCGTACAGCCGATTCGGAGTTTAATCACTTCACGGCTGCCGTGTAATAGATTTACCAATCTATATTAGCACACGGCAGAGCAAAAATCAAGTGTTTTTTTAAATTATTTTTCAGTTGTAATGTTGTACAGTCTGACTGCATTATTCCGCGACGGCAGGAAGGCCTGCAAGGCTGGCTGCAAGCTCCTCGTCGGTGGGAATGTAGTCGGTCATCTCGCCGTTGTGGAATTTCTCGTATGCCACCATGTCAAAATAGCCTGTGCCGGTGAGTCCGAAGAGAATGGTCTTTTCCTCGCCGGTCTCCTTGCACTTGAGAGCCTCGTCGATTGCCGCCTTGATAGCGTGTGAGCTTTCGGGGGCGGGAAGAATGCCCTCCACTCTCGCGAACTGCTCAGCCGCCTTGAATACGTCGGTCTGGCAGACGGAGGTTGCCTCCATGTAGCCGTCGTGATAGAGCTGCGAGAGAATGCTGCTCATGCCGTGATAGCGCAGACCGCCCGCGTGGTTGGGAGCCGGAATGAAGCCGCTGCCGAGGGTGTACATCTTTGCCAGAGGGCAGACCTTGCCGGTGTCGCAGAAGTCATAGGCGAACTTGCCTCTTGTCAGACTCGGGCAGGAGGCGGGTTCCACAGCGATGATGCGGTAGTCGGCTTCGCCTCTGAGCTTTTCGCCCATGAAGGGGGAGATCAGACCGCCGAGGTTGGAACCGCCGCCGGCACAGCCGATGATGATGTCGGGCTTTACGCCGAGCTTGTCAAACGCCGCCTTTGCTTCCAGACCGATGATGGACTGGTGCAGCAGCACCTGATTGAGCACGCTGCCGAGCACATAGCGATAGCCTTCCTGCTTGGTGGCGGCTTCTACTGCTTCTGAGATGGCGCAGCCGAGACTTCCTGTGGTGCCGGGGAATTCGGCGAGAATCTTCTTGCCGATCTCGGTCTCGGTGGAGGGGGAAGGAGTGACCGACGCGCCGTAGGTGCGCATGACCTCGCGGCGGAAGGGCTTCTGTTCATAGGAAACCTTGACCATGTAGACCTTGCAGTCCAGACCGAAGAAGGAACACGCCATCGAAAGAGCCGTTCCCCACTGACCTGCGCCGGTCTCGGTGGTGACGCCTTTCAGACCCTGCTTCTTGGCGTAATATGCCTGCGCCATCGCGGAATTGAGCTTGTGGCTGCCGCTGGTGTTGTTGCCCTCGAATTTGTAGTAGATCTTGGCGGGAGTGCCGAGCGCTTCCTCCAAAAAGTATGCCCGGACCAGCGGAGAGGGACGGAACATCTTGTAGCAGTCCCTGATTTCCTGGGGAATTTCAATGTAGGCGGTGTCGTCATCAAGCTCCTGCTTGATCAGCTCGTCGCAGAAAATGGGGGAGAGTTCCTCCGCCTTGAGCGGCTTGCCTGTGCCGGGGTTGAGCAGGGGAGCGGGCTTGTTCTTCATATCCGCGCGGACGTTGTACCATGCCTTCGGCAGCTCCTCCTCCGTGAGATATACCTTGTAGGGAATGTTTTTGTCCTGTTTCATTGCGATCTTCCTTTCGATATTTTGATCAAAGATAGGTGTGTTGTTGGTTAAGGAAATAAAAAAACTCCTGTCCCAACTGCTTACTGCTGGGACAGGAGCGATAATTGCAAAATATCATACACCTGCGGTACCACCCGGCTTGCCGGTTTCCGCCTGAAACCGACCACCTTTGCACGTACAAAAAAATACGTCTCGCCTTGATAACGGGCGCGAATTCCCGTCGATTGCTACTTGCACACGCCCAAAAAAGACATATGCTTTCGTTCGCCCTCATAAGTCCATTCGCCGAAATGTACATTGCGCCGTCACACCAACCGCCGCTCTCTGGAAATGCAGGGGATTCGGTTACTACTCTTACTCTCAGGTTTTTGATGTGGTGATTATAGCATTGTTACGGTGGATTGTCAAGAGATTTTTGTATATTTTTTAATTCCGGATATATTGACAGGAATTATTTGTATAAATATTACAATTTTTATATGACGAATGACACATTACGCACTGCGTATTATGCGCTAATCCAGCCATTCAATGAGCCAGTCGAAGAATTCCAAGGGCATTCCGCCCGAATGGAGCAGCGTCTCCCTCGCGCAAAGCTCCATATAGCACATGGCGGCGGCGAAAATGCAGAGTATCACCGTCAATGTCAAAGCGAACAGATACGCCGAGACGTTGACATGAAGCTGAGTGAGTTTTTTCAATGTCCGATGCTCTCCTTCACGTTTATTCATAATTCTATTATTTGCGAATTGCGTGCGTTTATGCATGTGAATTATGTTTTATACGCCCGGAAACTGCTTACTTTACCACGTATTTTTCAAGCACATCGACAAGGCAGTTCCCCACAAGCTGACCGGAATATTTCGCTTCGGAAAGAGTGTTCACGTCGGTGCCGAATTCGATCAGAAGGGAGTTCGGGGTCAGGTCCATATTGTATCTGAAGGGCGCGAAGTAGAGCGGACGCGCCAGCCCTGCGTATTTGTCAGCCATCTTCTTCTGAAGCTGCACGGCAATGATGGAATTGTCGCGCCAACCGCCGAAATCCAGCTTGCCCTCGTTGTCGCATCCGGTAATGATCATCACCTGCGCAGCCTTCTTGCCTTTGATCTTGGCGGTGGGCTTGATCTTGGTGCCGTCCTCCCTTGTGATGGAATCGCGGTGTACGTCAATCACCATCTCTATGGAGGGATATTTTTTCAGATATGCCTTAATGGTCTTGCGTGCGCGGTCGTATGCGCCTGTGTATTCGGGATAGTCGTGATAGGTGGTTATGTGAAGTGTGCGTATGCCTGCCGCCTCGAGCTTCTTTTCTATCTCGTCAGCGACGGCGACAACGCTCTCGGATTTGTCGGTAGTGCGGGGGTTGTATTTCTTGCTGTACCAGTCCTGGCTCTTTTCGGCGTAGCTCTCGGTGGTGTGGGTGTGAACAATCAATACCTGATAGCCTGCGTTCTTTTTTATCTTGCATTTGGCACTGGTATTGAGCAGCTTTTTGATGTCGAGGTTGTAATTGGAATTGCCGTCCTTCACATAAACGCTGCTGTAGCTGTAGCCGGAGTTTTGTATCTGCTTCTCACTGACCTTGCCCTTGCCGCTGTCCTTCTGCTCGGATTTTTCCTCGGTCTGGGACGATGTGTCGGAGGAGGTATTGTCTGTCTCCCTGCCGCCGCTTGCCTTTTTCGGCTCGGCAGCTTCCTCTGAGGACGTCGGCTGTTCCTCTTGGGTCTGCGAGGCGCTGTTCTCCGCCTCGGATACCGGCTCATTTTCGTGTGAAGAGACTGCCGCCGTCGGCATCATGGTGTGTGCCGAAATATTCGATACCTTGAACAGGATCGCTCCCACAGTGCCTACTCCGAGAATGGTGAGAGGCAGCGCTGCCGCCGTTATTCCCGCCGCGACTGCCGCAATTGCCCTGCGGCAGCTGCATATTCCCGAATGCACCGAAAAGGATTTGTATTTGCTCATCATTTTTTACCTCCGTCGCGGCTGTGCGCCGCATTTTAAATTCTTCAATGCAATAAATATGCCGCGGCGGGTAAAAATATGATAATGTCCGTCATTTTTCCTGTGTTTTGGCGAAGATGGCAAAAAACAAAAAAATATGACATAAATACTTTACAATCCCAGACGAATTATGTATAATATAAATTGTCAAGTCACCTGATGAAAAGATAAACGGAGGTTATTATGAGCAGCGAAGTTAGAGGATACGGCGCAAGACCGGTCATCGAGGCGAATAAAAGCAAATATCTACCCACATCGAACAAGCTGAAGCTGGGACTTTTTCCCAAGGTGGAGATAAAGAACCACATGGAGAAGTACAATGTCGATCTGTCGGAATGCGAGCCTGACGACGCGGCGGCGTATGAGAGCTATGAGGATTATCTGGCACGAGATTTCAAAGAGGGCGTCCGTCCCATCGACCAGTTTCCGGGAAGCCTTATCTGTCCCTGTGACGGTTGGCTGACGGCGCATTTCATCAACATTCTCTGCACGATACCTGTCAACGGACATATGTACTCGGTGGAT
Organism: uncultured Ruminococcus sp.; assembly: GCA_902762615.1. Taxonomy (GTDB): domain Bacteria; phylum Bacillota; class Clostridia; order Oscillospirales; family Acutalibacteraceae; genus RUG762. The sequence goes on along the minus strand of CACWOX010000001.1, from coordinate 136,158 downwards.
AAACTCCTGGGCGGCGAGGGCGACGCGAGGGAATTTGCCGAGGGACTTGCCCTTATTATCCGGCTGGACGAAGCCGACCCGCACAGATTTATCCATATCGACGACGGCGTGGTATGCGATTTCCGCCAGCTCGACGGGGAAAAGAATACGGAGGACTCGATGTTCTTCGGTCCAAGAAGCTGCACTATCATGAATACCAAGCGCTTTCACGGGGTGGCTCAAATTGAAGCCTGCGGCAATGCCAAGGGCGTAGAGCAGCTGAGCGACAGCGGCAGTCCCGCATTTGTGCGCGGTGAGGTCAAGGGAAGATTTCTCTGCTCGACTGCCGGCATCATTCTGCTCTTCAAAAAGGGCATGATGTTCCCCGAGGACGAATTCATGGCGAACACCCGCAAGGGGCTTGAAACCCGTGTAAGAATGGGCGAAAAGCTCGGAATGGCAATATCCATGATGTAATCTTAATGTTTTCTTTAGGAGTTAAATATTGAAATTCAAGCCGCTGTGCGATACAATAATGATCGGGCAGCGGTTTTTTTAGGCGATTGTAAAAGAAAAAAGGAAAGCGCGAAGCGCCGTAACTAGCGAGCGAATGCGAGCGTGGGGAGTCTTAGCTGTCGACAAGCGACAGCACAGGGAACTTGTTCCTCCTGGCAGGTCAAGGGCAGCGCCCCTCGCTGCAATGCGCTGCGACTTAAAACGGGCTTGGGCGCAACAGAAAAAGTGTCAAATCACGATTCCCCCTTGTCCCGAGTGGAGAATAAACATGCATATTCAAATTGGCAAAGCCCTCGATTTACCTCATTCATACTGTTTTACAATCAGCCGGTTTTTATTAATAAAGGAGTGAAAAACATAATATGGAACAGACAGTCATCGGAAAATACAATACCGCCAAAATCTTTACCAATGTGGTGGAGCAGTCGGCAATCGAACAGATCAAGACCCTTTGCGACCAGCCCTTCACGCAGAATTCGAGCATCCGCATTATGCCGGACGTACATGCCGGAGCAGGCTGCACCATCGGCACCACAATGACCATATCCGATACGGCAGTGCCGAATCTCGTCGGCGTGGATATCGGCTGCGGCATGGAGGTCGTCAGGCTCAAAAACAAATTCATCGAGGTTCAGAAGCTCGACAAGGCGGTTCATGCGCTGATACCTGCCGGCTTCAGCGTGCGCGGCAGCTCCCACCCCTTCGCGGAAGAGATAGATTTAAATGAGCTTTACTGCGCCGACAGAGTGAATATCGGCAAGGCGTACCGCAGTCTCGGCACTCTCGGCGGCGGCAATCATTTCATCGAAGCCGATAAGGGAGCGGACGGAGGCATTTATCTCGTGATACATTCGGGAAGCCGTCATCTGGGACTGGAAGTGGCGTTTTATTATCAGGAGCAGGCGTGGAAGGCGCTCCAGAGCGTGCCGCAGGACGAGGTGCGCAGCCTGATCGAGCGTTACAAGGCGGAGGGCAGGGAGCAGGAGATTGAGTCGGCGATCAAGGCGCTCAGCGACGGAATCGAAGCAAACGTCCCGCGCCAGCTTGCCTACGTCAGCGGTCGTTTGTTTGATATGTATATTCACGATATGAAAATCGTGCAGCGCTTTGCCATGCTCAACCGCAAGGCTATGGCGCACGAGCTGATCAAGGAATTGAAGCTCAAGGTCGAGGACGAATTTACCACCATTCACAATTACATTGACATAGACAGCATGATTCTGCGCAAGGGAGCCGTGTCAGCCAAGGCAGGCGAAAAGCTCATCATTCCCATCAACATGCGCGACGGCTGCCTGCTCTGCACCGGCAAGGGCAATGCCGACTGGAACTACTCCGCGCCGCACGGCGCCGGAAGGCTCATGAGCCGCAGGGAGGCGCGTGAGAGCTTCACTGTGTATTCCTTCCGCAAGGAAATGCAGGGAATTTATTCCACCTCGATCAACGGCGATACGCTGGACGAATGCCCGATGGCATACAAGCGCATGGAGGACATTGTGGACAATATTTCGCCCACTGTCGGTATCGACGAAGTGATCAAGCCCATATACAGCTTCAAGGCAGGTCAGGAGGATGCGTCCCGACATTCGCCTGCATAATAAAAATATTTTTAAAACAACTCTTGTTTGTTGTATGTGTTTGTGATATAATTATTTTTATATCAGTCCAGAGTGAATGATCGACAGAAGGGCGGCGTTTTTATGGCTCTTAGCAAGCCGGAATTTATCATGTTCGACTACGGACAGACCCTGATCAAAGAGGGCGCGTTCGACGGCGCGGCGGGATATGACAGTATCCTGCGGCTTGCGATTTCCAATCCCCGCGGCGTCACCGGAGCGACGCTTCAGAGCGAGGTCGAGGCGATGAACGCCGAGCTGGGCAGATTTAATCCGGCGACCCGGCACAAACGGCTCACTGAGGTTTCGGAGGAGAGCATCAACCGCTATCTTTTCGCCAAATACGGCATCGGGTTTCCGCCGGATACCGACCTGCGCGCGCTGGAACCGATATTCTGGAGCAATGCAAATCCCTGTGAACCCTGTGAGGGAATCGTTGCGCTGTTGGCTTTCTTAAAGCGTGAGGGCATTCGCACCGGCGTGGTCAGCAACCTGTCGTTCTGCGGCAATACGCTGCGGGAGAGAATTTACGGAGCCATTCCCGAGGCTGATTTTGACTTTGTCATTTCGTCATGCGATTACCTTTTCCGCAAGCCGAGCAGCCGGATATTTGAGGCGGCGCTTGGTCTGGCGGGCGTGACCGCCGACAAGGTCTGGTTCTGCGGCGATCAGTTCATTCCCGACATAAAGGGCTCGTCGGCTGCGGGCATGACACCCGTGTGGTATAAGGGCAATCTCAGGTACGACAGCGAATGTCAGCTGACCGAGGGCATTGAGATAAACCACTGGAGCGAGCTGATGGATCTGATTCAATCCATTTGACTGATGATTATTTGAAAAAACGGGAGATAGTCTATCATGAATTTTGATTATGAAAATATGTCAAACGAAGAAATCAACGAGCTTGTCGAAGCTCTTTCAAACGGCACCGACGAATGGGAGCGCGATCCGGCAGGAGCTGCTCAAGCCGCAAAGACTGCCGCCGACAGGGGCGACGCAAAGGCACAGTTCACCTACGGCTGTTTCCTGCTGGGCGGCGAAGGGGTGGAAAAGGACGACGTCGCTGCCGGAGACTACTGGCGCAGATCCGCCGCGCAGGGATATGTCCACGCGGTGAACCGTATCGGCGTATGCGCTTTACACGGCATTTGCGGAGAGAAAAAAGACCCTGCCAAGGCGGCGGAGTGTTTTACGACGGCAGCGGAGGCGGGATTGCCTGACGCTATGTTCAATATGTGCATGCTCTACGACAGCGGAACCGGAGTGGAGAAAAACGCCGAGAAGGCGACCCGTTACATGAAAATGGCAGCGGATAACCGATTGCCGGCGGCGTGTGCGCTGTTCGGAATGAAGCTGGCGTTTGAAAGCGCTTCCTCTCAGGAGGACAGGGAAAAGGGTGCGGAGTATCTTCTGACTGCCGCTCAGGCGGGAAATCATCAGGGAGAGCTGCTTTACGCCATGTGCTGTGAGAAAGGTATCGGCGTGGAAAAGGATTTGTCCGAAGCGGCGGGCTGGTACCGCAAAGCGGCAAAGGCTGGCAGCAAGCCGGCAAACGAAGCCCTGAAAAATCTCGGCTTTCCCGGCGTAATGTGATGCTTGCGCCTGTACGGTCTGTGAATGTGGAGGTCTGTTTATGTTGGTTATCGTGTTAAAGCAAATGGGTTTGTCCGAAAACAGAATGCGAGAGCTGATAGAAAAGCTCACCCGCGTCAAAATGGTTGCTTCTGCGATCTTTTACACTTTGATGGTGTTTATTGTGATTTTCGGAATATCGGGCGACGTGTACGCCGGATTTCCGAGATTTGTGCCGTATGTCATTATAGCGGTTTTTCTTTTTATGGCGTTCATCAGAATGTATCAGTGCATGGTGGACGACAGCTATATCAAACAGATCACCGCCAAAAAGCTGGAGGAAAACGAAAAAAAGATCGAGGAAAGGGCTAAAAAGGCGGCTGATGCTTGGCAGCCCGAAAAATCCGAAGATAAAGCTGATGCTGACGAAAAATCCGAAGATGCCGCCGAAGAATCCGACGCCTTTGACCAAGTCGGCACTTCGGGGGAAACTGCCGCTGATGAGCAGTAATTGATTACAGTTTCCATCATTAAAACATACGACGCTGCGGCAGACATCAATCCGCGGCGTCGTTTTTCTGTCTGAGAAGCTGGCGGAATATCATCAGGGCAAGCGGCATAACAATGATTCCCGAAGCGCCGAACAGCTTGCCGCCGACATATACGCCCGCAAGGGTAAAGAACGGGTGCATTTCCAGCCTGCCCGCGATGAGCTTTGGTTCGAGCAGATTGCGTATCACTTCAATGACGGCGAACATCACCAGCAGCATGATTCCCGAGGTCAGCCTGCCGGATATGATCTCAAAAAGCCCCCACGGAATCAGCACCGTTCCTGTGCCGAGTACCGGCAGAATATCTATCAGCGAAATAACGAGGGCAACCGTGATAATGCTGCCTGTGCCGTACCCCGCAAACGACATGATTCCCAGTCCCACCGTCAGCTCCCCGAAGGTGATGAGCATGATGAGCCCGTAGGTTTTAAACATAGCGGACAGTGTGCTGACCGACGTTCTGATGATCAGGGAGACTTTGGCGGCGATATCCTCCGGAAGAAGTCTTTTGACCGACTTTTTGATCTCATTGAATTCACCGCTGCCGAAGAGGGCGGCAAGCAGCGTGAATACCGCCGCTGTCAGAAGTGAGGGCAGTCCGGTGATCAGCCTTGTGGAACGGCTCAGCACGGAGGGGAGATACTGACGGTAATTTTCGGTGAAAAAGTCCATGCACCAATTCGCGCCCGAGGCGACAAAGGCGGTAAATTTTTCCCATGTGCCGGCGTTCTCCGCGCCATATGACGCGGCGGCAACCCATTGCCTGATTTTGTCCAGATGATTGGGAATCCCCGGGCAGAATGACATGGCTCCGTTTACCGCTGAGCATATGACAAGGTAAATGACCGCGGCTGCCCCGAACAGGACGGCGGAGGTCATGATCACGCAGCATACTTTCCGGCTGAGACGGGGTATTCTCGAGGAAAGCAGCTCCGCCGGCTTCTGCACCGCCGCCGCAATGCCCAGTCCTATGACAAAGGGCGCAATGAGCGCAAGCGCGTATTTTACCCCGAGGTAAAAGACGATACAATAAACGGTATATTTCACTGCGCTTTTGAATGAATCCGGCATGGCGATGCACTCCTGTCCTTTTTTGGAAATTTTTCATAAAATAGACCTTGTAAATCAGAATAATATGATATATAATAGCTTTATGAGTAAATGCTCATGCTATCATAACTATATTTTTACCCTGAAAAGGAGAGAAGCGTTTGATTTTTGGCGGAAATAAATTCCTGCGAAGGATCATGTCTCTTGTCCTCTCGGTTTCGATGGTGTTCTCTATGGCGGCTTTGCTCGGTTCCTGCGGCGGCAAAAGCAAAATTACCGTCTGGGTCTATTCCGAGGAATACCGCAAGGAGCTGGAGGATTTTCTCAAAACCACACCGCTTGACCTCAGCTTTTCCGCCAGCATACGGGCGGTCACTTCTGCCGATTTTGAGGAGGAGCTGACAAAGGCAATCGAGAGCGGAGAGGGTATTCCGGACGTTTTCATGCTGTCGCCCGACAATGTAAAAAAATACATAGAGTCCGATCTCACAGCCGACGTTTCCGATCTGGGGCTTGAGGTCACGATCGAAAGATATTTCCCCTATGTTGTCGAAGCGGCGACCACCGCGCACGGGCAGGTCAAGGCGGTCGGCTGGCAGGCTGACCCCGGCATCTTCATGTATCGCAGGTCGATGGCAAAAGCCTATCTCGGCACCGACAATCCCGACGAGGTGCAGGCGATGATAAGCAATTGGGATAACTTTTACGCCACCGCAAAGAAGATTTCCGAGGCGTCGGACGGCAAGACCAGAATGCTGGCAGGGCAGGAGGATATGCTCCGGCCTTACCTCGCGTCGGACGATCAGCCGTGGGTGCGAAACGGAAGCCTTGTATTCAGCCCGTGCAAAAAGGCATATGTCGATTATATGCAGAAAATGGCTTCGGATCATCTGATGTACACCGCCGAGCAGTGGTCGGAGGCGTGGCTGGGCGGCATCAGCGACACGCAGAGCGTATTCGGCTATTTTTCGTCCGGCATCTGCATGCTGTATGTGATGAAGAAGGCGTGCGGCGGCAAGATGAAGGGCGAGGGAAGCTACGGCGACTGGGCGGTGGTTCCCGGACCGTCCAATTACTGCTGGGGCGGCAGCTGGTTTGCCGGCTACAGCGGCAGCAAAAACAAAGAGGAAGCCGGCGATTTCATTTCGCTCTTTACAGGCTGTACGGACGATGAAACGAGAATGGATCAGTCGATACGGTATTTCCGCACCACGGGCGAATTTGCCGCAAGCAGCGAGATCGTTTCGCAGGTGAGATTTGACCCGCAGTTTGAGGATTCGTTTATCGGCGGTCAGAATTATTACCAGCAGCTTTCCATCGCGGCAAAGGGAATATCCATGGTCGGCATGACGATCTATGACAGCGACATCGGCGGCATATTCAACACCTATATGAACCAGTGCGCCGGCGGTCTTAAAACGGCAGATCAGGCAGTCAGCGACTTCAAGTCCTCTGTGAGGGTCGCTTTTCCCGAGATAAGCGTTGATTAGAAGCTTCAGTACCAATACTCAAAGGAGAGATTTATTATGGATTCAAGATTTTGCACACGCTGCGGCGCTCTGCTCAGACCCGACAACACCTGTCCGAACTGCGACGGTGAACCAAATGTTAACACTGACTCTTCCGGACAGAAGAGCGGAGGCTTTGACATCAAGGCTTCCGGAATGAGCTTGCTGGACTGCGCCAAGGCATTCTTTTCTAAGGAGCCGCACAAGGCGGTGGACAGCGTTGTCAACGATTCGTTTATGTGGATCGTATTCGGCGCGGTCAATGTCATATTTGCGGCTCTGGGTACATCGGTGATATTCAGCAACGGCGTAGACTGGGCAATTAACAAAGTGACCGGTCTGGATTCGTATATGCTGTCCAATCTGATTTCGCAGGACGTCAACACTTCGGGAGTAGGCATATTTTTTTTCTCGCTGCTGACAATGGCGGGCTGTCTCGCGGCATTTGCGGGCATACAGTACCTTTTCTCGGTGCTGGAAGGAAAAAGACTTCCGCTGATCAAAACCTTCAAAGCGGTCACCATTTGCTTCTTCCCGATGACCATCATGAGCTTTGCCGCGTTCCTGTTCTCATTTGTGCTGTTTACCGTGTCGGTGGTGCTGGTGCTGATCGGCATGCTGGGCAGCATCACCATGTTCAACGACTATGCCAAGAGAACGGCGGGCGAGATGTCCTTCTGGGGCAGAGTGCTCTGCAACGCCGCTCAGATCGTGGCGACCGCTATGATTCTCGGCATTTCGGTTTCCGTGTGATTTTCACTTTTGTAATTCAATTGCTCCGTGCGTCGGCAAAATCTGTCGGTGCGCGGAGCTTTTTGCGTGCAAGGCAATAATTGCATTGTGCCGCGGCGGGATATTTTTTTCGGACAGGTGAAGAATATTTTTAATCTTTTTAATCAGTTATTAGGAAAGGATGATCAATCAAAATGGAAATGGCAAACAACAAAAAGGAATACGCCGGCGTGTTCGTCACCGGCGCGGTATTATACAGCCTTATAGAAATACTTTGGCGCGGCAGGACGCACTGGACAATGGCAATTACGGGCGGCGTCTGTCTGCTGCTCATACACCTCTGCAATGAACGCCACGGCGACCTTGATCTCCTCAGCAGATGTTCTTTGTGCAGCTTTTATATCACCTCGGTGGAATTTGCCGTCGGGTGGCTTTTGAATGTCCGGCTGAATATGATGATATGGGATTACTCCGACAAGGCACTGAATGTGATGGGACAGATTTGTCCGGAATACTGGGCGTACTGGTATCTGCTGTCGATACCCGCCATTATGCTCAGTACGCTGATTCTCGCCGTTCGCAAGGCGACGCGGCACGGCGTGTAAAAAGAAAAAAGGAAAGCGCGCAGCGCCGTAATTAGCGAACGAATGTGAGCGTGGGGTCCAGGGGGCAAGGCTCCCTGGCAGGTCCAGGGCGGAGCGCCACTACGAGGGAGGCTTTTTAAAGCCGACCGAGCGAGACGTGCTGAGACCTGAAACGGGCTTAGGCAAATACAGAAACAGCGCAATATCAAGATCTGCCTTGCCCCCCGAGCGGAGAAAAAATGATGATTTCAATTTCAAAGCGCCCGGATTTATGCAGCTTTTACAATCGGCTAAATTTGCTCTTTACAGGAGGGCAAAAAAGTGCTAAAATAATGCAGACAGATGAATTCCAATCATTTCATGAATCAAATAAATTTGGCAAAAAGGATATGATGATAATGAGAAGCAAGGTTATCAGAGAATACGACGAGCTTTTGAACAGGGTCAGCCGCATTCATTTCATCGGCATAGGCGGCTCAGGCATGTGTCCTCTGGTGGATATTCTGCTGGGCGACGGCAAGCAGATCTCCGGCTCGGACGTGGACGACAATTCCGACACCGTCAAGCGCCTGCGTTCCTTCGGCATCAAGGTCGCCATCGGTCAGCGCGCCGAGAATATCGGTGACGCCGAGCTGGTGGTCTATTCCGCAGCCATCGCCAAGGACAACCCCGAGCTTGTCGCGGCTCTGGAATCGGGCGTGCCGACTATCGAGCGCTCGGTGCTGTTAGGCGCTGTCTGCCGCAGATACAAGCGGGATATTGCCATTTCCGGCACCCACGGCAAGACCACCACTACTTCCATGGTCACGACAATACTCATGGCGGGTCAGCTCGACCCCACCGTTGTGATCGGCGGCAAGCTGGCTCTCATCGAGGGTTACGGCAGAGCCGGCAGGAGCGACCGCATGGTATGTGAAGCCTGCGAATTTGTCGATACCTTCCTCCAGATCACTCCCGAGGTTGCCGTCATATTGAATATCGACGCCGATCACCTCGACTACTTCGGTACGCTGGACAACATCATCGCCTCCTTCCGTCAGTTTGCCGACCAGACCACCGGCGTAGTCATTGCCAATGGCGACGATGCGAACACCATGAAGGCGCTCGACACCACCAAGGCGCGGATCATCACCTTCGGTCTTGACCCTAAGAACGACTATTACGCTGTGAACGTGCAGCAGGCAAGCGGCGGCTTCTGGAAGTTCGACCTCATGCACAATTGTGACGGCAGGGGAGAGAAGCTTACCGAGATCACCCTCAAGGTGCCGGGGGAGCACAATGTTCTCAACGCGCTCGCGGCTGCGGCTGCTTCGATTTACGTCGGCGCAACGCCCGACGACGTGAAGAAGGGGCTGGGAATGTTCTCGGGCGCGTCCCGCAGATTTGAAATTCATACCGTACATAACGGTATCACCATAGCCGACGACTACGCGCATCATCCCACAGAGATTGAAGCGACGCTTCACGCCTGCAAGGAGATGGATTACAAGCGCGTGTGGGCAGTGTTCCAGCCCTTCACCTACACCCGCACCAAGCAGCACATGCAGGAATTTGCCGACGTGCTGCAAATTGCCGACAAGGTGGTTCTCACCGACATCATGGGCGGCAGGGAATGGGACGATCTCGGCATCAGGTCGGAGGATTTGCAGGCGCTCATTCCGGGCTGCTATTTAGAGCATACCTTGGAGGAAGCGGCTGATTTCGTCCTCGCCAACGCCGAGGAAGGCGATCTGGTCATCACAATGGGCTGCGGCGACGTTTACAAGTGCGCCAAGCTGATGACCGCCAAGCTCAACAAGCGGTAAGCAGAGGACATTTATTCGGACATTCCGAAGGACGCGGCAGAAAAAATCACGCGGTATGACCAAAAATGACGTTGCATGCCATTGAAATAACGTGGAAGGTTTTTTACCGGAATTTCGGAACGCTCTGTGGCAGAGGCTTGCGGAAGTTCCCGAATATTAATAATTACCTAATTACCTTTTTTATGTTTATAGATATATATATATTATTATATATAGCTCTCTATAGTAAGAAATTCGGTCATTATGTCATTTCAGCCCGAATTTCAGGGATTTATAGGTTTTTCCAAGATCATTTCGATGGTACGCGTCGTCATCTGGATTAAGGAAAATAGCCGCTTTAATCATTAAAACGCAAGGAGCAATAGCAATGGAGCTTATTGAAGGAATCAGAACAAGACGCAGCGTGCGCCGTTTCACCGGTGAAAAGGTCAGCCGCGAGACAATAGAAACCATCATCGACGCGGCGCGCTTCGCTCCCACATGGAAGAACAGCCAGACGCCCGGATATGTTGTGGTGGAGAGCCGCGATATCATAGAAAAAATTGCCGATGAAGGCGTGATGGGCAGGGAACACAACGCGGGCATTATCAAAGGCGCGGCGGCGCTGGTCGTCCTCACCTCTGTCAAGGGAATATGCGGCTACGAGCCGGACGGCTCCTTCACCACAAGCAAGGGCAGCGAGTGGCAGATGTTCGACGCGGGCATAGCGGCGCAGACCTTCTGTCTGGCGGCGCACAATTACGGCGTCGGCTCGGTCATCATGGGAATATTTGACGAGCGGGAGGTCGCGCGTATCATCGGGCTGGACGACAGCCGTGCTGTTTCCGCGCTCATTGCCATTGGCTATCCCGCGCAGGAGCCGAATGAGCCTAAGCGCAAGGACGTTGAGGAGTATGTTTCTTATATTTAATCAAAAAACACTTGACATTTAAAAAACAGTATGCTATACTTATTCAGACAATAAAGAAGTCGGCGGCGTATTGCCTCCCTCACCTCCGTTCTTACATTAGGCGGTCGGTCAATATTTTTCATGGCAGCTTCATTCTGAGCGGCTCATTGCGGGCAAGTTCATTGTGAAATGCGTTTTGTTTATGAAAGAATGGCACGGAGGGTTCGGCAAAATACCTGCTCCGTGCTTTTTTGTGTACAAAAATTCCATTTTATTTGGGGGTGCTTGGTCATAAGCAAAGAACAACAGGTGCAGATCAACGAAGATATTCGTGACAAGGAAGTGCGCGTCATCGGTGCGGACGGCGGCCAGCTCGGTATAATGAGCGCGGCGGAGGCTCTCGATAAGGCGGCGGAGGCTAATCTCGATCTGGTCAAGATAGCTCCTCAGGCAGTTCCTCCCGTCTGCAAAATCATGGACTACGGCAAATATCGTTTTGAACAGCAGAAGCGCGAAAAGGAAGCCAAAAAGAATCAGCGTACGTTTGATATCAAGGAGGTTCGCCTTTCTCTGGGCATTGATACCCACGACTTTGAGACCAAGGTCAAGCAGGCTGCCAAGTTTGTTCAGGGCGGCGACAAGGTCAAGGCAACGATCAGATTCAAGGGACGTGAGCTGGGTCATCCGGAGCACGGTCTGGTTATCATGAAGAAGTTCGCCGAGGCGCTGGCTGACGTAGCGGTAGTGGAAAAGCCTGCGAAGCTGGAAGGCCGCAGCATGATGATGTTCCTTGCGGCTAAGCCCAACAAGTAAGATTAATTAAGGAGGATATTCAAATGCCCAAAATCAAGACACACAGCGGTGCAAAGAAGCGTTTCAAGATTACAAAGAACGGCAAGGTTCTGCACGGCAAGACAAACAGAAGACATAAGCTCAACAGCTCCAAGAAATCCACCAAGCGTAAGAGAAACCTGAGAAAGATGGCAGTTACCGACAAGACCAATGTAGCTCAGGTCAAGAGACTTCTTCCTTACAAATAATCCTTGTTGATTTGGAAGCATCATAATTCAGACTATTATTGGAGGTAACATATAAATGGCACGTGTAAAAGGTGCTCTTGCCACTCGCAAGAGAAGAAAAAAGACATTAAAGCTCGCTAAGGGATACTGGGGCGCAAGAAGCAAGCACTTCAAGATGGCTAAGGAAGCCGTTATGAAGTCCGGCAATTATGCCTACATCGGCCGCAGACAGAAGAAGCGCGACTTCCGCCGCCTGTGGATCACCAGAATCTCGGCTGCCTGCAAGTTCAACGGCATCAACTACTCTCAGTTTATGGACGGTCTTAAAAAGGCAGGCGTAACTCTCAACAGAAAGATGCTCTCCGAGATCGCTATCGCAGATCCCAAGGCATTCACCGCTCTGGTCGAGACAGCCAAGGAAGCACGCAAGTAATTGCATTAATAAAACCTTTTGTTATGCTGCGCACCGAAATTAAAAAATTCGGGCGCGGCTTTTTTTGTGTTAAAGGAGCGAAATAACCATGGTTAAAATTACCTCAAAGGATAATCCTTCGGTAAAGCGTGCCGTACGCCTGATGACAAGCGCAAGGGAGCGCCGCAAATCGGGTCTGATCATCTGTGAAGGGGCAAGGCTCTGCGGGGACGCTGCGGAAAGCGGCGTTGTGATAGAGGAGCTTTTCTGCACGGCGGCTGCTCTGGAAAAATATTCCGATTATCTTGACGGTCTTGTCGAAAAGGCAGGAGAGGTCTATGAGATAACCGATGAGATCGCCAAAAAGATCAGCGACACCGAAAGCACACAGGGCGTTTTCATTGTTGCCAAGGCGCCGCAGGTCGAGAGCAACCTGGATGCGCTTAACACAACGGGTCAATATGTCCTTTTGGAGGACTTGCAGGATCCGTCGAATGTGGGCGCGATCTTCCGCACAGCCGAGGCGCTGGGTGTGGACGGCATACTTCTTACCGACGGCTGCGCGTCCTGCTTCTCTCCCAAGGCGCTGCGCGCGGGAATGGGTGCGATGTTCCGCATACCGATTTTTTTTACCAAGGACGCTCCTGCCGCCATGACCGAGGCGGCTGCCAAAAGTATGCGCCCTATGGCTGCCGTCCCGCGTGAGGGAGCTTCCGATGTGACGGGAATTCGCTTTTTCCGCGGCGCTATCATGTGCATAGGCAACGAGGGCAACGGACTTTCGGAAGGATTGATAGAAGCATGTCCCGAGAAAGTGACAATTCCCATGAACGGACGTGCCGAGTCGCTCAATGCGGCGACCGCAGCAGCTATCCTGATGTGGGAAATGATGAGGGGATATATCAGATAATAACGGCACAGAGCAAATTGTGTAAATGTTATTATTTTAATTTGATAAATTGATTAATAAGTTGTTGACAAATCATTTTTATTGCGTTAAAATATTGACAAAGTATAAATGCGTACCGTTTGCCCGATAAACGGAAATCCGGCACAGGGAGTGCGTTAGAATGAGAAATGTCATAGCGTTTATTCTTGCGGCAATCATGTCTGTTGCCATTGTGTTTGTTGCTTCTATGCTCTTTTTTCCGAGTGAAGATAATAACGCCTCCAAAGAGGACACCGAACCTGCCATTTCCCTGACTGTTTCACAGTCGGATCACAGAGAAGCTCTTTATAATTTTACATTTACGCTCAACGATGAAGAATATTCTCTTCCCTGCAAATACAGGGTGTTTGAAAATAACGGCTGGGCTTTGAGAAGGCCTACAGAGATGATCGACGCCTCTTCCAACATGACCGGCATTTATATGAAAAAGTCCGGTCGCAGCCTTGAGGTGGAGATTATCAATTACTCCAAGAGTCCTATTATGTGCTGCAACGGTCAGATCAACACCGTGTCCGCAAGTGTCTCTGATTTTGGCAAAATAGAACTCCGCAGGGCAGTCACCTTTGACGGGACATCGTCTCCGGACTTTATCAGGCAGGAGCTGGGGGAACCCAATGAATATGATGCGGATGATGAAAAAATAACGCTGACATACAAAAAAGCCGATTACCGGAAGGTGCAATTTGTCTTTTATAAAAAACGTACATACGAAAACACGGGGTATTTGAAAAATGACGGCAACATTTATATGTCCCCGCTGGAATCGGGTTATTTTGATCAGGTCGTGATTATTCAGTGCAGAAATGACGGGTGAGCGGGCAGCGCTTCAGGAAAGAATAGGTTGTTTGTGGAAAATCAGAGGTATGCAGTCATGCTGTGTGCCTCTGATTGTTTTCTGTATATTTGACAAATTCACCGTGTGAGAATTTAATCTTTTGTTTTATTAATAGAAAATTAATAAATTTACGGAGATAAAGCTATATACTATATATTAATTGTGTACAGGAATCATTTGTATAATGGGAGGTGTGTAATTCGGATGACGGAAAATGACATTTACGGGGTGTGGCTTCAGCAGGTTGTCGGCGAAGGCAGCCGCAAGGTCCCTCAGCTGCTGGAATATTTCGGCTCCTGCAAGGGCGTGTATGAAGCTGACGAGCAGGAAATCAGACTCAGCGGAATACTGAACCCCAGGGAGCTGGAGCGATTTCTCGACACGCCGCTCGATATGGCAGGAGAGATAACAGAAGCCTGCCGGCGTCTGGGCTATGATATAATAACGCCGGACGACGATATTTACCCCGAAAGACTTCTCAATATTCCCGACTATCCGGCTGCGCTGTATATCTGTGGCACATTTCCAAAAATCGACGACGAGGTGTGTATTGCCATCGTTGGCACCCGGCGCGCCAGCCGCTACGGATATACCACGGCGACATCCATTGCCAAGGACCTTGCCGCCTGCGGAGCCATCGTTGTCAGCGGCTGCGCCAGAGGAATCGACACCGCTGCCCATCAGGGAGCGCTGCTTTCGGGCGGTCAGACGTTAGCCGTGCTGGGCTGCGGCATCAACACCCGTTACAATCTGGAAAATGAGGGGCTTCGCAAGGTCATCTCCACAAGCGGCGCACTCGTTTCGGAATATCCGCCCGGTTCTCCGCCGTTGAGCTATCACTTCCCGATACGCAACAGAATTATCTCGGCGCTGTCGCTGGGAGTGATCGTGGTAGAGGCAGGAGCAAAAAGCGGTTCGCTTATTACGGCAAATCTCGCCCTCGAGCAGGGCAAGGATATTTTCTCGGTGCCGGGCGAGGTGAGCAGTTATCTTGCCAAGGGAACAAACCGCCTGATATTCGACGGTGCAAAGCCGATCGAGTCGGCAGCCGACGTGCTTGAGGAATACATGCTTGAGTTTCCCCAGCGCCTTCAATCGTTCAATGCGGGAGACAAAAATTCCCGCGTTTACGAAAAGCACGTGCGCCCGAAATGGGACAATGAGGCGACCGCCGCGAAATACGGCATTACACCCGACGAGCTGCCGAAAACTTCCGGGAAGAAGCCAAGGTCACAAAAAACGAAGCATAAACGGGCAAAATCACCCGAGGCAGGCGACGCATCGCTGCCGCCCATCGGAATGTCGGAAGGCGCTCAGAAAGTCTGGAAGGCTCTGGCGGCGACTCCCAAGCATTTTGATGATCTTCTCGTCGAGGTGGGAATGGAGCCGTCCGAGCTGTCGCGCTGCATAACGGAACTGGAGCTTTATGCGGCTGTCAGGGCTATGCCGGGCAATCAATATTCCAAGGGCTGAATTTTTCCTTATCACAAAAGTTATATGAATGAAAGGCATGATATGATTTGTCTAAGTTAGTTATAGTCGAGTCTCCCGCCAAGGCAAAGACCATCAAGAAATACCTCGGTTCGGGCTATGATGTTATCGCCTCGATGGGTCACGTGCGCGATCTTCCCAAGAGCAGACTCGGCGTGGACGTTAAGCATGAATTCAAACCTAAATATGAGATCATTAAGGGAAAGGAGGAGCTTGTTGACAAGATAAAGAAGGCTGCCGAGAAGAGCGACTATGTGTATCTCGCAACCGACCCTGACCGCGAGGGAGAAGCCATTTCGTGGCACCTTGCCTACATTCTGGGACTTGACCCGAATGAGCCTAACCGCGTCACTTTCAACGAGATCACCAAGAACACCGTCCAGAACGGCATAAAGAACCCAAGAACCATCGACATGAAGCTGGTCAACGCACAGCAGTGCCGCCGTCTGCTCGACAGAATCGTGGGCTACAGGCTCAGTCCGTTTGTCTCGCAGAAGATACGCCGCGGACTTTCCGCAGGTCGCGTGCAGTCGGTCGCTGTCCGCGTCATTTGCGACAGGGAAGAGGAAATACGCGCGTTTGTTCCCGAGGAATACTGGACCATTGAGGGCAAGTTTATTCCCAAAGGGGAACGCAAGGCGTTTTCGGCGCAGTTCTACGGAGACGCCGATGGCAAGATCCAGATAAGCGACAAGGCGCAGTCCGACGCGATTTTAGCCGAGCTTGACGGAGCGGAATTCACCGTGGCAGGCATCAAGAAGGGCACCCGCAAAAAGACGCCCGCACCGCCCTTCATCACTTCCACATTGCAGCAGGAGGCAAGCCGCAAGCTCAACTTCCAGAGCCGCCGCACCATGAAGGTGGCGCAGGAGCTGTACGAGGGCGTTGAGATCGAAGGAATGGGCGCTGTGGGTATCATCACCTACATGAGAACCGACTCGCTGCGCATATCCGACGACGCGAGAAATGAGGGCACAGATTACATTCTCAAGCGCTGGGGGGAAAAGTACCTTCCGGCAAAGCCCTACAATTTCAAGACCAAAGCCGGAGCGCAGGACGGTCACGAAGCCATTCGCCCCACCATGCCTTCGCTCGACCCCGAGAGCATCAAGGACAGCCTGACATCCGATCAGTACAAGCTCTACAAGCTCATCTGGTCGAGATTTACCGCCAGCCTTATGGCGCAGTGTATTCACAATACCGTCAGCGTTGATATCTCCGGCGGCAGGTATCTGTTCAAAGCCTCGGGCTATACCGTGAAATTCGACGGATACACCGTGCTTTACGAAGAGAGCAAGGACGATGACGAGGAAAACGGCGGCGCCCTTCCTCCCCTCGAAGAAGGCATGCCGCTCAAGGTCAAGGAGCTGACGGGAACGCAGCACTTCACCCAGCCGCCCGCAAGGTACACCGAAGCGACGCTGATCAAGGCGCTGGAAGAAAACGGTATCGGCAGACCTTCCACCTATGCCACCATCATTACCACAGTGGTGGGCAGGGAATATGTCGCTCGTGAGGGCAAGTCGCTTGTTCCCACCGAGCTCGGCGAGATCGTCAACAAGCTGCTCAAGGAGCGCTTCTCAAAGATCGTCAATCTCAAATTCACCGCCGGCATGGAGCGCAATCTGGATGGCATTGCCGACGGCTCGAAGGAATGGATCGAAACACTCGGCGAATTCTACGGCGATTTTGAGAAGAATCTTTCCGAGGTCAAGAAGGCGATGGAAGGCATAGACATGAAGATTCCCGACGAGGAAACCGACATTGTCTGTGAAAAGTGCGGCAGAAAAATGGTCATCAAGACCGGACGCTACGGCAAATTCATTGCCTGCCCGGGCTTCCCCGAGTGCCGCAATATCAAGAAGATCGTGCAGGAGATAGACGCCGATTGCCCCAAGTGCGGCGGCAAGGTGGTCATCAAGAAATCCAAGCGCGGCAAGGTGTTCTATGGCTGCTCCAATTATCCCGATTGTGATTTTGTCTCATGGGATCAGCCGACAAGGGAAAAATGTCCTCAGTGCGGCAGGATTCTCTACAAAAAACAGACCAAGAAGATCAATAAGCTGTACTGCGCCGAAAAGGAATGCGGCTACAGCGTCAACTTAGATGAAAACGGGGAGAAGGCGCAATGAGCGTTACGATAGCCGGAGCAGGGCTTGCGGGCTGTGAAGCGGCATGGCAGTGCGCCGAGAATGGCATTAAAGTAAAGCTCTGCGAGATGAAGCCGCTCAAATTTACTCCCGCCCACAAAAATCCTGACTTCGCCGAGCTGATCTGCTCCAATTCCCTCAAAGCCGCCAGAATTGATTCGGCGGCGGGACTGATGAAGGAGGAAATGCGCCGACTCGGCTCCCTTCTGCTCAGAGTCGCCGATGAATGCAGCGTTCCGGCAGGCGGTGCGCTTGCCGTGGACAGAAATATTTTTGCAGCCAAGGTCACGCAGGCGATACGCAGTCACCCGAATATCGAGGTGATTGAAACCGAGCTTACCGCCATTCCGCGGGACGATGTGGTGATCATCGCAACAGGTCCGCTGACGAGCGAACCGCTTTCAAAGGCAATCGGCGAGCTGTGCGGCAATGAATTTCTCAATTTCCACGACGCGGCGGCTCCCATTGTCACCGCCGAGAGCATCGACATGCGCTGCGCCTTTGCCGCCTCGCGGTACGACAAGGGCGGCGACGATTACATCAACTGCCCGATGAACAAGGCGGAATACGAAGCCTTTCAGGAGGCGCTGGTGAATGCCGAAAGAGCGCCGCTGCATGATTTTGAGAATCAGGGCGTGAAGGTCTACGAGGGCTGCATGCCGATCGAAATTCTCGCCTCACGCGGCAAGGACGCGATTCGCTTCGGTCCCATGAAGCCGGTGGGACTTGTTGACCCGAATACAGGGCACCGTCCGTGGGCGAATCTCCAGCTCCGCAAGGAAAACCGCGAGGGCACGCTTTACAATCTGGTGGGTTTCCAGACCAATCTGAAATTCGGTGAGCAAAAGCGGGTGTTCGGCATGATACCCGCGCTGAAAAACGCCGAATTCATGCGGTACGGCGTCATGCACCGCAACACCTTTCTCAATTCGCCCAAGCTGCTCAACGGCGATTATTCCATGATAAAATACCCGAATATCTTCTTTGCCGGACAGATCACAGGCGTGGAAGGCTACATGGAATCGGCAGGCTCCGGGCTTCTTTGCGGTATAAATGCCGTGAGGACATTGCAGGGCAGGGGACGGCTCATTCTGCCGGAATGTACCATGCTCGGCGCGTTGCAAAGGCACATCTGCAACCGCGAGACAAAGGACTTCCAGCCGATGGGGGCGAATTTTGGGATACTGCCGCCCATCGAGCCGAAAATCAGGGACAAGCGGGAAAGGTACGCGGCTCTCAGCGAAAGGGCGCTGGAAGCGCTCGCAAGCTCGCTAAAAGAACAGATAATAAATAATAGAAAACGAGCGCTGCGTGCTGAATATAGTGAGGGAAGGGGGATGAAAATGCCTGTTTATGAGCTTGTGACCGTTGGTGATCAGGCGGGGCTGGACATATGTAAATCCATTCGCCGCAGGGTGTTCATTGACGAGCAGGGCGTTGAGGAAGGTCTTGAAATAGATGAGCACGATATTCTGGAGGGCAAATGCAGGCATTATTACGCCCTCGTTGAAGGAATGCCGGTGGCGGCTTGCCGCGTCATGGATAAGGGCGAAGGCATTGCCAAGCTCCAGCGATTCTGCGTGCTGCCCGAATATCGGAACGCCGGACTCGGCAGATGGATGCTTGCAAGGCTCGAGAGCATTTTCCGCGCCGATCATTTCAATAAAATGGAAATGGGCGCCCAGTGTCACGCCGCGCCGTTCTATGAAAAGTGCGGCTATTCGGTCGTATCGGGCGTGTTCATAGACGCGGGAATCGAGCACGTTAAGATGGAAAAGGCTTTATGAATTCTGATAGATATTTTTAACCGAAGGGAGAAAATGAAACATATGAAAATTATCGTTGACGCATTCGGGGGAGACAACGCGCCTCTTGAAATCATCAAGGGCTGCGCAATGGCTGTCGAAAAGTTTGAAGATGTGGAAATCATTCTGACCGGCGACGAGGCGAAAATAAAAGAAGTTGCCGACCATGAAAATATTTCCTTTGAAAGAATGGAGATCGTTCACGCTCCCGATGTGATCGAGATGAGTGATCACCCGACAGAGCTGATGAAGTCCAAGAAAAACAGCTCGATGGCAGTCGGACTGCGACTGCTGGCAAGCGACGGCGGCGACGCCATGATCAGCGCGGGCAGCACAGGCGCGATGCTCACCGGCGCAACGCTCATTGTCAAGCGCATCAAGGGCGTGAAGCGTCCGGCTCTCGCTCCGGTCATGCCCAACGCGGACGGCAAATTCATGCTGATCGACTGCGGCGCGAATGCCGACTGCCGCCCCGAAATGCTGGTGCAGTTCGCCCACATGGGCTCGGTCTACATGAAGAATGTGCTCGGCGTTGAAAATCCCCGCGTAGGTCTTGCCAACATCGGCACCGAGGAAACCAAGGGCGACGAGCTTCGCAAGGCGACCTTTGAGCTGCTCAAAAACGAGCCGAATCTCAACTTCATCGGCAATTTTGAAACCAGAGGCATTGCCGACGGCGGCGTTGATGTGGTGGTTGCCGACGGATTCACAGGCAATATTATTCTGAAAACCTACGAGGGCGTTGCCTCCATGCTGTCGGGCAAATTCAAGAGCGTATTCAAAAAGAATCTCTTCAATAAGCTCGGCGCGGCGGTCATGCTCAAAGACCTCAACGCCATCAAGAAGTCGATGGATCACAACGAATACGGCGGCGCTCCCTTCCTCGGTGTGAAGAAGCCTGTATTCAAAGCCCACGGCAGCAGCAAGGCCATCACCATCTGCAATGCCATCAGGCTCACACGCGAATTTGTCGCAAGCGATGTGATCGGCAAGATTGAAGCCGACATCAGCGTGAGCGCAGACAAAGCGGAAGAAGAACAATAATTCCAATGTGAAATGTGAAGTGTGAAATGTGAAATTTTTTTCAGTATGCATTGCTTTTCGCAAGGTTCATTCTGATATAATTTCACACTTCACGTTTCAAATTTCACACTCATTTTAGAAAGGGCTGAAAATATGACAGAGCAGAAAAGTCTTGATCCCTCCTATTTAGAGGATACAATAGGCTATCATTTCCAGAATAAAAAATTTCTGCTGACGGCGCTGACGCATTCGTCATACGCCAACGAAGGCAAGCATTTGCAAAGCAACGAACGTCTGGAATTTTTGGGAGATGCGGTGCTTAGCATAGTGGTGTCGGAACACCTTTATGCTAAGTTCCGCAGCAAGCAGGAGGGCGATCTGACCAAGCTGCGTTCCTCACTTGTCTGCGAATCGACCCTTTGCGGATTCGCCAGAAAGATTCAGCTGGGCGAATACATCATGTTCGGACGGGGAGAGCGAAATTCCGGCGGCGACAAGCGCCCTTCCATTTTAGCCGATGCATTTGAGGCACTCATTGCCGCGATATTCCTCGATGGCGGCATGGAGCAGGCGCGGAAATTCGTCATGGGCTTTATCCTTGAAGAACTGGAGCACCCGAACCTTTACCGCAGCAAGGATTACAAGACCATGCTGCAGGAGATCATTCAGCAGAATGCCGAGGAACGGCTGAGCTATGTGCTTGTGGGCGAGAGCGGTCCCGACCACAACAAGCATTTCGTGGTGGAGGTACATCTCAACAGCAACGTCATCGGCAAGGGCGGCGGCAGGAGCAAGAAGGAAGCCGAGCAGAACGCCGCGCACGAGGCGCTGGAACTCATGGGCTATTGATATGGCAGGTAATAAACATTCCAACATAGCGATATTCATTCCGCACAACGGCTGTCCCCACCAGTGTGCCTTCTGCAACCAGCGCACCATTTCCGGCGCGGTATCGCAGCCGACAGCCGAGGACGTTCGCAGGGCTGTGAATACGGCGCTTGCTTCACCGCGCTTTCAGGGAGATAACGCGGAGATCGCCTTCTTCGGCGGGAGTTTTACCGCGATCAATCGGGAATACATGATCGAATTGCTGGAAGCGGCACATGATTTTATTGCAGACGGAAAGGTAGCCGGAATCAGGGCGTCTACAAGACCCGACGCCATTGACGATGAAATATTAAAAATACTCAAACAATACGGCGTGACTTCCATCGAACTGGGAGCGCAGTCCATGCGGGACGAGGTGCTTTTGCTCAATCAACGCGGACATACGGCGCAGGATGTGATCGACGCTTCCCGACTCATCAAAGAATACGGTTTTTCTCTCGGCTTGCAGATGATGACGGGACTCTACGGCGACGACAACGTCGGCGCGAGATACACTGCCCGTCAGATTGCCGCGCTGCGTCCCGATACCGTGAGAATTTATCCCACAGTGGTGCTGGAAGGCACAGAGTTAGCGGAAAAAATGCGCACGGGGGAGTACCTTCCACAAGGGTATGAGGACGCGGCGAAGCTATGCGCCCAGCTTTTGCGATTCTTTGAGCAAAAGCGGATCAACGTCATCAAACTGGGACTTCACGCCTCCGACGGCGTGGAGGGCGAAATGGTGGGCGGCGCCTATCACCCCGCGTTTCGTGAATTATGTGAGGGAATTTTGTATTATAATCTGATAAAAAGGACACTTTCCGAAGCCTATCCAAACGGCGGGGATTATGTCGTATATGTCCCGACGGCGGATATCTCAAAGGCAACAGGACAGAAAAAGAGCAATATTGCCAAACTGGCGGAAGAAGGCTGGAATATCAGGATAAAGGGGGATGATGCAATAGATGGAAAAGAAAGAAGAAAATGTAAAATTGAGCCGCTTCATCAGCCTGATTCTAAGGCACCAGCCGGAAGTAATCGGCATTGAGATAGAGCGCATCGGAGGATGGGCGGATGTCAATGCGCTGATAGACGGGATTAATGCAAAGGGTAAATTCCGCATAGATCGTCCGCTTCTGGAAAGAATTGTCGAGAATGACAGCAAGGGGCGCTACAGGTTTAATGCTGACGGCAGCAAAATCCGCGCCAATCAGGGACATTCCATTGATGTGGTGATCGAAATGGAGCACCGCCGACCGCCGGAATTCCTTTACCATGGAACGGCATGGCGATTCATGCCGAGCATTAAGGCAAAGGGTCTGCTCCCCGGCAGCCGCAATTATGTCCACCTTTCGCCTGATTACGAAACGGCGGTCAAGGTGGGATTCCGCCACAGCAAGCCGGAGGCACCGGTTGTGTTGAAAATTCAAGCGGTACAGATGGCTGAGGACGGCTATGACTTTATGATTTCGGACAACGGCGTGTGGCAGATTGCGCAGGTGCCGCCGCAATATATTGAAATTTATCATGAGGGAGAAGTGACAATCAATGGCTAAAGTCAGCAAAATCAATACGAAGAAATCCAGTAAAATCAGAATCCGTTTTGCAAAAAAGAGCGAGCTGGAGGAAGTCAACTGCCTTCGCAAGCAGGTGCATAAACTCCACGCGGAGGGCAGGCCTGACGTATTCCGCAAGAAATTCGGCAAAAAGCTGGCGCAGTATATCTATGAATTCTTTGCGGATGAACAGTCCAGGGTGGTTGTCGCCAAAAAGGACGGCGTGATCTGCGGATTTGCGTCAATCGAGGTCATTCGCAAGCCGCGTTCGCCCTACAACAAGGCGCGAACCTACCTGAAAGTGACGGAATTCGGCGTTGACAAAAAACACAAGCGGCAGGGAATCGGCAGGGCGATGATGGAATTCATCAAGCATTACGCCGCCGAAAAAGGCTTTGACACCATCGAGCTTGACGTATGGGAATTCAACAGAGTCGCGCAGCGGTTTTATGAAGACATGGGATTCAGACCCTACCGCATTTATATGGAGTTTATAAATTGAAAAATGTTGCAATAGAAGCAAGGCTGTTCTCCTTCCTGAATGAATATGCGTGCGGGCATGATCTCTACTGGTTTCCGCTGACAAGGCTGAAAAAGGATATTTCTGTCATCGCCTATGACATTGACGAAATTTACAAAAACGGAGAAATCTGTCTGCTTGAAAAAGTATTTCGTCAATGCGGTATTTCTGTCGTCAACACATTCCAGACGGATATTTGCGAATACTTTGAAAATGACAGCATATTTGATCTGCTGCGTGAAAAGGATAGCGATGGCTTTGTTTTTCCGCGGACGGTTGAAACATTTTATTTTGATGATACAGAAAAATGGATGGTTTACGTTTCGCATGAAGGCACGATTTCTTTTACAGGCGGCGAGATCGTTCAAGCCGCAAAGGCAATTATTCCAAGCAAGTACATTTATTAATGACCGAGGAGCGAAAAAATGCATTTAAAATCGCTTGACATAATGGGTTTTAAATCCTTCCCCGATAAGGTGAAAATGAGCTTTGTCCCGGGAATCACGGCGGCTGTCGGTCCCAACGGCAGCGGCAAGAGCAATATCAGCGACGCGGTGCGCTGGGTTCTGGGCGAACAGGCGACCCGAATCCTCCGCATCAAGTCGATGGAGGACGTGATCTTCGGCGGCACCTCGCAGCGCAAGGCGCTGGGCTTCGCGGAAGTGGTGCTGACCATTGACAATACCGACCGCGCGCTGCAATTCGACAGCGACGAGGTCGCCATCACCCGAAGGTATTACCGCTCGGGGGACAGCGAATACAAGATCAACGGCAAGGCGGTTCGCCTCAAGGACATCAACGAGCTTTTCATGGACACCGGCATGGGGCGCGACGGCTATTCCATCATCGGACAGGGCAAGGTCGCCGACGTTGTCAACGTCCGCTCGGAGGAACGCCGCAACATTTTTGAGGAAGCGGCAGGCATCTCCAAATACCGCTACCGCAAGCAGGAAGCCGAGCGCAATCTCGCCCGCGCCGAGGACAACCTCGTTCACCTCGACGCGATCATGTCGGAGCTGGAAGGGCGCGTCGAGCCGCTTCGCAAGGAGTCGGAGAAGGCGAAAAAGTACATAGAGCTGATGGAGCAGAAGAAAAATGTGGAAATCGGCTTGTGGCTTGCCACCCTCGATAAATCCGGCGCACAGCTGCGCGACTGGGATTACAAGGAAACCCTCGCCCGCACACAGCAGGAGCAGATCGACAGGCAAATTGAAGAAACCGAAGCCGAGATAGAGGCTAAATTCCAATACAGCAATCAGCTTGCCATGAAGCGCGACGAGATGATGCGGCACTCCGCCGAACTGGAGGAATCCGCCGCCCGCATCGACGGTGAAGCGGCTGTGCTGGAAAACGATATCACACACCGCACCGAGCGCATTGCACGCCTGAGAGCCGACATTGAGGAATACAAGACCAGCGGCGACCTGATGAAGCGCGAAATTGAGCAGAAGCAGCAGGAGATGGCAGGAAAAAAGGAAACGCTGGAAGAGAAAAGAGCCCTTGTCGATCAGCTCAGAGAGCAGCTTGAAGCACTTCGCACCGATGACAGCGAATTCAACGAGAAGATAAGCGGTCTTATGTCCCGCCGCACCGAGATCACAAACAGCATTTCGGCGGCGCAGGTGGACATGGCTTCGGCGCAGTCGCAGATGAATGAAATTTCATCGCGCATGGAGAATGTGGACAGCGAGATTGAGCGTCGTCAGAGCGACGTCGAAAAGCTCTCCGAAAGCCAAAAGCTCACCCAAGAGGCAATTCAGGGGGCAAGCGACCGCATTGCCGAGCTGGATGAGGACAACCGGAAGCTGGGCGAAAAGCTTCAGTTGCTCCGCCAGCAGGGGGCGCAGGTCAAGCGGGACAGCGAGAACGAAGAGCTTGACGCGAAGGGACACGAACGCAAGGCGCGTATTCTGGAAGACCTGGAAAAGAGCATGGAGGGCTTTGCCGGCAGCGTCCGTTCGGTCATGAAGATGGCGGAAAACGGCACCCTGCAAGGCATTCACGGCCCTGTCTCCCGCCTGATTGACGTGCCGCACGAGTATGCCACCGCCATAGAAATCGCCCTTGGCGGCAATATGCAGAATATCGTCGTGGACAATGAGGACGACGCCAAACGCGCCATTGCACAGCTCAAACAGAGCAGGGCAGGACGCGCCACCTTCCTTCCCCTCACCACCATCAAGCCGTCCAGATTCACCGAGAGCGGTCTGGAAAGCTGCGAAGGCTTTGTCGGTATCGCCTCCGGGCTTGTCAAGTACGACAAAAAATATGCCAACATTATTTCCAACGCCCTTGGAAAAATCTGCATTGTGGACAACATCGACAACGCGGTCAATATGGCACGCCGATACGGCTACCGCTTCCGCATTGTCACCCTTGACGGACAGGTCATCAACGCGGGCGGTTCGCTCACTGGCGGTTCGCTTGCCAAAAATACAGGCTTGCTTGCCCGCAAGGGCGAAATCGAAGCCCTTCGCAAGAAGGCTGCCGACTGCATGGAAAGCAGCCGTCAATTAAAGGAAAAATTCGCAGCGCTGGAACAGCAGGCAAACGAAGTCAAGGCGCAGATGCGAGAAAACGACGAAAAGCGACAGACCGTCGGCAACGACAAGGTGCGCTTTGAAACCGATTTGAAGAACGTCACGGCAAACCTTGCCACTCTTACGCTTGAAGTAGAACGGCTTTCGGGCGAACGCGGCAGCGCGGGAGAACGCACCGAAGCCCTTGCGCAAAAAATTTCTTCCGCACAGGAAGAGGTTTTCCAGCTGGGCGAACAGCTTGCCGCGGTCGAGCAGGAAATTTCGGGCGTGGGCAATATCCGCGCCGAAACCGCCAGAAAGCGCGAGGAATTATCTACCAAGCTCAGCGATACCGGAATGCTGGTCATGTCGCTGACGAAGGATATAGAAGCGGCGGAAAATTCTATCCGCGAGGCGGAGAGCCGCAGAGGACAGCAGGCGGAGCGTGCGGAAGGCATGAAGGCAGAGATTGCCGAGCTGGAAGCCCAAAACGCCGAGACTACCGAGAGCGCAAGGCAGATGCGTCAGACCGCCGAGAACAACCGCCTTGAAGCCGCAAGCAACAAGGACGGCATGGCGGAGCTTGCCATCAAGCGTGAAGAAGCCGAGAAAGAGATACACGAACTGCGCAAGCTCTCCAAGGAGAAATCCGAGGACAGAGAAAAAATCACAGGCGAACTCACCCGATTGGAGGAGCGCCGCGCGGCGGCTCAGAAGGAGTACGACCTCATCATTCAGAAGATGTTTGAGGAATACAACCTCACACGCCGCGAAGCACAGGAGCAGTTTGAGCCTGCGGAAAATCTGCGCGATTCCGAGAAGAAGGTCAAGGAGCTGCGCGGTCAGATGAAGCGTTTAGAACCGGTCAACCTCGGAGCCGTGGAGGAATACAAGGAAGTATTTGAAAAATACACCATGTACAAGACCCAGATCACCGACGTGCAGAAGTCAAAAGCCGAACTCAACAAGCTCATTGAAACGCTCACCGAGCAGATGAAGGAGCTTTTCGTGCTGAAATTCGACGAGATCAACAAGCACTTCAAGGTAATATTCACCGAGCTTTTCGGCGGAGGAAGCGGCTATCTTGAACTGACCGACAGGAATGACGTGCTCAGCTGCGGCATAGAGATTCACGCCCAGCCGCCCGGCAAGACCATCAAGAACATCGACCTTTTCAGCGGCGGCGAAAAGACGGTTATCGCAGTTGCCATTTACTTTGCGATCATGAAGGTCAACCCGTCTCCCTTCTGTATTCTCGACGAGATCGACTCGGCGCTGGACGAGCGCAACGTTGACAACATCGCGGAATACTGCCGCAGAATGAGCGACACCACGCAGTACATCATTATCACCCACAGACGCGGCACGATGGAGGTCGCCAATATGATTTACGGTGTGACGATGCAGCAGGACGGCGTTTCCAAGCTGCTGGAGCTGAAAATCGACGAGATCAGCGATAAGCTGGGAGTCAATTAGAGTGTGGAGTGTCATTTAGCGAAGCTGAATGGGTCGGCAGAGCCGACAGTGTGAAGTGGTGGAGCGCCTGCTGCGCCGGAATATGAACGCCCGCAAGCTCGCTTGATTGAAAATTCATGCTGTATTCATGAAAAAAGCGAACGAATGTGAGCGCTATATTTCTAAGGCGCGAATGCGCCTTCCAAAACTCCACACTCCAAACTCCACACTCCACACTCCACACTTAAAATAGAGAGGTACATAAAATGTCAAAAGTAGTTATTATGGATCACCCGCTGATCAAGCACAAGATCTCGCTCATGCGCGATGAAAACACCGGCACAAAGGACTTCCGCGTGCTGGCGGAGGAGATCGCCATGCTGATGGGCTATGAAGCTTTGCGCGACCTGCCGACCGAACTTGTTCCGGTCAAAAGTCCTGTCGCCGAATCCATGCAGCCCATGATCTGGGGCAAGAAGTTAGCCGTTGTGCCGATTCTCCGTGCGGGACTCGGCATGGTCAACGGCATTCTCGCCCTTGTTCCCACCGCAAAGGTGGGACACATCGGACTCTACCGCGACGAAGTGACTCACGAGCCGCACGAATATTACTGCAAGCTGCCGGAGCATATCGACGAGCGGCTGGTCATTCTGCCCGACCCGATGCTTGCCACAGGCGGTTCGGCAATACAGGCTGTCGATTTCATTAAGGCGAAGGGCTGCAAAAACATCAAATTCATGTGCATTATCGCGGCGCCCGAAGGACTGAACGCCCTCAAAGCCGCCCACCCGGATATCGACATCTACGTCGGCAGCCTTGACGACCATCTGAATGAAAATGCCTACATTGTTCCCGGTCTGGGCGATGCGGGCGACAGGATATTCGGTACGAAATAAGGGGGAGGACTTATGTTTCAGATTACTTACGGGGAGATGGTTGCCGCCGTCACGCTTGCGTGGGTCACTTTTAGAGGTTACCGCGCGTGCCGGAACAAGAAAGTCGACTGGCACCGGGAATGGCAACTGCTCACGCTGTACGTCTGTATCGTTGTTATCGCGAGAATCGTCTACTTCCCGTGGCATCATGTGGACGGGAAGATCGCCCCTCTGGTATTCGACGCCTCCAAGGTGTTTCCGCTGTGGCTGAATCCTGTTCCCTTTGTGCATATGTTCGATGTGTATGACGGGTGGAAGACTAACCTCTTCGGAAATATCGCGATGTTTGTTCCGGTGGGGATATTTTTACCGATGTGCTTTAAAAAGCTGGACAATATTAGAAAGACCGTTCTTGCGGGCTTTTGCTGTTCCCTTTTCATTGAAATTTCCCAACTTCCGTTCTTTGACAGACTGACGGATGCTGATGACCTGATCCTCAACACCCTCGGCGCACTTATCGGCGCGGGAATTTATTTTGGCATTGCAGGGTTTATTAAAACTAAAAAAAGCAACGCCTGATACGCTTGTCGGTATTCCAAAATGAGTGTAATTGTCGAATAATGTAAAAACTGACAGCTTCGCTTTTTACAGAAAGCGGGGCTGTTTGTTGTTTTTGCATATTTTTGTTGTATTTGTGCCCATGAATATAAATACCGGCGCACGAAAAAACACTTGCATTTTACATATATTACAGTTATAATTATATGACGGGATGGCTGTTTGTACGGCAATCGCCACAGAAATCGGAGGAATGATGTAAATGGGATTTTTCAAAAGCCTTAAAGAAGGATTAAAAAAGACCCGCGACGGCATTATGGGTCAGATAGATGCGCTTTTCAAGCGCTTTGCCAAGGTTGACGAGGAACTTTTTGAAGAACTGGAGGAGTTGCTCATAGCTGCTGACGTGGGAATGCTCACGTCCGAAAAGATTTGCGATACCCTGCGCGACAAGGTCAAAAAGACAGGCACAAAAGACCCGCAGGAGGTGCGCGACCTGTTCATCGAAACCATTGCCGAAATGCTCGACGGCGATATGTCGCTCAAGCTCGACACCAAGCCCTCGGTCATTCTGGTGATCGGCGTGAACGGCGTCGGCAAGACGACCACCATCGGCAAGCTCTGCTCCATTTTCCGCAAGGACGGCAGGAAATGCGTCATTGCCGCAGCCGATACCTTCCGCGCGGCGGCGATTGACCAGCTGGAAGTGTGGGCGGAAAGAGCCAAGTGCGACATCGTCAAGCACTCCGAAGGCAGCGATCCGGCGGCGGTTGTATTCGACGGAATCAGCGCCGCAAAGGCACGCAAGGCGGACATTCTCATCTGCGATACCGCCGGAAGGCTTCACAACAAAAAGCACCTGATGGATGAGCTTGCCAAAATCAACCGCGTCATTGACCGCGAAGCTCCCGAATGCGACCGCGAAGTGCTTCTGGTGCTTGACGCGACCACCGGACAGAATGCCATCAATCAGGCGCGTGCCTTCAAGGACGCGGCAGGACTGACCGGCATTATCCTGACCAAGCTGGACGGCACCGCGCGCGGCGGCGTTGTGCTGGCTATCAAGGAGGAACTCGGCGTTCCGGTCAAGTACATTGGCGTTGGCGAAAAGATAGAGGATTTGCAGCCCTTTAACCCCAAGGCATTCGCGGCGGCTCTGTTTGAGAATTCCGACAAGGTGGGCGATTTTGAGATCAATTTCGGTGAGGAAACCGAAGAAGAAGGCGGCGAAGAAGAATGAGCAGGACAAAATTTGTTGTGGCTACCCACAATCAGCACAAATTAAAGGAATTCGCCCGTATTTTAGAGCCGCTGGATATAGAAATCATCACGCCCTCACAGTGCGGCGGCGAGAAAATTGAGCCTGTCGAGGACGGCGAGACCTTTGAGGCAAACGCCGTCATCAAGGCAACCGAATTTGCCAAAGCGCTGCATATGCCGGCGCTGGCTGACGATTCGGGAATCTGCGTGGACGCTTTGAACGGGGCTCCGGGCGTGTATTCCGCGCGTTATTCTGGCGGCGATGACGACGACAACAACGAATTCCTGCTCAAAAATCTCGAGGGCGTACCCTTTGAGAATCGCACGGCGCGATATGTATGCGTGATCTGCTGCGCCTACCCGAATGGCGAATACTTCACCGTGCGCGGCGAATGCGAGGGACGCATCGGCTTTGAGTACAGGGGAGAAAACGGTTTCGGCTACGACCCGCTCTTCTACTTCGACAGCGGCAAGACCTTCGCCGAAATTTCCGGTGAGGAAAAGGACAAGCTGAGTCACAGGGGCAAGGCGCTCAGGCTGCTTGCCGAAAAGCTGAGTCAAAAATAAACGGATATCAATTGATCAAAATATTTACGGGAGGCATGACATTATGTATGAAAACATTTTAGATTATCTTAAAGGCTACATCGAAAACGGTTTTTTCTGGTACACGCTGGCGGGAATACTGCTCTTCTTTCTGTACTGCGTTTTCAAGAATTATCTGACCGACAAATTCAGATGGTCGATCGTGATGATCCTTTTCGGCGGATATATCGTTACCCTTATCGGAGTCATGCTTACTCCGTGGAAGGAACCTTCCGGACTGATCTATCCTACCGAATGGTTCAGCCTTTCCAATTGGCAGAGCGGTTCGTTTTTTACCCTCTCAGCCTCCCAATGGAAATTTGACTTTATGCTTCCCAAATCATGGGATGAGCTGATTACAGGCAAGCTGATATGCGCGCTTATGTTTGTCCCGTTCGGATTTTTTATCCCGCTGCTCTGGAAGGACGTCAAGTACAAGGTGCTGACTATAGGTTTGGTTGCGGTTGCCGCCACTGAATTTTTGCAGCTGCTGGTCAACAGGACATTTGGGCTTGTAGAGCTTGTGATGGAGCTTGTCGGTATAGCTGCTGGATTTGTGCTTTTCATGTTTCTTTTCCCGATCATCAGATTATGGCTGTACGGATTCAAGAAGGGCGGAAAAAAGTAATTATTTGATTAGTTAATAATCATACGGAGGAATTATCAATAATGTTAAACAGCAAGCAAAGAGCTTTTTTGCGTTCGCTTGCCGCCGACGCGGACACCATTGTGATGGTTGGCAAGGGCGGATTGGCGGACAATATCGTGAAGCAGACCGACGATGCGCTGACCGCTCGTGAGCTGGTCAAGGGTAAGGTGCTGGAGACCGCTCCGCTTGATGCGCGGGAGTGTGCCGAGCAGCTCGCTTCCGAAACGAATTCCGATGTGGTGCAGGTGATAGGGCGCAAGTTTGTGCTTTTCCGCAGAAACAGGGAAAATCCCGTCGTCGAGCTGCCCAAGGAAAAACGAGGCAGATGAGAATTGGCTTTCTGGGAGGCACCTTCAATCCTCCCCACAACGGGCATCTGAATCTTGCGAAGGCGTGGAGCCAAAGGCTCGAACTCGACAGATTTCTGATTACCCCCACCGGAACGCCGCCCCACAAGCAGTCGTCGGAGGTGCCGGGAAAAATCAGGCTGGAAATGTGCCGCATTGCCGCAGAGCAATCCGGCGGACTGCTGGAAGCCTTTGACTTTGAAGTCAGGCGCAGCGGACAGAAGAGCTATTCGGTGATCACGCTGTCGGCGCTGCATGAGCTTTATCCGGACAGTGAAATTTTCATGGTGATGGGCGCCGATATGTTCGTCTCGCTGGAAAGCTGGTACGATTTCGACTGCTTGAAAACACTTGCCACCTTCTGCACTATGCCGCGCGACGGAATTGACTTTGGGCAGCTGGAGAAACACCGGCTTCATCTTCAAAGCGTCGGATGCAGGGGACTTGTCGCCAATCTGCCGGAGATGGATATTTCTTCCTCTGTCATACGCCGCAGAGTGAGCGAGGGAAAATCTATACACGGGCTTGTTCCCGACGGTGTGGAAAAGTATATCTTCACCCGCGGTCTTTACGCGAAAAAGAATTGACGAAAGGGCTGATATGCCTTGAACGATAAAGATAGAGAATTCTACACACAGCACATCAGAGAGCGTCTGAGCGACTATCGCTTCAAGCACTCGGTCAATGTGTCCAAGGAAGCTGTCAGGCTTGCCATCAAGTACGGCGGCGATGTCGAAAAAGCCGAGCTTGCAGGGCTTCTGCACGATGTGATGAAGGACGCAGGCAAAAAGGAACAGCTTGCGCTGATCGAAAAGTACGGAGTCAGGCTCAATGAGGTGGAACAAAACGCGCCAAAGCTGTGGCACGCCATTGCGGGAGCCGTTTATGTCAGAAAGGTACTTAAAATCAGAGATAAGGATATTGTCAATGCGGTGCGCTATCATACCACCGCAAGGGCAGGAATGTCCCTGCTGGAAAAAATTGTCTATATTGCCGATTACACATCAGAGGAGCGCGACTACAAGGGCGTTGAGAAGATGCGCAAGGCTGCCAATGTCAGTCTGGAATATGCCATGGAGGAGGCTCTTGCCTTCGGCATTGAGGCACGTGCGGAGGATCACACGGCGATTCACCCCGATACGTTTGAGGCATACAATGAGATTATGCTCGCAAAGAAAAACAAAGGTTAACGCAAATCTGCTGTATGTGATACAGCTGAGAGGGAGGTAGATTGTCCGATGTCCCGTGACAATGAAGACAGTTTAAAATACGATAATCTGTTTGTGACCGATTATAAAAAGGATAGTAACTCCGGCGGCGACGGAGAATATACTCCGCTGGGTTCAGGTAAAAAGAGTGAGTACGCCATAGGCAGAAAAAAGCAGGAGAACAGCATTCCGCCTGAGCAGACTCCGCCGAAGCCGCCAAAAGCCTCTCCGTCAACCAAGGCAAAGCCAAAGAGCACAGCGGCAAAAAAGAAACATGTTTCTGCAAGCTCTGTGCAGAAGGCAAAGAAGACGGCAGCCAAAAAGCCAAAAGGCTCCGTCCGGCAAACTGCGGTCAAAAGTGTTCCGGCTTCCGATAAGCCTAAGACCAAAAAGAAAACTCCTGCCAAAAAGCGTTCGTCATCAGCCAAAAAAAACTCTTTTAAGGAGGAATTTGTCTCCTTTGCCTACCTCGGCGCGATGGCTGCGGGAGGCGGAATCAAAAAGGTATTCGGCAACAGGCGAAACAGAATGATTGCCGCGGCGATTTTGGGAATCATTCTTATTATCTGCTGTACGAAGGGCGTGCGGTCGATCTATACCTCCAAAACGCTGTTTTCAGAGGACGGCAAGAATCTGGATGATACAGCGATTCAGGAGCGGCTGATTACAGACGAACAGAACAGCGATAAGGTCACTTATTTCCTTATTGTGGGAGTGGACAAAAGCCAGATGCTGACCGACTGCATTTGGGTGATGTGCTTTGACAATGCCGCACATAAGATGAATGTTCTGCAGATACCGCGTGACACATATGTGGGAGAGGACAGCAAGAAGCCTCACAAGATTAACGCGGTGTACAATAACCCGAGAACAGTCAACTGGTGTGAGCAATGCAACAAGGCTGTGGATGAGGAAGAAGTCAGTTCCGGCAAGCATACCGTCTGCGGCAGTGAGGTGCAAAAGCGTACCGAGAGCAAAATCAACGCCCTTATACGCTGCGTCAATACCCGACTGAGTTTGCCTATTGATCATTATGTTCTGTTTGACTTTGAAGGCTATGAGAAGATAATTGATGCAATGGGCGGTGTGGATATATATTTGGAAGAGGAAATGAGGGTATATCCGAACAAGAAGGATTATGACACTCTTCCGGCAGGGCTGAATCATCTTGACGGCGCAATGGCACTCAAATTCATGCGCAACCGCAAGATCTATGCGGAGGGCGATCTTGGCAGAGTCAAAGCCCAGCGCAGAATCATCAAGGCGATGCTCGAGAAAGTGGATAAAATGAGCGCCGTTGAAGCCATGAATGTTCTCTCCGCCGCATACGGCAGCTTCAGTACCGATATGAGCATAAGTGATATTCGTTCATTTATTGCTCCTGTCAAGAAATGCGGCACCGATGGACTTCACATGTTTGAACTGCCGGGCAGCGATCACTGGGACAAGGGGCATCCGTCATACTACATCTGCGATGAGCAACAGGCTGCCGAAGAAATCAACAAGTACATGCTCCCCTACAGCCCAAAAATCACAGCATACAATATCAGCTTCCCCGAGCTGGAATATTGATCGAGAATAACAATACAAGGAGAATGAATGAATGGAATCAAAGGATCTGGCACTAAAGTGCGCAAAGATACTCAGCGACAAGATAGCACAGAATCTTTCTGTCATATATGTCAGCGAGGTCACATCGCTTGCGGATTATTTCGTAATAGCCACCGGCGGCAGTTCGACACATGTCAAGGCGCTTGCCGACGAGGTGGAATTCAAGCTCAAGCAGGAGGAGATCTTCCCCGACCACATCGAGGGTCACGGCACCAATTCATGGATTGTGCTGGATTACGGCAGCGTTGTGGTGCATGTATTCAGCGAGGAAGCCAGAGAATTCTACGATCTGGAAAGACTCTGGCAGGACGGCACCAAACTCGAGCTTGATTTCGACTGATCAGTTTACGATTTAATTTTCAAAATGCGGCGACCTCACGGATGAGCTTGAATTCTTGTGAGGAGCCGCGTTTGTTTTTTAGATAATAGATAAGAGATAATGGAGAATAGATAATAATTGTAAAATTTGAGGAGGAGACAATAATGAATCATTTAGGAACACAGACCATAGAGACAAAAAGAATTATTTTGAGAAAAGCCCGCCCGGAGGACGCGCAGGCTATGTTTGACAACTGGGCGAGCGACGACAGAGTGACAAAATTCATGACGTGGCAGCCGTACACCTGTGTCCAGGATGCTGACGCCCGTATCGCCTTTTTGTGCGGAGAATATGGTAACGACAATTGTTATGAATGGTTTATCGAACTGAAAGAAATCGGGCAGCCCATCGGCAGCATTGGCGCCGTGCGTGTTCTTGATAATGTGCAGTTAGCGCACATCGGTTACTGTATGGGGAGCAGATGGTGGGGACAGGGCATTATGCCGGAAGCATTGGCGGCGGTGATACGGTTTTTCTTTGAGCAGGTGGGGGTCAACCGCGTGGAAGCCTGTCATGACGTGAACAACCCGAATTCCGGCAGAGTTATGGTCAAATGCGGTATGCAGTACGAAGGAACCCTGCGGCAGTCGGGCTGGAATAATCAGGGCGTTAACGACCGCGCGTTTTACGGAATACTGCGGGAGGAGTATTTTAACGGAAAGCAATAAGGCTTATTTGGTTGTGGTTGATAGAAAATAATCATATAATTATTGACAAATCAGGCAAATTGAGTTAAAATTTTATACAAACCGTTTTTGCGTTAAGAAGCTATATTTAAGAGAAGGAATGATACAAATGAAATACGATTTTGCCGCCATTGAGAAAAAATGGCAGGACAAATGGGAGGAATGCGGCTGCTTCCACGCGGAGATCGACCATTCCAAGCCCAAGTTTTACGCGCTGGTGGAATTCCCCTATCCGTCAGGAGCGGGACTGCACGTGGGACATCCCCGTTCTTACACCGCCCTCGACATCGTCTGCCGCAAGCGCCGTATGCAGGGCTACAATGTGCTTTATCCGATGGGCTGGGACGCTTTCGGTCTGCCCACCGAGAATTTCGCCATTAAAAACCACATTCACCCCTCTATCGTCACCAAGAAGAATGTAGACCGTTTCCGCAGCCAGCTCAAGAGCCTCGGTCTCTCCTTCGACTGGAAGCGCGAGGTCAACACCACCGATCCGTCCTACTACAAGTGGACACAGTGGATTTTCCTCCAGCTCTTCAAACAGGGGCTTGCCTACAAGAAGGAGATGTCGGTCAACTGGTGTACCGGCTGCAAGTGCGTGCTTGCCAATGAAGAGGTTGTCGGCGGCGTGTGCGAACGCTGCGGCAGCGAAGTCGTCCACAAGGTCAAGAGCCAGTGGATGCTCGCCATTACCAAGTACGCCCAGAGACTCATCGACGACATCGACGAGTTGGATTACATTGACCGCGTCAAGGTGCAGCAGAAGAACTGGATCGGACGATCCACCGGCGCGGAAGTCGATTTCACTTCCACCCTCGGCGACACCATCACCGTCTACACCACCCGCTGCGATACCCTCTTCGGCGCGACCTATATGGTCATTTCGCCTGAACACCCGCTGATTGAAAAATGGGCTGACAAGCTCACCAATATCGACGCGGTGCGCGAATATCAGCTCGCCGCCTCCAAGAAATCCGACTTTGAGCGCACCGAGGTCGCCAAGGACAAGACCGGCGTGAAGCTCGAGGGCGTCAGGGCGATCAATCCCGTCAACAACACCGAAATTCCGATATTCATTTCCGACTACGTGCTCGTGTCCTACGGCACAGGCGCCATCATGGCAGTTCCGGCTCACGATACCCGCGACTGGGAATTTGCCAAGAAATTCGACCTGCCCATCATCGAGGTGGTCAAGGGCGGCGAGGACGTGCAGAAGGAAGCCTTTACCGACTGCGAGACCGGCATTCTGGTCAATTCCGGATTTCTCGACGGTCTGAGCGTGGAGGACGCCAAGGCAAAGATGATCGAATTCCTCACTGAGAAGGGCATCGGTCACGCCAAGGTCAATTACAAGCTGCGCGACTGGGTATTCTCCCGCCAGAGATACTGGGGCGAGCCGATTCCGATTGTCCACTGCGAAAAGTGTGGCGCGGTGGCGCTCCCCGAAGATCAGCTTCCTCTGCTGCTGCCCGACGTTGAGTCCTATGAGCCGACCGACAACGGTGAGTCTCCTCTTGCCAAGATGACCGACTGGGTCAACACAACATGCCCCTGCTGCGGCGACCCCGCCAAGCGCGAAACCGACACCATGCCCCAGTGGGCAGGCTCTTCGTGGTATTTCCTGCGCTATATGGATCCTCACAACGACAAGGAGCTTGCCTCCAAGGAAGCTCTCGAATATTGGTCGCCCGTTGACTGGTACAACGGCGGCATGGAGCACACTACGCTTCACCTGCTCTACAGCCGTTTCTGGCACAAGTTCCTCTATGACATCGGGGTTGTTCCCACCAAGGAGCCTTACGCCAAGAGAACAAGCCACGGCATGATTCTGGGCGAGGGCAATGTGAAGATGAGCAAATCGCTCGGCAACGTCGTCAATCCCGACGAGATCGTGCAGACCTACGGCGCGGACACCATGCGCCTGTATGAAATGTTTATGGGCGACTTTGAAAAGGCGGCTCCGTGGTCGCCAAGCTCCATCAAGGGCTGCAAGCGCTTCCTCGACAGAACCTTCAACCTCCAGGAGAAGGTTGTCGACGGCGGCATTCGCCCCGAATTCGAGTCGATGATTCACAAGACCATCAAGAAGGTCACAGAGGACATCGAAACCCTGAAATTCAACACCGCCATTGCGCAGCTCATGACATGGCTCAACGACGTGGAAAAGTGCGGCTCCATCACCAAAGAGGAGTACAGGATTTACCTCATGCTGCTCGATCCCTTCGCACCTCATATCTGCGAGGAAATTTGGGAGAATATGGGCTTCGGCGGCATAATCGTCGAGCAGACATGGCCGGCGTATGACGAAGCCAAGTGCGTGGACGAGACGGTGGAAATCGCCGTGCAGATCACAGGCAAGGTCCGCGCACGCATCAATATTCCCGCCGACGCCACATCAGAGCAGGCGATTGCAGCTGCCAAAGCCGAGCCGACAATTGCCGGACTGCTCGAAGGCAAGAACATTGTCAAGGAAATCTACGTTCCCGGCAGACTGGTCAATATCGTTGCAAAATAATCGGAGATGTTTTTCAGATGAGCATTGACTTATGGAATTATTTTCAAAAAATACTGTTTTCTGAAATAATTAAATAATTTTATAATTATTCACTTTTTTCCGAAAAATCTCTTGACATTTTGTTGAACATGTTGTATAATGTCTAAGAGTCACAATAAGCAGAGTGGCTCTGCTAATGTGCGGAAGGAGGGAAAGTTACATGTCATCTGAAATCAGAGTCAAGGAAAAGGAATCTCTTGACAGCGCACTCAGACGTTTCAAGAAGTCTTGCGCCCGTTCGGGTATCATTCAGGAGGTTCGCAAGAGAGAAGCTTATGAGAAGCCCTCTGTACGCCGTAAGAAGAAGTCCGAAGCAGCCAGAAAGCGCAAGTATAAGTAAACCCCGCGTTCGGAATCTGCTTAGTCAATTCTGAGAATCAAGTGCAGGTAATGCCGGATCGTTCGGCTTGCCTGCACTTTTTACATTGGAGGCTTGAAGCTCTATGGCTTTGTTCAAACCCAAAATGCGCATAGATAAGATGATCGACATTACGCCCGAAATGATGAATTCTGTCGGGATCAAAGCGCTGCTGCTCGACATAGACAATACCATGACCACGCACGACAATCCCGTTCCTGCTGACGGTGTGGAGGAATGGATAGCCCGCATGAAGTCGCTGGGCTTTATTCTGATGGTCGTGTCCAACAACAACGGCGAACGCGTGCGCAAATTTTCCGAGCTTTTGGGGCTGGAATTTGAAGGCTCCGCAAGAAAGCCGCTCCCGACGGGATTCCGGCGCGCCTGCAACCGACTTGGTATCAAGCCAAAGGAAGCTGCCGTGGTGGGCGATCAACTGTTCACCGATATGCTGGGCGGCAATCTGCTGGGCGCTTACACTGTGCTGACCGAGCCTTACGAGCTGGAAAGCATGAGATTCTTTAAAGTCAAACGCGCCTGCGAACGCTTCATTATGAAATTCTGGAGGAAATAAATTCTATGGGAAAGGCATTGTTCGGACCTGCCGGCAGCTGTGAACGCTCGGCAGCCGAAAAGATCAAATCCACCGAAAAGCTGATCGAATGGATCGCCGCGCAGGGGCTCACCGCGTTTGAATACCAGTGCGGGCGCGGCGTGATGGTCAAGGAACCAAAAGGCGTCATTCTCGGTCAAAAGGCAAGGAAATGCAATATAAAACTTTCCATTCACGCGCCGTATTACATCTCGCTTGCCTCGCCGGAGGAGGAAAAGCGGCTCAATTCCATCAATTACATATTTCAGAGCGCACAGGCTGCCGACTGGATGGGCGCGGACAGAATTGTGGTGCATCCGGGCGGCCTTGGCAAGAAAAGCCGCGAAGAGGCAACCGCTTTGGCCAAGCAAACCCTTGCGGCGGCGCAGCATTACCTCGACGAACACAGTCTCGGACACATCCATATATGTCCTGAGGTAATGGGCAAGATCAATCAGCTCGGCGACCTAGGCGAAGTGCTGGAATTCTGCACACTTGATGAGAGGATGCTGCCCTGCGTGGATTTCGGGCATCTCAACAGCCGTATGCAGGGGACGATGGATTATGGCAAGGCGCTCGACGCAATCGAGAACAAGCTGGGGATTGACCGCCTACGCAGCATGCACATTCATTTCAGCAAGATTGAATATACTTCCGGCGGCGAGAAGAGACATCTGACCTTTGCCGACCAGATCTATGGCCCGCAGTTCGAGCCGCTGATAGATGAGATGATCAGGCGCGGCATGCACTCCACCGTCATATGCGAATCCGCGGGAACGCAGACCGATGACTCTGTTGTGATGATGAACTACTATATCGAACGCTCGCGTTCGCTCGCTTAGAGAATAATGGCGGAAGGCGCAAGCGCCTTGGAATGAAGAGGGGAGGGGATTGTATGGCAAGGCTGAGAAAGACGCTGCCGGAGGATTTTAAAGAGATTGTCGCTTCAGGCGATGTGGAAAAAATCAAGGCCGCGCTTCTGAAATGTGTGCCGGACGCGGTTTACAGCCGGTACGACCAGAGAACGGCGCTGATGCACCCCGAGCTTCCGGAAGAAGTCGTTCGTTGGCTGGTCAATGAGTACGGCGCGGATATCAATTATGCCGATCAATACGGCAGGACGGCGCTTAGTGAAGCTTCCATCCGCCGGCCGGAGAAAATCGGTCTTCTGCTTTCGCTGGGAGCGGATATCAATTTTCAGAGAGCACACTGTCCCACCGCGCTCATTTATGCCGCCATGTCCTACCGCGTCCAAGGCGTGCGGCTGCTGATTGAAAACGGCGCGGACGTGCGTCTGACGGGCGGCTATTCAGGGTTCAATGCCCTTGAAGAAGCGCTGATCCGCTGCCAGAATGCCGATATTCCCGCGATGGCGCTGCTTGCCCGCAGCCTCATTGACGCGGGCATTGAGATCACCGGGAGTATGAGAACGCAGGTTGCTCATCTCGGCGAAAATTTTGAATTCTACCGCGACGGCTTTGCGGAGGATTATTTGCCGGCCTTTGACGCGGGCCTTGCGCAATTGTATAAATTATTTGACGTGCCGCCGGTTCCGCACAGGAAAAAATACGACGGCAGCGCGCCGATTTCCGTCAGCGGCGGGACGTGGACGGAGCAGTATGAGGAACTGTGGGATATGCTCGTTCCGGGCAGCGGAAAAGCGCCATTCGTTCAGGGCAAAGCGATTCGCCTTATCGGGCGACTCAGCCATGAAATTCTCGACAACGGCGGCTGCAATTGGGACGATGATTTCCGCGCTATGCGCGACGGTCTGGCCAAAATACTGTCGGGCGGGAAGTCTGCCGATGATCAGATTGTCCGGCAGATCAAAAGCATCTCTCCCCATACCGATGAAGCCGCTTTCGAGCAGATGGCAAAGGCAATCGTGGAATGGATTATTGAGAATCCCGACCCGGTGAATCTGGGAGATGTTTCTTATCACAGATAAATGCATATTCTGAGCAATAAGGAAGCGTATAAAAAATGAAAAAAATCTTAATTATCAACGGTCCCAATCTCAATATGGTGGGCGTGCGTGAACCGGGCGTTTACGGCACCGAGACGCTTGAAACCATCTGCGACAGGGTGAAGGAATACGCCGATTCTCTGGGGTTGGAAGCCGATTTTATTCAGAGCAATCACGAGGGCGTTATCCTCGACAAAATTCACACCGCAAAGGGCGAATACGCGGGTGTTGTCATCAATGCCGGCGCGTGGACGCATTACAGCTACGCTCTGCGCGACGCGATTGCAGCCGTCAAGCCGCTGCCCTTCGTGGAGGTGCATATGTCCAATATCCACGCGCGGGAGGAATTCCGGCATCACTCGGTGATTTCGCCCGTATGCGCCGGTCAGATCTGCGGCTTCGGATCCTACAGCTACATTTTAGGTGTACAGGCGCTTGCAAACATTATCAATGAATAGAAAGAGGTTTTTATCATGGCAAACAAATTTCAGGAGCGCACCAATGCACTTATCGGAATTATCCCGGAGGAGTACGACGGTGCGCTGATCATGTCCGAGATCAACGGCAAATATTTCACCGGATTCAACTGCGACAACGGCTACTTCATCGTAACCCGCAAGGGCTGCGTTTATGTCACGGATTCGCGTTATACCGAGGCTGCCGGAAAGGCTATCGACTGGTGCGAGGTCGTGGAATACGGCGGCGGAGAGATGAAGAATGTGTTCGGCGGCATATCGGAAAAAATGGGGCTAAAGAGCCTGCTGGTGGAATCCGACCGCATGACCCTTTCCCAGTACACAATGATGTCAGATGTGCTTGCTCCCGCTGTTCTCAGCGAAGAGGGCGGTCTTGACAAGCTGATCGAATCGCTGCGCGTTCACAAGGACAGCGATGAGATAGCCTGTATGAAGACAGCTCAGAATATAGCCGAACAGACTCTTCTGCATGTTTACGGCGTGATAAAAGAGGGCGTCACCGAGGCGGATCTCGCCTTTGAGTTTGAATTTTACGCCCGTCGGCTGGGCGCGGAGCGGCTTGCCTTTGATTCCATTGTGGCTTCGGGCGAAAACGGCTCCATGCCGCACGCCGTTCCCGGCTCACGCAGAATCAGAAAGGGCGATCTTATCACTTTTGACGTAGGCTGCGTGGTGGGCGGTTATCATTCCGACATGACACGCACGGTGGCTTACGGAGCTGTGAGCGATGACCAGAAAAAAATCTACGACATCGTTCTGCGCGCCCAGCAGACAGCAATGGATTATCTCTTTGCAGGCGGCGATGATCTGGCGGAATGCGACGCGGCTGCACGCAATCTGATTACAGCCGAAGGCTACGGCGAATATTTCGGTCACGGCACAGGTCACGGCGTTGGTCTGGAAATACACGAATTCCCCTCCGTTTCGTTCAGAGGCGGCAAGATTCCAGTCAATTCCGTCATCACGGTGGAGCCGGGTATTTATATTCCGGGCAAATACGGTGTGAGAATAGAAAATATGCTCTATAAGACAGCTGACGGAGCGGTTGATTTGGCAGATTTGGACAGGCAACTGCTGATTCTGGGTTGAGCCTGCTGACATATTGCATAAATGCGCAAAATTTGTAGATAGTTACAAAAAATTCTCTTTGTGAGTACGACACATCCATTAAAGTTTGTGCATTATCACCTAATTGCCGCTTTTAGTATGTGTATTCTGCACCTTTGGAATTAAATTCCTATGATTTTTTGTACAAAAACTTAAAAATATTAAAAAAAGAATGGTAAAATGACTTGCAATTATGAGTTTTTTGTATTATAATACAAATCGGTAAGTTATTTCATGGAGGTTAAACTAAATGATAGTAGCAGGAGATTTCAGAAACGGTGTAACATTTGAAATGGACGGCGCCGTTTATTCTATCATCGAATTTCAGCATGTTAAGCCGGGCAAGGGTGCGGCGTTTGTTCGCACCAAACTCCGCAATGTTATTACGGGCGCTGTGACAGAAACTACATTCAATCCCTCTGCTAAGTTCCCCACCGCTTTTGTTGAGCGCAAGGATATGCAGTATCTGTATGAGGACGGCGGTCTGTATTATTTCATGGATCCCGAAACATATGAGCAGCTCCCCATCAATGAGAGCACTCTGGGCGACAACTTCAAGTTTGTCACCGAAAATATGACCTGCAAGGTGCTGTCCTACAAGGGCAATGTCTTTGGCGTAGAGCCGCCCAACTTCGTTGAGCTGAAGGTCACCAAGACCGACCCCGGCTTCAAGGGCGATACCGCTACCAACGCCACCAAGCCAGCCACCCTCGAGACAGGCGCTGAGATCAAGGTTCCGCTCTTCATCGAAGAGGGCGACATGATCCGCATAGACACAAGAACAGGTCTTTACATGGAGCGTGCATAATTGCTTTTGCATTCATCTGCATTGGCACTTAGTTTTATATAAATCTATTTTTCAGAGAGGATAATTGCTATGAATAAGTTGGAAAAACTCGCTTATCTCAAGGGTCTTGTTGAAGGTCTTAACTTGAACGACGACAAGAAGGATACCAAGGTTATAAAGTATCTCATGGAGCTTTTAGAGGACATCGTGCTCGACATGGAGAATCTGGAG
Organism: uncultured Ruminococcus sp.; assembly: GCA_902762615.1. Classification (GTDB taxonomy): domain Bacteria; phylum Bacillota; class Clostridia; order Oscillospirales; family Acutalibacteraceae; genus RUG762. The sequence continues at coordinate 92,529 of CACWOX010000001.1, read as the reverse complement.
GACGGCTTTGAAGAGTTCCAGCAGCAGCTCGATGAAGTTGACGAGGATCTCGGCGCTATCGAGAAGGATCTCTACGAGGTTGACAATTGTGGCTGTGCTCACGAGAAGCAGCCCGAAAAGAAGTCCACCAAGAAAACCAAGGATGAGCTTTATTATGAAGTAACGTGCCCGACCTGCGGCGATACGATCTGCCTTGATGAAGATCTTATCAATGTCGGCGAGATGGAGTGCCCGAACTGCGGAGAGAAACTTGAATTTGATCTCGACAACTAATTTGTTGCCAACAGAACATATTATTATTTTCAGTTGCGTTTAAAACGAGGTTATTGTCTCTGTGTTTTTACGGAAGCTTTGTGCCATTTGACCTATATAATTTTTTGTTACTGAGAGGAGCTTGTCACCAAGGGTGTGGCATGCTCCTTTTTGTTTTAAGGAAGGTGATTGCATGGCTGACGAATTGAAAAGGCAAAGGATTTATGTTGCCGTAAAGGGCGTTGTGCTCAGAGATGGCAGAGCGCTTATTGTCAGGCGAAGCGATGCGGAAACGCCGAACGGTCTCGGATGGTGGGAATTTCCGGGAGGCACGCTGGAATTCGGAGAAAGTCCCGGGCAGACCCTTGTGCGGGAGATGAAGGAAGAAACGGGGCTGAACATTACTCCGGACAGACTGCTTTATGTCTGGTCGGCGCAAAACGCTCCTGACTGTCAGATCATTATCATTACGTATCTTTGCAATTGTGAAGGAATTGAGAACTTGCGCCTTTCTAAAGAGCACTTGGGGTATATGTGGGCTGACAAAGCGGATTTGCATAAGTTTCTGGCGGCTGACATTCAAAATGCCCTTGACGCCAACAATGTGTGGAATGTATTTGAGTAAAAGATTGCGTGTTTAAAGCATTTAAAGCATTTAAAACATTTAAAACATTTAAAGCAGGAGAAGGAGTTAGTAAAATGGATAAACTGATTTATGTGATGATTATTATAGTGTTAATCATCGTATATGTGGTGATAAGTAGACTTCACTGGCGAATGAGATCAGACAACGGCTTCAACATGGGGCGCAACTACATGCACAATTTGGGCTTTGATGATGAGGATATCAACAGAGGGCAGGACGATGCCGATGCGGAATACTATATTTTTCGGAAGAAGCAGAAGCACGGCAAAGACGCAGGCAAAATGGATGAGTGATTGTCGCAGAATATTGCAATTGATTCAGCAATATGGGACATATGCTTATTTTAGATTTGGAGGATCATAATGCAAATACAAAAAACAGCCGAAGATACTATTCTGCCCGTACAGGGGAATGATACGGCTTCACTCAGGCAAAAGCAAAGGCGTGTCGATATAGATTTGTTGAGGATTATTGCATGTTTTCTTGTACTGTTTCATCATACCCGCGGCTATCAGTCATACGCTTATACCGATACTTTGTCCGAAGCGTGGTTTTATAGCGTGTTTACTGCGGTTACCCGAGTCAATGTCCCTATCTTCTTTATGATTTCAGGAGCGATGCTTTTTAAAGACAAGCAGGAATCGTACAGATACATTTTTAAACACAGAATACTGCGCATAGCTGTTGTTTTGCCGATTCTTATTTCCGGACTTGCTGTCATAGGTTCATTCAGGGGATACATTGATAATTGTTCGATTGAAACCTGCTTCCGGCTCACTTTGGAAGGAGCCTATCAGGTGGGGGGAAGAACATACTGGTATCTGTACAGCTACATCGGCGTTCTTTTGATGCTTCCGCTCTACAGAAAAATAGCTAAAAATATGACCAAGCAGGATTTCCTGGCATTGTTTTTGATCAAGCTGTTTTTTACTTCCTTCTTACCGATTTTAAATATCACTTTGAATTATTTTAATATCAGATCGTTATCATTGACTTCTACTTTGGAATCCAGCGTAGAATTTGCTACGTATTCAGATATGTTTTTCCCGCTGATCGGCTATTATCTGTATCACAATGTGGATTTATTAAAGGTGTCAAAGAAGAAATTGTATCTTCTGTTTGCGTCGGGAATATTAGGTGTAATTATTACGTGCGATCTTAAAATAAGAGAGATAAAGCTGCACGGCTTGTCTTTTTCCGAAGAATATTTTGGCATTTTTTCCTATCTGTCTGCGATATGTGTTTTTCTTCTCATCAAATATATTTGTCAAAAGCATGACATGTTTGCCAGCCATAAAAAATTTGTTCGTGCCGTTACATTGATTGGTTCTCTGACCTATGGCATTTATCTTTTTGCTCCGTTTATGAAATGGGTGGTTTATTCCCGCTTTGTGGCTTTAATCAGTTCCGATACGTATCTTGTGTATCCCAATGTCATTTATTGCATACTGAGTATGTTTGTGGGCGGATGTATTACATGGCTTTTGAAAAAGATACCTGTGGTAAAAAAGGTGCTTTGAATGTTTTTTGACGGATTCCTTTTTTCATTATTTTTTAACACAAAGGCAGAAATAAATTAATGCAAAAGTATTATCATTTTTTGCATATACTTATTATCGACGGAAGTGTTTGAATTGACTATTGATGAAGCGGTACTTTATTTTTACATCTACAGCTTTTTAGGCTGGGTGTATGAGAGCATTCTGGTGAGCGTCAGGGAAAAACGCTGGGCAAACCGGGGATTCCTGATCGGACCAATCTGTCCGATATACGGCGCGGGAGGCTTGCTCTTTGCCATGATGGGAACACATCTGAGTATTCCTATGACATTTCTTGTCTGTATGGTCAGCTCGGCGGTGCTGGAATATACCACCGGATTTACTCTGGAAAAGCTCTTTCACGCCTCATGGTGGGATTACAGCCATATGCCGCTCAATCTTCACGGCTACATCTGCCTCCCGGCATCTCTGCTGTTTGGCACAATGGGCGTTCTGGTATCGCATTTGATTCATCCGATCGTGTCGATTCCGGTGCAGTATATTCCGGGGTGGCTTGTGAATATCGCTGCGCTGCTTTTGGTGGGAATTACTTCCGCCGATATAACGGTGACCGTTTCCACCCTCAGCGATTTTGTGGATAAGCTGGTGGAGGTGGACAGGCTGATCAATCAGGCAATCGACGACAAATACAAGGAGCTTGAAAGCTCGGTCAGCGGCACTATCAAAAATGTCAAAGCCATTCCCCAGAATGTCCGGGATAAGATCATTGAACAGGAGATTCTCAAGTCCAATATGTCGCTCACAGGGGTTCAGGCGCAGGTTCTCGGCAAAATCAAGAGCATTCGCGGCGTGCACAACTCTAAATTCCGCTCCGACAGCTCAGGCAGGATAAGGGAATTCATTCGCCGCCTGCCGAGAAGGAAAAAGTGAAGGGGCGAGGACATTTGAAAATAAGCGAAAAAGACAAGGCGTATATTGTCAGGTATCTCAGCGGCATCATTGACACGCCGCAGGCGCAGAGCATGAAGACCTTCATTCAGCACGGACATATCACCACCTACACCCATGTGCTCAATGTGGTGTGCATGAGCTGCAAGGTGGACGAGAAGCTTCACGCACATTCCGACAAGCAAAGCCTGATCATCGGCGCATTCCTGCACGATTATTATTTGTACGACTGGCACGACCCGACCTCAAACGACGGACTTCACGGATTCAGGCACCCTGTCAGGGCGCTCCAAAAGGCGCAGGAGCAGTTTGTCCTCAATCCTAAGGAAAAGAACATCATAGTCAGCCATATGTGGCCGCTTACCATCACACGTATTCCAAAGTGCCGCGAGGCGGCAATTGTATGCCTTTCGGATAAGCTGTGCGCACTGTATGAGACTATTCTCAAAGACAAAAAGCTGTTCGATATAGATATGTGAAATCGGAAAACAGCAGGCGACAGATTTCTGCCTTGTTATTCAACCATAAATGAAAAAAGCACCGCACGTTGCCGTCGTATAAAAATGACGAAAAACTTGCGGTGCTTGCTTTTTTATGAAATAAAAGATCGTGAAAATCACGCGCCGAATACGTCGAGCGGAGAGGTTTCCTTCTCGAATTTATCGCGGGTGTCGATGAACTTAACTGCCTTTCCCGTGCCGAGAGCCACGCATATTTCGGGATCCTTGGCTATGGCGACGTTCAGCTTGGTGCGCTCGGCAATCAGCCTGTCCATGCCGTAGAGCTTTGCGCCGCCGCCTGTGAGCATAATGCCGCCGTTGGTGAGCAGATCGCCTGCCAGTGCCGGCGGGGTCAGCTCCAGCGTGTGCTGTACAGCGCGGCATATCCGCACGGCTGGTTCCTCGAATGCCTCGATGATATCCTCGGAATTGAGCCTTATCATGTGCGGCATGCCGGTTTTGAAATGTCTTCCCTTGACCGTTACGGTGAGAATGGCTTCTCGGGACACCACGCAGCCTATTTCACGCTTGATCAGCTCGGCGGTCTGCGGCCCTATTACAAGGTCGTGTTTGCGTACGATGAATTCGGTCAGCGCGTCGTTGAAGGAATTGCCGGCGTAATTGATCCAGTGGGAAGCGGCGGTGCTGTTGATTGAGATGACGCCTATATCTGTGGTGCCTCCCCCTATATCGCAGACCATGCAGCCGCGCGGCTGGGAAATATCCAGACCCGCGCCGAGTGCGGCTGCCACAACCGTCTCGATCAGGCAGACCTTCCGTGCGCCGGCGGCACGAAGCGATTCCACAACCTCGCGCTTTTCCACCTCGGAAACGCCGGAAGGCACACAGACCACCACGCGGGGCATGAATATTTTGTTCCCGCAGAACTCATGCACGTAGGCGGTCAGCATGGTTTCTGTGAGGCTGAAATTGTGAATTCGTCCGTGCTGTACGGGACTGACGACGGCGATATGCTCAGGGGTACGCCCGAGCATCTGACGGGCATCGGAGCCGAATGCGAGTATTTCGTCGGTGTCTCTGTCCACGGCAATCATCGCAGGCTCGGCAAAGGAAAATGGTTTGCTGGGAGTGACAATTTTGACCGAAGAGGAGCCGAGGTCGATTCCTACGTCCATGCCCAAGGTTAGTTTTTTCAATAGATATTCCTCCGATGTGCTCTGAGGCTCGTTGCATTATTAAAAACAGCTTGCCGGACAACTCTGAGCGTATGATTTCGCAGGTATAAGCAGGTATAATTATTTGCCTGTCCGAATAATTATTAACAATCAGAACAGTCTCAGCCAGACTATGTATGCCGCGAGAGCCAATTGAAGTATCATGATCGCGGGAATCCCTATCATGAATTTCGGGTGCTGCGTCTTGTGGCGGATGGTCTGCATGGTGATATACATTGCCACCGAGCCGCCAAGGGCGGAGATGAGCATGAGCTGCGCTTCAGGCACGCGCCAGTAGTTCGGAGAATCCTTCGGCACGTTGGACAGCGCCTTGTCGCGTATTGTCTGGTAGACGGCGAAAATACTGATCAGCACAAGGTGAATGCCAAGTATGATGAAGCAGAACCTTATGGCGATATCGGAAAATGATCCGGTGAAAAGATTCATGGTGGAGACAACCCCTTTTTTACAATTCGTACACTACTGTACTATACAATAGTATTATAATATGAATCATAAGTCAAGTCGATTTTTGTAAAATCAAGTAAAACGGAGGACGCAAAATTGAGCAAGAAAAATTCATCATCGCAAAGCAAAGGAGCCTTATTCTACATTGTCATTGCCCTGCTGACAGTGGGAATCATCGCACTGGGCTCGCTGCCCTACATAATCAGCAGAAGGGGAGAGATTCTCACCCCGGGCGAGAATACAGGCGAATATCCCCGCAACGGCGAGGGTGTGGACCGGTACGGCAGACCGAATTCAGATAATGAGGAAATGCGCGGCGTGTGGGTAGCTTACCTTTCGCTTGACGGTGTGAACAAGAGCAAAATTGACGCGATCGTTTCCAACGCGAAGGCAAACGGAATGAATACAATATTCCTGCACGTGCGTCCGTTTGGCGACGCGCTTTACAAATCGGATTATTACCCTTGGTCGCATCTTGCCACGGGTACGCAGGGCGAGGCTCCGGCGGACGGATTTGATCCGCTTGCCTACGCGGTAGAGGCTGCTCACCGCGAAGGGCTTTCACTGCACGCGTGGCTCAATCCTCTGAGAATTATGCTTGCAAACGGCGCGTATCCTCCTTCGCTGTCTGAGGATAATCCCTATAATGCCTGGCGCAATGACGACAATGCCGACAATGACGACTGGGTGATCGACTACAAAAAGGGCAAATTCTACAATCCTGCCATCGGACAGGTGCGCGAGCTGATCGTAAACGGCACACGGGAAATTGTGGAGCGCTACAATGTGGACGGCGTACACTGGGACGATTATTTCTATCCGGCATACGACGAGAGCTTCGACGACAGCAAGTCGTATAACGCCTACAGGGAACAGGGCGGCAAACTGTCGCTTGCAGACTGGCGCAGATCCAATATCAATGAGCTGGTGAAGGCTGTCTACAGCGCGGTAAAAGCCGCCGACAGCCAGTGTGTTTTCGGCATCAGTCCTGCCGGCAACATCGACAATTGCATGAGCATGGGGGCGGACGTAAAGACTTGGGGCAGCAGTGAAGGCTATGTGGATTATCTTATCCCGCAGGTGTACTGGACGAGCGACAATACAATCGCCCCCTTTGAACCGGTCTGCCGCCGTTGGAACGAGCTTGTCACATCTCCGAAGGTGAAGCTCTATATCGGTCTTGCGCTTTATAAGGCAGGCTCCGATGACGACAGCGGCAAATGGAAAAAGGCGGACGACATCATCATGAATCAGGTATTATACACCCGTGGCAGCGAGATAAATGCCGGAGGCTTCGTGCTTTACTCCTATGCCTATTTTGACAGCGACCAGACCGCGGAAGAAATGAAAAATCTCCGTTCGGTGCTTCATTAAGTAAACCGCATGCTGTTTGTTTGCCCAAGGTAAGGATTGCCTGTTACTAAAAAACTTGACAAATACGCGTGGATAGTGGTATATTGTATATTGATCATCGGTACATCACAATCGCCTGCAATACTTTTTTCCGAAGGGAGGAATCCGATTTGAAGGGAATACCGGTAACGCTTGAGATCGCCGCCGTCACGGATATCGGGCAGCGACGCAAAAGCAATCAGGATAATTTTTTTGTCAACGGCGCATTTGTAGATCATTATAAAGTCACCGCCGAGCGCTTTGAATCGGTGGACACTGAGGAGGTACATGTTCTGGCGGTCTGTGACGGAATGGGAGGTAAGGCGGACGGAGACGTTGCCGCCATGATCGGCGTCACCACCCTTTCGGATTTTGCCGAGGAGCTGCAGTCTATACGCACCGGCGAGGACGCCTCTTTCACCGCGCGCCGCATTGTACGCGCCGCAAACGACCGTATTCTTAAACGTAAAAAAAAGACCGGCAAGGATATGGGCTCTACATTTTCCATGATAGTGGTTTCGGTGAATTGTCTGTATGCCTGCAACCTCGGCGACAGTGAAATTTATCTCAAGAACCAGTTCGGAATCGAGCGCCTGAGCAAGCCGCAGACATACGTGCAGGAGCTGGTGGACAGAGGTGCGATTTCAGAAAATCAGGCGAGCCGTTCTTATGTGCGCAATCAGCTTTCAAAATATCTCGGCATGGAGAATTTAAAGGGGCTTACGCCTAACGAAAGCAGCGCTGAAATGCGCAACGGCGATATTTTGCTCATATGTTCGGACGGTGTGTCTGATGTGCTGCCGAATCATTCGATATACGCAAGTCTCAACTCCAACCGTCCTGTCAATGAGATTGCCGACACCCTGATTGAAAAAGCCATTCGCAAGGGCAGCGGAGACAATCTTACCGTGGTGATCGCCCGGGTTATGGACGACGGCAGAGAGGCAAGGCTCAGACGCATGATCGGAATAGCGCTGGGAATCACAGCGGGAGCGATAGTTCTGGCAACACTGATTATCGGTATGCTGTAAGGTCTTTATACAAAATAGACAACAGTTTTTGCGGAGACTTGATAATTTTTCTCCGTATGGTATATCTTTGTTCACATGAATATTTTGTTGTTGACTTTTTGAATTTAAGCCGTTAAAATATCATTGTATCATGCTGTTAGCACAGTAAATAATTCGGGAGAAAAATCCCGCGTGTGAGGTCATGGGATTGGGTGGCGTGATAATTGCCTGTAAGGACGGCGCGATGTGTGACAAGCTGGCGCATACGCTTGCCGCCTCCGGCATAGATGTATTGGGAACCGCGACCAAGGGCGCTTCCGCTCTGCAAAAGGCAGCCAGATATTACGGCGACCACGGCGTGCTGCTGTGTTCCTATGCAATGAGTGACATGACCGCCTCCGAGCTTTACCGGATCATGCCGGAAGGCTTTGAAATGGTAGTGCTGCTCTCGGCAAGGCAGCGTGCGATTTTCGGCGGCGGAGAAATGCTCTGTCTCGACATTCCCATCAACCGCAGTGACCTTGTCAACACCCTGCGAATGCTCATCGAGACGCAAAAGCCTGCTTGGGTCAAGCCGGAGAAGCGCAGCGAGGGAGACCGCGAGATTATAGACAGAGCAAAGGCTCTTCTGATGGAGCGCAACGGCATGTCCGAACCCGACGCGCACAGATTTCTGCAAAAGCGGAGCATGAACAGCGGTCAGTCGCTGGTAAGCGTGGCTATGAATATATTGAATGGAGTTTTGTAAATGATTCTTTCGTTATACACATCTGTTATCGAAAATTTCACAGCTCTTTTTCTCAGTTAGTCCGTCATGGGGGTAGCAATTCATTTGCTATTCCCATTTTTTTTACATCCAAAACAGTAATAACCGGTGATTGGAGGAATGAATTAAATGAAATTTACAAAAATGCACGGCATAGGCAATGACTACATCTATGTCAACTGCATGGACGGAATCGGCTTTGACCCTGCGCAGACTTCCATTCAACTCAGCGACAGGCACTTCGGCGTCGGCTCCGACGGAATGATACTCATATGTCCGTCCGATAAGGCGGATTTCAGAATGAGAATGTTCAACGCCGACGGCTCGGAGGGCAAGATGTGCGGCAACGGTGTGCGATGCTTTGCAAAGTACGTCTACTGCAAGGGTCTGACCGACAAGACCGTCATTACCATTGAGACGCTCGGCGGCATAAAGACCGCATGGCTTACGGTGGAGAACGGCGACGTTACCTTAGTCCGTGTGAATATGGGAAGTCCGAACTTCTCTCCTCAGCTCATTCCGGTGAATTTCACAGGGGAGAGTATGATCAATCAGCCGATCACCGTGGGCGGCAGGGAATGGAATGTCACCTGTGTATCCATGGGAAACCCTCACTGCGTCACCTTCGTGGAGGATGTGGACGGGCTTGATCTCGAAAAAATCGGTCCCAAGTTCGAGCACGACCCGATATTCCCCGAGCGTGTCAATACGGAATTTGTGCAGCCTGTCGATGACACGACTATAAAAATGCGCGTGTGGGAACGCGGTTCGGGCGAAACATGGGCTTGCGGAACGGGCGCCTGTGCGGTGGCGGCTGCTTCGATTCTAAACGGAGTGGTCAATCAGAACAGTGTCACTGTAAAGCTGCGCGGCGGCGACCTTCTCATCGAATGGGACAGGGGAGAGAATGTCATCTACATGACCGGAACCGCCACCTTTGTCTTTGAAGGAGAAATAGCGCTCACATGCGTTCGCTAAGATAATAGAGAATAACGAATAGATAATAGATAATAATTTCGGAGCGTTTTTTACCCATGCGCTGGAAAAAATATGGAGGAATGAGAATGTTCAAGATCAACGACAACTTTGTGAAGATACCCCAGAGCTATCTGTTTTCGGATATTGCCAAGAGGGTTGCCGCTTTCACCGAGGCGAATCCCGACAAGTCGATTATCCGGCTGGGAATAGGGGACGTCACACGTCCGCTTGCGCCCGCTGTGGTGGAGGCTATGAAAAAAGCCTGTGACGAGATGGGGCAGGAAGCCACCTTCCGCGGGTACGGTCCCGAGCAGGGATATTCCTTCCTGAGAGAGGCGATCGTGGAAAACGACTACCGCGCAAGGGGCATTGACATTCAGCCCGACGAAGTGTTTGTCAGTGACGGAGCGAAGTCCGACACCGGCAACATCGGGGATGTTTTCGGCAAGGATAATGTCGTGGCGGTATGCGATCCGGTCTATCCCGTGTACGTGGACACCAATGCAATGGCAGGCAGAGCCGGCGACCTCGGCGCGGACGGTCGCTGGAGCAACCTTGTCTACATGCCATGTACCGAGGAAAACGGCTTTGCTCCCGCACTTCCCGAAAAGCATGCCGACATGATCTATCTCTGCTTCCCGAATAATCCCACCGGCGCTTCCATCACCTATGAGGGCTTGAAAAAGTGGGTGGACTACGCGCTGGAAAATGAATCGGTGATTCTCTACGACTCGGCTTATGAAGCCTTCATCACCGAGGACATTCCCCACAGCATATTTGAGATAGAGGGCGCGAAGCAGTGCGCGATTGAATTCCGCAGCTTCAGCAAGACGGCAGGCTTTACCGGAACACGCTGCGGCTACACCGTTGTCCCCAAGGCGCTCCAATGCGGAGGGGTGTCGCTGAATGCACTCTGGAACAGACGGCAGACCACCAAGTTCAACGGCGTGCCCTACATCGTCCAGCGCGGCGCGGAGGCGGTTTTTTCTCCCGAGGGGCAAAAGCAGATCAGGGAAACCATCGCCTATTATCTGAATAACGCCAGGATTATACGCGAAGGACTTGCCGAGGCGGGATTCACGGCTTACGGCGGAGTGAATGCCCCCTATATCTGGCTTAAAACGCCGGACGGACTGACTTCATGGGAATTCTTTGACGAGCTTATCAATAAAGCCGGAGTGGTCGGAACGCCCGGTTCCGGCTTCGGTCCGAGCGGTGAAGGCTACTTCCGCCTGACCTCCTTCGGCTCACTGGAAAATTCCATCGCTGCCATAGAGCGCATTAAGAAGGCGTTTGCCTGAATCCTGTTTGCTTTTTGACTATATTTTAAAAGAATTGTACAGTAACATTCTTCTATTTTTAAATCATTGCTTATTGAATTTATCATAAATGTATGGTAAAATATGAAGAAGTGTGTATCATGGCAAGCCCGAGGCACATGCCTGAGGGTAAGCCCGGGGAGTCGATTATTTGTGACTCCGCAGAAATTTTAACGAAAAGGAATGAACAGCAAATGAAAGCATGGCTGATTCTCGAAGACGGAAGAGTTTATCAGGGCGAATCCGTCGGAGCGGAGAAAAAAACCGTCTGCGAAATCGTTTTCAACACATCAATGACGGGCTACCGCGAGCTTCTTACCGACCCTTCCTATGCCGGACAGGGCGTTGTGATGACTTACCCGATCATCGGCAGCTACGGCATATGCATGGAGGATACCGAGTCCCGCAGACCGTGGGTCGAGGCTTATATAGTCCGTGAGCTCAACAGAATGGATTCCAATTTCCGCTCGGAGGGTTCACTGAGGGAGTATCTGATCAAAAACGATATTCCCGTTATTCAGGGAATAGACACCCGTGCCCTTACAAAGCATCTGAGAGAGTCGGGTACTATGCGCGGCATGATCACCTTCGGCGAGAGCTTCGATATGGAGCAGTGCATGAAGGAGATCAAGGCTTACACACTGCCTGAGACCGTTCCCACCGTCACCTGCTCCCAGAAGTATTTCGTCAAGAGCAACGGCAACAGATACAATGTCGCTCTCCTTGATCTCGGCTGCAAGAGGAATATCCTCATGTCGCTGGTCAACCTGGGCTGCGACGTTACGGTATATCCCGCCAACACCACAGCGGAGGAAATACTTGCCGCGGGTCACGACGGCATCATGCTTTCCAACGGCCCCGGCGATCCCAAGCAGTGCGGAGCGGTGATAGAAGAGCTGAAAAAGCTCATCGCCGCAAAGATGCCTATATTCGCCATTTGTCTGGGACATCAGCTGATCGCTCTTGCCAGCGGATTTGATACCTACAAGCTCAAATACGGTCACAGAGGCGCCAATCACCCCGTCAAGGACTTGAAGACAGGACGCGTCTACATCACTTCGCAGAATCACGGCTATGTCGTAGACGAAAAGAGCATTGATCCCGCCATCGCCGAAATGAGCTATGCCAATGTCAACGACGGCAGCTGCGAAGGCATTCGCTATAAGAACGGCCATGTCTTTACCGTGCAGTTCCACCCCGAAGCATGTGCAGGTCCTCATGACGCAGCACCGCTCTTTAATCAATTCTTTGCTATGATGGGAGGCAAAAAATAATGCCGAAGAATCCGAATATCAATAAAGTCGTCGTTATCGGCTCAGGTCCCATTATCATCGGACAAGCCGCAGAATTTGACTATGCCGGTACACAGGCATGTCGCGCTCTGAAGGAAGAGGGCGTTGAGGTCGTATTGATCAATTCAAACCCCGCCACGATCATGACCGACAAGGACATTGCCGACAGGGTCTATATTGAACCTCTCACCACCGACACCGTCAAGAAGGTTGTTTTAGCTGAAAAGCCCGACTCCATTCTTCCCACCCTCGGCGGTCAGAATGCTCTCAACCTCGCCGTTGAGCTGGAAGAAGAGGGTTTCTTTGCCGAGCACAATGTCCGCTTGATCGGTACTACCGCCGAGACCATCCGCAAGGCGGAGGACAGACAGGAATTCAAGGACACGATGGAAAAAATTAATCAGCCCTGCGCTGACAGCCTTGTTGTTCACAATGTCGAGGACGCTGTTGCCTTTGCCGATAAGATCGGCTATCCCGTTGTCGTTCGTCCTGCATTCACTCTGGGCGGCACAGGCGGCGGTATTGCACACGACAAGAACGAGCTTGTCGATATCTGCGGTCACGGCTTGCAGGTCAGCCGCGTTACCGAGGCTCTGATCGAGAGATACATCGGCGGCTGGAAGGAAATCGAATTTGAAGTGATCCGCGACGGCGCGGGCAACTGCGTCACCGTCTGTTCCATGGAAAATGTCGACCCGGTCGGCGTTCACACAGGCGACTCTATTGTTGTCGCACCTTCGCAGACCCTTGCCGACAAGGAGTATCAGATGCTCCGCAGCGCCGCTCTTGCCATTATCGACGAGCTGAAAATTTCCGGCGGCTGCAATGTGCAGTTTGCGCTTAATCCCAACAGCTTTGAATATGCCGTTATCGAGGTTAACCCCCGACTCAGCCGTTCCTCCGCGCTTGCGTCGAAGGCGACAGGCTATCCGATCGCCAGAGTCGCGTCCAAGATCGCTCTGGGCTTCAACCTCGACGAGATTCAGAACGCCATTACCAAGAAGACATACGCCTGTTTCGAGCCGACGGTTGACTACTGCGTGGTAAAAATTCCGCGCTGGCCCTTCGATAAGTTTGTCTATGCCAAGAGAAAGCTCGGTACCCAGATGAAGGCTACGGGCGAAGTGATGGGCATTGGCGTCAACTTTGAGAGCGCTTTGATGAAGGCAATCCGCTGCCTCGAAACCAATATTTACAGCCTTCGCATGAAGGAAGTCATGGCGCTCAGCGATGAAGCGCTGGCACAGGCGCTCACACTGGTGGAGGACAGACGTATATTCGTCATAGCCGAGGCTCTTCGCAGAGGCTATACCATGGAATCCATCAACAAGATCACCACCATTGACCTGTGGTTTATTGACAAGATTGCCTCTATTGTCGAGATGGAGAAGAAGATTGAAACCGACTTCTCGGTGGAAACCCTCCGCCGCGCGAAGTACCTTGGTTTCACCGACAAGGTGATCGGTGAGATCTGCGGCAGGAGCGAGGACGAAGTGCGCGAGCTCCGCTATGCCAACAATATCAAAGTAGCTTACAAGATGGTCGATACCTGCGCCGCCGAGTTCGACGCGGAAACGCCCTATTATTATTCGTGCTATGAGAGCGAGAACGAGGTTGATCCCGCCACCGACAAGAAAAAGGTCATGGTTATCGGTTCCGGTCCGATCCGCATAGGTCAGGGCGTGGAATTCGACTATTGCTCTGTTCATTCCGTCTGGGCGCTCAGAGCGGCTGGCTACGAGACAATCATTGTCAACAACAACCCCGAAACCGTTTCCACCGACTTCGACGTATCGGACAAGCTCTACTTCGAGCCGCTGACTCCCGAGGACGTTCGCAACATTGTCGAGCTGGAGCAGCCCTACGGCGCTGTCGTGCAGTTCGGCGGACAGACGGCTATCAAGCTCTGCGAAGCGCTCGACAAGATGGGCGTTCGCATTCTCGGCACATCTGCCGAAAATATGGATAAAGCCGAGGACAGAGAGCTTTTCGACCGCATTCTCACCGAGTGCGATATTCCCAAGGCTCCCGGACGTACGGTGTTCACCTGTGACGAGGCGATTGCAGCCGCCAATGAAATCGGCTATCCTGTGCTGGTGCGTCCTTCCTACGTGCTGGGCGGTCAGGGCATGCACATTGCCTTCTCCGATAAGGAAATCCGCGAGTACATCGGCATCATCAACCGCATTCAGCAGGATCACCCGATTCTGGTTGATAAATACATTATGGGCAAGGAAGTTGAGGTTGACGCCATCTGCGACGGCACCGACATTCTCATTCCCGGCATCATGGAGCACATCGAACGCGCAGGCGTTCACTCGGGCGACTCCATCTCGGTTTATCCCTGCCAGTCCATCAGCAAGGAAGTGCAGGCGAAAATCGTCGAGGACACCCGCAAGCTGGCTCTTGCGCTGGGCGTGGTCGGCATGATCAACATTCAGTTCATCGTCAAGGACGATGTGGTATATATCATCGAAGCCAATCCCCGTTCTTCGAGAACCGTTCCCTATATCAGCAAGATCACAGGTATTCCGATCGTCAAGCTGGCGACACAGTGTCTCTTCGGCGACAAGAAGATTACCGACTTCGGCTATGAGTACGGTTTACAGGAGGAAAAGCCCACCATCGCTATCAAGATGCCTGTCTTCTCCTTTGAAAAGCTCTACGGCGCTGACATCAGCCTTGGCCCTGAAATGAAGTCCACAGGCGAAGTGCTTGGTATAGCCTACACCTACGAGGAAGCTCTTATCAAGGCATTCGTAGGCACAGGTATCCGTCTGCCGAGAACCCACAAGATCGCCATTACCGTCAAGGATATGGACAAGGAAGAGGTTGTGCCGATCGCAAAGGATTTCGCAGATCTCGGCTATGAGATTTACTGCACTGCCGGCACCGGCAAATACCTTGCTGATCACGGCATTGCCAATCATGTAGTAAAGCGCATAGAGGACGGCAAGCCCAACTACATCGACATGATCATCAACAACGAGCTTGACCTGATCATCAACACGCCTACGCAGGGCATGGAAACCAACCGCGACGGCTATCTCATCAGAAGAAACGCTGTCGAATGCGGCGTGCACTGCTTCACATCTCTCGATACGGCACGCGCTCTGGCGAACTGCCTGAAGAATGCGGGCGGCGTTGATCTCAGTGTTATTGATATAGCAAAGATCTGATGATGCAGCCATCGTAATTTCAATAGGACAGTGTTTCGGAGCGGAATGGTTCCAAGCACTGTCCCTTTTTTTATATAAGAGCCTGTTCAGAATCTCTTCACGCACGGCTTGCTTGCATCTTTTCCGCCATATTTTGCCAAAATTCTCGTTAATACACAAAGTATTGCCTGCGATTTTGGCTTCATCTGGCGAAAAATCTGACTGCGCAATCCGCACACGCGGAGATTCTGAACAGGCTCTAAGAAAAAAGCCGCTTCCGACAGCGTATTTTGTCATCGGAAGCGGTAGTTATTTTTTGGGGGAATATCATCAGAATGCGATGTTCTTATAGCCTATTTCTGCAATCTGTTCGTCGATGAAGCAAACGCCAATGCCGTTGTCATCCAAGTCTTCTCCGCCCCATGTGCGGTCGAACAGCAGAAAGACTTTTCTGCCCTCGTCCATAAGGGGTTCGGGTGGAATGACGATCGTTTCGGGGGTAACGGCGTTGACAAGCTCCTCATAGGTGTTGATATCCGGCCACCAGAGCGCGGCTTCTTCCTCATTTTCAGGACCGTAGCTGTATTTTTCCTCGTTGTTGTAATATTGAATAAGAGCATCCACCAGCAAAGGCTCGATGGAATCCCATTTATCATCAAAGCATAGCAAGGCATGTTTCTGGGCATCAGTAATATCCGTGCCTTCGTCCTCATCTACCTGCACCAGAAGGCTCACATTATGCCAGCTTCCGCCGAATTCCAACGGGAAAGCGCCCTCCCAACCGATATCGTCTCCATAAAGGATATGTCCGAACACTTCATCTGTCATACTGGTTTCTCCGTTCAGTGGTAGTGATGATGCCCGCAGCCACAGCCGCAGTCACCGTCCTCCTCGTCGTGGTGATGATGCTCCATGCCGCTGTAGAAAGCAGCCTCAAATTCCTCGTCGAATTCAATGCCTTCCTCCAGCATAGTCATCTGGTCATAGATGTAAGCGGGATTGATGAATGACATTACGTCCTCGACAGTGTTGCAATAGCCCTGCAAATACTGTGCGCGGGGGGCTTCCTCGTCGAGTTCAAACAGCTCGTCGCCCTTTTCCAGACTGATTTCGTCGTATTTGCTGACAAATTCCTCTTCGGTGAGCTTTTCCATGTCTCCCCGCATTTCGTTCAGTGCGTCACGGGTACCGGTGTTATAGTCGGAATAGCCCGACGCTTCGGCTATCTCGTCGCGTGAAGTGAAGCGGAGCATTCTTTCGGTAATGTCCATAATGGTAAGCTCACAGACTTTTCTTTGGCTCATTTTTATTTTCACCCTTCTTTAATCATTGTGTAGCATTACTTCCCGCTGTCGTCGCTCTGAGAATCCATGTGGTCGGGAGCCGTCACCTTGAGCATCGCGAGGATGTTGGCGATGACCTGACGCACACAGTCGCAGAGCAGCAGACGGGCAGCGGTGAGATTGTCGTCCTCGTTGCCGAGCACACGGCAGTCATGATAGAATTTGTGATATTTGGAAGCAAGCTCCATGACATAGCGGGTCATTCTGGCAGGCTCGTATTCCTTCGCCGCTGCGATGATCTCATTTGGCAGCGAAGAGAGGTAGCGTATCAGCTCCACCTCAGAGGGATGCGTGAGCAGATCAAGCGCTTCGGGCGCGACAGTGTTCAGATCGAATTTTTTTGCCTCATCGCGGCGGAATATCGAGCAGATACGCGCATGGGCGTACTGCACATAATAGACAGGGTTCTGTGAATCCTCACGCACGGCGAGACCCAAGTCAAAATCCATCTGGGTGTTTGCCTCGCGCAGATTGAAGAAGAATCTTGCTGCGTCGGCTGAAACCTCATCCAGCAGGTCGGCAAGCTGAATGGCTTTGCCTGTGCGTTTGCTCATCTTGACCGGAACGCCGTTGTCCATAAGGCGAACCAGCTGCATCAGCACGACGTGAAGCTGGGAGCCGTCCAGACCTACTGCGTCCATGGCGCCCTTCATACGGGCGACGTGACCGTGGTGATCTGCGCCCCAGACGTCGATGCAGGTGTCAAAGCCGCGCTTCTGGAATTTGTTGCGGTGATAGGCGATGTCGGCGGCAAAGTAGGTGGGATTGCCATTGGCGCGGACAAGCACCTCGTCCTTTTCGCTGCCGAATTCGGTTGCCTTGTACCAGAGTGCGCCGTCCTTCTCGTAGGTGAGTCCCTTGTCTGTGAGAATGTCGATAATTTCCTTTACTTCGCCGTCGTTGTGCAGGCTGCTTTCAAGGAACCATGTGTCGTAGGTGATGCGGTATTTGGCAATATCGCTCTTCATCTTGGCGATGTTCTTGGGAAGGGCGTAGTCGACCAGTGCCTTGCGGCGTTCCTCTTCGCTCTTGTCAAGATAGCTGTCGCCGTGAATCTCTGCAAATTCCTTCGCCAGATCGACGATATCGGCTCCGTGGTAGGAATCCTCGGGCAATTCCACCGCGTCTTCTCCCTTGAAGAGCTGCTGATAGCGGATATCGAGCGAAAGGGCAAACTTCTGAATCTGGTTTCCCGCGTCGTTGACATAGAATTCACGCTCGACGTAATAGCCGGCATATTCCAGCACTGCCGCAAGGCAGTCGCCCAGAGCGCCGCCGCGTGCGTTGCCCATGTGCATGGGACCGGTGGGATTTGCCGAAACGAATTCCACCATCACGCGCTTGCCCTTGCCGAAGTCGGACTTGCCGTAGTCGGCTCCGTCGGTGTGAATTCCTCTGAGCACGTCGCTGAAATAGCGGCTGCTGACAAAGAAATTGATGAAGCCGGGGCCGGCGACCTCGACGCGTTCCACATAGGTGCCTGTCAAGTCCATGCGCTCACAGAGAACCTCGGCAATCTTGCGGGGAGGCATGCGGAATGCCTTAGCCGAGACCATCGCCGCGTTGGTGGCGAAGTCGCCGTAGGAGGGGTCGGCAGGGGTTTCAATGGAAAAGGCGGGCGCCGGAACGGCAGGGATTACCTCATCGGCAACTCCGCGGCCCATAGCCGCCATGATGATTTCTTTAATTTGTGTGTGTATTTCCTGTATGGAATTAGTCATTGTCTTGTTCGTTCCTTTCATCCGGAATAAGCAGCATTGTCACTTGATTGAGCTGCGGCTGCCCGCCTATCTCCACACTGGCAATGTAGGTAAGCATGCCGCCGTCCTCACTCAGGGTGTTGCTGGCTTTTTGCAGGGAAAATGCCATGGGAATGCTGCCATAGGGTGTTTCGCTTTCGACATTGTGTGTCTGACCGTTCTGTAGAATAATGGTAAAGGAATTCTTTCGTCGGATTTCGATGCGGCTGTCGGGCGATATTTTTACAACGGTGAATCCGGCTTCCTCATCGGTGTATTTCAGGCGATGAGTGCCGTTTTCGCAGGAATAGCCGCAAGGATAGCTGACCTGAAAGCAGTCCTCGTAATCGTCTGCCTTGATTTCGGTGAAAATTTTAACGGTGTACTTCATAGGCTTACTTGCTCTTTTCGGCTCTTTCGACGGCGAAGCCTATCAGCTTGTCGATCAGCTCGGTCTTGCCAATGCCGGAGGCTTCAAAGAGCTTGGGATACATGCTGATCTCGGTGAAGCCGGGCAGGGTGTTCGGCTCATTGAGCATGGGCTGACCGTCGCTCTTTCTCACAAGGAAGTCCACGCGGGCAAGACCCGAGCAGCCCAGCACCTTGTATGCCTGAACAGCCCGCTTGCGGATCAGCTGACTTGTCTCTTCGCTGAGGTTGGCAGGAATGAGCAGCTTGCTCGCCTCGTCGTTGTACTTTGCGTCGTAATCGTACCAGTCGGCGGCAGGAATGATCTCTCCGACAACCGAGGCGATCGGCTCGTCATTGCCGAGAACCGCGACCTCGACCTCCTGACCGACGATGTTTTCTTCGACCACAATTTTGCGGTCATGCTTCGCGGCGAATCGCACCGCGTCGATGACGTCGGCGCGTTTGTCGCACTTGCTTATGCCAACCGAGGAACCCGCGTTCGCAGGCTTGACAAAGCAGGGGTAGCCGAGTTCGTCCTCGATTCGGTCAAGTATTTCGTCCATGTGGTTTTCAAAATAAGGCGCGTAGAACCAGGTGAATTTTGCCTGCGGAATTCCTGCGTAATCCAGCACGGTGTTGGTGAGCGCCTTGTCAAGGCAGACTGCCGAAGATGTCAGGTCGCAGCCGACACAGGGAATGTGCGCCAGCTCGCAAAGCCCCTGAATGGTGCCGTCCTCGCCGTTTTTGCCGTGCATGACCGGGAACACCGCGTCCAGTCTGATGATCTCGGCGCCGCTTTCGCGCATGACCACCATGCCGTGAAGGGCTGCGTCGGGAGAGATGAATGCCTGTGTGGTCTTGCCGGAGGTTTCCCAGCGTCCGTCGGCGATGAGGTCGGTTGCTCCCTCGTAAAGATACCATCTGCCGTCTTTGGTTATGCCTGTCATATATACGTTGTATTTTTCTCTGTCAATATTGTTGAGTACCATTGTTACGGATACTCGTGAAACCTCGTGCTCCGAGGACTGTCCGCCGAAAATAACGGCGACGTTCATTTTGTCTGTGTGGCTCATAGCCGGATCCTTTCCTTTCTGTTAAGAGAGTTGTTCCTTACATTATACAACAAAAATTCATCGGTTGCAATAGCTTTACAATTGAAACTTGCGGATTTTGGTTTTTTTGCGTTCTATTTTTTGTCTGTATGCCGTGCCTGCTGTCTTTTCGTGAATTGTATAAGTCAGGTTGGATAAAAATATTAAATAATAATTGCAAAAATAGCAAATATGTGGTATGATAATATAAGTCTGGGATTTTTAGTGTTCCGGACGAGAATAAATCATTTACAAAAGGGGTAAATCAAAATGGTACTTGTCAACACAGATTACATTTCCGGTCAGAAGCTTCAGACGCTCTCTATCGTCAGAGGCAGCGTGGTCATGACCAAAAATTTCGGCTCTGATCTGGGCGCTTCCTTCAAAACGCTCGTCGGCGGCGAGATCAGGGCGTACACCGACATGCTCAACAACGCCAGGGAGATAGCAACATCCAGAATGATGGAGGACGCCGCGCGGTTTGGGGCAGACGCCATTGTCAACGTCAGATACACTACCTCTTCGGTGATGCAGGGGGCGTCCGAGATACTGGCTACCGGCACGGCAGTCAAATTTATTCAGTAATTACAATGATCAAAATTTAAACAAACAGGGAGTTTTGGCGCATGGCCAATGAAAAAAAGAGCGGTTTCTATGACAAAATAAAGCAAATAGTAACAGGCGAGGTCTTTTCCTACCTGTTTTTCGGCGTCTGCACTACTGTGGTGAATATCGTGGTTTATCAGCTGTGCTGTTCCGCAATGGGGATACACGCATTGATCTCCAATATTATCGCATGGGTATTTGCCGTGGCTTTTGCATATGTCACCAACAGGATATTTGTCTTTCACAGCAAAGAAAATTCCCCCTTGGGCATTGCACGTGAAGCTGGCGCGTTTGTCGGAGCGAGGCTTTTTTCGCTGCTTGTGGATGAGCTTATCATCTGGCTGATGGTCAGCGTGATGGGCTATATCGCTGCGGAACGCCTGCTTGCCGATATTCTTCATTGTCCGCTTAAAGACGCGAAGTCGCTCTTTGCAAAAATCTGCTCTAATGTCGTGGTTGTCATTATGAATTACGTATTGAGCAAGCTGATTATTTTCAAAAAAGGGGAATAGGAAATGGACAATCCATTCAACGGTCAGAACGTGAATTATGATTCCGAGAAACAAGCCGGAAATACCATGTCGGCATTTTCCGGAGCTTTTGATGACGACAGCAGCCGTCCCGCTGTGGGTACAAACGGGCAGCCTGTGCAGCAGCAGTATGCGCCCCCGATGTACGGACAGCCTGTGCAGCAGCAGTACGCTCCTCCGATGTACGGACAGCCGGTGCAGCAGCAGTACGCTCCTCCGATGTACGGACAGCCTGTGCAGCAGCAGTACGCTCCTCCGATGTACGGGCAGCCTGTGCAGCAGCAATATGCGCCCCCGATGTACGGACAGCCTGTGCAGCAGCAATATGCGCCCCCGATGTACGGGCAGCCGGTGCAGCAGCAGTACACTCCTCCGATGTACGGGCAGCCGGTGCAGCAGCAGTATGTTCCTCCGATGTACGGGCAGCCGGTGCAGCAGCAGTATGTTCCTCCGATGTATGTGCAGCCGGTGCAGCCATACCCGACTCTTCCAAAGGAAGTCATGGATCGCAAGCTCTTCCGCAAGCATTCTTCCCGCGTGGGACTCATGCTGATGGCGGATTACGGACTGATGTTTGCCGTGGAGGTTGCAGTTGTAATGGCGGCGATCATTGTCATGGCAGTAACCGGCGGCGTGACGGGATTTGGGGCGGACGATACAGAAAATCTGATTTCCCTGCTCACGCCTGCGCTGATGCTGGCGGGCGGTCTGTCGGCTATTGTGGGCAATATGCTGCCCTCTTCGCTGCATCTGCGGAAATGGAGATATAAATTTACCGACCCTTTCAAGGGGGACAAGCTCAATCCGATATTTACGTTATCCGCATTGCTTACGGCGCTGGGACTTAACAGCGCGTGGTGCTACGCATATTATTACCTGAAGGGCTGGTTCGGGGACTTCGTGGGGTATACCCCCGCGGATTCCAACACCCTTTACACGCCCGACACCATGCCCCTCTATGGAATGATCTGCTATCTCGTATGGGTATGCGTTATTGCCCCTGTCACCGAGGAATATATGTTCCGCGGAGCTATGATGCGTACGCTGTCAAAGTATGGATCGGGATTTGCGATAGTTGCCTCTGCGCTTGCTTTCGGGTTAATGCACGGAAATATGGGACAGACCCCCATGGCATTTCTTATCGGTCTGATTATGGGATATGTCGCCGCCAAATCCGGCAATATCCGCCAGACGATTTTTATTCACATGGTAAACAATATCATTGCATCTCTTCCGCAGATACTCAACTATCTCAACCCCGAGTGGTACGATATTTATGCGGCATATGTGGCATACTTTGATTATTTCACCATGGCTTTTGCCGCTCTGGCACTGCTTTACTTCATTTTCAGAAGGGCGAAGGGTCTCAGCGCTCGCAGAAAGAGGCTTGCTTCCGGTTCCGATACCATGAAGCATGCCGAGCGCGCATGGCTCAGACTGGAGGTTCCGGACGAGAGAAGGCTGCCTCAGCTCGATTCTGTCAAGCACAAATTCTGCCACTTTGTGACTTCGGGCGGCATGCTATTCTTTATACTCTTCTGCCTGCTGAATGTATTTATTGTAAGCTTTTTGCCATATCTTCTCAGGCAGCCGGTCACGGAATTCGGTTTTTAAATGTTCAAAGGACGGTTCTTATCAATGAAAAAAATACTTGCGCTGTCTGCGCTTGTCTGCTGCGTACCGCTTTTTCTTGCGCTTGCGGGATGCTCGATGCTCGGCGGCAATAAGGATAACGAAAAGAGTTATTCACAATTAATGAACGAGAAGCTGGTGTCGTTTACCGACTGTGCCAATGCCTTCAGTGAGTCGCTCGAGCGTATCGCCGGAAGCAAAAGCGCTCCGTCGGACTCGCAGATCGAGGATATTCAGAATAAGCTCGACAGGCTTCAGGCAGCATGCATAGAGCTTTCGGGACAAAAAGCCCCTGCGGAATATTCCGCGGCTCAGAAGGCGATTGATACTGCGATGGCGGATTATTCCGACGCCGCAGACAACTGCAGCGCTTTGCTTGAATTCTACGGTGCTTATGACGATCTCTTCCGCAAATTCAACAATCCGGCAGAGGGCAGCGTTGAGATGGAAAAGAAGGAACGCGCTCTGTATGACCGGTTCGCAAAAGCTATGATGAAGGCGACCGATTCATTCCGCGCTGCGTGCGAGGAATTTGACAAGGTTCAATTAAACAATAATTCAGGGGAGTGATTACCATGTCTGAAACAGAGAAAAAGGCGGAATCCGTTGAGATGACAGGCAAGAGCGGGAAAACCGAGGATAAGAACGATAAGCTCAAAAAGAAAAAGAAGCCGCAAAAGAGATACAATCTGCCGCGGCATAAATTCTGGTTTGCCATAGGCAAGCCGCTGACAATGGCATTTTTGAAGATAAAGGCAAATTTTAAGCGCACCAAAAACAATCTCTCCAAGCGACCCTACATGATTCTTTGCAATCATGCCTGCGACCTTGACCCGCTGATGGTGATTAACTCGGTTCCGGGAGTGGTGCATGCGCTTGCGAGCGATCATCTCTTCAAACACCCTGTATTTGGCAAATTCGTGGCGCACATTGCCAGCCCCATTCCGATCGTCCGCGCCCAGATGGATCTGAAATCCATTCAGGAGGCAATGCAGGTCAGGAAAGACGGCGGCAGCCTGCTGATATTCCCGGAGGCGAACTGCTGCTTTTCATCAAAGACGAGCTACATCGCGCCTTCCATCGCCAAGCTTGTAAAGAAATTCAAGATGCCGCTGGCTCTTTTCAACGTAAGAGGAAGCTATCTCACCAAGCCGCGGTGGAGCAATTCGTGGCGCAAGGGCAAGACTTCCTGTGAGCTGGTGCGCGTGATAGAGCCGGAAGAGCTTGCAAAGATGTCGGTCGATGAAATCTACGACGCGATCTGCGACGCGCTCAGCTTCAACGAAATGGAGTATCAGCGGGAGGCACAGATAGCCTTCAAAGGACATGATCTGCTCGACGGCGCTGAGAGAATGCTCTTCCAGTGTCCGAAATGCGGCAGGCTGATGACCATGAAGAGCGAAGGCGATTCCATAAGCTGCACCGAATGCGGTTATAAGGTCACTATGGACCGTCAGGGCTTCTTTGAGGGGGACGAAGTGATATTCGATTCCTTCGACAAGTGGGACGACTGGCAGCGTGAGCAGGCTGTAAAGCTGGTGAGCGAGGGAAATTACGACGCAAGCGGAACCGAACCGGTCTTTATTACGCCCAAAAACGAGCTTTACAAGGCAAAGCGTGCCGAGAAGAATGTTCTGATAGGAGAGGGAAGTTTGGCTCTTTACAGCGATCGGTTTGTCTTTGACGCCGAGAATGCCATCGAAACGGATGAAGAGGGAAATGCTGTCAGCGTCGGCGCAAAGCAATTTGTATGGAAATTTGACGACATTACCAAACTGAGCTGCGTCCACAAGAATCGTATTCAGATAGCTGTGGGGGAGAAGGAGTACTTTGAAATACACTCCAAGACAACCTACCGCTCGGCATACGCCTACATGATCTATTTCTACTGCCTCAAGCGTCACGCACAGGGCAAGCCGCTGGATTTCTTCGGCATGTAATTTTTGATGTTTCATAAATAAAAATGAGAGAAAGGATGATTATTCTATGAAGGTCAAAAAATTGATAGCCGTTCTGGTTACGGCAGCGATGTTCCTTTCGGCTGCAACAGGTGTGTTCGCGGCGGAGAGCAAAACGGTGACCCATCAGGCTGGTGTTAGCGCGGCGCAGACAGACGGCGATTTCACCATCGAGGATGGCGTACTCACCCAATACAACGGCAGCGGCGGAAAAGTGGTGATTCCTGACGGCGTGATGGGAATAGGTCAGAAGGCATTTGAAAACTGCACTTCTGTCACAAGCGTGATCATACCCGACGGAGTCGAGTTTATTTACTATGCGGCATTTCAAGGCTGTACGGGACTCAAAAGCGTCAGCCTGCCGGACTCTTTAGGCGTGATCGGCTGGTACGCTTTTGCCGGCTGTTCCTCTCTGACTGCAATTGACATTCCCGATTCAGTCACAGATCTGGGCTGGTGCGCGTTCTACGACTGTTCCTCTCTGGCGAATGTCAGGCTTTCCGACAATATTGCAGGATTGGGTGACGGTACTTTTGTCAACTGCACCTCTCTAAAGAGCATTAAATTCCCAAAAAATTCACATTTCTTGCGGAACTTCCTTTTGTGGGCTGTACTAACCTCGCTAAATTTGAGGTCGCTGAGGGCAACGAGGTATGCTATGTGTACGAGGGCAATCTTTATAAGAACGATCCCGAAACCGGAGTGAAGAGTTTTGTGAAATGCCCTCCTGCCTACAAGGGAAAAGTGACCGTCCAGAACGGCACGGAAGAAATCAGCTTCAACGCCTTTGGCGACAGCCCAAACGTAACCGCTGTCACCCTGCCGAATACAGTCAAAAAAATATGGAGCGGAGCATTTCAGAATAATTCCGCTATGACAAGCATTGTGATTCCCGGCTCGGTAACGGAGATCGCTTCCAACGCGTTCTGGAAATGCTCAAAGCTGGCAAGCGTATCCATTGGCAAGAATGTGCAAAGGATAGGAAGCTACGCGTTTGCGGACGGCAAGAGTCTAAAGAGCATTGAGATACCCGACAGCGTCACCGAAATCGAATGGTACCTCTTTGAAAACTGCTCGGCACTGAGCAGCGTCAGACTGCCAAAGGGCATGACATCGGTTTCCGATCATTTCTTTGCGGGCTGTAAGAGCCTTGCGAGCGTGACCATTCCCTCTTCTGTGACGGAGATAGGGAGCAACGCCTTTTTAGATTGTACATCGCTTAAAAGCATTAAAATTCCCAACGGCGTCACGGAGATCGAGAGCAAGGTTTTTGTCAATTGCAAGGCGCTGCAGTCGGTCACCATTCCCGCTTCGGTCACACAGACGTACTGGTACATGTTTGAAAACTGTCCAGCGCTGAAGGACATTTATTTCACCGGTACCAAGGCACAGTGGCAGTCTATCACTAATTCGGAAATCGACGAGGACGGTTACATTGCGTTTCTCGGCGTTCCCGCCAGTGTGAATGTGCATTACAACGCAAATCCCAGCACCATCAAGGTTTATGTCAATCCCTCGGACGTCACTGCTCAGGCAGGCGAGGACGTGACATTCAGCGTGAATGCCACCGGGCACAGGGCTTACCTATCAATGGCTTTACAAAAAGGCGGGAGATGCAGCATGGAATACATGGGGAACCCGCAGATCTTCCTCCACTACAGCCACCGCCAACGCGTCGTGGGACGGAATGAAGGTGTGCTGTAGAATGACAGACGCATACGGCAACGTCCTCGATTCCCTTTCAGCCACAATCACAATTGACCAGCCATTAATGATACTCACCCAGTCGGTCAATCAAACGATAAACCTTGGCGAATCGGTGAGCCTTTCGGTCAGCGCTCAGGGCAAGGATCTCAGCTACCAGTGGTATTATAAGAAGGCAGGACAAAGCGCTTACTCCAAATGGAACAACCGCACTCACGCCACTGAAACAGTCACCCCCAACGCGACATGGAACGGCATCCAGCTCTACTGCGAGGTGAGCGACAGCATCGGAGCGAAGGTAAGCTCATCGCCCGTAACCATTACGGTTAAGCAGCCGCTTCAGATTACCCAGCAGCCCGCCGATCAATCCGTCAATCTTGGCGATACCATCACTCTCTCCCTCAAGGCGAGCGGAAGCGGGCTTACCTATCAGTGGTATTTCAAAAAGGCGGGACAAAGCACGTTCTCAAAATGGAATAACCATACGCACGCCAGCGAAAGCGTCACGCCAAACGCCACGTGGAACGGCATACAGCTCTACTGCGAAGTGTGCGACAGTACCGGAGCAAAGGTGCATTCCAATACCGTGAAAATCACCGTCAAACAGAACTTAAAAATTACACAGCAGCCGACCGATCAGACCGTGACTCTCGGAAATGCCATTAAGCTCTCGGTCAAGGCGGAGGGAAATGGACTCACTTATCAATGGTATTACAAGAAGGCTGGTCAGACTTCTTTCACCAAGTGGAACGGAAGAACTCACGCGTCTGAAAGCGTCACGCCAAACGCCACATGGAACGGTATAAAGCTCTACTGCGAAATAAAGGACGCTGCCGGCATTTCAGTCAGGTCAAATGAAGCCACAATCACTGTGAAGCAGCCGCTGAAGATTACACAGCAGTCCGGAAATCAGACGATTGCTTTGGGCGATACTGTCAAGCTGTCCGTTGTTGCGCAAGGCGAGGGTCTTACCTATCAGTGGTATTTCAAGAAAGCAGGGCAGACCTCATGGAGCAAATGGAACGGACGCACGCACGCCAGCGAAAGCGTCACGCCGAACGCCACGTGGAACGGCATACAGCTCTACTGCGAAATCAAGGATTCCTCCGGTGCAACGGTCAAGTCAACCGTTGTACAGATCACTGTAAAGTGAGGATTCTCAATCATTAATTCCAATAAAAACCGCCCCGAAGGGTTTGCTTCCAATGAGAAGCGGCTCTTCGGGGCGATGTTTTAGAGCCTAACCAAGATTCACTTTACGGTTGAGTGAATTAGAAAGACACGTTATTGTTTTTACTCCGGCATAGGTGTATGATAAAAGCACAGGGACCTGATGACAATAGAACGGAGGATTTTAAATCATTATGGAATTAGGACAAAGAATCAAACAGCTTAGGTACAAAGCCTCGCTTACGCAGGAACAGTTGGCGGATATACTGGGATTAAGTCCACAGGCTGTCTCTAAGTGGGAAAATTCGGTTGCCATGCCGGATATAACCCTGCTGCCTCAAATCGCCGAGGTATTCGGCATATCCATTGACGATCTGTTCGGGCTGACCTCTGAGCAGAAGCTACACCGGATCGAGCGCCGTATGGATATGGAGGACGAAATAGAAGGGGATATTTTCAGGGAATATGAGGCGTTTTTAAATGAACAGATCGCTAAAGGCGACGACAGGCAGCGCTGCCTGAGCCTGCTTGCGCATCTTTATCATCACCGCCTGGAGGCTTGCGCAAAAAGAATCAGCCGATATGCGCGTGAGGCGATCAGTGAGGCTCCCGAGAAAAAGGACTGTCAGTGGCTATTGCAAAAGGCGGAAGGAAGCGTCGTATGGGATTGGAATGCGGGCAATCATCACGCGGTTATCGACTTTTACAAGAGCGTTATCGAAAACGATCCTATCGAGCCCAAAACGCCTTTGCCTTATTATTATCTCATCGACAATCTGCTGGCGGATCACCGCACGCAGGAAGCCGCTGACTGTCTGGAGCAATTGAAGACATTGCCGGCACACAAGCCGTTTCTGATTCCCGTTTATGAAGCGGGCATAGCGCTGGCGGAGTATGACGAGGAAAAGGCGGACGGCATTATGGAGCGGGCAATGCAGGATTATTGTGACGACGGCGGCTTTCTTTTTGAAACCGCTCAGTATTACGCAAGGAAGTGCGAGTACCAAAGCGCCATAAAATATTACGAGCTTTCGTATGCTGCCGATGAGGAGAATAAGCCGCGATATACTGACGCCCTTCAGGGAATCGCAATGATATATGAGATACTCGGCGATTACCAAAGCGCGGCGGACACGCAAAGACGCATCCTCGACGCGCTTAAAAACGAGTGGGGATTCACCGAGGAAACGGTCATAGCCGACACCGAGCGGGAAATCGAGAGACTTATGAAGAGAACAAAAGAATAAATGAAAAAAACCGCCCCGAAGGGTTTGCTTCCAATGAGAAGCGGCTCTTCGGGGCGGCATATTTATCGGAAAAAATCGGGCAAAAATCAGCCCTTGAAGTTATACGAATCCTTCAGCTCGACCGAGCGGTTGAATACGAGGTGGGCGGGGGTGGAATCCACGCTGTCGGCGCAGAAATAGCCGAGGCGCAGGAACTGGAATCCCTCGCCCTGTTGCGCGAGTTTTAAACACGGCTCAAATTTGCAGCCGGTTTTGACTGTGAGGGAATGGGGATTGACGTGCTCCATGAAATCCACGTCGGCGGCGTCGGGGTTGGGAATGTCAAACAGGCGGTCAAAGAGACGCACTTCTCCTTCCACGCAGTCGGCGGCATTCACCCAGTGAATCGTGCCCTTGACCTTCAAGCCCTCCGGCGGGTTGCCGCCGCGTGTGCTCGGGTCGTATTCTGCATAGACCTCGATTACCTTGCCGTTCTCGTCCTTCTTGCAGCCGGTGCATTTGACGATGTAGGCGCCTTTGAGACGGACATAATTACCGGGGAACATGCGGAAGTATTTCTTCGGCGGCTCCTCCATGAAGTCGTCGGCTTCGATGTAAAGCTCACGGCTGAAGGTGATGTTTCTCATGCCTTCCAGTTCGTTGAGCGGGTTGTTCTCTATCTCAAACGGTTCGTTCTTCCCTTCGGGATAATTGGTGATAATCAGCTTGACCGGGTCGATGACTGCCATAGCGCGAATGGCGTTGGCGTTCAGATCCTCGCGCAGACAGTGCTCCAAAAAGCTCCACTGCACCACGTTGTCGTTCTTGGCGACGCCTATGCGATCACAGAAATTACGGATGGAAGCGGGAGTGTAGCCCCTGCGCCTGAGAGCTGCCAATGTGGGCATTCTCGGGTCGTCCCAGCCGGAAACGATACCTTCCTCGATAAGCTTTCTCAATTTGCGCTTGCTAAGCACAGTATAATCTATGCCGAGTCGTGCAAATTCAATCTGTCTCGGTTTGGAGGGAGCAGAGATGTTTTCAATGACCCAGTTGTAGAGCGGGCGGTGATCTTCATATTCCAGTGAGCAGAGCGAATGGGTGATGTGCTCTATCGCGTCGCCGATGGGGTGGGCGAAGTCGTACATCGGATAGATGCACCACTCGTCGCCCGTCCTGTGGTGGGTGACGTGCTTGATGCGGTAGATGACGGGGTCGCGCATATTCCAGTTGCCGGAGGCAAGGTCTATCTTCGCCCGGAGCGTGTACTTTCCGTCCTCAAATTCTCCCGCTCTCATGCGTTTGAACAGATCGAGACTTTCCTCTATGGGACGGTCACGGTAAGGACTCTGCGCGGGGGTGTCGTGGGTGCCGCGCATTTCCTTCATCTGTTCGGGGGTCAGTTCGCAGACGTAAGCAAGCCCTTTTTCAATCAGCTCAACCGCATACTGATAGGTTTCTTCAAAATATTCCGAAGCAAAATGGTATCTGTCTCCCCAGTCAAAGCCCATCCAGTGGATGTCGTCCTTGATCGCTTCGACAAATTCCTCGCGCTCCTTGGTGGGGTTGGTGTCGTCCATGCGCAGGTTGTAAATGCCGCCGAATTTCTCCGCCATGCCGAAGTCAATGCAGAGCGCCTTGACGTGCCCGATGTGCAGGCAGCCGTTTGGCTCCGGCGGAAAACGGGTGTGTACCGTCATGCCCTCAAACTGTCCGCCGGGGGCAATGTCCTCCTTGATGAAATCGGCAATGAAGTTGCTGATTTCGGGTGATGTGTCCTTTATTTCATTATTGTCAGCCAATGTAATTCCTCCTCGGTGTATTCAACTGTATTCTTACACTCTGTATCTTTCTTTTCTGTATTCTTCCAGTTCTTTTTCTTCATCCAAATCAGGAACGGAGCGTCTTAATGCTTCCAATTTTTCAAAAGCAATATCCCGTCTCTGTCGGTCTTCGTCCCAACAGAATGCTGCTCACGGAAGAATAAATACCCGTATTTATTCATTTGTTTCTCCCAATCGGTCATCCGTTGCTGAACGGATTTTGAGAGAAAGCGTGGCAAAAACTTCACCATAACAGGATGCGGAGAACAGTAGAATATGAAACTTCCGTCGTCCGCATCTTTTTCACCGATGTATTTTGCGTCAGGCTTACTTCCAATGTGGTGATAATAATTCCGCGCACACTCGTCAAACAGAATTTTCCTGCCGTCGGAACATTCGATTCCGTCAGGCAGAATATTGACGATGCTGTCATCCGAGTAAACGTCGTAATCGGCAAAATAATCTTCCATCATTCACAAACCCTTTCAGCGCCCAACATGAGCGCTTACGCATGGCACTTTTCCAGCCCAATTTTCAGCCTGCGCAGCGATTCCTCGCGTCCCAGAATGCCCAGCACTTCCACCGCGCCGCCGGGCGTGACTGTTCTGCCGGAAGCAGCGATTCTCACGGGCCACATGAGCAGACCGTTCTTGACTTCCATCTTTGCCGCCATGCCGATCAGGCAGTCGTGAATGGCTTCCTGCGACCAGTCGGGAAGGGCTTCCAGTGCGGGAATGACCGCTTCGAGCATGGTCTTGCTGCTCTCCAATGTGGATTTCGATTTCTTATTGATGAACAGGTCGGGCGAATAATCGTCCAGTGTGTCGATAAAGTCGATCTGTGCCCCGATTTCTCCCAGAACCTCGGTGCGCTGGTGCAGACATTTCGCAATCAGCGCGGTGTCGGCAGTTTCGGATTGAACAGCCTGACGGATAAAGGGCAGAGCGGCTTTATGGAAATCCTCGTCGCTCATGGCGCGGATGTATTCGGCGTTGAGCCAGCGCAGCTTCTCCGGGTCGAATATCGCGGGGGATTTGGAAATACCGCTGATGTCAAATACCTGCGTCATCTCGGCAAGGGTGAATTTTTCTTCCTCGCCCTTGGGACTCCAGCCCAGCAGGGCGATGTAATTGAGAACTGCCTCGGAGACGTATCCCTTTGCGATTAAATCCTGATAGCTTGCGTCGCCGTTGCGCTTGGAGAGTTTATTGTGCGCGTCCTTCATGACGGGGGCGCAATGGACGTAGACCGGACGCTCCCAGCCGAATGCGTCGTAGAGCAGGTTGTACTTCGGTGTGGAGGAAAGATATTCGTTGCCGCGCACGACATGGGTGATTGCCATGAGGTGATCGTCGATGACGTTGGCAAAATTGTAGGTGGGATAGCCGTCGGATTTAATGAGAATCTGATCTTCCAGCTCGGCATTGTCTATCTCCACCAGTCCGAATACAGCGTCCTCAAAGGAAGATGTGCCTTCACGGGGCATCTTCTGGCGGATGACAAAAGGCTCTCCGGCTGCAATGCGTCTGTCGGCTTCTTCAAGAGAAATGTCGCGGCAGTGACCGTCGTACTTGGCAATGCCGCCCGCCTCGGTGTGCAGCGATTCCAGACGCTCCTTGGTGCAGAAGCAGTAGTAGGCGTGTCCCGTTTCCACCAGCTTGCGTGCGTACTCCATATAGATAGGCTTGCGTTCCGACTGGATATAGGGACCGAATGCACCGCCCACGTCAGGACCTTCGTCCCAAAGCAGACCTGTTTCCTTCAGTGTGTCGTAGATGATGTCCATTGCGCCGTCTTTCAGGCGTTCACGGTCGGTGTCCTCAATGCGCAGAATGAAGTCGCCGCCTTCCTTTTTGGCGATAAGGTAAGCATAAAGCGCCGTGCGCAGGTTGCCGACGTGCATATAGCCGGTCGGCGACGGAGCAAAGCGTGTTCTGATTTTTGCCATATGATGATTCCTCTCTTTATTGATTCAATTGCAGTTATTTTTGGTTTGCATATAATGAATATTATATAATACAACATTATATTTTAACCCAAATGGGATATAATGTCAACAGCTTTCGCCCTCATTATTTTGATGGAAAAAATAAAAAACTACAAAATTTAAGTGTATATTGCAAATATTAACAGAATTCTCTTGTAATTTATAGTGTAAATGTGGTATTATTGATTTATTACATAATAGCCGGAAAGGGTGAGATAATTGGATAATTCCGGACTTGACCTTAAAAAGACAATAAATAATGCTCTGGATATATGCGCAGGCAGCGGCAAAAGCAATCTTCCGTTTCCTGTCGCTGACGGAAGTTACGGATTCACCTATCGCAACGGTGAGGACGGTGACGAGAAAACACACGGCGTTTGCATGCCGTCGCCCTGTGCGCTGGGGTGTTCCTTTGACAAGGAGCTTGTGCGCGAGGTGGGCAAAGCCGTGGGCAGTATTGCCGCAGAGGGCAGATATAAAGCACTTTTCTCACCTGACGCCGGCGTGGTGCGCAGCCCGCTTTACGGCTCGATTTCCGACCGATTCGGCGAGGACCCCTATCTTTGCGGCACGCTTGCTGCCGAATGGGTGAGCGGCGTTCAGTCGGAAGGCATTGCGGCTGTGCTGGACAAT
This sequence comes from uncultured Ruminococcus sp., assembly GCA_902762615.1. Classification (GTDB taxonomy): domain Bacteria; phylum Bacillota; class Clostridia; order Oscillospirales; family Acutalibacteraceae; genus RUG762. The sequence goes on along the minus strand of CACWOX010000001.1, from coordinate 59,273 downwards.
TTTGCCGGAAGCAACCAGTGTACCGGAAAATTCACATGCGACAGCATGATCGACAGACGGGCGCTGCATGAGATATATCTGAAACCGTTTGAAATGGCAGTGAAGCTCTCACAGCCCAAAGCGGTGCGCTGCGGAATCAATAAGATAAACGGGCTGGAAAGCTGCGAAAACCATGTGCTTCTCACCGATATTCTCAGGCGTCAGTGGAAATTCGAGGGAGCAGTGCTTGCGGATATGCGCACTGCCGACTGCGCCGAAGCAATGGCTTGCGGAGTGGATATGTCATTTCCTTCGGGCGGACGGCGCGTAAAGCGCAGGCTGAAAAGGGCATTGCGCGACCATGAGATACCTCGCCATTATCCGCAGGCGGCAGCCGAAAGGATTAAGTGCGCCGCCGAATTTGCCGTAAGCGAATTTTCCGCTCCGATGCAGGAGGACGAATGTCACGAGCTTGCGATAAAAGCTGCCGAAGCGTCCGCCGTGCTGCTTAAAAATCACCGTGGCACGCTCCCTCTGCCGCTGGGCTGCTCTATTGCTCTGATAGGCAGACAGGCTAAATACATGCGTGTGCAGCGTCGCGGATTGAAAATGCTCGAAGGTGTGCGTGAACGCAATATGCCCGACGTATTTGACGACAACGCAATCCGATACAAATACTGCGACGGATACGGAGAACATTCGAGCCACGACGGCGAGCTGCTTGCCGAAGCGGTCAAATGCGCCTCTGAATCCGAGTTTGCGGTGATATTCGCGGGATTTGACGACGTCTACGACAATGCCGCCGCCGACCGCTTTACCAATCTGCTTCCCAAATCGCAGACTAAGCTGATCAGCGCGGTGTCCAAGGTCAATTCCAATACCGTTGTGGTGCTCAATGGCAGCGCTTTGCCCAAGATGAACTGGATAGGCAGGGTCAAGGCGGTGCTCTATCTGCCATTGGGCGGCGAAGGAACTGCCGACGCGCTCTACAATCTGCTCTTCGGATTTGCCGACCCGTGCGGAAGGCTGTCGGTGAGCTATTCGCTCAACGAATCGGATATGCCATGCGGCGATACCTTCGGTCAGGACGCGGAGCTTTCACAGTACCGCGAGAGCATTTACGTTGGATACAGATATTTCAATAAGGCTGGAATATTTGCCGCTTTCCCGTTTGGCTACGGTCTGAGCTACACGGAATTTGAATATTCCCTCATGAGGGTAATTTCCTGCGCCGAGGGCTGGGAAGTTACGGTTGACGTCCGAAATACCGGCAAACGCGACGGCAGCGAGATTGTGCAGTTTTATGTCGAGCCGCCCAAGGGGGATAAATTCCGCCCGGTGCGTGAGCTGAAGCAGTTCCGCAAGGTCTTTCTCACCAAAGGCGAGAAGCGCACCGTGTCGGTTGTGATACCTCACAGCGCGTTTGAATACTACAGCGAGGAATTCGGGAGATGGCGCACGACCGGCGGAAGGTACCGCATTTGTGCGGCTGCATCGTCGGCTGACGTCAGAACTGACGTGTGGGTCACAGTTAAAGGAGAACCGCCCGAAAGATACGACATTCCACAGTGGTATGTCAAACCGTCGGGCAGACCGGCAGAGAGTGACTTTTTAGCCATATTCGGTGAAGCCACCACCAAAAAACAGCTGCCGACCGAGACGACTTTTTCCACAGATAATACTTTAAATCAGCTTTATTCCATAGGATTATTCAAAATAGCCGTCAAGCTGATAAGGTTCGCGGCAGACAGGATCATTAAAGCCGACAGCCGCAGAGAGCCGGAATACGCGGAGCGTATCGACATGGTGCTGAATATGCCTGTCAGAAGGCTGAGCGGTCTTTGCGGGGGACTTTATCCCATGAAGCTGACCCGGCTGATCATAGCCATATCCAACAGGCGCAGGAGGAAATTCAGATGACAATAAGCGATATTCGCAGCGACTCAGGCAGCGGATTGTTTTTCGGCAGGATGCGATCTGCGCTGTTTGGCAGGGAAATAGATGTGGTGCTCCACGGCGACGGAGAGGAATATTTGCAATATGCCGAAAAATGCGCCGATTATTTTGATAATATGCCGAAGGAATTGCTTTCTCAGCTAAAAAAATATTCCCTGAGGTACTGTGAGGATATGAGGGATTTTTTTGACCCTGCCTGTCCCGAGGTCCCTGAGAACGTGAAGGAAGACAGTGTTCTGGATTACGCACGGGTCAATTGTCTGATCATCGAGCAGCCGAAGGACAGCGGTGTGATAGGCTTCGGGGTTGAATTCAGCTGCAAGTGGGAATCCGAGCACGGCATGGAATGGACGATCAGGGACGGCAGGGCGCTGTATGTGGGGGATTTCATGGGCATAAGTCCGTGGTATGCCGACCGCGTATATGAAACCCAGTGCCGCAGCTATGTCTATGAGGACTTTTCTTTGTGAGCAGAATAATAAAAGACACAGACCGTGCCGCTTGAGCCGTGCCTGTGTCTTTTTTGCTGTCTGTAGTTAAGCGTGAATTAATTGCCGGAAGGAATGTATGCTGCCACAGCGTGAGCGAGCTGGTTGACCGGCATGGACTGGAGATAAACCTTGCCGGGACCCGTGACCACTGTGTTGAAAAAGCCTTCGCCGCCGAACAGCACGTTTTTGACGCCGCTGATGGACTGAATGGAGATCTGGCAGGTTTCTGTCATTGCGGCAAGATAGCCGGTATCAACGATGATCTGCTGACCGGGCTGGAGGGTGTATTCCACAACGGAGCCGTCGATTTCGGCAAATGCCATTCCGTTGCCGCTGAGCTTCTGCATGATGAAGCCTTCGCCGCCGAAGAAGCCCGCGCCGAGTCTTTTCTGGAAGAAGATGGAAAGCTCTACGCCGACCTCAGCCGCGAGGAAGCCCCTTTTCTGCACAACGATGCTGTTGCCGGGGGAAATCTGGAAGGGGATGATCGAGCCGGGGAAGCTGGACGCGAAAGCGATGATGCCCTGTCCGCCTCTGGCTGTGTAGATGTTCTGGAACATCGATTCGCCGCTGAACATTCTGCCGAATGCCTTGCCGATGCCGCCGTTAGTGCTGGTCTCCATCTGCATGTTGGGACTCATCCAGCACATTGCGCCGCTTTCGGTAATCATTTTTTCGCCGTCCTGAAGGGTACATGTGACCACTGGCAAGGGGGTTCCTACGATTTCATAAGTCATAAATCATACCTCACTTTTCGGATAATAAATAGATTATTTATTTACCTGTTTGCGCTATTGAAATGTTGGACGGTAAATATATCCGAAGATATTATACAGCAATTGCAATTAAATTTCAATAGATTATTTTAAGAAATAAGGGTTAAATTGTATTATCTTTTATAAAGCCAAGCTCTTTGAGACGTTTGGTTGCGCTTTCACTGCCGTTGTCGGAGGCTATGCGGTAGAAACGGTATGCCATATCGGGATTTTTTTCAATGCCAAGCCCGTTTTCACAGCAGAAGCCTATGTTGAACTGTGCCGCGACATTGCCTCCGCGAGCCGCCTTGCTGTACCAGCGCACCGCTTCGGTGTAATTCGCCGGAACGCCTGTGCCGCTCATGTAGCAATTGGCAAGGGCATTCTGTGCGTCGGCGTAATTTTGATTGGCTGCCGCAAGATAAAGCTGAAGCGCGTGGGAGAAGTCCTTTTCCACACCGTCTCCGAATTCAAAGCAAATGCCCAATTGATAGATCGCGGCGGCATTGCCCTTTTCCGACGCCTTGACAAACCATTTGACCGCTTCGTCCGTGTCTTCCTCCGTGCCGATGCCGTTTTTCAGACAGAGTCCGTAATGCAGCTGGGCGTTGGAATGTCCCTGCTGAGCTGCAGCTTTGTAGAGATCGGCTGCCTCGCGTACATTTTGGGTCACGCCGAGTCCCTGCTCATACATATTAGCCAGATTGAACTGGGCGTTGGCATTGCCGCGATTGGAGGAAAGAATGTACCAGTGCGCCGCCTTGACGTAATTCTGTTCAACGCGGTCGCCGTGCTCGTAGCCTAATCCCAGCTTGTACTGTGCGTCGGCATTGCCCTGTTCGGCAGCCTTAATGAGTATCTGGGTCTTGATGTCGACCTGCTGTGGAATCACGTCGTCCTTATGCTCGTTTGACTGTATGAATTTTTCGTATGCTTCGTATTCGTCGTCCTCTTCGGTGGTTTTTGAGGCGGATTCCTCAGGCATATCCGAAGACTCCTGACGGTATGAGCTGCCGCCGAGATAATTGATTTCCCTGACAGGCTCGGGTTCGGGCACGGGCACGGGCTCCCGCTCAGGTTCCGAGAAGAAGCTTTCGCCGTTCCATGAGCTGTCGCTGTCCATCTCCGAAAGCACATTCTGAGCAAAATATTCATAGGAATTAAGCTCGGGCTCCGGTTCGGGTTCGGGCTCAGGCTCCGGTTCGGGTTCCGATTCGGACTCGGGTTCGGGCTCAGGCTTCGGTTCGGGCTCAGGCTCCGGTTCGGGCTCCGGTTCGGGTTCCGGCTCAGGCTCTGGCAGCGGCTCGGACTCTTCCATAAAAACATCTTTTTCGGATTCCGGCTCAGTCTCAGAATATTCCTGCTCCGGAGTTCTTACCATATCAAAGGAGATTGTGCTGCCGACGTCTGTCTGCGGCTCGCTTATGGGAACAGGCAGCACCTCTGACGGAGGCGGATTGTCGGTCAGCAGCGGAATGAATTCTTCGGCGCGGCGGCTTTTTGACGACAGCGGTCTTGTTTCAGCCGGCTCGGGTTTATGGGTTATCTCATTTATTTCTATGTCGGGTGACGCCTTTGGTTTGCTTACCCTCTGCGTGAAAATGATCGGTTTGGGAGAGGGCGTGTATTCCGGAACGTCCTCGTCTGTGGGATATTCTATGGTGATAGTCTCGATGGTGTCGTCCTGAGGATAATCCATTGCAAGCGATGGAGAGTATTCGTTTTGCTCGTTTTTGGTTGCCTCAGGTCTGACAAACAGCCGCTTCTTGCTCATGGCTCGAATCTGCATTTTTTTGCGAAGGTCATTCCATATCTCGTCGCGGTCGATTGCGGGAATCGGCTCCTCGACCGGCGCGGGAATCGGCTCTTCGACCGGCGCGGGAATCGGCTCTTCAACCGACGCGGGAATCGGCTCTTCGACCGGCGCGGGAATCGGCTCTTCGACCGGCGCAGGAATCGGCTCTTCGACCGGCGCAGGAGCGGGTCCTTCGACCGGCGCAGTGGCGTCCTGCGGAACGGAGGATGTCTCTTTCGTTATATCGACATCATCAGGCAGCTTGGGTATAGGAAGCGATTCCGGAATATTTTTGAAATAATCGGGAAGAAGCGGCGTCTCAAAGCTGTCGTCATCCTCTTCAAAATCATCGGAGATTTCAAAATCGGGGAATGCCTCGGGCGCGTCAGCCGGAATTTTATCATCGGGATTGTCCTTTGCGCTTTCGGCTTCGTAAGCAATGTAAGCATATTCCGTGGATTCATACAGGCTTTCGTCCGAATCGGTTTCATTGCGTTCATCCGCCTCGGCAGGCAATTCCTGCATGGTTGGTTCTTCCGCGTATGGGATAACTTCCGGGGTGACAATCTCTTCGGGAATCATCTCCTCTGTGCGTTCGGAATTGTCGGCACTTGCCGGAGCGTCGTCTATTTCCTCAAGCTCGTCAGGAATCTCGGTTTCCGTCAGCTCATCGGGAGCTTCTTCCGAGCCCATCTTCATGGAAACTGCGCTGTTGGGCAGAATATACACGTCGAGAAACGGACGCAATATTTCCATAAGATTGTCCAGCTCAGTGTCCTCAATGACTGTGTAATTCTTTTTCAGATCGGAGAAGGAAAAGCCGAATCTTGTATCATCGAGACATATGCAAATTTTTTCAAGATTGTACATCGGAACGGCAAATCGGACGCTTTCCTTGATAAGCCTCGACTTCGCAGCCGACTTGGAGTAAAAAAGAATGAATGACGCCGCCTGTGTCATCTGCTGAACATTAAGATAGCGGTATTTGTCATCTTCATTAAAATTTTTGTCAAAAACCACATTGTAATTTTCAGCTTTGAGAGCCTTGATAATGGGAATTACCTTTTCGGCGTCATCGTGCGAATATTGTATGTAAATGAAAGGATACGGATTGTATCCGCCGTAAAAATCCTGCATACCGCGCCTCCTGCGATATTTTTTGCGGCTGAAATCTGCCGCCTTCATACTATTATACAATGATTGAATTTGCTGTGTCAATATAAATAAATATTAATTTACGATTTTGTTGCAAATTACATATCTGAAATCTATATTACATTTGATAGATAAATTGTCATGGGTTGAATTCAAAGATGTGAGCAAGCTATTATTGCGCGGTTTTTTTATTTCAAAAAAGTTTGCGCAGGAGTAATAAAGGAGGCATAGGCGGCATGCAGGGAAGAAAAACGGCAAATCGGCTGCTTCTCGCTCTTATTGCGATCATTGCTGTTCCGATGCTGATAACGGTGCGTCAGTTGCCGGACGAGCTGATCTTTTATCAGAACGGCAGTTCACAGCTGTCTACATTCCTTCCGGTGTCGGTTGAATGTGATGACGCCCATTCAGATTCCGCGAAGGCAAAGCTCTTCGGCGTGGTGGGAGTAAAAAATGTCAGCATTCGCAGAGAAAATCCCAAAAAGGTGCTTCTGGCTGGCACACTTTTCGGACTGCGAATGTACAGTGACGGTGTAATGGTGGTGGGACTGTCCGATTTCACCTCAAACGGCAAAAAGGTCAATCCGGCGAGGGAATCCGGCATCTGCAGCGGCGATGTAATACGTTCGGCAGGCGGCAAGGCGGTCTACACCAACGACGAATTTGCCGATGTGATAAAAAATTCCAAAGGAACCGTGACGCTGGAGCTTAACGACAAAAACGGAAAAAGCAAAAGCGTGAAGCTTACACCCGCACATTCCGACTCGGACGGCTGTCTGAAAACCGGAATGTGGGTGCGCGACAGTGCCGCAGGAATAGGCACGCTGACCTATATCGACACTGAGAGCGGCAGCTTTGGCGGACTCGGACACGGCATATGCGATGCAGACACTCACGAAATCATCCCCATACACGAGGGCGAAATCGTTCCGGCTCAGATCAGCGGCGTCCGACGGGGGGTGAGAGGCTTTGCCGGAGAGATCAGAGGCTATCTCGGCAGCGGTGAGCTTGGCGTGCTTGAGAGCAACACGGCATGCGGCGCTTTTGGCAGATACACCGCGGAACTTCCTTTGACAAAGGAGTATGAGGCGGCAGTCAAGCAGGAGGTCAGGCAGGGAAAAGCAAAAATGCTGAGCACCGTCACGACCGACGGAAAGCCGAGGCTTTACGATATTGTGATAGAAAAGATCAACTACAGCGGAGAGCCGACAAAGAACATGATCATCAGAGTGACCGACGACGGGCTGCTGGAAGAGACTGGCGGCATTATTCAGGGGATGAGCGGCAGTCCAATCATTCAGAACGGTAAATTTGTGGGCGCTGTTACCCATGTCTTTGTCAATAATCCCAAGTGCGGCTATGCGATATTTGCTGAGAACATGCTGAACAGGCAGTCTGAGGAATAATTTTTCGATAAAAAAGCACGGTGCGCCGCAGCAGCAATGAAAGCCGACGGTCGCACCGTGTATTATTTTTTATTGATGAATGATTACAGCATCTCTGCAATTACCTGTTCGCGGGTCTTTGCCGAGAGATCGACGGGAGCTATGTCAAATACTGTCTTGCAGCCGGAATCTCCGCGTGCGGACATTCTGTAAGCCGCTCTTGCAAAGGCAACAAGCACGCTTGCGGTAAATTCAGGATTAGAGTCGAGCTTGAGACTGTATTCTATGACATGGTTGCTGCCGTTATCCTTGCCGGTCTTGCCGGTTCTGATGACGAATCCGCCGTGCGGAATTCCCTTGTGGTCGCGGTCAAGCTCTTCCTGCGAGATGAAGTTCACGGTGGTGTCGTAATCCGAGAAGTATTTCGGCATAGTCTTGATTTCCCGCTCAATGCGTGCCTTGTCTGCCTCCTCGGATGCCACTACATAACAGAGACGGGTGTGCTTTTCACGAGTGGTGAGGTCGGGATTTTCGCCCGCACGCACGCTGTCGAGAGCCGACTGCACGGGAATGGTGTACTGACGCGCGTCGAGCACGCCTTCAATGCGTCTGATGGCGTCGGAATGCCCCTGGCTCACGCCCTTGCCCCAGAAGGTGTAATCCTTGCCCTCCGGCAGTATGGCGTTGGCGTAAAGTCGGTTGAGCGAAAACATGCCGGGATCCCATCCCACTGATATTACCGCAACCTTATCGCCCTTCTTTGCCGCCTCGTCCACAGCGACAAAGTGCTTGGGAATGTCGGCGTGCGTGTCAAAGCTGTCGATGACGTTGAAATCGGCTGCCAGTGCGGGGGTCATTTCGGGCAGATCGGTGGCGCTGCCTCCGCATATGATAAGCACGTCTATGTCATTTTTGTAATTTGTAATATCCGCTGCCGGAAATACCTTGGTTTCGGCAAAGGCAGGCTTTACATTTTCGGGCGGTCTGCGGGTGAATATCCCGAAAAGCTCCGTGTCGGGATTTTGTTTGACGGCAAATTCAACGCCTCTGCCGAGGTTGCCGTAGCCGTAAATTGCAATCTTCATTTGTCATGTCCTTCCTTACTCAGTATGATCAGGCGCATTTATACTTATAGATAAAATAACCTATACGCTGTTGACCTTCTTACATATAATAATGATTCAGCGGCGTGTTGTCAATATTTTTTTGTGAGTGCAAAGTGATAAATTGTAAAAATTTTATATATCCTTCTTTCAAAAATAATATAATAACGCCGCCGTCTGTGAGGCATAATATGTAAAAGGAAGGCACTGTCGGCGGCGGGACTGTACGGCGGAGCTTCCGGGATAAACAAATATCGGCTGTTTCTCTTTATGCCGGGGTATTTTTATTCCGTCATTAAACCGTACCGACTTTTCCTGCCGCAGGAGAAGCCCGCCGTATTTGTCAAAATCGCCCCCTGCAAAGAAATACACTTCCTTGCAGGGGGCGAAGTGTTTTTTGGGGGTTCGTTTGCGCCGTAATTTCGCCGCCGCAGCTGAAAAATCACTGAAATCCACACAGAACTGTCAGACAAAAAAGAAATGGCAGAGAACAATAATGAAAAGCATTAAAAAAATTTTTAAATCTATTGACTCTTTTTTGATAATAATGTATAATAATTAGCGAATAAGCAGCTGGGAGGGTTTTACTTGCGAAAGAAAATTATAAAATATTCTAAAAGCAGAAGGCTCATGGCTTTTTTGGCAGCGTTTTTATTTGCTTTTGATCTGGTGATTACCATGATGGCAAGGAGCGGCAACTGGTTTGTCGCAAATGCTGCCGTAGAGGCTTCGTCACTTGCCTCTATGCGTGCAAGGGCAGAGGAGATCATTAACTATACATGGATTCCGTCACGCGATATCAAGACGTGGAACGGCAATAAATACAACGGTTCCTCGGTTTTTAAGAAAGGTCAGCCTGTAAAGGGAATGCCGTTCTGCCTCTTTACGACGGAAGTGGTGGATGATTACAGTCTTAAATCTTTACGCGAGTATAAAAATTATGCTAAGTCAAATTATTCCGCTACTGCCAAATGCAACAGCGTCAGCGGTCAGTGGAGAACAGGTCCTGTTTACGGCTCATGCTGCGCCAACTTTGTCAGTGAAGTGCTTGGCGGCTCCTTTATGAGAGGAACAAGCCCCCGGTATGGCAGTGTCACCAAGATTGTATCGAGTCCGTATGCGAGTCATTACAGTAAAGTAAAGGCGAATAAAATACAAATCGGGGACGCCATCAGCAAAAACGGTCACGTGGCTTGGGTGGGAGACATTACCGACAAGTATTTTGTCATTTATGAGCAGACGCCGCCTGTATCCAGAAAAGTAGTTGTTGAGAGGACTTCCGTTGACTCAAACGGATATCTTATTTTTAAAGGTTCCGTTTACAACGTCGTCACACGAATTAATGTGACAAGCAAAAAAATGGATCTGGTGGCTCCCGTTGCTTCCACAGCGCATCAATACTACGCAGAGAACGCACAGGTAGATGTCAATTGGAAGTATGTTACAAATGCAAGTTACTACCTTGTCGATGTTTTCAAGGACGGAGATCCGATCGTTTCCGGCGAGGTAGTGATTGATACAAACTATCAGGTCAACAACGGCAACGGAGACTATGAGGTGTATGTCACTTCGGTCTGCGGCTCTCAGCAGTTGAAAAGCGAATGCGTTTCTTTCTCCATCGGAAAGCTCGACGCTCCTGTTTTTACAACAGAAGAAGTCTGTTATCCTTCCGGCAATGAAGTCAAAATCGACTGGAAACCAAGCGCCGGTGCGACTAACTATCATGTGACTGTTACCAAAAATGATGATGAGCCTTATTGTGAGGCGGATGTAAACGATACGTCTTTCTCGCTGTCTCCGGAGGACGGCTATTATGAATTGGATGTCGAGGCAATAAACGAGATCGGCGGTCTGCAAAAAGCCAAATCTGAAAAGTACTGGTTCTTTGTAGGAAACAAGCGGCTTATTGCGATTGATTCATCGGTCAAATATTTTGCGCATGACGGAGAGGTTGCACTTCGCTGGAATGACTGCGAAGGCGTCTCAGATTACAACCTGAAGGTAAGCGGGGACAAGGAAGATTCGTTTGATTTCAGTGAGACTGTTTCCGGACGTACATCGTTTGCACTGAACGGTCTTCCGGACGGGCGTTATACGGCTGTTGTCTCAGCTGTAGAATCTACAGGCGAGTACGACTGGATTCCGTCAAAGGTCTTTGAATTCTATGTGGGTGTGCTGGATCAGCCGGTTGTTACATCTGAAAGCAAGTATTACGACATTGACTCAAAGGCAACTGTTAACTGGGATCCCTGTAAGGGAGCCACAGGATATCATATTGTTGTCAAGTCTGATGACACAGCGGTTTATGAAGATGACCTGAACGGAACATCCTGCACATTTGATACCGAAGAAGGAAAATACACCGTGACTGTGACTGCGGTTAATACAAACGGCGGTCGTCAGGAATGTGTAAGTGATGAATTCAGCGTGTGGGCAGTTTCTCTTGATATGGATAAGGTATCGCAGACACTTCATCCCGGTGAAAATGCAAAGCTTAATGTAGCGGTTTCGACTGCTGATCCACAGGATTCGCTCAAGTGGACTTCCTCCAACGCCGAGATCGCCACCGTTGATTCAGACGGTACCGTGACGGCTGTAGGACTCGGAACTGCAACTGTCAAAGCAAGTCTCGGAGATATTTCCGTTTCCTCTACTATAGAAGTGGTGCCGGATCTGTCCTATGAAATACTCGGTGCAAGTATCCGTCTCACTGAGCCGTATGGAATTCGTTTCGGCTTGAGGATAGAAAAGGATGAAGCGTATAAATCTACAAAAATTGTAGAATACGGCACATTGATGATCGCTGTCGGCACGCTGGGGAATCAGGAACTTACTATGGAGACAGCCAATTGTCTCTGTATAAAGGCAAATAACGATCTTGAAAACACCAGCGGACATATTACTTATACAGGCGTGCTTATCAATATTCCCGAGTCTTTCTTCAACACAAACGTGGTCGGAAGAGGATATTTGAAATATGAGGGAGCAGACGGTGAAGTCTACACTATGTATTCCAATACGGTGGTCAAGTCCTTCAATGGCGTTGCACAGGCTGCCTATGAGAACTATTCAAAAATCGAAGAGCCCACAGCAGCTCAGCAGAAAGCCATCAACAATCTGAAAGATATTTTAGGAATCAAGGATGAACCTGCTGACGAGACAACAGAATCCCAGGAGGCAACCGAGTCTCAGGAACCGACAGAGTCCGAAGAACAAGCGGAATCTCAGGAACCGACCGAATCCAAGGAACAAACGGAGTCTCAGGAACCGACAGAGTCTCAGGAATGATCATTGATATCCGGAGTATCCGCCAAAATACGTTTATCTGTCGATCAATTTAGTTGTATATAATCTATCGGAGTACTGTAGATGCAATGGAGCATTTTCGGTACTCCGATTATCTTTATTAAAAAAATTAATAATTAAATAAATCCAAAAATACGCAATGACCATTGACTTTTAAGCAAATTTATGCATAATTAATAGTAGTAGTCCATAGGATATGTTTTATAATTTATATGGAAAGGATCGATATTATATGAAGAAACGGCCCCAGAAGGCTAAGTTCCTCAATGTACTTCTTCCGGTACTTGCGGTGTCGGTGCTTCTTGCTTCGGCTTCATTTTTCAAGGCGAATGCCTCGGCTGAAGTTTCACCTTCGGATGCTTCTGAATCCGCGTCTGCCGCAGAAGTCAAATCGATCACAGTTGTGCATGAGGCTCCCGATCTTCTGCTTTCAAACCAGACCGTAAGCAGACCCAAAGTAAGCACGAAGTTTAAAAGATTCCTTTCTTCAGCAAGCTACAGCGGCAGCTACAAGAGCGAACTTAACGCGAATGAAAAGAAGCTTTTTGAGGGTCTTTACGACACTTTTGTTGTAAAAAGAAGTTCTTATACGCAAAAGGTTTCGGTATCCCTGAATCCTCCTATGACGTTTGACGTGGTTTATTCCGACGCGGATAACGATGCGGCAGACGACAGGGATCTGACAGATATTGACGATGCTGTTCTCAGTGCTGCCGCGGCATTTTTCTATGACTGCCCGGAGGCATTCTGGATACGTGCTTTTAATTACGCCATTCAGATCAATTTTACGTCAGGTTCAAGTACGGCGACGGTAGACCAAATTGATTTTGAATTTACAAGAGACGCATATCCTAACGCATACAATGATCTGGCAGCTTATGACGCCGGCTTGACATCTGCGGTCAGCAGTATCAAACAGTCAAGAAAAAACGAATCGATCTATGAAACATTAAAGGCAATTCATGATTATATATGCGTTAACGCTTCTTATGATTATTCTGCCATCAGCGTATCAACCTATACTTACGGTTATGCATATACCGCGGCTCCTCTCTTTACGGGCAAGGGTACATTTGTGTGTGAGGGGTATTCTAAAGCCTTTAAAATACTCTCCGGCAAATTTGGCATAGATTGTGCGCTTGTTTCGGGAACCGGTATGACTTCGGATTCCTCCGGCGGAGCGCACATGTGGAATTACGTAAAAATCGGAAATAAATGGTACGGAGTGGATTCCACATGGGATGACGGTTCTTCAAAGATTTTGTATAATTACTTTTTGGTAGGCAGCACCACTTGGGTAAGAAGCAACAAGACCTTTGCGCAGGATCATATCAACGACGGACAGGTCATGAGCACTCAGATGAAGCAACCGCTGGTTTATCCGCCTCTCAGCGAATCCGCGTATGACCATTATATTGTTGATACGGATCCTAAAATCAATTTGGTTACTCTTGGCGCCAGCATCAGAGTCAGCGAGCCTTACGGCATCCGTTTTGGCATACAGATCAAGAGGGATGACGGACTCCGATCGGTGCATTACATTCCCGAATTCGGCACGCTGATCATTGCCTCCGGTACACTTGGCGACAACGAGCTTACCATCAACACACCCAGCGTACGCAAAATTAAGGCAGATAATATTTACAGTCAGGACGAGACACAGTACACATACACAGGCGTTCTTATCAATATACCGACCTCGTTTTTTGGCACGAATGTTAAGGGACGCGGATATCTCATCTATATTGACGATAATACCGGTGAGGAGCATATTATTTATTCCGAAACGGTGGAAAGGTCTTTTTACGGAGTGGCTCAGGCAGCTTATGATTCGTATTCTGCCATTCAGAATCCCGACGAATCACAGCTGGCAGTTATTAAAAAGCTTAAAGGCTTTTTGAATATACAGTAATAAAGGAGATTAATTGATATGAATTCATCTTTAAAGCTTAAAATAGTCCTGATGACCCTTGCGGTAACATTGACTGTTGAGATATTTATTGTCGCGGTATTGTGCGGCTTCGGTCTGATTCATGTCGGCGTTGGCAGAGAGGAACCCAAGAACAATGTGGAGACAGTGGCTACCCTGCCGACGACTACCACCACAGAGTCCACCACAGCTTCAACCACTGAAACCTCCGCAGAGGAAATCGAAGAAACAACGACCGAAAACAGCACCAAGAAAACAACAAAGGCGACCCAAAAGGCAACTACCAAGAAGGCTACAACCACGACCAAAGGTCAGGGCGACAACGACGGAGGCTGGGTTGACGGATGGTATTGATGATGACTCGGTTCATTGTATGATATAATCTGTACATCGCAATATTTAATATTACAGCGCATTAACGGCACAGAAGGAGCTGATCCGAGTGTGAACAAGTGATGCGCTGTTTTTTGTTGATTTGCATTGACATTTTTCATAATTAATGTATAATCATAATGTGCACGTAGAATCGTGAGAATATCTGATTATAAATGGGGATTTTTAATGTACAAGAAAAAAAATGACGCCAAAAAAATAGCTGTTGCAGCTATATCGCTGTGTATTGTTGTTGCTTCGCTTTCGGTTTTTACTGTGATGGTTTACAATGGCAAGAGAAATTTTAACGATAAACTTCTTGACACGATTCCTATGGGCGATGTGACATATTCAGACTATGTATCACCGTCCAATCAAAGCCTGCCCAGTGAAACCTCCCCCTCGGAATCTGTTTCTTCGCAGGACGCTGCCGGTTCTGCTGAATCCGCTCCGAATGATACATCCTCGGCTGCGACTGAGCCGGTTAAAGAGAATTTTATTCTCAATCCGGATTATAAATCCGAATTTTATCTGGTGGTTTACAAAGAAAGCCAGACGATAGTGGCATATCAAAAGGATGCAAACGGTGAGTACACCAAGTCGTTTCATTGTATGCAGTGCTCCACCGGAGCGCCTGACACCACTCCGACAAAAGAGGGCGTGTATCGCATAGAGCGAAAAGAAAAATGGGCGACGCTGGCAGAAAAGCAATATGGTCAGTACGGTTGTCTCATAAGCAAAGAGGAAAATTATTACATCAGTTCTGTTCCTTACAGCAAAAAGACAGCGTGGACCATGATCGACGGAGGATATGAAAATATCGGAAAGCCTGTGTCGGGCGGCGGTATCCAGCTTTGTGCGCGTGACGCGTACTGGATTTATTTCAATATGCCAAAGGGAACGCAGGTGAATGTGGTGAATGCGACCGGCCCGGATTTCAAAACGCAGTCGCTTCCCAAGAGAGTCAAGAAAAACGGCGGATGGGATCCTACAGATAAGCGTGCAAACGGCAATCCTTATTTCGATTAATCCCCGATATTTATTCTATTTGACTCATTGGGCGGAGCAATGCAGAAATATTATAAAAAATTTTTGTAAAATTTACCTCTTGCTCTTGTAATTTAGAGAAAAATAGGATATTATATAATCAGAATTTTTCTTTAGGAGGTAACTTTCCAATGTCAGTAAAAGTTGCTATTAATGGTTTTGGCCGCATTGGCCGTCTCGCTTTCAGACAGATGTTTGGTGCTGAAGGCTATGAAGTTGTCGCTATCAACGACCTCACCAAGCCCTCAATGCTTGCTCAGCTGCTCAAGTACGATACCGCTCAGGGCGGTTACTGCGGCAAGATCGGCGAAGGTCTTCACACTGTTGAGGCTGATGACGAGGCTGGCACAATCACAGTTGACGGCAAGACCCTCAAGATCTATGCTATGGCAAAGGCTAACGAGCTGCCCTGGGGCGAGATCGGCGTTGACGTTGTTCTCGAGTGCACAGGCTTCTACTGCTCCAAGGAGAAGAGCCAGGCTCACATTGATGCAGGCGCAAAGAAGGTCGTTATTTCTGCTCCCGCAGGCAATGACCTCAAGACCATCGTTTTCAGCGTCAACGAGAACACTCTGACTGCTGAGGACACCATCATCTCCGCAGCTTCCTGCACCACCAACTGCCTTGCTCCTATGGCAAAGGCTCTCAATGACTACGCTCCCATTCAGAGCGGTATCATGAGCACCATCCATGCTTACACCGGCGATCAGATGATCCTCGACGGTCCTCACAGAAAGGGCGACCTCAGAAGAGCAAGAGCCGGCGCTGCCAACATCGTTCCTAACTCCACAGGCGCTGCCAAGGCAATCGGTCTTGTTATTCCTGAGCTCAACGGCAAGCTCATTGGCTCCGCACAGAGAGTTCCTGTTCCCACAGGTTCCACCACCATTCTCACCGCTGTTGTCAAGGGCGCTGACGTCACCAAGGAAGGCATCAATGCTGCTATGAAGGCTGCTGCTTCCGAGTCCTTCGGCTACAACGAGGATCAGATCGTTTCTTCTGACGTTATCGGCATGAGATACGGTTCTCTCTTCGATGCTACTCAGACAATGGTTGCAAAGATCGCTGACGATCTGTACGAGGTTCAGGTTGTTTCCTGGTATGACAACGAGAATTCTTACACCAGCCAGATGGTTCGCACCAT
This sequence comes from uncultured Ruminococcus sp., assembly GCA_902762615.1. Classification (GTDB taxonomy): domain Bacteria; phylum Bacillota; class Clostridia; order Oscillospirales; family Acutalibacteraceae; genus RUG762. The sequence continues at coordinate 42,855 of CACWOX010000001.1, read as the reverse complement.
CAAGTACTTTGCTGAGCTTGCGTAATTAATTTATTAAAGCTCGGAGTTTTTCAGATAGTCAATCTTTGATTATTGATAATTGTCCCGGCAGTCTGTCTGTTATTTGCATGTCTGCCGGGATTATTATTTGTACGCCTGTCATAGTAAATTAATAAATTCAAAAAGTAAAAGTCATATTTGTATGATAAAATATCAATCTGATGGTATTCTTCAGCTAAAAGGCTTGGATCGGTGGTTTAGCTGTAGAATGTTATTAGACAATGAAAGGAAATGATGTATATTGAAATCGGAACTTAATAAGAACGATGTTGCCAAAAAGGGTAAGGCAAAGAAGAAGCTCACTTTGAGACAAAAACTGATAGTTGTTCTGGGGACGATACTTTGTTTGCTGATAATTGTTTTTGCCTCAGCATACGGCGTCTTCCTGCATTATTACAACAAAATGAACATTACTTCGCCAAATGATGATACCCAAATTGTTACAGCAATTGATTACGAAGAGGACGATATAAACGAGAGTGAGCTTACCGAGGAAGAGCGTCAGCAGCTTGAGCAATTGTTTGAGGAGGCAAATGCATCTTCGGAGGATGGTGACGGCGAAACAAAAGAAGATGAAAAAGACAAAAATGCCGGAGACAAAAAAGACGCGGATACTGCTTCATCCGATGATGCTGCGAGCGTAGACACATCCGTCATAACCGATAACAAAAATGTGACGAATATTCTCCTTGTTGGCACCGACAGCCGCCAGAAGGGAAACAAACGCGCCCGAACCGATACCATGATTATTCTGTCAATTGACAAGAAAAACAAGAAAATGACGATGACTTCCGTTCTCAGAGATACCTATGTCAGTATCCCCGGAGTCGGTAAAAATAGGCTCAACTCCGCCTTTGTGTATGGTGGTCCCAATCTCCTGTTTAAAACATTCAAAACGAATTTCGATATTTCTCTTAACAGATATGTGCAGGTGGATTTCTTTAATTTTGTCAAGCTGGTTGATGTTGTGGGCGGAGTGGATTTGAAGCTCACTCCTGCAGAAATCAAGGTTATGAATAAAACCTACATTCCCTATATCAATAAGTACCTGAATAAGAGCAAATCCGCCAATTTGGTCAAACAGAATAAATCCGGCACCTATCATCTCAACGGCATTCAGGCTCTCGCTTACTCGCGAGTCAGATATGTCGGAACGGATTTTGCCCGTACCGAGCGCCAGCGCAAGGTGATTGGTCAGATCATCAAAATGACCAAGGGAATGAGTGTTTCCGAGCTTAATAAACTGGCGGATGTGGTACTTCCGATGCTTTCTACCAATCTCACCAAGGGCGAGGTAATGTCTCTGATCATGAATGCCAAGGAATACCTCAATTACAAGATAGTAAACGGCAGAATGCCAATTGATGGGTCTTACAAATATATGAAGGTAAGAGGAGCATCGGTGCTGGGAGTCAATTTTGATAAAAACAAGAAGTATTGGTACAACCTTGTTTATGGCAAGTAATGATTCCACTTTATTTGAACTGATGAATGACGTTTATTAGAAAGGGTTGATACTATTGAAATCCGGCAAAAGATCTTCCAAGCGAAGCAGTCTGGGTAAAAAAATACTCTACGTTTTTACGTCGCTTTTGGGTGTCGTTGTTATTCTAATGTCATGTGCATACGGAGCGTTTTATCACTATTACAGCAGAATGAATATTATATCTGAAGGCGAGGAAGATTTTGAGTATGTATCCGATGCGGAAATCAGACAGGGCGAGGATATAGATACTGATACCATGTCCGAAGAAGATCTGAAAAAGCTGGAGGAAATAGAACGGTCATATAAGCCGGGAGGCATTAGTTTTGATTTTAGCGACAGCGATATTACCAACATAATGATCGCCGGCACCGATTCCCGCATGAGAGGAAGATACAGAACCAATTCAGATTCAATGGTTTTGGTGTCCATCAACAGGAAAACCAAAAAAATCTTCTTTACATCTTTTATGAGAGATATTCTTGTTGATGTGCCGAAGGGCGGCAATCATCTGAAGGCAGGCAAGGCAAAGCTGAATTCTGCATTCGGATACGGCGGCTCCCAGATGATGTTTAAAACATATGAAAATAATTTCGGCATTAAGATTGATAAGTATGTTCATATGGATTTTTACAATTTTATCAGCATTATCAATTATCTCGATGGCGTGGATATGTATGTGAAGGCTGAAGAGATAAAGGTGATGAATGAAGTTTATATTTACGAGATGAACAGGGCTTATCATTTGCCTAACAGCCAAGTTTATATGCCTGAAAAATCGGGCAATTATCATCTGAACGGCATTCAGGCGCTTGCATACACGCGCGTGCGTTATGTGGGCGGCGGTGATTTTGGTCGAACCGAACGTCAGCGCAAGGTAATTGCTGAGATCATGAAGAAAGTCAAGTCGATGAGTGCATCTAAACTCAGCAAGTTTGCCGATGTGGTTTTGCGTTATGTTTCTACTAACGTCAGTCAGAAAGAGGTAATGTCTTTACTGGTTAACGCGCCGGAGTATCTTGGATATGAACAGGTTAACGCCAGAATTCCGATAGATAATACATATCATGCCGATAAGCTGCAAGGCGCCTATGTATTGATCATTGATTTGCAGAAGAATGCGGACTATTGGTACAGCCTTGTTTATCTCGATAAGGATATTTCAGAGGATATTTATACCGAGATTAAAATTGAAAAGGCGCACGAGGAAGCAAAGAAGACAGCTGACAAGGAAGCTAAAAAATCTGACGAAGATTTTATGAAGCTTGCGCAGGCTGCTGCGGCTATTGCAGGAGTAGTTCCGTCAGATGGGGAAACGACTTCTGCCGACGCCGGCACTGCGTCCGGCGAAGCGAACAATTCGAGCGAAGCAGCTGCTTCTTCCGACGGAGGATAAATGAAATGATGAGGTTGTGTATTTTTGGCACAGCCTCATTTTTTTATTAAAATTTTTAAAAAGCAAAGAAAAAATGAGAATAATAAAGAAAAACAGAGATTTGCTGACAAAAGTTATGGAAACTTGACTTTTTCTGACTTTGACTTTTTCTAACCAATGAGTATAATTGTAATTACAAAGGTCAAGGATAGTTAAAGACAAAGACCTTTAGGAGATGATCATCAAATGAGAATGAGCGAACAGGTAGCACGATACATCCTGGAGATGCTCGACAGCCGGGACGGTACGGCAGAAATTCGCCGCAACGAGCTTGCCGACCAGATGGGATGTGTTCCGAGCCAGATCAATTACGTTATCACCTCGAGATTTACGCCCGAGCAGGGCTATCTCGTGGAGAGCAGACGGGGAGGAGGAGGCTATATCCGAATCACAAGGGTGCAGATCAGTGGAACCTCGGCGCTGATGCATGTGGTCAACATAATAGGTGAGACATTGGACAGCAATACGGCGCGGGCGCTTATAGTGAGTCTTTCCGATCGCGGAGCAATCAGCGAGCAGGTTGCGGGCATCATGCTTTCCGCATGCAGCGACAGTGCACTCAGAGCTTTGCCGCCTGAGTACCGTGATGCTGCAAGGGCAGGAATTCTCAAACAGATGCTTATCAGATGCACAGTCAGTCAATAATTCAATTAGCAATCCAATTATTTAAAAAAGGGGAATGAAAATTATGTTGTGTGAAAAATGTAAGAAGAATGAAGCAAACGCTTATATCAAAACAAATGTGAACGGCGATGTTCACGAGTATCACCTTTGCAGTCAGTGCGCCGCCGAGATGCAGAACAGCGGAGAATTCGGCTCTATGTTCAATTTCAGCAGCGGTTTCGACGCATTCAGCGGAATGAACAGTCTGTTTGCGCCCGTGATGAGCGGATTTGACATGGTGAGCAGTTTGCTGAGCTCGCCGTTTGGCAGCTTCGGTGCCATGCCTACTCTCACATCCGGCAAGAGATGCTCGGTTTGCGGTTCGGATTTCAGGTCAATAGCCGATTCCGGCAAGGTGGGATGCCCTAACTGCTACACCGAATTCAGGGGAAGGCTTGCCCCGACCATCAAGAAGCTGCACGGCAACAGCGCCCACTGCGGAAAGCATTCAAAGGTGACCACGCAGGAGAGCAAGGAGTCCGAGACGGCTTCACTGAAAAAGCAGCTGGCAGAGGCGGTCAAGAACGAAAACTATGAGCTTGCCGCAGAGCTGAGAGACAAAATTAAGGCGATGGAAGCCTGACAAGGGCAATTTTGAAATAATCCGAACGGAGTGATTGATATGTCGGCAAATAATGACATTAAAAAATGGTATGAGTCGGAGGGCGAAAGATCCGACGTGGTGATAAGTACAAGAATCAGGCTTGCGAGAAACCTCAACGGCTATCCCTTCCCGCATCTGATGAATCAGGCTCAGATGAAGGAAGTCTGCGAAAAAGTGAGAGATGCGCTGACAGGCGGCAATTCCGCTCTTCGCAACAGCTTTCGCTATGTGGAGGCGGATAAGCTTTCGACTGTTGCGCTTGCCTCGCTTGTGGAACGCCACCTGATCAGTCCGGAATTTGCCAGCGCTCCCCAAGGCAGAGCCATTCTGCTTATGGAGGACGAATCGGTCTGTATTATGATCAACGAAGAGGATCATGTGCGCATTCAGGTCATGGGCAGCGGCATGCAGCTTGAAAAGGCATACGACATGGCAGACAAGATAGACACCCTGCTCGATGAAACCCTGAATTTTGCCTTTGATGAGGAATTGGGCTATCTTACCGCCTGTCCCACTAATCTCGGCACAGGCATGAGGGCTTCAGTGATGCTTCATCTGCCTGCGTCGGAAGCCGACGGCACACTTCGCAGGGTGGCAGCCAACCTTGGTAAAATTGGCGCTGCCATCAGAGGCAGTTACGGTGAAGGAAGCCGGTCCACCGGTGCGATGTATCAGATATCCAATCAGGTTACGCTTGGAATCAGCGAAAAGGATACACTTTCCAACCTGACTGACATCACCAATCAAATTATTTCGCTCGAAAAAAAATCCAGAGCCAATCTGCTGGGAAGCGAGAGCTATCAGGACAGTGTCTGGAGGGCTCTGGGTCTATTGAAAAGCGCAAGAGTCATGAGCAGCAGCGAATTTGCAGAACTGTATTCGGCGCTGAGAGTCGGAGTTGCCGAAGGTCTGATAAATGGCATGACGCTGGGTTCGCTCAGCGAGGCATATGAATCGGTGCAGCCTGCACGTCTCATGGAACAGTACGGCGAAACCATGAATTCTTCGCAAAGAGACAGAAAGCGTGCCGAAATACTTCGCGAGGCATTTAAAAATACCGATATAGCATAAATTCAATCATATAAAAATATGGGGAACGAATACCGCGGTGCTGAATCAGTATCATAAGTATTATAAGCATTATAAAGCTCTGTTCGGCACCGCTCCAATGAAAAGGGGGATAATTATGTATAACTTCAAGGGATTCAGCGAAAAATCAAACATTGCCCTTAATCTTGCGTTTGAATGTGCGCAGGAGATGGGACATACCTTCGTGGGCTCAGAGCATATTCTGCTCGGTCTGGTCAGTACGGACGAATCCGCGGCACACACCATTCTCAATGACAACGGACTTACCGCTGAGGCAATCCGTGAAAAGTTGCTTGCCATTCACGGACAGGGTGTGAGATGCAGCCTCAATCCGAATGACATCACAGCACGCGGCAAGCGTACATTGCAGGCTGCAAAGAGCATTTCCAACCGCATGGGTCACGGATATGTGGGGACAGAACACATACTGCTTGCCCTTATCAGCGACAGTGAGAGCTATGCCGTGAGGTTCATTCAGGAGCTTGGCGGCGACATTCAGGGCATACTTGACGATCTGACAAGGCTTTTTGAAAACGATGATGACGAATCGGGCGAAGAACAGGAATTCAGTCAGCCGTCGTCGCCCTTCGGAGAATTCTTCGGTATGGGCAGCATGGGCGGCAGTCCGTTTGGAGCGCATGAGGCTTCGGGCGGAAAGGGCAAGGGCAAGAGCCTGAAGAAGTACGGTCGCGACCTCACCGAAGAGGCAAAGAATGGCAAGATTGATCCGGTCATCGGCAGACAGAAGGAAATCGACAGGGTTATACAGATTCTCTCCCGCCGCACCAAGAACAATCCTTGTCTGATAGGCGAACCGGGCGTCGGCAAGACGGCAATTGCGGAAGGTCTTGCACTTAAAATTGCCGAAGGTGAAGTGCCGGAGTCGCTCAAAAATAAAAAAATTGTGGATCTCAGCCTCACCGGAATGATCGCCGGCTCCAAGTACAGGGGCGAATTTGAAGAGCGTATCCAGTCGGTCATTGACGAGGTTATCAAGGACGGCAATACCATTCTCTTTATAGATGAAATTCACACGCTGATCGGCGCAGGTTCGGCGGAAGGCGCAACCGACGCGGCGAATATTCTCAAGCCGATGCTGGCAAGAGGCAGCTTCCAGGTGATCGGCGCAACCACCATTACGGAATACCGCAAGTACATTGAGAAGGATTCGGCTCTTGAACGCCGATTCCAGCCCGTACTCGTCGGTGAACCAACCGAGGAGGAAGCCGAGCAGATACTTCTGGGACTGCGTGACCGTTACGAGGGACACCACAATGTAAAGATCAGCGATGAAGCCATTCAATCGGCGGTCAACCTCTCGGCTCGGTACATTGCCGACCGATATCTGCCGGACAAGGCGATCGACCTTATTGACGAGGCTGCTTCAAGAGTACGTCTGAGAAGGCAGACCGCTCCGGACGAGGTCAAGGAGCTGGAAAACCAGCTGAAGCAGGTGACAGCAGACAAGCAGGAGGCTGTCAAGAATCAGGATTACGAACGTGCCGCAAGACTGCGCGACAGAGAAAAGGAGCTTTCCGCAGAGCTGGACGGGCAGCGTGACGCTTGGAAGAAGAAAAACGACGGTCGCGAAGCCACCGTCACTACCGAGGACATAGCCGAGATTGTCTCCCAGTGGACGGGAATTCCTGTGGTGCAGCTTACAACGGAGGAGAGCGAACGCATGCTGCGCATGGAGGACATTCTGCATGAGCGCATTGTCGGACAGCATGAGGCTGTAACGGCAGTGGCAAAGGCAATCCGCCGCGGCAGGGTCGGATTGAAAGACCCGAAGCGTCCGATCGGCTCCTTCCTCTTCATGGGACCGACCGGCGTCGGCAAGACAGAGCTTTGCAAGGCGCTTGCCGAAGCGCTTTTCGGTGACGAGAATGCCATCATCAGACTCGATATGTCGGAATACATGGAGAAGCACACCGTGTCGAAGCTCATCGGTTCGCCTCCGGGATATGTGGGATATGACGAGGGCGGTCAGCTCACCGAAAAGATCCGCAGGCGTCCGTATTCCGTGGTGCTCTTTGACGAGATCGAAAAGGCGCATCCCGATGTGCTCAACATCATGCTCCAGATACTCGGCGACGGCAGAGTGACCGATTCTCAGGGACGAACGGTTGACTTCAAGAACACCGTCATCATCATGACCTCCAACCTCGGAGCGAGAATCATCACCGGCGGCGCGAATGCACTCGGCTTTGGGCAGTCGGATGATAATAAGGCGCAGCAGGAGTACGAGAACATCAAGGCGGCAGTCATGGGCGAGCTTAAAAACACATTCCGACCGGAATTCATCAACCGTCTCGACGACATCATCGTATTCCGCAAGCTGAGCGAGGAAGATGTGGAGCAGATCGCCGAGAGAATGCTCAAGACTCTCGCTAAGAGAATACGCGAGATGGAGATCGACGTGACATTCGAGCCGAGCGTGGCAAAGACCATAGCACAGCACGGATTCGATCCGGTTTACGGCGCAAGACCGATCAGACGCGCCATTCAGTCCGAGATCGAGGATAAGCTCTCCGAAAAGATACTTGAGGGCGAAGTCAAACCCGGCGACAGTATTTCCATAAGCTTTGATGACGAACTCAAGATAAGCAAAAAGTAATTCAATATAATAAAATTCCCGAAGCGGGCAGATTCTATAACTACGACCTGTCATGCTTTGGGAATTTTTTTGTGTAGGGAATTTATTTGTTTTCTATCTTGTGGTTTGCCATGTATTCTTCAAAATCCTTTGCCGAAATAGGCTTTGAATAGAAATAGCCCTGAATGAGGTCACATTCGGTGGTTTTGAGGAAGTCGACCTGCTCCTGCTTTTCTATCCCTTCGGCGACAACCGCCATATTAAGCGACTTGGCAAGGTCAATTATGTTTTTGACTACGATGTTGGCGCGGTTCTCGTCGGTGACGTTGCGGAAGAATTCGCCGTCGATTTTCAGCGTATCAAAGGGCAGTTCTTTGAGCAGGTTGAGGGAGGAATACCCCGAGCCGAAGTCGTCCATGGATACCGGAAATCCCATCGAACGAAGTTGGTTGATGGTGGTGATAAGCACCTCCATATCGTCGAAGCATGCGCTTTCGGTCAGCTCAATGTCGATGTATTTGTGGGGAACGCTGTGCTTGTCGACAATGGCACAGATCTCATGGGCAAGGTTCGGGTCGCTGAGCTGCACGCGGGAAACGTTGACCGAGATCGGCACCGTCTTGTAGCCTTTGCGCAGACGGTTGCGCTGGAATATGCAGAGCTGCTCCAGAATGTAATTGTCCACAGGTCCCACAAATCCGTTCTTCTCAAACAGGGGAATAAACTTGCCGGGAGAGATGAAGCCTTTTTCGGGACTGATCCAGCGCACCAGTGCTTCCGCACCGCCAAGCGCACCGTCCTGTACGCGGTGCTTGGGCTGGAGGAAGAGCTTGAATTCGTCATTCTCAAGGGCAACATGCATCAGCTTTTCCAGCTCGTGCTCTTCGGTCATCTGAGCGCGGATTTTTTCATCGAAATAGGTAACGGTGTTCACCTTGGCGTCCTTGACGGTCTGTTTGGCAATGCTTGCCATATCTGCCGCGTGAATCACGTCCTTGTCGTCGTCATTCATCAGATATACGCCGACCGACAGAGAGACATTTTCACTGTTTGGTCCGTCCTTGATCAGCTCAAACAAATCGTTAATACGCTTGTTCAGTTCTTCTGCCGATGAATATGACCACATTGCCACAAAAATATCAGTGCTGCGACGCGCCGACATTTCACGCGAGGAACACATCAGCTCCAGCGTTTCAGCTATATATTGCAGCAGTCGGTCGCCAGCCTTTTGACCGTAGTAATCGTTGTAAATGGTGAATCGGTTGACGTCAATGCAGAGGACTGCGTGTTTGCTTCTCCACCAGCCTTTGCTCGAAAGGCGTGTATTGCATACCGCGACAAATTTTTGCCAATTGGCGCCGCCTGTCACATCGTCCCTGTATGCCATTTCCGTGATCTTCCTGCCGTTTCTCCACTGAATCAGCAGCATGATTATCATGGCGGCGAGGAATATGGCAACAATGCCGAACAGCAGCACTCGGCTTAGTATGATGAACGAAACGGTGCTTTCCGAGAGAGTGACCGAGCGCACATAAAAGAGCGTCCAGTCGTTGGTGGCGAGCTCCTTTTTGAGGTAAATGCTGCTGACGTTTTCGCCGCTGCCAAGCAGGCTCCACAAGCTGCGGGAATTGGTGATGTCGCCGGCGTAGTAATCAATTGTGCTCTTTGGCACCTTCTGAATATCATCGCCCTCGCCGATTTCCTCTTCTGTGCGGGTTTCCACAGCGCGGTAGCCGGGATCGGTGCCGCTGGCAAATTTATTGTCCTTCACCCAATTATAGAAGCTGCCGCCTGTCGCCGTTTGCGACGTCATGACCAGATCGCCGTGGGGGCTGAGAATATACATTCCGGAATATGGATTGAGCGCATAATCGGTATAATCGGCGACATTGAGCACAGCCGGAGTAAATCCGAGCAGTACTGCGATTGTTTCGCTGTCGTCTGTGATCGGAGCATAATATACAATAGAGTGATTCTGGCTTTCCGCAACGTCGGACTTGGTTTTGAAGGATATGCCGGAATTACCCGCCTGGGATTTTAGGAAGAGATCATCATTATCCACAAAGTATTTTGTGCCGTCGGCGTCGTAGGCGTTTCCGGAAAGATCGGATATGAGCAGGTGCTCAAAGCCGCCTGATTCTTCGAGTTTGCGGAGCTTCTTTGCCTTTTTTTCGATCAGCTTGTCGAAATTGCTCTCCGAGCCGGAGAGTGATGCAGCGGTCGCTGAGATGAAGTCGGATTTTGTGTCAAAATCCTTCTGCACCTTTGCGGCAGCCTGCTGCATGGAAATCTTGTGTTCATCAATCTTGTCCTGCATCATGCTGTCGTCTGCTGAATTAATCACAATTACGCTGAAAACGGCAACGATGACGCACAGCACCACGCTTGAAAGAATCATCAGGGGAAGCTTGTTTTTCTGAGGTTTCAAATTGCTCAAATTGCTCAAGTTGCTCAAGTTGTTCAAGTTGTTCACTCCCAAAATATTGTTATAAGTTAATGATAACATAATTAACATGCAATTTCAATATAAATTATACATATTATTGCTTTTAGAGCAGAAAAAACTATTGCTTATATAAAAAATAATCAAAAAAGCCGTCCGAAAAACAAGAACGTCCGGGCGGCTGACTGCATATTCTGGTAAAAGAAAAAAGTGTAAACCAAGAGGGAGGCATGTGTTCACATGAAAGAATGGCTGATATTGGCGCTCGTACTTCTTTTTTTGTGTGCGGCGATGATCATTGCGGCGGTGAAGGCGCTGCGATGCCCGACGGAAGGAGCAGAAGGGGCATGCATTGTGCTGCCGGTTTCGGGACATGAGGAGGATATCGAGCTTCGTGTGCGCAGTCTGATCTCCCGCACACGAAGGCTGCGCGGCGCGGCGATCATTCTTGCCGATTTCGGCGCGGACAGTGAGACTGCCGAGATTGCCCGCAGATTATGCCGCGAATTTGGCACGGTGGAGTGTTTAAGTCCGGAGGAGCTTGCCGAAAGGCTGAAAATGATGGTAAAATAGTTTGCATAATAGTATGACAATACATGAGAGACGGATCGGTTACTGATTATATGAAGTAGAACAACAATAACAAACACCTTATAAAACCCGTTCCCGGTTTGCATTTGATGTGTGAATCGGGGGCGGTTTTTTATCTTTTTCCTTTGAATATGAATAATCCCAAATTGCCTATTGGCATTTTGCGGAAAGTGTAGTATAATATAAAGATAAGACTTGCATTATGCGATGGGGAGGTGGTTCAATTGCCCGATAACAAGAATAACGCAAAACAGCTTGATGAAATATTCGGCACGGTGGAGGATATTTCTTTTCGCAACGAACAGACCGGATTCACCGTGGTCGAGCTGGACGTGGACGACGAGCCGGTTGTTGCCGTCGGCGTGCTTCCCCCTGTCAACTCAGGCGAAGAGGTGCATATGTACGGGCATTGGACGACCCACCCGAAATTCGGCAGGCAGTTTGCCGCCGAGAGCTGCGAGAGCAAAATGCCCTCCGGCGCGTCGGCTATCCTGCGCTACCTTTCCTCCGGCGCGGTCAAGGGAATAGGTCCTTCCACCGCCACAAAGATTGTGGAAGCCTTCGGCGACCGCACGCTCGAAATCATCGAGAGCCAGCCGCTCAGGCTTGCCGAGATACGCGGCATTTCCAAAGCCAAAGCCGAGCAGATTGCCGAGGATTTCCGTTCCCATTTCGGGCTGCGTGAGGCAATGGCATTTCTCGGGCAGTACCACATTCCCCCCAATCAGGCGCTTGCCGTCTGGAAGCGGTTCGGTGTGGGCTGCATTGAGCTGATCAAGGACGATCCCTATGTGCTGTGTGCTGAGGGGCTGAATATCGGCTTTGAACGGGTGGACGCCATCGCTATGAGCATGGAAAAATCCCCCGACAGCGGCAGGCGGATCACTGCCGGAATCAATTACGTGCTGAACCACAATTTAGGCAACGGTCACACCTGTCTCCCTAAGGAAAAGCTGCTCGATGTGGCTTCATCGCTTCTTGAAATCGACCGCGGCGCCGTCGCGGAGCAGCTGGAAAACGCAATTGACGAAACCGACTTCATGCAGGACGAGATTGACGGAACGGAATTTATCTTTTTGCCTTATATCTACGAAGCCGAGCTTTACTGCGCGGGAAGAATCGCCACGATGACGATGTGTCCCGCCGAGCCGATCAAGAATTACGCCCGACAGATGGATTTGATAGAGAGCATGACGGGAATAGCATACGACGCCCGCCAGACCGAAGCCATAGACGCGGCTATGAACAAGGGCTTGCTGGTGCTGACAGGCGGCCCCGGTACCGGCAAGACCACCACACTTAACGCGATCATTCAGCTGCTCGAAATCTACGGGCATAAGGTCGCCATTGCCGCACCCACCGGACGTGCCGCCAAGCGCATTACCGAAATCACAGGACATGAAGCCAAGACCATTCACCGCCTGCTGGAGGTGGAATGGGGGGAGAATGACACGCAGTCCTTTGCCCGAAATGACAAAAATCCCCTCGACTGTGACGCTCTTATTGTGGACGAGCTTTCCATGACAGATATTCTGCTGTTTCAAAGTCTGCTCAGGGCGGTGAAATTCGGCTGTCGGTTGGTGCTTGTGGGGGACAGTGACCAGCTTCCCAGTGTCGGCGCGGGAAATGTGCTCGGGGATTTGATTCAATCCGGACGCGTGCCGGTGGTGGCGCTGACTGAGGTATTCAGACAGGCGCAGAAGAGCGCCATTATCATGAACGCCCACAGGATTGTCAGCGGCGAAATGCCGCAGCTTGACCTGTTGGACAACGACTTTTTCTTCCTGCCCATGCGGGAAAAGGAAAAAATCATGCAGACCGTCAGCGATCTCTGCTTCACCAGATTGCCCGACGCGTACGGATTCAACCCTCTGAAAGACATTCAGGTGCTATGTCCCGGACGCAAGGGGGAGCTTGGCACCATCGAGCTGAATCGCATTTTGCAGCAGCGATTCAATCCACAGCATCAGAAGCGGCCGGAAATCAACATAAACGGCGTGACATTCCGTCAGGGCGACAAGATCATGCAGGTCAAAAACAATTACAATGTGGAGTGGACGAAGGACGACGGCACCGATGGCACGGGAATTTTCAACGGCGACGTGGGAATGCTCGAGGAGATAGACAAGCTGCACGGTGTGCTAAAGGTTCGCTTTGACGACCGCACGGCGCTTTATTCCATAGACAATGCCGATGAGCTGGAGCATGCCTACGCCATCACGGTTCACAAGAGCCAGGGCAGCGAATTTCCTGCCGTCATCATTCCGATGTACCCAATGGCGCCGCAGCTCTGCTACAGAAATTTGCTATACACAGCGGTGACCCGTGCACGGTCCATACTGATCATGGTGGGACACAAGCAGGTAGCCCTTCAAATGGCGCGCAATCAGAAAAAGACGCTCAGATATTCCGCGCTGGACGTTTTTTTGAGACGGGATCTTGTGTGAGATTTTTTGCTGAAGAAATGCTGAAATACAGTAAATATAGATTTTTTTCGGAAGGACACAATTAAAATGGGAATGCTGGACAACATAAAAGAAAAAATGACGGAGATCATCTTCCCGCGCAGATGTCCGCTTTGCGGAGCACTGATCAACAGCAATGAGCGTATTTGCAGCAAATGCTCACGGGACGTGGAATTCATACGCCGTCCGGTCTGTCGCATTTGCGGGAGACCGCTCTACAGCTGTCATTGCAGAAAGGGACAGTATGCCTTTGTGCGAAATGTCTCGCCGCTGATTTATACCAAAGCTGCCAAAAAGGGAATTCATCGCATGAAGTTCAACGACTCGCCCTATTCCTGCACCTATTTCGGAAAGCTGATGGCAAACGCCGTCAGGACAGAATATCTCGACAGCGGTATTCGATTCGACTGCGTGATAGGAATTCCGATGTTCAAGGATGATGTTCTTACCAGAGGCTACAACCAGGCGGTGCTGCTTGCCAAGACCGTGGCCGACGAAATAGAAGTGCCTCTTTTGACCAAAGTGCTTATCAAGCAGATAAGGAACAAACCCCAGCACACCCTTTCTCATATGGAACGTCAGCGCAATATCAAGGGCGTGTTCCGCGTCGCACGTCCCGAGATGGTGCACGGCAAAACCGTGCTGTTGTGCGACGATGTCACCACTTCGGGCAGCACGCTCAACGAATGTGCGTTAACGCTGCTGGATGCCGGCGCAAGGGCGGTTTACTGCGTGACCGCAACGGTCGCGGTTCTGTCCGAAATGCCTGCTATCAAGGCGGCTGCGTTCGGAAATGGACGGCTCTGAGATTGATTGAATAGAATTTGCATAAATTCATCTTGAAATTTTTACATAAAACATATTGCAAGGATCAAAGTTATCTGTTATAATAAAACAGTTATTTTACCTGCTTTTTCAATAATGAAAGGATGTAGAAACCTATGTACGCAGATATGCTTGATTCTATCGGATTCCTTAAATCCTATGACAGTGAGGTTGCCGAGGCTATGGGCGACGAGCTCGCCAGACAGAGAAGAAATCTCGAGCTCATCGCTTCCGAAAACCTTGTTTCTCCCGCTGTTCTCGCGGCAATGGGCAGTGTGCTCACCAACAAATACGCCGAGGGCTATCCCGGCAAGCGCTATTACGGCGGCTGCCAGTGTGTTGACGTCGTGGAGGATATCGCACGCAAGAGAGCCTGTGAGCTTTTCGGCGCTGAGCATGCCAATGTGCAGCCGCATTCCGGCGCACAGGCTAACACTGCGGTTTATTTTGCTCTGCTCGAGCTCGGCGACACCGTTATGGGCATGAATCTTGCCGAGGGCGGACATCTCACTCACGGTTCACCCGTCAATATGTCGGGTAAGTACTTCAACTTCGTTCCCTATGGCGTGGATTCCGAAACCGGCAGAATAGATTATGAAAAGCTCTATGAGACAGCTCTTCAGGTCAAGCCCAAGATGATCGTCGCAGGCGCAAGCGCCTATCCCAGAGCGATTGATTTTGCCAAGTTCAGCGAGATCGCAAAGGAGGTCGGCGCTTATCTGATGGTCGATATGGCTCACATTGCCGGTCTGGTGGCGGCAGGCGTTCATCAGAATCCTGTCGAATATGCCGACATCGTGACCACCACCACACATAAGACGCTCAGAGGTCCCAGAGGCGGCATGATCCTCTGCCGTGAGCAGTACGCCAAGGCGATAGACAAGGCGATATTCCCCGGCACGCAGGGCGGTCCGCTCATGCACACCATCGCAGGCAAGGCAGTCTGCTTCGGCGAGGCTCTCAAGCCCGAATTCAAGGCATACGGCAGGCAGATCGTAGCCAATGCCGCTGCAATGGCGGAGGAATTTGACGCCCGCGGTGTGAAGATGGTTTCCGGCGGCACCGACAATCACCTTATCCTGCTCGACCTTCGTGACACAGGCATCACCGGCAAGGAGCTCGAGCGCCGTCTGGATGACGTTTACATCACTGCCAACAAGAACACCATTCCCAACGAGCCTCTCAGCCCGTTCGTGACCAGCGGCGTGCGTCTCGGCACTCCGGCAGTCACCACCAGAGGTCTTGTCGAGAAGGACATGAAGAAGATCGCGGAGTACATTTCGCTTGCCATTACCGATTTCGAGGGCAGCGCAGACGCGATCCGCGCCGGAGTCAACGAACTGCTCGAAGCATATCCGCTTTATCAGTAAGTTTCAGCTAATAAAGTCATCAATCTCTCATCTGTGCCATTCGATTTGGCGCCGGTGGGAGGTTTTTGTTTTTGATTCGACATATTTCGACAGTATTTGTACCCGAAATCATTATAATTTCAAATCGTACAGTGAATAAATTCAGTTTTACGTTTCATTACGGTAAAAATGATGCTATAGTTTTTATCGTTGAAAAGTAAATAAACCATGTACGGGTGATTGAGTTTATTTAGGTATCAAAGATAATCCAATGATAAGGAATGTGAAAAATGAAGAATACAATCAGAATACTATCGACGTCCGAACTGAAGCCAATGCTGGAAAGTGCCGGAAATAAGTACTTGCTGGAAACGGAATTCTTTCTCGACGGAGACGGACATCTTGTATCAAAAATAGCATGTATGCAGCCGGACGCCGTAATCATGAATCTTTTCATGCCGGAGGCTGACGCTATCGAGATCATCAAGGCTTACAGGCTGCTTTATGCTAATTCATTTACATATTTCGCGGTGATCGTTCCGTTTGTAACGGGCAGTCTCAAAAAGGAACTGGATGCGTGCGGCGTGAACCGGGTGATTTGCCGACCGTATTACAAACGCGACTTTAACGCCATTCTTGCAGAGGTCTCTCAGCTCAAGACAACGCCGCTTGCCTCGCTCAAAAGTTCCGGAATACACACCGTCCACACGCTCCATCACAGGCATGCTGCATGCGATGCGGATTCTGTAAAACCTTCCGATGCAGTGGACGAAATATTTGAGACGCTTGGTCTTAATATGAATGATACAGGCTGCCAATATCTTAAAAGAGCGGTTGAAATGGCAGCCGGCAGCGGGAAAACCGATTTTTCCGTCACCAAAGGCATTTACCCTGCCGTGGCAGCGGAATTCGGCACAACGCCCTCCTGTGTCGAGCGCAGAATTCGCGTGGCGATTGGCGAGGCGTGGAAGTCGGAGCGCTCGGCTGTGATAGCCGCTTATTTCGGATACACCGTGGACAACATGCGCGGAAAGCCGACCAACGGCGAATTTATTGCTATGCTTGCCGACCGCATACGACTTGACATGCCAAAAGAATCTCACGAAACATTAATGGTTTAAAATCATATAAATCAATAGAATAATTTCCCTGTGACAATCCGCTTTGCTTGACTTGCCATAAGCAGTGTGTTATAATTAAAAAAATGAAAACGTGCATATGCAGTATTCATTCTGTCATATGTTTTCAGGAGACAAACAACACACTAATTAAACGGCTTTGGGAGGTCATTTTATGAATAAGTCGAAATTCATGACGAATTTTTTGAGTCTGGCTGCCGCGATACTGCTTCTCTTTGCCCTTTTTCACATAGGTGATATCAAAAATATCGTGGTGATGTTTGTATCGGGACTGCAGCCGCTGTGGGTGGGCATTGCCTTTGCCTATCTGCTTTGTCCTGTGGCTGCCTTCTTTGAACGCAATCTGGGAAGGCTGAAAAAAATATCACGCTTTGCCAGACCGCTTTCGGTGCTTATTACAAGTATTGCCGTGCTTGCAGCCTTTTCGCTGCTCTGCGCGGTGCTGCTGCCTCAGCTTATCACGAGCATTTCCGACCTCGTTCCCAAACTGCCGGGTATGCTTGAAATACAGCTGGGAAGGCTGCAAAAATTCCTTGTTTCCAATAACCAGTTCGCGTCAGCCGCAGCCGATCTCGTGGAATCGGCTGAGAATATGCTTGTCACATGGATCAAGACCAATCTCCTCTCGACGGTTTACAATCTCGCCAGCAGCCTTATGTCGGTCGGTTCGGCTATCATCAATGTGATGCTTGCGTTTATCATCATGATTTATCTGCTGCTCGACAGGGAAAGATACATGAATCAGTGCCGCAAAATCTTCCACACGTTCAGCCGCAACGAGCGTGTAAACGATGCAGTGTACGATACCCTTCGTCAGGCTAACAAAATGTTCGGCGGCTTTATCTCGGGCAAGCTGATAGATTCTTTGATCGTGGGAATTATCTGCTTTGTGTTTATGCTTATATTAGGTTTGGATTACCCTCTTATCATCAGCGTGATCATTGGCGTGACCAATATCATTCCGATGTTCGGACCCTTTATCGGAGCCATACCAAGCGCATTCCTGCTGCTTTTGGTTTCGCCAAAGCAGTGCATTATTTTCCTGATCTTTATTATCATTCTTCAGCAGATCGACGGCAATGTCATCGGACCTCGCGTCATGGGCGATTCCATTGGACTTCCGGCTCTGTACATCACCATTGCGATACTCATGTTCGGCTCGCTTTTCGGATTTATCGGCATGATCATCGGTGTGCCGACCTTTGCGACTCTTTACTATGTGGTCAAGCGCATTTCGGAATATTTTCTGAGAAAGCGCGGACTTCCCACCGAGACCTCCGCATACGGTCCCGAATTCCGGGCTGACGTCAAGTCCGGCAACGGCGACGGAACTACCGCTGAGGAATGATGGTCAGGAGGCAATACTGTGAGATATGTTTTTATTGCAAACCCAAACGCCGGAGCAAAAAACGGCTTTGAAAAATACAAGGACGCAATAGCGGCAACCTGTGAAAAAATCGGCGCGCCCTATCAATTCATGCTGACGCGTTCCGGCTCCGACCTCACCGACTTTGCGCGAAGTGAGGGAGAGGTCGGCGATGAAGTGAGAATCATCGTTCTGGGCGGCGACGGCGGCATATGCGGCGCGGCAAACGGCATTATCGGCATGGATAATGTGGAATTCGGGATCATTCCCTGCGGTTCGGGCAACGATTATGTCAAGACATTCGGCGGCGCGAAGGGCTTTGAGGATATCGAGCATTATCTCACCGCACCCTCGCGGTATGTCGACGCGATAGACACCGGACATTTTTACTCGGTGAATATCTGTTCGATGGGCATTGACGCGATAATCTGCGACCGCACCAACCGCATGACTAAGACAAAAAAATTGCTGGGTTCGGGAACTTATACCCTTGCGGTCTTGATTTCCATGCTCGGCAAGGTGTATAATACCTTGAAAGTGACGATTGACGACGATGAGGTTTACGAGGGCGACTTCATGTTTGCGCTTGCGGCAAGCGGTCAGTATTACGGCGGCGGCTACAAGGGAGCGCCAATGGCTGACCCTTCGGACGGTCTGCTGGATTTCGTGATGATCAGGCGGGTTTCCAAGCTGAAAATGGCGCGGCTGCTCGGCGAATACAAGAGCGGCAGGTATCCCGAGTCCAAAAAATTCGAGGGTCTGCTCACCGTCAGGCGCGGCAAAAAGATGAAGATTGAGTCGGCAAAGCCTGCCATTGTCAACATTGACGGCGAATGCCTGACGCTGAGCGAGGTGACCTTTGAGGTCAAGCCCAAGGCGCTCAGGCTCATCGTGAATGATGGCAGGCAATAATGATACATATTTAAAATACCAAGCAAAGAAGATGTAACTTTGGAAAAATATCTGAGAGCCTATGCCGAGGTTGATTTGGCGGCAATAGGTCACAATATCGCCGAGGTCAGAAAAAATGTCGGCAGCGACGTGAAGATCTGCGCTGTTATAAAGGCTGATGCCTACGGACACGGCGCGGTCGCTGTGGGGCGCTATCTCGAAAGCGCTGTGGAATACTTCGCGGTTGCCACTGTGGATGAAGCCATTGAACTGCGTGAAGCCGGCATTCAGCTGCCGATCATCATACTGTCGTATGTATCGCCAAGCCGCTATGACGAGGTCGTAAGGTATGGCGTTACGCAGACAGTCTATTCATTTGAAACGGCAGAGCAGCTTGCAAAGGCGGCAAAGGCACAGGGCAAGACAGCCAAGGCGCATGTCGCGCTGGACACCGGAATGTCCCGCATTGGCTTTGCGGTCAATGAACGCAGCGCCGACGACATCAGGCGGATCAGCCGGCTTGAAAGCCTTGAACTGGAAGGCATGTTCACTCATTTTTCATGTGCGGATATGTACGACAAGTCATACAGCCGCATGCAGATGGAGCGGTACGATCACATGTGCGATATGCTCGATGAAAGGAATGTCGTCATTCCAATCAAGCACATCTGCAACAGCGCCGGAATAATGGAATTTGACAGCCACCGTTTCCAGATGGTGCGTTCCGGTATCATTACATACGGTCTGTACCCCTCGGAGGAGGTTGACAAGACCGCGCTCGACCTGAAACCCGCCATGAGCTTCCGCAGCCATGTGGTGAACGTGCATACTGCTGAGGCAGGAATCGGCGTCAGCTACGGCGCGACCTTTGTGACCAAGGAGCCGATGCGGATAGCGACAGTGTCCGTCGGATATGCCGACGGCTATCCCAGAGCGCTTTCCAATAAAGGCAGGGTGCTCATTCACGGACAGTTCGCGCCGGTGTTGGGAAGAGTCTGCATGGATCAGATCATGGTGGACGTCTCGCACATTGACAATGTGCAGGTAGAGGACGTTGTCACACTCTTCGGGCGTGACGGGGAGAACTTTATTCCTGTAGAGGAGCCTGCCGATGCGTCGGCTTCGTTCAATTATGAATTTGTGTGCAGTCTGAGCAGACGCGTCACGAGGGTGTATTAAATTCATATTGACAACACCGCCGCCGATGTGCTAGAATATTCTCATTAAATACGTTTAAAATAATAAAACGTATTATGTTTGGCGTTTTTACGCCGGAAGGAAGGTTTATTACTATGAGCGAAGAGAATATGGATATCTTTGACGAGGAGGAAATGGAAAATCTGGTATACCTCAGCGATGAAGACGGCAACGAGGTTGCCTTTGAGTATCTCGATTCAGTGGAATACAAGGGCGACGAGTACGTGGTGCTTATCTCTACCGACGAGGACGACGATGAGGTTGTGATTCTTAAAGTTGAGCCGACGCCCGACGATGAGGAAGAGGAAAACTTCGTCACAGTGGACAGTGATGAAGTGGCGCAGGCGGTCTTTGATATCTTCAAGGAGAAAAACAAGGACTATTTCAATTTTGCCGACTGATTAATTCTTTGATTTTGTAAATAAAAAGTCCGCACCGTTTGTAACTTGCATTACATGCGGTGCGGTTTTTTTGTGCGTTTGAAAAGAATTATTCGGCATAGTCGCCGTTGTAATTGACCAGAGCGGCGCTTTCCACGCCCTCGATTCTGGTGATTTTTTCGACAAAATGATCGTCGATGGCGTTGCTCTTGACTTCGATGATGGTCTCAACGCCGGATTTGCCGACTGTGCGGTTGCGGATCTTTCCGCTGACGTCCTGAATGGCTTTGTCAATTTCTTTGGTGACCGAAACATCATAGCGCACTATCACCAAGTAGAGCTTCTCGCTGTCGCTCAGCTTGCACATGATAAGACAGAAAATCGTGATAATTACCACGCAGATCAGTGCGAAGATATACTGCTTGGCGCCGATGATGATTCCCATGGAGATCGACCAGAAGAGGTACATCAAGTCCACGGGATCCTTGACCACCGTGCGGAAGCGGATAATCGAGAGGGCGCCCACCATGCCGAGCGAAAGAACCGGATTGGCTGTGATGGTGAAAATGATGATTGTCGTGATCAGCGTCATCAGTATGAGCGACATGTTGAAATTGTGGCTGTAGGCGACGCCGTTGTAGGTCTTTTTGTAGACGAAGTAAATGATCAGTCCCACCAGTATGGCAAAGACCAGCGCTAAAACATACTCAATAGGTGATGTAAGGGCAAACTGACTTAAAAATTTGTTTTTGAATACGTCACTGAAATTCATTTTTTAATAAACGACCTTTCCTAAATAATTGGATTGCGCTATACAGCACATGGAATATTTTGATTCGGCTGACTGCCATAGACGCAGCCTCTTGGAACGCAGCATGCGGCGTATGAAATTCGGCAGATAATCGTCATATTTGACTTCCAGTATCATCTTGCCGTTATCGTAAGCGGGAACGGTCGGCAGATGCGGGTCGAATATATTTCCGCTTCCCTGTCCGGCTCTGAGGTTCATGTCAAAGGTCATGCGCACATTTCCCTCGTCACAGATGAATACCTCGCGGTCGTAATCCACAATCACCTGCGGACGGAGAATCTTGCAGGCGCAGTCGATGTAGCCCATTCTCAGCGCCCGGAATTCATTTTTTTCTGCCGTTTCGCGGTCGTGGAGCATCATGTCCCCGACAAATCCGAAGTCGCCTTTTATGATGCTGCCAAACTGCTCCGGGGTAATGACAGAGGATTTTTTTGAGATATAGCTGTCAAATTTGTCCTTTATCTCGAATTTTATCATATCGCTGCTCAGATCGTAGATCCTTATGCGATATTTCCTTCGCCTGCTGCGACCTTCGTTTTTCTGATTGTAATCAGCCATGTAAATATCGTCGAGGTAAAGGCTGCGAATGAAATACCTGCCGTCGTCGCCATGTTCGTCGTGTCTCATGAAGCACATCGCGCGGCTGCGAAGCTCAAGGTAATCGGCATAGGAAATGCTGTATTTCAGCTCGTGTCTGAGACTGTGTGTTTTGTAATGCAATGAATGATCACCTGCCTTTAAGTGTTGTATGGTTACAATAATGACGGACGTCAATTTTTGACAGTATGAATAATTTGATAAGCGTTTATAAAAATAATTATATCACAATCAAATATATTGTCAATGGCATAAGTGGAATTATTGAAAACTTTCGGTATTCTGCATAATTGTATGGTTAATGACCAAACTGCAAAACAATTTTAAGCTGTTGTTTGAAGTTATTTACCAAAATCAATAAAAACATCTTGACATCAGCGCTTTAAAGTGCTATACTCACTATCAGCAATTCACAGGGAAAATCCCGTGGATTATTTTTCAGGAGGTAGAAAAACATGAAATTCAAAAGAATTCTGGCGGCAGTGCTTTCCTGCGCACTGATTGCCACATCGCTCATGGCTGTCACAGGCTGTAACGATTCCAACGGATCGGGCGAAAAGAAGGAAGACGGCACTTACACCGTCGGTATCTGCCAGCTCGTGCAGCATCCCGCTCTGGACGCCGCTACTGAGGGCTTCAAGAAGGCTCTCACCGAGAAGCTGGGCGACAAGGTGACATTTGACGAGCAGAACGCTTCCGGCGACTCCGCCACCTGCACCACTATCGTTACGCAGTTTGTTTCTTCCAACGTTGACCTCATCATGGCCAATGCCACACCTGCTCTTCAGGCTGCTGTTTCAGCTACGCCTGACATTCCGATCCTTGCCACTTCCATCACCGAGTACGGCGTTGCTCTCGGCATTGACGGCTTTAACGGCAAGACAGGCATCAATGTGTCCGGCACTTCCGACCTTGCTCCTCTCGACAAGCAGGCAGCCATGTTCAAAGAGCTTCTCCCCGACGCAAAGAAAATCGGCATTATTTACTGCTCCAACGAAGCCAACTCCAAGTATCAGGTCAATGTTGTCAAGTCCGAGCTTGAGAAGGCAGGTCTGACTGTTACGGAATACAGCTTTGCCGATTCCAACGACATCGCTCAGGTTGTCACCAAGGCATGCGAAGAGGTGGACGCTTTCTACATTCCCACCGATAACCAGTGTGCCAAGAACGCAGAGCTGATCAACAGCATTGCCGAACCCGCCAAGAAGCCGATCATCGCAGGCGAAGAAGGCATCTGCAAGGGCTGCGGTATTGCCGCTCTTTCCATCAGCTATTCCACAATCGGCTACAACACCGGTCTGATGGCATACGAAATTCTTGTCAACGGCAAGGATCCCGCTGAAATGGAAATCCAGTATGACGACGCGCCTGTTTATGAGTATGTTGCCGCACGCTGTGAAGCTTTCGGAATCACCGTTCCAGAAAGCTATCAGGCAATCGCTGAGTAATTTGTGCAATTGTTGAATTAACACAGTTTAATAAGAAAATTTTGTCTAAAATCTGCGGTAGGGTGTTCCAATAACGCCTTATCGCTGATTTTGGTATTTATCAACTCATTCCAAAACGAAAGGACGATGGTTTTTCGTGCCATTCTTAAACGCCTTGCCCGGTGCTGTCACGCAGGGCATCATCTGGGGTATCATGGCAATCGGCGTGTACCTCACCTTCAAAATACTGGACGTAGCCGATCTGAGCGTGGACGGATCGTTTGCCACAGGCGGCGCGGTGCTGGTCTCGATGGTCACGGCAGAGCAGAACCTCTATTTTGCCATGTTCTGTGCCTTTCTGGCGGGCTGTATTGCCGGATTTGCAACAGGTATCTTTCACACTAAGTTCGGCATTCCCGCTATTTTAGCAGGTATTCTCACACAGCTCGGGCTTTACTCCATCAATCTGAGAATTCAGAACGATATGGCAAACCTGCCGCTTTCCTACATGAAATACCAGTATCCCATCACGCTGCGCAATATCAATCAGTCGCTCATTATCTGCTCTGCGATTGCGGTTGTGCTGATTGCTGTGCTTTACTGGTTCTTTGGCACCGAGAGAGGTCATTCTCTCCGCGTCACAGGCAGCAATATCAATATGGCAAAGGCAAACGGCATCAATACCGACAACAACAAGATCATCGGCATTGTGCTCTCCAACGGCATCGTCGCTTTTTCAGGCGCAATGCTCGCGCAGTACCAGGGCTTCTGTGACGTCAACATGGGCAGAGGCGCTATCGTAATCGGATTGGCAGCTGTCATTATCGGAGAAGTTCTGCTGGGTAAAATATTCCACAACTTCGCGCTCAGGCTGCTTGCTACGGTGATCGGCGGAATTGTCTATTACATTGTCATCACGCTTGTGCTCAACTTCGGCATGAAGGCAAACGATCTCAAGCTCTTTACCGCTCTTGTCGTCGGTCTGTTCCTCGGTATTCCCTACTGGAAGGGTCAGCTTACCCAGAAATTCGGCAAAAAGACCTATTCCGAAAAAGAGGAGGTAATCGAAAATGCTTGAAGTCAAGGGACTCTATAAAACCTTCAATCCCGGCTCGGTCAATGAAAAAAAGGCGCTCTGCGGCATTGACCTGACACTCAACGAGGGCGATTTTGTTACCGTCATCGGCGGCAACGGCGCAGGAAAGTCAACCATGCTCAATATGATCGCCGGCGTTTATCCCGTGGACAGCGGCACCATCACCATCGACGGCGTCAACGTGACCAAGCTATCGGAGCACAGACGCGCGAAGTACATCGGCAGAGTCTTTCAGGATCCCCGCATGGGCACGGCATCCGATATGTGGCTGGAGGAAAATCTCGCCATTGCCAACCGCCGCGGCAAATTCCGCGGTCTGAGATGGGCAATCTCCGGCAAGGAGCGCAAGGAATTCAAGGAAATGCTCGCAAAGCTCGATCTCGGTTTGGAAAGTCGCCTCACTACCAAGGTAGGTCTTCTTTCCGGCGGTCAGCGTCAGGCAGTCACACTGCTTATGGCTGTCATGAATCAGCCAAAGCTCCTGCTGCTCGACGAGCACACGGCGGCTCTCGACCCCAAAACAGCCAAGAATGTTCTGGAGCTTTCGGACAAATTTATTGAGGAGAATCATCTGACCGCGCTGATGGTGACGCACAATATGCGCGACGCCATCGCACACGGCAACCGTCTCATTATGATGAACGAAGGAAAGATCATTCTCGATGTGAGCGGAGAGGAAAAGAAAAAGCTCACCGTCGAGGAGCTTCTTGAGGAATTTGCAAAGCTCAGCGGCTCGGAATTTGCCAACGACCGTGCGCTGCTTGCCAACTGATTTTACCCTTTTTTTCGATATATCCCTTACAATATAAAAAAGCCCGACAGATCTGTTGTTTCGTTATTCATTAACAGAATAAACCGATTGCTCGGGCTTTTGATTTAACAGGTGATGATGATAATGAAAAAGATAACACCAATGCTTCTGGCGGTGATGATGATGCTGTCAGCTTTCAGCTCCTGCGGCAAAGATGATGACGCCGACGACGGACTGAATTATCCCGTTGTCAAGAAACCTACCTACATGATTTACTACGGCGAGGTTGACGACGCGGTGGTTAATAACGCGAAAAAATACGATATTGCTATTCTGCACCCGAGACAGGGAAATCTCAATCGCCAGCAGGTGAGCAGTATTCAATCCGCCGGCACCAAGGTGCTGGGGTATATTGCGGTTGGCGAGGATCTTCGCACCGCCGGAAAGACTGCCGAAGAGATGCTGGCAGACGAGCGCTTCACCGGAGACGGAAGCGGTCCAAAGGTTGACGCACGCGCGGAGGGTGAAACCTCACTGGCTGCGGCTGATATCAACGGCACTACATCGCCCGGAGGTTCGGGCTACGCTTCGTATTACCTCGATGACAACGACCGCGACGGCAAGCCCGATTTCAACCCCTATTTTACCTGTGCCTACACCAATATAGGCGATCCTGACTGGTATGACGTGCTGGACAATATGAGGTTCGACGGAGAGGACAATGTTCCGGGCATCAAGGAAATCCTCACTACCGAATACGGCAGAGGTCTCGGCTGCGACGGTCTTTTCCTCGACACGGTGGATACCTGTGCGCCAAACGGCTATACCTCCGACGACGACCCCGGCAAGACAAGATTTGAATGGACTGCTCCGGGGGCAAAGGACTTTATGGAGCGCGTCAAGAAGAACTATCCCGACAAGCTCATCTGCCAGAATCGAGGACTTTTCTTCTACAATCACCTGCTGGAGCATTACAGGTATTCGCCCCGCGCAAGTGCGGATTTTCTCTTTTATGAAAGCTATATGCTGGATTCCAGTCCGGCACAGCTTTTTAATGAGGGATTTTTTGCGGACAACAAATTCAATCAGGTCCCCAAGCTGGCGGTGGAATCCAGCCGTCCTGACGGCTTCACGGTGCTTTCGCTGGGATATGCGGAGGGACCCGAAAAATACGATCTGAAGAAGACCCTTGCCGGCGACTCCAAAAAGGGACTCGCTTATCTTCGCGCGGACATTCAGGAAGCCGAGAATATGGCAGGATTTTCTCATTACATTACCGACGGCAATCTGACAATGATCAACGATTTTGTCATGAATAACCGCATTGATGAAGATGAAGACGATCCCATATGGAGCAGTGTTTACAATAATTCTACTGTCTGGCCGCCGCATGAGCCGGAGCCGAGAGTGGGAATATGCGCAGCCGAACCCACCAAAGGCGGCGCGATTGTATTCTGGGATGTCGCGCTTGACAAGACAGGAGTCACTTATGTGCTGTACTACAGGGATAAGCCGTTTGACTTCGCGGCGGATCCCGAGCTGAAAGACTCGCAAAAAATGATACTCACGCCTTCGGTCACCGAGGCTTACGAGCAGGGACAGTATGACGCGCTGCCTTATCAGGCGGAGGTGAACGGTCTGGAAAGCGGCAAGACCTATTATATGGTGATTCGTGCCGTTGATAATTCTGAGGCGCACAATAAGGAGAAAAACACCGTGTATCAGACAGTCATACCAAACTGATGCAAAATATTATTATGTAAGAAAAAGCACAGTCGGTCAGCAAAGAATTTCATGCTGATCAGGGCTGTGCTTTTTGTGTTAATCATTAGAAGTAGCTTACGAATCCAACCGCTTTGCCCAAAATGTGTATTTCATTCATCTGCTCCCTGCGGTAGACAAGGGGAGAATATTCGCTGTTCTCCGGCATGAGGGTAATGGCGTCGGGATGCTTGTAAACCCGCTTTAAGGTGGCTTCATCCCCGATAAGCACAGCGGCAATTTCGCCGTTGTTGCAATCCGGCTGGGAGTGGATAAATACAATGTCGCCGTCGCATATGCGCGCTCTGATCATGCTGTCGCCGCGGCAGCGAAGGGCAAAGTCCGCGTCGCAGCCGATGGGTGCCGCGATGTATTCCTCAATGTTTTCGTCCGCCAGAATGGGAGTGCCGCAGGCGATGGTGCCGACCAGAGGGATATTTTTCTTGCCGTCGAAGCCTCGTTCATTCCATCCCATCAGCTCGGCAGGAGTTGTGCCAAGTATCTCTGCCAATGGCTCGACTACAGAGATGGGGAGTTTTTCTATCTCATGGCTCTCATATCTGTAAAGAGTGGCTCTTGAGATGCCTAAAGCCTCTGCCACATCATTTGCATTAAGACCGAGCTGAAGCCTGCGCTGCTTGATTTTTTCGTTGATGTTCATTTTAATTACCTTCCTTTAGCAATGTTGTCGCATAAAATATACTTTGCTTTTTTGATTGATTGCTTTACTTTCAAAACTATTATAGCATACACTTCTCAAAAATGCAACTGTAAATTGTAAAAAATTTGAGATAAAAATTGTAAAAAATATAAAATTTAAAATAAACATCTCAAAAACGAGATTTAAGACTTGACAAAGGCTATGACATGTGTTATATTATAGTCAAGAGTTAGCAAAAATGCGACCGAAAAAAGGTAGCTCGGCTGACAGTGGTTAAATTGCAATTTACGAGTATTTTTATGATGAATGTCTCATATGTGAGAAGGAAAGGACGGTCTTAAAAATGAAAAAAGAAAAAAATGTTTTGGAATTGATAATCAGAGAATTTGCGGTTTATGCGGTGGAAATCGTTTTAGCTTTAGGCGCTATTCTTGGTGTGCTTTATTCTGTGAGTTTCATCGCGGAGTTTTTCAGCGGATTGGTAGATATTGGCGCAGGCTTGCTGGTTGTTTTTCTTATTGCCGGATTGGCGTTATACATAGATTTCAAACCTGATGAAAAGAAGCAGCCCGGAAAACACTGCAATTCTGCGTCACGCACTTCTGCATTATCATCATCAAGCGGTATGATCAGGGTTTATTCGGAAAAATAATTTAATTATTACATAGTGCAGGCAATAAAATTACCCGCGGACTTCGACAGCTAAACAGCTAAGTATCGGTCTGCGGGTAATGATTTTATCTTTTTAATCGGCAGCAGGCTGCTCCGTATCTGAGGGCGTTACAATATCTGTGGGAGAAACCTCGGGTATTGTCGTAGTTGTGGTGGGGACAAATGTCGAATCCACTCTGCCGGGATTACGCAGTACTACTGTTGCTCTGGGGGGGAGTGTAAGCACCCCGTTTACATAAAACACGGGTGAAGCATTGGGGCGCATCTCGGGAACTTCGTATTCATCATTATTCATATATGCCCGGAAAGCCTCATCCTCAATGTAATCATCGCCGATCACAAATCCGCTGAGCTTGCTGTAGCTGCCGTATCCCGCGGATTTGATATCTATGGTTTTTATTGTGGCGGTGAGGTTGGTGACTACCATAACAGAGGATTCATCATAAGAACAGGTGTAAGAAGCGACATTGTGATGAAGGTCACTTGCGGAAACAACCTGCGCGCGTGCAATTTCGGGATTCATTTTTTTGAGCTTGAGAATTTTGCGATAGTGATTTACCAATGATGTGGGATGTTCCAGCTGAGTGAACACGCCGTATTGAGGCGCCTGAATGTAGCTTGCTCCTTTTGGGGCGGTTATTTTTAAATCGCTTTCTTCCGGCGACCATTTTATGGGAAGACGTTTTTCGCTGTCGTTGGCCCAGCCTTCCGTCATGCCGATTTCCTCTCCGTAATAGATGAAAGGATTGCCGGGAAGCGTCAAATACAGACTTGCTGCCAGCTTGCGCTTGCCGGAGCTTTTGTGATAGGTGCCGCTGCGAGGGGTGTCGTGATTGGAGATAAAGGGCGCGTCAATGGCGTTGATGTTCTGATTGCGTATATCGTTGTTGAATTCTTCAAGATGTCTGCCGATCTTTTCGCCGTTTCCGGTGTCAATATTATTGAACAAGCCGGCGTAAGGCCCTGAATACGAACAGTCGAAATTAAAAACGCTGTCAATGCCGCTTTGATAATATTGCGAGATGAGATAGGGACCGTCCCAGACTTCGCCTACGAAATAGCAATCCGATTTTACGGATTTACCGTAATCCACGACTTTGCTGAGAAATTCGATACACTTGTCGGTATGCCCTGTGAAATAGCTCTTGCAGGCGTCGAGGCGGAAACCGTCAACGTCCTTTTCAAGCCAGAATTTCATAATATCCTTTATTTCAGCGAAAACCTCGGGATTATCCAGATTGAGGTCAGGCATATCGGGAGAAAATCTGGACTCATAGTAATAGCCTTCTTCATTTCCTTCAACGGCTGTAAAACCCTTTACGTTGCCTTCTTCATCGGTTTCCGGCTCGGTGGTGAAATTGTAATAGCTGACATATTTGTTGTCAAGCTCTCCCTTGTTGAGGGCTTCTGTAGCCTGCAAAAACCACGGATGCAGCTGCGAAGAGTGATTGAGCACGAGATCGAGAATAAGATGAATGCCGCGCTCGTGGAATTTTTTCAGCAGCTCGTCAAAATCTTCCATTGTGCCGTAGGTGGGATCAATTTCATAGTAGTTGGTCACATCGTACTTATGCTCGGACGGAGATGTGAATATAGGCATGAGCCATACGCCGTCTATGCCGAGCGACTTGGAATCGTCCTGTCCCTTGGCGGCTTTGAGATAGTCAAGCTTGGAGATGACTCCCTGCAGATCGCCTATGCCGTCATTGTTGGAGTCGCTGAAAGAGCGGACATAAATCTCGTAAAAATTCCTGTAATTGTCATCGTACACCTTTGTATCCTCATTGCTTTGGGTATTGCAGGATGACATAACGGCTGTCAGCATTCCTATTGCCAGAAGCATTGCAATAGCTTTTCTTAACACGAAGAAACACCTCTTGAATATTCATATTTATTTAACACTATTATACAATTATTATAATAGAATGTCAATTAAAAAGTTGAGTATTTGACAAATAAACTGAGTTTATCGTTAAACAGGTGAATGGAAATGTTTTTTAATAAGAAATTTGGCTTAAAAGAAAGAAAAGTGATAGTGACAGGCGCCTCAGGCGGACTGGGAAGAGATTTGACGCTCCGGCTCATTCGCCATTATGGCTGTCGTGTGCTTGGTGTTGCACGAAATGAAGAAAAGCTGATGTCGATAAAAACAGAGCTCTGCGATCTTTCTGAAAAATTTGAATATATTTGTCTTGATGTATCCCAGCGGGAGAGCTGGACGCGGCTTGGCAAGTATGTTCATTCGGGAAGATTTGACGCGGATGTGCTGATAAATAATGCCGGCATGTTGCCGAGATTTGCGAAATTCGGCATGTATTCACCCGAAGAAACAAAAAAGTGTCTCTCGCTCGATCAGAATTCGGTAATATGGGCGTCAGAGGAGTTTCTTCCGATTTTTGACGGGAAAGAGGGCGCGTCGATCATCAACATAGCCAGTGCCGACGCGCTCTGTCCGCTTGCAGGCACGTCGGTCTATTCGGCTGCCAAATCGGCAGTCAGAGCATTTTCAGAGGCTCTGAGGGAAGAGTACCGCGGGAAAATATACATTCCGGCGGTCTGTCCCGGCTTTATTCGCACCGACATCATGAAAGGGCAGGGGAGAAGTGTCAGTCCGCTGGTAGATTTTTTCAGCATGCCTTCCGAGAAAGCTGCCCGAATTCTTTTGCGACGGGCAAATGCAGGCAGGAGCAGGATCGTCTTCGGTTTTGACGCCCATTTTATGTCGGCTGCTTATAAAATATCGCCTGTGTTGTCGCTGAGATTTTTCAAATGGATATTCAAAATATCGGGGCTGGATATGTTCAGGGACATTTTTTAATTTTATTCATAATAAAAAATGCACACGAAGCCAAACACTGCTTTGTGTGCATTTTTACGACATTATTGCTGCCCGGTGCCTTCCAATACCTTGTACAGCAGCCTGTAAAGAGTGACCGCTTCATCCGCTGTCAGTTTCACGCAGCCTGATACCTGCCGGGGAATATCGAGGGCGGATTCTTTGAGTGCTTCACCCTGAGAGGTGATTTCAACTATAAGTACCCTCTCGTCATCTTTGCTGCGGCTGCGGCTGATGTAGCCCTTGGCTTCGAGACTTTTCAGCACAGGCGTAAGTGTTCCGCTGTCGAGGAAAAGTCTATGTCCCAAATTCTTGACGCTGATTCTTTTTTCTTCCCACAGCACCATCATGGTCACATACTGGGTATAGGTTATGTCTAATTGACTCAGATAAGGGTGATACTGGTTGATAACGCGGCGTGATGCGGCGTACAACGGAAAACAAAGCTGATTTTCGAGTTTTAGAGCGTCATAATTTGAATCGGACATTTCTTCATCTCCTCTGTGCCGATATCCATAATGGGAGAATTTTTCATATCAGTTGCTTGCCGATGCAGCCTGAATTCATCTGCATTTGCAGCGAATTTTTTATGCGGAATGCGTGTCTTCGTAAGCCTTGCGGACTGCTTTGGCAAGCTGATCGGCGCAGGATGTGGGTCTTCTGCCGCATGTGTTGCCGCTGAGGGCTTCTTCTATCTGATCGACAGTCCAGCCGTTGACCAGCTTGGAGACGGCTTTGAGATTGCCGTTACAGCCGCCTGTGAATTTGATGTTGGTGATGACGTCGCCGTCGATGTCAAAGTCGATCTGCATGGGACAAACGCCCTGCGGTTCATATGAGTAATTCATTATAACAGCTCCTTAATTTTGCTTTCGATGCTTTCCGGCGTGACAGTGGAAGCAAAGCGCTCCACCACATTGCCTTCGCGGTCGACAAGGAATTTGGTAAAATTCCACTTGATCCTGCTGCCGAGAAATCCGCCCTTCTGTGATTTGAGGTAGGTGTAAAGAGGGTGCTCATCGTCGCCGTTGACGCTGATCTTGGCGAATTGTCTGAAAGTCACGCCGTATCTCGACTGACAGAAATCGACAATCTCTTCCTCGGTGCCGGGCGCCTGATTGCCGAACTGATTGCACGGGAAGTCGAGAATTTCCAGCCCCTGCGCCTGATATTTCTCGTAAAGATCCTGCAAGCCCTCATATTGTGGTGTAAATCCGCAACCCGTTGCCGTGTTGACAATGAGAAGCACCTTGCCCTTGTAATCCGCGAGATTAACCTCGTTGCCCTGCGCGTCCTTCATGGTAAAATCATAGACTGACATTTTGTTATACCTCCTGCCTGTTAAATTTTATTTAGTTAAATTAGATTGAGCTCAATCTAATTACGATTTTATTATAATACCAATGGGGGCGATTGTCAATATCAAATGGAATGATTATTATGAAGTTTATGTGAAATTTACAGAAAAATGCGTTTCCTTAAAAAAAGATAAATTTCCTGCAAAAATCTTTTCATAGTGTAATTGATGTGGTATAATATTGGCGTAAACAAAATGAATGATACGGAGTGGAATGATTTGGAAAACAAATTAAATACCAAATCGGCATTTGTTGCCATTGTGGGCAAGCCGAATGTGGGAAAATCCTCGCTGCTTAACAGACTTCTGGGCGAAAAAATTGCTATCGTTTCCGCAAAGCCGCAGACCACACGCAGCAAGATCATGGGTGTGATGAATGCGGGAGAATGCGGCGAGACGCAGCTTGTGTTTACCGATACGCCGGGTATGCACAAGCCGAAGAACAAGCTGGGCGATTACATGGTCAAGACCATTGTGGACAGCATCGGGGACGTCGATCTCTGTCTGATGGTGGTGGAGGAAAGCGGCAAATTACATGAAGCCGAGCTGGAGCTTATCGAGAAATTCAAAAAGCTGGATATGCCCGTTGTGCTTGCCATCAATAAAATCGACAGGTTGAGCGATAAAACCAAGCTGCTTGAGCGAATCTCTCAATTTGCCGAGCTGTACGATTTCGCCGGCGTCATTCCGGTCAGCGCGCAGGACGGCGAAGGTCTGGAAGAGCTGATCAGAAAGCTCTGTGAAATGGCGGAGGAAGGTCCCCACTTTTTTGACGACGACACGCTGACCGACCAGCCGGAGAGAGTCATCGCGGCAGAAATAATCCGAGAGAAAATGCTTCGGCTGCTGAGCGATGAGGTTCCCCACGGCACGGCGGTGGAGATAGAAAAAATGCGGGAACGTCCCGACGGCTCTATTATGGATATCGAGGCGACCGTTTATTGCGAGAAGGAGTCCCACAAGGGAATCATCATCGGCAAGGGCGGCGCCATGCTGAAAAAGATAGGCAGCTATGCCCGTGAAGACCTTGAAAAATTCCTCGAGACAAAGATCAATCTCAAGCTGTGGGTCAAGGTGACGCCGGACTGGAGGAACAAGGCGGGCGGTCTCAAACGCTTCGGCTATGTCGAGGAAAAATAAGCCTGTCACTTCCTGGAATAATCAAAAACTTTTTGTAAATAATGCAGACCCGCACCGATTATTTTTAATATTCTGTCAATGATAGTAATAAATCCAAAATAATCGGGTGATCTAAAAGATATGGACAGCAGGGAAGCGTGGGAAAAATTTATTGAGACCGGCAGGGTGGATTATTATCTGCTCAGCCGTGGAATAGACGTATATGCACAGGGGTATGTCTGTAAGCCGGAGCCGGTAAACGCGGCTGCGGATGAGTCCGGCGGAGGTGATCACAATGAATCTGACGGTATCGGGAATAGTGCTGAAGGTCAGCCAATCGGGTGACAGCGACAGGTTTTGCACGATCCTGACCGACTCTCACGGCGTAATAAGCGCCTTTGCAAAGGGTGCAAAGAGCATGAAAAACAAGAATTCCACGGCGACGGCTCAATTTGTCTACGGTCATTTTGAGCTGTATCGCCGCAGGGATTATTACATAATGGACGAATCCCAGTACGAGGAGCTTTACACGGGACTGAGGGAGGATATTCTGCGGCTTTCGGCGGCGCAGTATCTCTGTCAGCTCACAATGGAACTTGTGCCGGAGGAACAGCCCGCCGCGGGATTCCTGCAATTGATGCGGGCTGCGCTGTGGTACCTTTCGGAGAACAGCCGTCCCATGCAGCTGGTCAAGGCTGCCGCCGAGATGCGGATGCTGAGCATTTCGGGTTATATGCCCGATCTTGTGATGTGCCGTGAATGCGGCGCCTACGAGCATGATCTGATGTATTTTATACCTGCCACAGGGCAGATCACCTGCGATAAGTGCGGCGTGAAGGGCGGCGAATACGCCATCAAACTGGGCAGGGGAGCCATGACTGCCATGAGACATTCGGTGTATGCCGACCTCAAGAAGCTCTTTGCCTTCTCGCTTCAGGACGAGAGCCTTAAACAGTTTTCCGATGCGGCGGAAGCCTTTGCCATATCCAAATTAGAAAAGAGCCTTACGACACTTGAATTTTTGCATACGATGATGTAGAATACAATTGAGATGAAAAATATGCGTGATTACATGATTGAACCAACACAATACGATACAATTCTTCGTACAGCAATGGAGCAATCGGCGGTTGATCTGAGCTGCGAACCGGAGGATTTTTGTTCTGCCGGGAATAAGGTCGTTATCTCACGCAAAAACGAAAATGCCCGCCAATATCTGGAACTGCCTTTCTTTTTCCAGATTGTTTCCTACGGAAATAATGTGTTGGCTTCGGTGAGTGAAGATTTTGCGCCGTTTGCTGAGAAATACATAAATCAGTACGGAGCTGTAAGATCCTTTGAAACGCCTGCCATTCTTGCCTTGAACGACAAGCTGATGAAGTACGGTCATAAGGTTTGCTTCATGGCGAGGTATTATCTGCCGGTGCCGGAGTTAATAAAGCCATTGCCATTGGATTGCGATTTTGCACTGCGGGTGATGGAAAAACCGGAATTTGAAGAATATTACCTTCCGGAGTTCGGCAACGCGATTTGTGCGGAGCACAGCGAGAGAGATGTTCTGACGGTCGGCGCGTTTGACGGAAGCACGCTGGTCGGATTGGCGGGTGCTTCCGCCGACTGCGAAAGCATGTGGCAGATAGGGGTGGACGTGCTGCCGGAATACCGCAGGCGGGGCATTGCTTCGGCGGTCACATCAAGGCTTGCTCTCGAGATAATGCATGTGGGCAAGGTGCCGTTTTATTGCGCGGCGTGGTCGAATGTCAGGTCTGCGCGAAACGCCGTCAAAAGCGGATTCCGTCCCGCATGGGTGGAGCTGACCGCGAAAAGCAGCGACTTTGTAAATAAAATGAACGGGAGTAAATGATCAAATGTCAGACAGCAAAGTGAATCGTGAATACAAGGATCGCCTTTTCAAATTTATCTTTGGCAATCCGGACAAAAAAGAATGGACGCTGAGCCTTTACAATGCCATGAACGGCTCACATTACACTGATCCTGAGGATATTTCCCTCAATACAATCGAAAACGCGGTATATATGGGGATGAAGAACGATGTGTCCTTCCTGATTGCCGATACATTCAACTTTTACGAGCATCAGTCGAGCTTCAATCCCAATATGCCGATGAGAATGTTGATTTATGCGGGAATGATTTACGACAGCTATATCGAGACGCACGAAAACTATCATCGCTTCAGTTCTTTGCAGCAGCACGCTCCGACGCCGAAATGCGTCTGTTTTTACAATGGACTGAAGGAAACCGAGGATAAGATCATCCTGAAACTGTCGGACGCTTTTTCGCCTGGCTCAGAACCGGATATCGAACTACGGGTAACGATGATAAACATTAACTACGGTCACAACGATGAACTGTTGAAGGAATGCAAGGCGCTGAATGATTATTCTCATTTTGTGTACAGCGTCAGGGAAAACCTGAAAAGAACGCGCAATCTTTCAGTGGCGATAGATTTAACAATCGCGGAGCTGCCGGAAGATTCATTGATCAAGCAGTTTTTAATTTCCAACAGAGCGGAGGTAAAGAGTATGTTTATTACCGAATACGATGAAGCAAGAACTTTTGCCGAACAGAAAGCAGAAGGAAGAGCGGAGAGCGGAAGGCAGAGCGGAAGGCAGAGCGGAAGGCAGAGCGGAAGGCAGAGCGGAAGGCAGAGCAGAAGGTATTGCCATTGGAGAGGCAAAAGGCATGGCAATAGGCGAAGAAAAAGGCAAGATAAAAGCGTTTGTCAGCCTTGTCAGGGACGGTATACTGACGGTATCGCAGGCTGCTGAAAAGGTCAACATGACGGATGCGGAATTTGAAGCGGCTATGCAAAGCGTGTGATAAAGATTTCAAAACAACAGTAACGGAGAAATAATGGAAAACCAAACAAACAGAGATTACAGAGTGCTGGAACTCGGCAAGGTACTGGAGATGCTCGCGGCAAAATGCTCCTGTGCCGATACAGCCGATGAGGCGCTCAGAGTACAGCCGCAGACTGACCTGAACAAGGTTCACGAAATGCTGCAGCAGACCTCAGACGCACATATGCTGGCAGGCAGATTCGGCACGCCTTCCTTTGCCGGTGCGCCGGATATTGCCAATCCTCTCAGAAGGGCGCAGTCGGGAGCCGTGCTCTCGATGGGCGAGCTGCTGCGGATTGCATCGGTCATGCGCACGATACGTACACTGAGGGACTGGCGCAGTCATTGCGAGGGCGTTTCCACATCGCTGGACGGGCTTTTTATGACCCTTGCTTCAAACAACCATTTGGAGGACAAAATCGTCACTTCCATCGACAGTCCCGACGAGATGAACGACCGCGCTTCGGCGGAGCTTTTTGACATCCGCCGCAAGATAAAGAGTGCCGAAAGCCGCGTGCGTGAGCAGCTCGACAAGCTCATTCGGTCTGCCACCTACCAGAAATATTTGCAGGACGCGCTTGTCACCATGCGCGACGGACGCTTCGTGGTACCTGTCAAGGCGGAATTTCGCAGTCAGGTGGCAGGTCTGGTGCATGACACCTCGTCATCCGGCGCGACGGTATTCATTGAACCGATGGCGGTTGTGGAGACAAACAACGACATCAAGCTGCTCAAAGGTCGTGAGCAGGAGGAAATAGAGCGGATTCTCACCGCCCTGTCCGGCGAATGCGGCGACAATGCCGACATGCTGATTGCGAGCTACCACAATATGATAGCGCTCGATCTGCTCTTTGCCAAGGCGAATTTGGCCTACGACATGGACGCTTCGCTTCCTGTGGTGACAGCCGACGGAGTGATCGACCTCAAAAAAGCGCGTCACCCGCTCATTCACAAAAAGAAGGTCGTGCCTTCCGATATTCGTTTGGGCGGCGAATTTGACACATTGATGATTACCGGTCCCAATACAGGCGGCAAGACCGTCACGCTCAAGACGCTGGGACTTCTTACATCAATGACAATGTGCGGACTGATGATTCCGGCAGGCGCCAACAGCCGGATCTCGGTTTTTGAAAACATACTTGCCGACATCGGCGACGAGCAGTCCATCGAGCAGTCGCTGTCCACCTTCTCGGCGCATATGACCAACATCATCAGGATTCTTGCCTCCGCCGGGGATCATTCCCTCGTGCTGCTGGACGAGCTTGGCGCGGGCACCGACCCAATTGAAGGCGCTGCGCTTGCGGAATCCATCATCGAGCAGCTTCGCGGCAAAGGCGCAAGGATTGCCGCGACTACCCATTACGCCGAGCTGAAAAGCTATGCCCTCACAACACCGGGCGTGGAAAACGGCAGCTGTGAATTCGACGTGGAAACGCTGCGCCCGACATACAAGCTGCTGATCGGATTGCCGGGGCGTTCCAACGCTTTTGCGATATGCGCGCATTTAGGTATGCCGAATGAAGTGGTGGAACGAGCGCAGACGCTTGTTTCGGGCGACAATACCCGCGTAGAGGACGTTGTGGCGCAGCTCGACAGCTCCCGACAGGAGATGGAGCGCAAATTGGAGGAAGCCGATAAAATCCGCGCGGAATCCGAGGCGTTGAAGGCTGAAATGCTCGAAAAGGAACGCAAACTGGAACAGCAAAAGCGCGACGAAATAGCAGGCGCACGGCGTGAAGCCGATCGTATTGTTTCTCAGGCAAGGGCTGAGGCGGACGAACTGCTCAAAGAAATCGACCGTCTGCGCAAGGATTACGAGTCCGCCAAGATATCCGCTCTCAACGGCGACGCAAAGGCAAGCCTTCGCGCACGGCTGCGCAGGATAGAGGATTCGGTCAATCCGGTGGAAACGCGCTCCAACGAAGGCTATGTACTGCCGCGTGCGCTCAAGATAGGCGACACGGTGGAGGTGTTCGGTATCGACGAGCGCGGCACTGTGACCCGTCTGCCGGATAAATCCGGCAATGTGGAAGTGCAGATGGGCATTATCAAATCCCGCGTCAAGCTGAGCGAGCTGCGGCTTGTGGAAGAAAGCAAGGTGACGCTCAACGGGCAGAAGCGTCCTCAGAAGGGCGGCACCACCCGCAGCATTGATACCAAAAAGGTGCAGACTGAGGTGGACGTTCGCGGCTGCACAGTGGAAGAGGGAATCCTTGAGGTTGACCGCGTGATCGACCATGCCGTTGTAATGAAGCTGGGCGAGGTTCGCGTGATTCACGGCAAGGGAACGGGTGCGCTGCGTGCGGGGCTTCATCAGCATTTCCGCAAGCATCCCAGTGTCAAATCCTTCCGACTTGGCGTTTACGGGGAAGGCGAGACGGGCGTTACCATACTTGAACTGAAAAAATAAAGCGCGTTATTTGTGTTTTCATCATGTTTATCACCGACATAATGAAATGCAAATTCAATATTCTTTATTAATTCTTTTTAAGAAGGAGAAATGAAAAATGGAAGAAGAAAAAACATTGGCTATCCCTCTGGGCGGAAGCACGGCGGACGGTGAGAGAGTCAATCCTACGAGCGGACCTGTTGAATCGGCTGCCACAGGCAGTCCGACTCCGGAACAGAAGAGCGGCAAGGCTGTCGTGAAAAGCGGCGGCAATGAGAAGAATATTGCTCGCGGAGGCGCTGTATCTCAGCCTGAAAAGTCCAAAAAGCCGAATGTAGTTTTGAAGATTTTCGGTGCATTAGGCGCGTTGATTATTTTCCTGCTTGTCGTTGTTGTGATCGGTGCGGGTGTGCTGTTCTTCCTGGCTACGAGAGACGAAATGCCGACCGCTCCCGAGATCAAAGCCGAGATGTCGGATGTTATAATCGACTCGGCACTTGAGATGATTTCCGACAAGCAGATTTCCTTTAATTCCGACGAAGTCAACCTTCTGCTCAAGACGCTGGTTGAGAAATCCGCGGAAAAAACCTCCGAGCACGGCATTGAGGTGGACGACCTTTTCTCGGTTGTGGCTAACGACAAGATCACGCTCTACAGCCGCGTGAGGTACAAGGGCTTCTCTTGGCCTATCAGAGCTGTTGCAAAGCTGAGCTATGACGATCCCTACATAGTCATCTCGCTTGAAAGCGCCTATATAGGAAAGGTAAGCCTGCCTGCCGATATTCTGGTCAAGTATTTCGGAGAAAATGTTGTCAGTGACAATATCGACATTCACAACGGAATGATATATTATGACACAAGCGAATTCAATGACAAAATCACCGAAGTAACAATCAAGCAGCTCGGTCTTGAAGTGGACAAGAACGAGCAGGATGATAAGAGCTGGTGGCAGAGCATCAAGGATTGGTTCAAGGAGAAAACCGCCGGCATAGTCAGCGATCTTATTCACAATGTCAAGTTCAAGAACGTCACCATCATCGACAACAATATCATTATTTCGGTGTCCTACGACAAAGCGGAAACCGACTAAAGCGCGGCGTTGCTGTTTTGTTGTTTTGCTAACGCTTGTACTTCAATTCAATTATCCAATAAAATATCCCGATTCGCACACAAACAAAATGCGAATCGGGATTCTTGTTTCTCTTTATTAATGCTATAAATGAAAAGCAATCAGCCAATCTTGCGGACAATGCAGAGAGGAGTCTGTTCATGACCCTGACCGAGAGGATTGTCCTTGAATATTTTTGCATAATATTCGTCGGGAACATCCTGAGAGGGCTTGCCGAGAATGTTTACGCCAATGTCGTTAGCGTCCACAACGATAACCTGGTGACCGTTCATTGCCTCGGTGAAATTCTTTGCGGCGTCATGCGGCTTGTCCGGAGCCATCTTGGCGTATCCGTTGTATGGAGGAATGGTGCAGTCGCAGGGACCGTCGATGGCTCTGGCTGCGGGGCCGAGGATATTGTAGAACACGCCACGCTTGCCGAAGAGCTTGCATATGCCGGAAATGATGGCGGCAAAGATGATCTTGGGTCTGCCGACTGAGCGGATTGCCAGCTCCATAGTCTCAGGCATGCCGAGTCCGATGCCGTAGGGTGACTTGTAGACGAATTTAGTGAGGAACTTAGCCAGACGCGAGGGCTTGATGTCCTCGATCTTAAAGGCACGTCCCTGGCTGATGGCGAGAATCTTCTCGCTCATGTAAATCATATCGCCTTCCTGAAGGTAGGGCTTGACCAGTTCATTCAGCAGAGCGACAAGGTCGTCGCCACTCTTGATGATGGGGGTCTTGACGGGATAGCGCTCAAAGCTGCCGTCGTCGGTGGTTATAACAAGGTCTTTGCCTTCGTTGGGGGTGAAAGGCATGTTCTGTGCTTCTTGTGTTTCTTTTGTTTCTTTAACTTCTTCGCTCATAAACATAATTCCTCTTTTCAACTGTATTGGCTGAGGCTTTGCCTTAGCGACATATCATATTATATAGCCTGTTTGCTGAAATTGCAAGTATGCTTTCCAATATTCGCCATAATCCCGCAAAATATTGCTCACAGGGCTGATCTTTTAATGATAATACCGATAACAGGCGCCTATCTCTTCTTTTTGAAGATGGTGCCGACCACTTTAGGACCCGCGTTGACCGCAATGGCAGCGCCGATCTGATAGAATCCAGCCGGAGGATAGCCTAATTTCTGGTACATCGCCTTTGCAAGCTCATCGCACACCGAAGAATCATTGCCGTAAACTATACAATACGGCGTCTGCGGCTCGATTTCGGCTGCTGTCTTTTTGACTATGGTGGGAATGATCAGCTTTTCGCCGCGAACCTTCTCGTCGGTGGTGATGACGTGGTCAAATATCCGCATAATGGGCTTTAAGCCAAGCGCGTCGCCCACAAACGCGGCAGCCGCGGGAATGCGTCCGGATTTCTTTGCGTATTTGAGGGAATAAGGCGCAAAGAATATCGTGCAGTTTTCCACCCAGTTGTTGATGAAATCTACGATCTGTTCCACGCTTGCGCCGCGCTGCACCATTTTTGCAGCTTCGACGGCGGCGTATCCGTATGCGCCGGTGTAGCTTCTGCCGTCGATGGAAATGAAACGGATTTTTCCGACCGCTTCGGGATTGTCCTCATAGAAATTGTCGACCGCCATGATGGAATTGTTGTAGGTTGCCGAACCCTGCGCATTGATCAGAACGCAGATCACGTCGGTCACACCGTCCTTGTACATCTCCTCATAGACCTCCTGAAACTCGAAGGCGGTGAACTGCGAGGTGAGAGGCAGACCGTCATAAGCCTCCATCATGCTGTAGAATTTCTCGTTGCTGAAATCCACACGGCTGACATAGGACTTATCGCCTATGGCAACTTTGAAGGGAACAACCTTGATGTTGTACTTTTTCTCGTGCTTCTCCGAGATGTCGCTTGCAGAGTCGGTGATAATTCTTATTTTTGACATAAAATAAATCTCCTAACGTAGAAATGCATATCAATAATTAAACCAATAACAAACATTATGTAAAATCGAAAGGACTTAATGAGCGGTGACAAGCGCTTCGGGTTCCTCGGTGAGTGAAAACAGATTGTCGCTTATGGTAAAAAGCGTTCGGTAGAATATCTCAAGATCGGCTTTGGGAATGGAGCCGCTGACATATTCCAGCGCTTTGCCGATCAGATTGTCTAAATCATTTGCAATGCTTCTGCCGGCTTCTGTCAGGGTAAATCTGTTTTTGTATTTCTGTGTGCTTCCGGAGCATCGGGTGATAAAGCCCTTGTCGGTCAGCTCAGAAACGACGCGGGAAATCTGCGCCTTGTCCATGTGTCCCGCTTTGGAAAGCTCCGAAGCGGTAAGTCCCTCTTTCCGTTTGCCAAGCTGCACCATAAAGAGCACATGCGAACTTTTCAGCCCGTAGGACTGCATGATCTCGCTCTTAATTTTTTGAATGCTTTTGCATATGAGCGATACCGAAACGTCAAACAATTCAAATCTGTCTTCCTGCATATCGTAATTCGTCCTTTCACAACACAGGGAAAAACATATGCTGCTATATTTACAGCATACAAACCAATTAACAAACAAGTAATTTAATTATAGCTGTAAATTGTTGATATGTCAACATGTCGGAATAAAAAACATTGGAAATTTTCGACTATAATTGTAATAAATTTGGTGGATAATAGATATAATTGTGGATTATATAAGAACCTGTTTAAGGGGTGAAAAAAGCATTTGAAACGCATGTGAAATGACGCTCAAATGCCTTCTTATCCTTTATTATACAGGGCAAATATCAACTAATCATTAATTAAAAGAATCCCAATTAATTGAACTATAGTTCGCATATGAATCTATATATTGTGCAGCTATGAATTTAAATATGTTATTTGACACAAAATATAGGCT